>NZ_LZJF01000191.1 GCF_001666835.1 Mycobacterium sp. E3251 | reverse complement strand
ATCTCGACGATCCCGTTCGGCACCAAGACCGGCGAGATCGAGATGGACGGGCAGCGGGTCGCCGTCCCCGTCGCGACGGATCAGATGAAGATGATCGCCAAGCTGTCCGGCGGGCAGTCTTACACCGCCGGCAACGTCGCCGAGCTTTCCAAGAGCTACAACGCGATCGAGAAGGACATCGGCTACCGCACGGTGCCGGGGCCGGGCAGCGCCAGATCGGCTACGAGACCGTCAAGGGCGACGCCAGCCTGGCGTGGATGCTGCTGGGGGCCGTCGCGATGGCCGGCGCCATCCTGGCCGGCTTGTTCCTCAACCGCCGGCTGCCCTCCTGAGCGATCAGACCGGGAGCCGCCGGTTGATCAGCAGCGCCAGCGCCGTCGCGATCAGGGCGGTGATGACGCCCAGGCGCAACCACCCGGCGCTGCCCGGCCCCGGCACCGTGCGGTAGCCGATGTCCTTCTCGATCGCGTTGTAGCTCTTGGAAAGCTCGGCGACGTTGCCGGCGGTGTAAGACTGCCCGCCGGACAGCTTGGCGATCATCTTCATCTGATCCGTCGCGACGGGGACGGCGACCCGCTGCCCGTCCATCTCGATCTCGCCGGTCTTGGTGCCGAACGGGATCGTCGAGAT
>NZ_LZJF01000190.1 GCF_001666835.1 Mycobacterium sp. E3251 | reverse complement strand
GCCGCATTGGCCCCGGCGGCCGCGGCCTATCGGGCGATCGTGCCGTAGCTGACGGGTGGGCCGTGGGTGGGCCCGTCGTCGGGGTCGATGGCGGCCGCTGCGGCGCCCTATGTGTCGTGGATGAACAGCACGGCCGCGCAGGCCCAGCAGACGGCCAGCCAGCTGGGAGCGGCGGTGGCGGCTTACGAGGCGGCGTTCGCGGCTACCGTGCCGCCGCCGCAGATCGAGGTCAACCGGGCGTTGTTGGCGTCGCTGGTGGCCACCAACCTGTTGGGGCAGAACACCCCGGCGATTGCGGCCACCGAGGCGCAGTACTCCGAGATGTGGGCCCAGGACGCCGCGGCGATGTACGGCTACGCCGGCGCCTCGGCGGCGGCCACCCGGCTGACGCCGTTCGCCGCACCGCAGCAGACCACCAACCCGGACGGCACGACGATGCAGGCCGCTTCGGTCAGCCAGGCCGGGCAATCGGCGACCGGGTCCAGCACGCAGTCGGCACTCAACGCCGTCCCCAACATGCTGCAGAACATCTCGGCGGGCTCGATTGTCAGCCCATCGAACCTCGATCCGCACCTGGGCAGCCTGTTCAGCCCCAGCAGCGGACCGACCGGTCTCAACGAATTGACCCAGAACATCGGGAACTGGGCCCTGGTCATCAGTGGGCCCTTGTTCACGGCTTCCGGCATCACGCCGCTGATGGGCGGCCTCTACGGGCTGGCGCTGCCCTCGACGGCGGCCGCGGCGGCCGACGTGTCGCCGGCGGACGCCGGCATGGGTACCCTGGCGAATTCGCCGGCCGCGGGCTCCCTTGGCAATGCCGGGGTTTCGGCGGGTCTGGGCGAATCCGCCACCGTCGGCAAGTTGTCGGTACCGCAAACGTGGGCCGACTCCCCCGCCATCCGGCTCGCGGGGAGCGCGTCGCCGCTGTCCACGGCCGGGCTGGGCGGCGCGCCGCAGGCCGAAATCCCCGCGCCCGGCGGCTTCTTCGGCGGTATCCCGCCGGTGGGCAGCCTGGTCAACGCGCCCAGGGGCGAGCAGTCGCGCGCACGCGCCGGCGCCGGCGCCGGCCAAAAAGTCGTCCCGGCAACCCCCGGGGAGGCGGGCGCCGACGAGCGCGCGGCGGTCATGCCCGCGGCGCCGCAGCGGACGCGCAAGCATGTCGCCAGCGCACTGAGCGAGCGCGAACGCGAAGAGCTCGACAAGCTGCGCAGGGAGATCGCCGAGGTGGCGACCGAACGCGACGCGGCAGCCCGCCTGATCAAGGAGGCGATGCTGTGACACTGAATTTTGCGGCCTTGCCTCCCGAGGTCAATTCCGCCCGGATGTACGCGGGCGCGGGATCGGCGCCATTGGTCACGGCCGCGACGGCCTGGGAAAAGCTGGCTTCCGAGCTGAGTTCGGCGGCGACCTCGTATCGCGCCGTGGCGGCGCAGCTGACAAGCGGGCCGTGGGTGGGTCCGTCGTCGGCCGCGATGGCGGCCGCGGTGGCGCCCTATGTGTCGTGGATGAACAGCACGGCCGCGCAGGCCCAGCAGACGGCCAGCCAGCTGGGTGCGGCGGTGGCGGCTTACGAGGCGGCGTTCGCGGCTACCGTGCCGCCGCCGCAGATCGAGGTCAACCGGGCGCTGTTGGCGTCGCTGGTGTCGACCAACCTGTTGGGGCAGAACACCCCGGCGATTGCGGCTACCGAGGCGCAGTACTCCGAGATGTGGGCCCAGGACGCCGCGGCGATGTACGGCTACACCGGCGCCTCGGCGGCGGCCACCCGGCTGACGCCGTTCGCGGCACCGCAGCAGACCACCAACCCGGACGGCACGACCGACCAAAACTCCACGGTCATGAAGGCCGCCGCCACCGGCGGCTCCAACACCACGTCAACGCTGTCGAACATTCCCAACCTGCTGCAATCTTCGTCGACGGGCGCCCCGACGTCGCCGGGCGCATCGGCCCCGTCCGCCGGATCGGGTTCGCTGGTGGACCTTTTCAACAACTTCAGCGAAAACACCATCGGCTACCAGATCCTCTCCGAGGGTCTGAACTTCGACGCTTCCGGAGCCCTGTTGACGCTCGCGCCGCCGGTGGCCGCGGCCTGGAATCCGTTGGTGAACTCGCTCTCCGCGCCGGCGAGTGCCGCGTCTCAGGTCTCCGGATCCGGTTCTGCCCTGGTGAATTCGCCCGGCTCGGGCGCTTCGGCCGGGGTGTCGGCCGGCCTGGGTGAGTCGGTGTCGGTCGGCAAGCTGTCGGTCCCGCAGTCGTGGGGCACATCGCCCGCGATCCGGCTCGCCGCAGCCGCCTTGCCCAGCGCCGGGCTGGACGGTCTGCCGCAGGCCGGCACCGTCGCACCGGGTTTCTACGGTGGAATGCCCCCGATAGGACCGGTGGCCAGCGTCGTCAACGCGCCGCGCGGCGAGCAGGGCCGTCTCCGAGCGGGCGCGCGGCACAAGGTGATTCCCGCGCTGGCCGGCGAGACCGGAATGCACGACGACCCCGCGGGCCGCTGGGTCGCGCCGAACGCAGCCGCCGAGGACGACGGCGCCGCCGGCGAACGCGAAGAGCTCATCGCGCTGCGGAAGGCGATGGCCGACGTAACCCGACAACGCGACGTCCTCAAGCGCACGGCCGCGACATTGATCAAGGAGGCAACGCAAAAGTAGCCAACCCCGTGACTCGGTGCGGGACTTCACACGCACACCTCTTTCTCGACGACGATTGGAATCAGTGCAGATGTTCTTCACAAAGCCGGCCAAACGGTCCCCGGCGGGTTGGGAAGGCGATTTGGCCGTCGACTCGAAACCGATTGCGGCCCAAGACGATTTAGAAACGCCCACCTCGGCGGGGATAACGCCCGACGACGAGGACCAGGCCCAGCTCAAGGCTTTGGGCTTCCAGTCGGACTTCAAGCGGGACATGAGCCCATGGGCGAACTTCTCGCTGGGGTTCACCTACCTGTCACCGGTGGTCGGCATCTACACGGTGTTCGCATTCGCGCTGTCCACCGCCGGCCCACCGATGATCTGGAGCCTGCTGATCGCCGGCGCCGGACAGATGTTGGTGGCGTTGGTCTTCAGCGAAGTGGTGGCCCAGTTCCCGGTGGCCGGCGGCGTCTATCCCTGGGCGCGCCGGCTGTGGGGACGCAAATGGGCATGGATGACCGGATGGGTCTACATGTTCACACTGTTGGCGCTCCTGGCGGACGCCGCCTACGGCGCGGGCCCGTACGTCGCAGACGTCTTCGGCTTCAAGCCTTCTCCGCACGCCACGGTCCTGTGCGCGCTCGTCATGCTGGCCCTGGCCACTGTCATCAACCTCACCGGCACCAAGATTCTGGGCTACTTCGCCATCTTCGGCTTCAGCGCCGAGTTGATCGGCGCCATCGTGGTCGGCGTCTGGCTGCTGTGCACCCAGCGCCATCACAATCTTGGCGTGCTGTTCCACGGCTTCGGCGCGCAAGGCCACCACAGCTACACCTACGCCTTCCTGGCCGCCAGCCTGATCGCGCTCTACCAATTCTTCGGTTTCGAGGCCTGCGGCGACGTCGCCGAGGAGGTCCGCAACCCCGGCATACAAATTCCAAAGGCCATGCGCCGCACCATCTACGTCGGCGGCTCGGCGGCCACCTTCGTGTGCCTGAGCCTGATCCTGTCGGTCACCGACTTCGGCGCGGTGATCAGCGGCAAGGACCCCGATCCGATCGACACGATCCTGAAAACCGCGTTCGGCGGCATCGGGGCGAAGATCGTCCTCTGCATCGTGCTGATCTCGTTCGTGTCGTGCGCGCTGAGCCTGCAGGCCGCCGCCAGCCGGCTCATCTACTCCTACGGCCGCGACGACATGATCGTCGGCTCAAAGCTGCTGGCGCGGTTCGATCACAAGCGACACGTGCCGCCCTATTCCTTGCTCATCGCGGTCATCATCCCGGCGGTGCTGATCGTCGGGTCGCTGATCTCCCGCGACGCGCTCACCAAGCTGGTCAGCTTCGGTTCGGTGGGCGTCTACATCGCCTTCCAGATGGTGGTGCTGGCCGCCCTGCGCGCGAGGATCAAAGGTTGGGCGCCCAACGGCAAGTACCGGCTGGGCCGGTGGGGAGTGCCCGTCAACATCGGCGCGCTGACCTACGGCGTCGCGGCAATCGTGAACCTTTCCTGGCCGCGGGACTCGCACCAGCCGTGGTACGACGACTACATCATCCTGCTGATGTCGGTGGCCATCGTCGGTCTGGGAATCCTGTACCTCGTGTTCACGCGGGCGCACGCCAAGAGCGACGCGCCGTACGCCGACGCGATTCCGGCGCGGAAGTAGTTGCGCCGCAGCACAATCAGGAGACGAAGAGCGGGCGTTCCCGCTCGGCATGGCGCTGCGCGAGCGTGTCGAGCAACGGGTCGGACAGGTCGGCCAGCCCGATGGCCGCCTCGGCGGCGGTGCGCTCGCACAGGTCCGCCAGCCGAAACGTGCACGCCGCGACGTCGGCCGGGTCCAAAGCGAGAAGCCGCTGGGCGGCGGTCGCGGAGCCGGTCATGGTGGTGTAGACGATCGTCAAGGCGGTGTGCTCGGGGTTCAGTCCACTGATGGCGCCGACCCGCCCCGCCGTGACGGCGAGGTGCGGCCGTGCGCCGATTTCCGCCCAGTCGGCGTCCGGCCAGACCCGTCGCGCCAGCCGCGCCAGCCCGCGCCCCTGGCTGCGCGACGCCTCGCGGGCGGCCGGGGCGGGCGTGCGGGCATCGGTCTCACGATCGGCCGCGTCGGGGGTGAGGTCGCCGCGCTGGACCGCCGCCGCGATCGACGCGCTGACCAAGCCGGAGCTGCGAATCCGGCGGCACAGGAAGGCTTCCAGCGAGTCCAGGCCGGTCACCAGGCCGCTGGTGACCGCCTCCTCCACACCACCGGAATGCACGTGGCCCCCGGCCGGCAGTCGGGAATCGGCCAGGGCGAGCAGCGTTGCCAGTGCGGACATGCGCCTCAGAACAGGAAATAGCGTTGCGCCATGGGCAATTCCGTTGCCGGGTCCTCCTGCCAGACCTCGCCGTCGATCCGCACGGTGAACGTGTCCGGGTCCACTTCGATGTCGGGCAGCGCGTCGTTGAGCGGCAGGGCCGCCTTGCCGAGCCCGGTGGTATTGCGCACGGGGACAAGGCGCCGATTGACCGCGATCCGCTCGGTGAGGCCGGCCTCGATCGCCTGCGGCGCAACGAAATGCACCGAGGTGGCCGCCGCCGCGGCCGGCGCGGCCCCGAACATCGGACGGGGCAGCACCGGTTGCGGCGTCGGGATCGACGCGTTGGCGTCCCCCATCGCCGCCCACGCGATCATGCCGCCCTTGAGCACCGCGTGCGGGCGGACGCCGAAGAACGCGGACTCCCACAACACCAGGTCCGCCAGCTTGCCCACTTCCACGGATCCGACCTCGTGGTCCAGCCCGTGTGCGACGGCGGGGCAAATGGTGTATTTCGCCACGTAGCGCCGCGCCCGCATGTTGTCGGCGGCACCGTCGCCGGGCAGCGCGCCCCGTCGCCGTTTCATCACGTGCGCGGTCTGCCAGGTGCGCAGCACCACTTCCCCGATCCTGCCCATCGCCTGCGAGTCGCTGCCGATCATCGAGATCGCGCCGATGTCATGCAGCAGGTCTTCCGCCGCCATGGTCGACGGCCTAATCCGGCTCTCGGCGAAGGCCAAGTCTTCCGGCACTTGGGGATTGAGGTGGTGGCAGACCATCAACATGTCCAAATGCTCGTCGAGGGTGTTGCGCGTGTGGGGGCGAGTGGGGTTGGTGGAGCTGGGCAGAACGTTGGGTTTGCCTGCGACGGTGATGATGTCGGGAGCATGGCCGCCCCCGGCGCCCTCGGTGTGATACGTGTGGATCGACCGCCCGGCGATCGCGGCCAGGGTGTCTTCGACGAATCCCATCTCATTGAGGGTGTCGGTGTGCAGCGCCACCTGGACGCCGGCGGCATCGGCGACGGTGAGGCAGGCGTCGATGGCTGCCGGGGTCGACCCCCAGTCCTCGTGCAGCTTGAAACCCGAAGCCCCGCCGCGCAATTGCTCCCACAATCCCTCGGCGCTGACGGTGTTTCCCTTACCCAGCAGCGCGAAGTTCACCGGCCAGCCGTCGAGCGCCTCGAGCATCCTCTCCAGGTGCCATGCGCCCGGGGTCACGGTGGTGGCTTTGGTGCCCTCGGCGGGCCCGGTGCCGCCGCCGATGATCGTCGTGATCCCGGAGCCGAGCGCCTCTGCCATGAGCTGGGGGCAGATCAGGTGGACGTGGCAGTCGACGGCGCCCGCGGTGACGATCCGGCCGTTGCCGGCGATGACTTCGGTGGACGGCCCGACCACCAGGTCCGGGTGCACGCCCGTCATGGTGTCGGGGTTACCCGCCTTACCGATCGCGGAGATACGGCCGTCGCGAATGCCGATGTCGGCCTTGACGATTCCCCAGTGGTCGATGATGACCGCCCCGGTGATCACGGTGTCGGGCGCGCCCTCGGCGCGCGTCGCGCGTCCCTGGCCCATCGACTCGCGCAGCACCTTGCCGCCGCCGAACACTGCCTCGTCACCGGCCAGTCCCGGTCCCCCGCTGCGGTCTTCGGTGATCTCCACGAAGAGATCGGTGTCCGCCAGCCGGATCCGGTCGCCCGTGGTGGGGCCGAAAAGCTGGGCGTAGCTCTCCCTCGACAGGCCCGCCATCAGTCGTCGAGCCGTCCGGGCGGCGTCAGGGTCAGGCCATGCACCTCGCGGCTTCCGCGCAGCGGCACCAGTCGGACCCGTTGCGGCACACCGGGTTCGAAGCGGACTGCGGTGGCGGCCGGGATGTCCAACCGGCAGCCGTGGGCGGCGGCGCGGTCGAACGACAGCGCCGAGTTGGCCTGGGGCAGGTGGACGTGGCTGCCGACCTGTACCGGACGGTCCCCGGTGTTGATGATCTGCATCTCGATCCGCTCCGCGTCCGTGTTTATCTCGATATCGCCGCTGCCGAAAAGGATTTCGCCGGGAATCATGCGATCGGGTGGTGGACGGTGACAAGTTTGGTGCCGTCCGGGAACGTCGCCTCCACCTGTACGTCGGCCAGCATTTCCGGCACCCCCTCCATCACATCGTCGCGGCTGAGCACGTCGCAGCCGCTGGCCATCAGGTCGGCGACGGTGCGGCCGTCGCGCGCGCCCTCCAGAATGTGGTCGGTGATGATGGCAACCGCCTCCGGGTGGTTCAGCCGCAAGCCCCGGGCACGGCGGCGGCGTGCCAGTTCGGCGGCGTAGGACAACAGCAATCGCTCTTGTTCGTGCGGCGTAAGGAGCACGTTCTCCGATCCTGCCACGGCGCCCGAGGCGGGACGCGCCCGGCCACGCTTGGCGGCGGGCGGGCTAGGCCTCCAGGTTCTGCAGCCGAACCTGGCCGCGGGCGACCACCCGGTCGTCGGCGTCGGTGATGGTGACCAGCCACAACTGCTGGCGCCGGCCGCGGTGGATCGGTTCCGCGGCGCCGTACACCATGCCCGAGCCGATGGAGCGCAGAAAGTCGGTGTTGTTGTTGACGCCTACGACGTTCCCGCCGCCGCGGGTGGCGAGCCAGGTGTAGGCGGCCACGCTGGCCATGCTTTCGATGATCGAGCAGTACACGCCGCCGTGCACCAGGCCCATCGGCTGCAGCAGTTTGGGGGTGACCTCGAGCTGGGCCCGGGCGCCGTCGGGGCTGAGTTCGGTGAATTGCAGCCCGATCTCCTGATCGAAAGGCGCGGTGAAATCCGGCGGCAGGGTCGCTTCCCGAGGGTCAGGCACGTTCTGTGTTTACACCATGACCACCCGAGAACGGCTGAGCCCCGTGCCACTGGGGCACGGGGCTCGCCGATCGAGTCGACCCGGGGTCACTGCAGCCCTCAGGACTCGCCGCGGTCGTCGTTCGCTCGACGGGGTTAGCATAGGCAAGGCTGCCCTAATTTCGCAAGCATCAATTCCGGGGCGCCCCCGGAAGCTTCGGTACGACCGTCGGTAGTAATCCGGAGTAAGATGTGCCTCGACGCTCAGGAGAGAACGCACTATGGCGAAACTGACCCGGCTCGGAGATCTGGAACGCGCGGTGATGGACCACTTGTGGTCCACGCCGGAACCGCAAACGGTCCGCCAGGTCCACGATGCGTTGTCCGCGCGACGCGATCTTGCCTACACGACGATCATGACCGTGCTGCAACGGCTGGCGAAGAAGAACCTGGTTTCCCAGATCCGCGACGACCGCGCGCACCGATACGCACCCGTGCACGGCCGCGACGAGCTCGTCGCGGGGCTCATGGTCGACGCGCTGGCCCAGGCCGAGGATTCCGGAGGTCGGCAGGCCGCTCTGGTGCACTTCGTCGAGCGGGTGGGCGCCGACGAGGCGGACGCGCTGCGGCGAGCGCTCGCCGAGCTGGAAGCCAATCAACGCAATGACGCGTCATCCGCTGGCGCGTTGACGGAGGACTGAGGGAGACTGACAGCGTGTCCGCGCTGGCCTTCACCATCCTCGCGGTGCTGCTGGTCGGTCCGGTACCGGCCTTGCTGGCACGCGCGAGCTGGCCGCTGCGCGCTCCCCGGGCGGCAATGGTGTTGTGGCAGGCCATCGCGCTGGCAGCGGTCCTCTCCGCGTTCAGCGCCGGGATCGCGATCGCCACTCGGCTGCTCATGCCAGGTCCCGACGGCCGGCCCACCGCCAGCATCGTGGGCGACGCCGGCCGGCTCGGCTGGCCGCTGTGGGCGGCATACATCGGCGTTTTCGCGCTGACGGTGCTGGTCGGCGCGCGACTGATGGTCGCCGTGATCCGGGTGGCCATCGCCAACCGGCGACGGCGGGCCCATCACCGCATGGTGGTCGATCTGGTCGGAGTCGGCCACGACGCCGCGCTTCCCCAGCCCTGTGCCCACACGCGCGACCTTCGCGTCTTGGATGTTGCGCAGCCGCTTGCCTATTGCTTGCCCGGCGTGCGCAGTCGGGTAGTGGTCAGCGAGGGGGCGCTGAGCACGCTCGCCGATGCGGAAGTCGCGGCGATCCTCACCCACGAGCGGGCCCACCTGCGAGCCCGGCACGACCTGGTTCTCGAGGCCTTCACCGCGGTGCACGCCGCGTTCCCGCGGCTGGTGCGCAGCGCGAACGCTCTCGGCGCGGTTCAACTGCTCGTCGAGCTGCTCGCCGACGACGCCGCCGTGCGCGCGGCCGGCCGCGCTCCCCTGGCGCGGGCCCTGGTTGCCTGCGCGTCCGGGCGGGCGCCGTCGGGTGCATTGGCCGCGGGCGGCACCAGCACGGTGGTCCGCGTGCGCCGGCTGTGCGGAGACGGCAACAGCCTGGCGTTGTCGGCGGCCGCCTACCTCGCGGCGGCGGCCGTGTTCGTGGTGCCCACCGTCGCGTTGGCGGTCCCGTGGCTCACGGAATTGCGGCGCCTGTTCAACGTCTGAGGCAACGCCGCGCAGCCATCACCCCGGGCGGGCGCATGTCCGCTGTGCCACAGTGTGACGGAAAGCTTTTGGGCAAGGTTCTCCGACTCGAGAGGCGAAGACATGGGTTCGTCGGATACCCCGACTGGTTCCAAGACTGCGACCGCGCAGATCGGCGTCACCGGACTGGCAGTGATGGGTTCGAACATCGCTCGCAATTTCGCCCGGCACGGCTACACCGTGGCGCTGCACAACCGGTCGGTCGCCAAGACCGACGCGCTGCTCAAAGAGCACGGTGACGAGGGCAAGTTCGTGCGGTCGGAGACCATCGCGGAGTTTCTGGACGCCCTGGAGAAGCCGCGGCGGGTGCTAATCATGGTCAAGGCCGGTGACCCAACCGACGCCGTCATCAACGAGCTCGCCGACGCCATGGAAGAGGGCGACATCATCATCGACGGCGGCAACGCCCTCTACACCGACACCATTCGCCGCGAGAAGGCGATGCGCGACCGGGGCCTGCACTTCGTCGGCGCCGGCATCTCCGGCGGAGAGGAGGGCGCGCTCAACGGCCCGTCGATCATGCCCGGTGGCCCCGCCGAGTCGTACAAGTCGCTCGGTCCGCTGCTCGAGGAGATCTCCGCGCACGTCGACGGCGTCCCGTGCTGCACCCACATCGGCCCGGACGGCGCCGGGCACTTCGTCAAGATGGTGCACAACGGCATCGAGTACTCCGACATGCAGCTGATCGGCGAGGCCTACCAGTTGCTGCGCGACGGCCTGGGCAAGACCGCGCCCGAGATCGCGGACGTGTTCGCCGAATGGAACAAGGGCGACCTGGACAGCTTCCTCATCGAGATCACCGCGGAGGTGTTGCGGCAGAAGGACGCCAAGACGGGCAAGCCGCTCGTCGACGTCATCCTGGACGAGGCCGAGCAGAAGGGCACCGGCCGCTGGACGGTGAAGTCGGCTCTGGATCTCGGCGTGCCGGTGACCGGCATCGCCGAGGCGGTGTTCGCCCGCGCGCTGTCGGGTTCGGTGACGCAACGCAAGGCCACCACCGGGCTGGCCTCGGGCGAGCTGGGAGCCGAGCCGGGAGATGCGCAGCAATTCGTCGAGGATGTCCGTCAGGCCCTGTACGCGTCGAAGATCATCGCTTATGCGCAGGGCTTCAACCAAATTCAGGCCGGCAGCGCCGAATATGACTGGGACATCACGCCGGGCGACCTGGCCACCATCTGGCGCGGCGGCTGCATCATCCGGGCGAAGTTCCTCAACCGCATCAAAGACGCGTTCGACGAAGATCCCGACCTGCCGACGCTGATCGTCGCGCCCTACTTCCGCAGCGCGATCGAGGCCGCGATCGACGGCTGGCGTCGCGTCGTGGTGACCGCCACGCAGCTGGGCATCCCGATCCCCGGTTTCTCCTCCGCGCTGTCCTACTACGACGCCCTGCGCACCGAGCGGCTGCCCGCGGCGCTGACCCAGGGCTTGCGGGACTTCTTCGGCGCCCACACCTACGGCCGGATCGACGACGACCCGGACAAGCGGTTCCACACGCTCTGGAGCGGCGACCGCAGCGAAGTGCCCGCCTAGCGGGGTACTACTGGAGGACACGAGGGGGTACGGCGACGACGATGAGATTCCTGGACGGGCATGGGCCCGGCTACGACCTGACCTACAACGACGTCTTCGTCATGCCGGGCCGGTCGGAGGTCGAGTCCCGCTTCGACGTCGACCTGTCCACCAACGACGGCTCGGGCACCACGATCCCCGTCGTGGTGGCCAACATGACCGCGGTGGCCGGGCGCAGGATGGCCGAGACGGTCGCGCGCCGTGGCGGCCTGGTCATCCTGCCGCAGGATCTCCCGATCACCGCCGTCCAACAGACGCTGGATTTCGTCAAGAGCCGTGACCTCGTGCTCGACACCCCCGTGGTCCTGGCACCCGACGATTCGGTGTCGGATGCGACCGCGCTGATCCACAAGCGTGCGCACGGGGTCGCCGTCGTCGTCTTCGAGGGCCGCCCGATGGGCCTGGTCAGCGAATCGTGCTGCCTCGGCGTCGACCGGTTCACCAGGGTGCGTGACGTCGCGATCACCGACTTCGTCACCGCCCCGGTCGGCACCGAGCCGCGCAAGATCTTCGACCTGCTCGAGCACGCCCCGATCGGGGTCGCGGTGGTGACGAACGCGGACGGCACGCTGGCCGGCGTGCTGACGCGCACCGGCGCCATCCGGACCGGCCTGTACGCCCCGGCGGTCGACGCGCGCGGGCGGCTGCGCGTCGGCGCGGCCGTCGGCATCAACGGCGATGTGGGGGCCAGGGCGCGCTCTCTGGCCGAGGCGGGCGTCGATGTGCTCGTCATCGATACCGCACACGGGCATCAGGTGAAGACGCTCGACGCGATCCGCACGGTGTCCTCGCTCGAACTGGGCGTCCCGCTGGTGGCGGGCAACGTCGTCTCCGCCGAAGGCACCCGCGACCTGCTCGGCGCCGGGGCGGACATCGTCAAGGTCGGCGTCGGGCCGGGGGCGATGTGCACCACTCGGATGATGACCGCCGTGG
Source organism: Mycobacterium sp. E3251 (assembly GCF_001666835.1). Lineage (GTDB taxonomy): Bacteria > Actinomycetota > Actinomycetes > Mycobacteriales > Mycobacteriaceae > Mycobacterium. Next base: position 11,472 of record NZ_LZJF01000190.1, on the reverse strand, counting down.
GTCGCCCGCAATTCTCGGCCGTGGTCGAATGTGCTTCGGCGGCAAGGCAATTGGGCGGGCATGTCTGGGCCGACGGCGGCGTCCGGCATCCGCGGGACGTGGCGCTGGCGCTGGTGGCCGGGGCGTCCAACGTGATGATCGGATCGTGGTTCGCCGGCACCTATGAATCGCCCGGGGACCTGATGCGCGACCGTGAGGACCAGCCCTACAAGGAGAGCTACGGCATGGCGTCCAAGCGGGCGGTGGTCGCCCGCAGCGCGGCCGACACCGCGTTCGAGCGCGCGCGCAAAGCGCTTTTCGAGGAAGGCATTTCGACGTCGCGGATGGGGCTTGACCCCGACCGCGGCGGCGTCGAGGACTTGCTCGACCACATCACGTCGGGCGTGCGCAGCACGTGCACGTACGTCGGCGCCGCCAACCTGACGGAGCTGCACGAGCGCGCCGTCGTCGGGGTGCAGTCGACCGCGGGCTTCGCCGAAGGCCATCCGCTGCCGTTGGGCTGGTGACCCGTTCCGCCCGGAATGGCGAGGCTATGCGTCGGTGGCCGGGCGTTGCAGCGCGTAAAGCGACATCCGCCGGTTTCTGGCGTCGTGCTCCCCGAGGAACGTGCAGCCGGCGTTCTCGCACAGCCGGCGCGCCGCGGTGTTGCGGTGATCGGGGTCGAACATGATGCGCCGGCAACGGGGCTCCATGGCGAAGGCGCTGGCCACGATGCGCGGCAACAGCATCGGGCCCAGCCCCCGGTTCACCAGTGCCGGGTCGGCGATGGCCGCGTGCAGCCCCAGGTCATGAGGCTCGGCCTCGTAGTAATACGAGATCAAATCCTTTGCGCTCCAATATAATTCGAGGTAGGCGCAATCATTTCCCCGGATACTTCCGAGTAGCGGCAGCGAATACGTTCCGTCGAGCTGTGCGCCCAGATGCCGCTCCCACCGCGGCGTCGGCCAGTCGTATTCCCAGGCCGCCGCCAGGTGCGGGCGGTTCATCCACTCCGACACCATGCCCGCGTCCCCGCGTCGAGCGACCCGCAGCGCGAACGGCGGTTCCAGGGCCGGGAGCGGCGGCGGGCCGATCCGCGCGAGCTCGTCGGCGATGTCGAAGCGCTCGCGCGGAAGTACTTGCGCTGATTGGGTTTCGGGAGGGGCTTCGGACGCCATAGTGGGCACAGCCTACCGAGTAAGGTTAGGCAACCCATAGTCGGGTGGGCGGGTTGTGGAGGGGTGCCGGCGAAAACGGTGGTCGACCGTACGCGGGGCGGATCCGGCTACCATGAGTCAGCAAAGACGGAGGCGACCGCGTCCGCACCGGCTACAGGCAGCGAAGGGATCGACGTGCCGCAGGCACCCGTGCAGGCCATGGGATTTCGGCTGCGGCAGCCGTCGGGCGAGCCGCCCGATGCGGAGCCTTCCCCGGCGAGTCCCACCGGGCAATCGGCCAACGGGCGGCGTGATCCATGAACGTCACCGTCGCCGTGATCAGCGTCTTGGCCATCGCGGTGCTCATCTTCGGCAACGCGATCTTCGTCGCCGCCGAGTTCTCGCTCACCACGCTGGACCGCAGCGCCGTGGAGGCCAACGCCCGCGGCGGCGGACGCCGCGACCGGGCGATCCGGCGCGCGCACCACAAGCTGTCGTTCCAGCTATCCGGCGCGCAACTGGGCATCTCCGCCACCACGTTGGCGGCCGGCTATCTGACCGATCCCATGCTGGCCGACCTGCCGCACCCGTGGTTTGACGCGATCGGGATATCCGACCGGGTCGCCGACGCGATCATGGCGTTCCTGGCGCTGGTCATCGTCACATCGGTATCGATGGTGTTCGGTGAGCTGGTGCCGAAATACCTGGCCGTCGCCCGGCCGCTGTCCACCGCGCGGGCCGTGGTGGGTATCCAGCTGCTGTTCTCGCTGTTGTTCACCCCGGCGATCCGGCTCACCAACGGCGCGGCGAACTGGATCGTGCGCCAGCTGGGCATCGAGCCGGCCGAGGAGCTGCGGTCGGCGCGGTCGCCGCAGGAGCTGCTGTCGCTGGTGCGTTCGTCGGCGCGCAGCGGCTCCCTGGATGCGGCCACCGCGGCGTTGGTGCGGCGGTCCCTGCAATTCGGCGCCCGGACCGCCGAGGAACTGATGACGCCCAGGTCGAAGATCGTGGCGCTGCAGACCGACGACACGGTCGCCGACCTGGTGGCCGCGGCGGCGGAGTCGGGATTCTCGCGCTTCCCGATCGTCGACGGCGACCTGGATGAAACCGTCGGCATCGTCCACGTCAAACAGGTGCTGGCCATCCCCGCGGCCGAGCGAGCGGGCACGCCCCTGATCACGGTGGCACAGCCCGTGCCCGTGGTGCCGTCGACGCTGGACGGCGACGCCGTCATGAGCGAGATCCGCGCCAACAGCCTGCAGACCGCGATGGTCGTCGACGAATACGGCGGCACCGCGGGCATGGTCACGGTCGAGGACCTGATCGAAGAGATCGTCGGCGACGTCCGCGACGAACACGACGACGCCACCCCGGACGTGGTGGCGGCCGGAACAGGTTGGCGCGTCTCGGGTCTGCTGCGCATCGACGAGGTGGCCGCCGCGACCGGCTTCCGCGCGCCCGAGGGACCCTACGAGACCATCGGCGGGCTGGCGCTGCGTGAATTCGGCCACATCCCGGTGGCCGGCGAAACGGTCCAGTTGCCGGCGCTGGACGCCGACGGGTTGTTGGACACGTCGCTGCGCTGGCAGGCGACCGTCATCCGGATGGAGGGGCGCCGGATCGACCTGCTCGAGTTGATCGAGCTGCACGGCGACAGCCCGGCGGCCGGAGGTCCCCGATGAGCAACACCTGGGGCGTGTTCCTGGCGATCCTGCTGATCGGCGTCAACGCCTTCTTCGTCGGGGCGGAATTCTCGTTGATCTCGGCCCGGCGCGACCGCCTCGAAGCGCTGGCCGAACAGGGCAAGGCCCGGGCGGTCACGGTGATGCGGGCCGGAGAGCAGTTGCCGGCCATGCTGGCCGGGGCGCAGCTCGGGGTCACGGCCGCCTCGCTGCTGCTCGGGCGGATCGGCGAGTCGGCGGTCGCCGACCTGCTGCGCACGGCGCTGGGCCTGACCGGCATTCACCCCACGCTGCTGCACACGCTGTCGTTCGCGATCGCGCTGGCGATCGTGGTGACGCTGCATGTGCTGCTGGGCGAGATGGTGCCGAAGAACATCGCGCTGGCCGGTCCCGAGCGCACCGCGATGCTGCTGGTGCCCGCGTACCTGGCCTATGTGCGAGCCGCACGGCCGTTCATCGTGTTCTACAACAAGTGCGCCAACGTCGTGGTGCGCGCGCTGGGCGTGGAACCCAAGGAAGAGCTCGAATTCACCGTCTCCCCGGTCGAATTGAGCGAGATGATCGCCGAATCGCGCTCCGAAGGGCTGCTGGACCGCGAGGAGCACACCAGGCTGACCCGGGCCCTGCAAATCGGCACCCGCGTGGTCGGCGACGTGGCCGTCCCGCTCGCCGATGTCCACGCGGTGCGGGTGGCCGCGGCGGGCACCGGCCCGACGGTGGGCGCCGTCGAAGAGGCCCTGGCCCAGACCGGTTACTCGCGGTTTCCGGTCGCCAACGTCAACGGCGATTTCATCGGCTACCTGCACATCAAGGACATGCTCACCCTCGGCGACGATCCACGGACGGTGATCGACCTGGCGATGGTGCGGCCCCTGCCGCGGCTGCCCAAGTCGCTGCCGCTGGCCGACGCGTTGTCGCGGATGCGCCGCAGCAACAGCCATCTCGCGCTGGTGACCGGGGCTGGCGGTGAGGTGGTCGCGATGGTGGCCATGGAAGACCTGGTTGAGGACCTCGTCGGCACGATGCGCGACGCGTAGGGGTAATGGTCGCGAAGTACGGCTGTAGCGAGCCCGTATGATTTTCAACGGCTACCAGTCAAGAAAGTGCTGGAGGGCGCAGGATGCCAGGCGCACTGATGCGTTGCTGGAATTCAATCCCCGGGCTCGCCGCAGCGGCATGGTTAGAGCTGTCAGCGCGGCCTGACCTGGTGTGGCAGGTTTGGGCGGATACGCTCACCAGGCTGCTGCTCGGTACGCTGAAGACATTGCCACTCCGAGCCGATGGCGGCTTGGTGAGGCTTCATTATGGAGGAGAAACATGACTGATCGCGTGTCGGCGGGGAACCTGCGCGTCGCCCGAGTGCTCTACGACTTCGTGAACAACGAGGCCCTGCCCGGCACCGACATCGACCCGGACAGCTTCTGGGCCGGCGTCGACAAAGTCGTCACCGACCTCACCCCGAAGAACCGGGATCTGTTGAACCGCCGCGACGAGCTGCAGGCCCAGATCGACAAGTGGCACCGCCAGCGCGTGATCGAGCCGTTCGACGTCGAGGCGTACCGCCAGTTCATCACCGAAATCGGTTACCTGCTGCCCGAACCCGAGGATTTCACGATCACGACCTCGGGCGTCGATGACGAGATCACCACGACCGCGGGCCCGCAGCTGGTGGTGCCGGTGCTCAACGCCCGGTTCGCGCTGAACGCCGCGAACGCGCGCTGGGGCTCGCTGTACGACGCCCTGTACGGCACCGACGTCATCCCGGAGAGCGACGGTGCCGAAAAGGGCACCAGCTACAACAAGATTCGCGGCGACAAGGTCATCGCGTATGCGCGCAACTTCCTCGACCAGGCGGTGCCGCTGGAATCCGGGTCCTGGGCCGACGCGACGGGCCTGTCCGTAGAGGACGGCCAGCTGAAGGTCGCGACCGCCGACGGTTCCGTCGGCCTGGCCAGCCCCGAGAAGTTCGCCGGCTACACCGGCGAGCTCGGCTCCCCCGACTGGTCGGTGCTCCTGGTGAACCACGGCCTGCACATCGAGATCCTCGTCGACCCCGAATCGCCGGTCGGCAAGACCGACCGCGCCGGCATCAAGGACGTGGTCCTGGAATCGGCCGTCACCACAATCATGGACTTCGAGGACTCGGTGGCCGCCGTCGACGCCGACGACAAGGTGCTCGGTTACCGCAACTGGCTCGGGCTGAACAAGGGCGACCTGTCCGAAGACGTCGACAAGGGCGGCAAGACCTTCACCCGCGTGCTGAACCAGGACCGCACCTACACCACGCCCGACGGCCAGGGCGAGCTGACGCTGCCGGGCCGCAGCCTGTTGTTCGTCCGCAACGTCGGCCACCTGATGACCAATGACGCCATCGTGGACGCCGAGGGTAACGAGGTGTTCGAGGGCATCATGGACGCGCTGTTCACCGGCCTGACGGCGATCCACGGGCTGAAGACCGGGGACGCCAACGGCCCGCTGACCAACAGCCGCACCGGGTCGATCTACATCGTCAAGCCCAAGATGCACGGCCCCGACGAGGTCGCGTTCACCTGCGAGCTGTTCAGCCGCGTCGAGGACGTCCTGGGGCTGCCGCAGGCCACGCTCAAGGTCGGCATCATGGACGAGGAACGGCGCACCACCGTCAACCTCAAGGCGTGCATCAAGGCCGCCGCCGACCGGGTGGTGTTCATCAACACCGGCTTCCTGGACCGCACGGGCGACGAGATCCACACGTCGATGGAAGCCGGGCCGATGATCCGCAAGGGCGCGATGAAGAACACCACGTGGATCAAGGCCTACGAGGACGCCAACGTCGACATCGGTCTGGCCGCCGGCTTCAAGGGCAAGGCGCAGATCGGCAAGGGCATGTGGGCCATGACCGAGTTGATGGCCGACATGGTCGAGCAGAAGATCGGCCAGCCCAAGGCGGGCGCGACCACCGCGTGGGTGCCCTCCCCTACGGCGGCCACCCTGCACGCGATGCACTACCACTACGTCGACGTGGGCGCCGTTCAGGAGGAGCTGGCGGGCCAGAAGCGCACCAACATCGACGAGTTGTTGACCATCCCGCTGGCCAAGGAACTGGCCTGGGCCCCCGAGGAGATCCGCGAGGAGGTCGACAACAACTGCCAGTCCATCCTCGGCTATGTGGTGCGCTGGGTCGCCCAGGGCGTCGGCTGCTCGAAGGTGCCCGACATTCACGACGTGGCGCTCATGGAAGACCGTGCGACGCTGCGGATCTCCAGCCAGCTGCTGGCCAACTGGCTGCGCCACGGGGTGATCACCGAGGAGGACGTGCGGGCCAGCCTGGAACGGATGGCGCCGCTGGTGGACGCGCAGAACGCCAAGGACGCGGCGTACCTGCCGATGGCGCCCAACTTCGATGACAGCATTGCGTTCCTGGCCGCCCAGGATCTGATCCTGACCGGGACGCAGCAGCCCAACGGCTACACCGAGCCGATCCTGCATCGCCGCCGGCGCGAGGTTAAGGCCCGCGCGGCGCAATCAAATTGAGCTCGTGCCTTAATCGGGCTGGCGAAGCATCGGTGCCGCTGACGACTAAGATCAGCGGCGGGTTCACAACAAGTCGGATGGATCGACGGAAAGGCGACGGGCACCACTATGGGTAGGCACAGTTTGCCCGACCCTGAGGACTCCGTCGACGAGCCATACGAAGGCGGCGACGCCGACGACCGGCACGGGGACGCCGTCACCGAGGACTACGCCGACGAGGGCGACTATCCGGTCGACGAGGACTTCGACGCCGAGGAAGACCGCTACGCCGCCGACGACGCGTTCGAGGCCGGGACCGCCGACGACTACCCGGAGTTCCCGCCGCGCCAGCCCGGGCCGCGGAGCGCGGAGCCGCCGGCCTCGTCGCCGTCGCTGTTCGGCCGCGGCCACCGCGGCCTCGGCGATTGGCGGGGCGGACATCGGAGCGAGGGCGGCCGCCGCGGAGTCAGCATCGGCGTCATCGTGGCCCTCGTCGCCGTCGTCGTGGTCGTGGGCAGCGTCATCCTGTGGAGCTTCTTCGGTGATGCGTTGTCCAACCGCTCGCACCAGGCCGCCGGCCGCTGCGTGGGCGGCAAGGAAACGGTCGCCGTCGTCGCCGACCCGTCGATCGCCGACTCGGTGCAGCAGTTCGCGGAGAGCTACAACTCCTCGGCCGGCCCCATCGGCGACCACTGCGTGGAGGTCAGCGTCAAGCCGGCCGGCTCGGACGCGGTGCTGAACGGGTTCATCGGCAAATGGCCCGCCGAGCTGGGCGGCCAGCCGGCGTTGTGGATCCCCGGCAGCTCGATCTCCGCCGCGCGGCTGGCCGGCGCCACCGCGCAGAAGACGATCACCGACAGCCGGTCGCTGGTGACGTCACCCGTGGTGCTCGCCGTCCGGCCGGAACTCCAGCGGGCGCTCGGCAATCAGAACTGGGGGGCGCTGCCCGGGCTGCAGACCAACCCGAACGGCTTGGCCGGCGTGAACCTGCCGGCGTGGGGGTCGCTGCGGCTTGCCCTGCCGATGAACGGCAACGGCGACGCGGCGTTCTTGGCCGGGGAAGCGGTGGCGGCCGCGTCGACACCTCCCGGCGCGCCGGCGACCCAGGGCACCGGAGCGGTGCGCGCCGTGCTGAGCGCGCAGCCCAAACTGGCAAACAACTCGCTGACCGAGGCGATGGACGCGCTGCTCGGACCCCCTGATGCGGCAACCGCCCCGGTGCACGCGGTGATCACCACCGAGCAGCAGCTGTTCCAGCGCGGCCAGTCCTTACCCGACGCCAAGGGCGCGTTGGCCTCCTGGCTACCGCAGGGGCCGGCGCCGGTCGCCGACTACCCCACGGTGCTGCTCAGCGGCTCGTGGCTGACGAAGGACCAGACCTCGGCGGCCAGCGAGTTCGCCCGCTTCATGCACAAGCCCGACCAACTCGCCAAGCTGGCCAAGGCCGGCTTCCGGGTCAACGGAGTGAAGCCGCCGAGCAGCCCGGTCACCACGTTCCCCGCGCTGCCGGCGACGGTGTCGGTGGGTGACGACGCGATGCGCGCGACGTTGGCCGAGGCGATGGCCAGCCCGTCGAGCGGGCTGGCCGCGACCATCATGCTCGACCAGTCGATGCCCGGGCAGGAGGGCGGCAAGTCCCGCCTGGCGAACGTGATCGCCGCCCTGCAGGACAAGATCAAAGCGCTGCCACCCACCTCCGTGGTGGGGCTGTGGACGTTCGATGGCCACGAGGGACGTTCCGAGGTGCCCGGTGGGCCGCTGGGCGACCCCGTGAACGGCCAGCCGCGTTCGGCGGCGCTGACCGCTGCGTTGGACAAGCAGTACTCGTCGCCCGGCGGTGCCGTGTCGTTCACCACGCTGCGCATGATCTACCAAGAGCTGCAGACCAATTACCACCCCGGCCAGACCAACTCGATATTGGTCATCACGGCGGGTCCCCATACCGACCAGAGCCTGGACGGCCCCGGGTTGCAGGATTTCATCCGCAAGAGCGCGGACCCGGCCAAGCCCATCGCGGTGAACGTCATCGACTTCGGCGGCGACCCGGACCGCGCGACGTGGGAAGCGGTCGCCCAGCTCAGCGGTGGTGGCTACCAGAACCTCGCCACGTCGGCGTCCCCGGACCTCGCCGCGGCCCTCAACGCGTTCTTGAGCTGACGCCCGGTTACGGCGGAATCCGAACGTCGCGGCGGGGTCTTCACGCTCGAGACGGCAACTTGCCGCTAGGCTCGATCAAGGTTGATGCCACGGCCAACGCCACGGGGAGCGGTGCGAAGGTTCCGAGTCGAGCGCCTTCCCCCTCCATTCCGGAGGGCTGGTGACACGCGCGTCCGGGAGTGAGGACGGCCGGGGTGGGCGCTGGGAAAGGATGATCCACGCAGCATGACGAATCTGATTACTGGACAGGCACTTCCGAACGTTGTCGTCACCGGTGTGGCCATGACCACCGCGCTGGCCACCGACGCGGAGACGACCTGGAAGTTGCTACTGGACTGCCAGAGTGGGATTCGGGAGCTCGATGACCCGTTCGTGGAGGAATTCGACCTACCGGTTCGCATCGGCGGGCACCTATTGGAGGAATTCGACAGCGAGCTGAACCCGGCGGAGCTGCGCCGGACGGGCTACCTGGCGCGCCTGTCCGCCATCGTCAACCGGCGGGCCTGGGACCACGCCGGCTCACCCGAGGTCGACCCCAACCGCCTGCTGGTTTCCATCGGCACCGGATTCGGCTCCGGCGAGGAGCTGGTCTTCACCCGGGACACCCTGCGCGCCCGCGGCGTGAAAGCGGTCTCGCCGCTGGCCGTCAGCAAGTACATGCCCGACGCCGCCGCCCAGGCGGTGGGCCTGGAACGGCACGCCAGGGCCGGCGTGATGACACCGGTGTCGGCGTGCGCGTCGGGTTCGGAAGCCATCGCCCGCGCGTGGCAGGCGATGGTGTTCGGCGAGGCCGACGTCGCGATCTGCGGTGGCGTCGAGACCCGCATCGAGGCAGTGCCCATCGCCGCCTTCGCGAACATGCGAATCGTGATGTCGACCAACAACGAGAATCCGGCCGGCGCGTGCCGCCCGTTCGACAAGGACCGCGACGGTTTCGTCTTCGGCGAGGCCGGAGCGCTGATGGTGCTCGAGACCGAGGAGCACGCCAAGGCGCGCGGGGCTCGGATCCTGGCCCGGCTGATGGGGGCCGCCGTGACGTCCGACGGCTTCCACATGGTGGCGCCGGACCCGACGGGGAGTCGCGCAGGCCAGGCGATGACGCGGGCCATCCAACTCGCCGGTCTCACGCCCGAGGACATCGACCACGTCAACGCCCATGCCACCGGAACACAGATCGGCGACCTGGCCGAGGGCAAGGCCATCAACAACGCGCTGGGCAGCAACAAGCCGGCGGTGTACGCGCCCAAATCCGCCCTGGGCCACTCGGTCGGGGCGGTCGGTGCGGTTGAGTCGATCCTGACCGTGCTGGCGTTGCGCGATCAGATCATTCCACCGACGTTGAACCTGGAAAACCTGGACCCGCAGATCGATCTGGACGTGGTGTCGGGTAATCCGCGGCGGGGCAACTACCGGTACGCCATCAACAACTCGTTCGGGTTCGGCGGGCACAACGTCGCCCTGACCTTCGGCCGGTACTAGCGGCGAACCGCGCCCCAGCGGTTCGGCGCTGTCACACTCCGGGCCTAGCATCGTGAGCGCTACCGAAGGAGCGCCATGAGCATCGATTTCACCCCCGATCCCCGGCTCTACCCGTTCCAGTCGCGCTGGTTCGACAGCTCGCAGGGGCGGATGCACTACATCGACGAGGGGGCAGGGCCCCCGATCCTGCTGTGCCACGGCAACCCGACCTGGAGCTTCCTCTATCGCAACATCGTCATCGCGCTGCGCGACAGGTTCCGTTGCATCGCACCGGATTACCTCGGGTTCGGGTTGTCGGACCGGCCCGCGCGGTTCGGATACACCATCGAGGAACACGCCCGGGTGGTCGGCGAGTTCGTCGACCACCTCGGCCTCGACAACTTTCTGACGATGGGCCAGGACTGGGGTGGGCCCATCAGCATGGCGGTCGCGGTGGAGCGCGCCGAGCGGGTGCGCGGCGTCATCCTGGGCAACACCTGGTTCTGGCCGACGGACGAATTCACGACGAAGATGTTCAGCCGGGTGATGTCAAGTCCGCCAATGCAATACGCGATCCTGCACCGCAATTTCTTCGTCGAACGTCTCGTCCCCGCCGGGACAGAGCACCGCCCGAGCGATGCGGTGATGCAGCACTACCGGGCGGTGCAGCCCAGCCCCGACGCCCGCAAAGGCGTCGCCGAGATGCCCAGGCAGATCCTGGCCGCGGCCCCGCTGCTGGCACGGCTGGCCCGGGAAGTGCCGGCCAAGCTGGGCGCCAAACCCGCGCTGTTCGTTTGGGGCATGAAGGACTTCGCGTTCCGGCCCGGCCCCGGCCTCCCGCGCATGCGCGCCGCCTTTCCCGACCACGTCGTCGTCGAACTGCCCAATGCCAAGCACTTCATCCAGGAGGATGCACCGGATCAGATCGCGGCGGCGATCATCGAGCGCTTCGGCTGAACCGCGCCTCCCGCGACTTAAGCGAACGCCTCCACCGGCGGGCACGAGCAGACCAGGTGGCGGTCGCCGTAGGCGCCGTCGATGCGTCGCACCGGCGGCCACACCTTGGGCCGGAAGTTCTTCCCGAGCGGATAGGCGGCCTCTTCCCGGGTGTACGGGTGCTGCCAGTCGGCGACCAGCAGGCACTCGGCCGTGTGCGGCGCGCCCCGCAGCGGATTGTCGTCGACGGGCCACTCCCCCGCGCCCACCCGGTCGATCTCCCCGCGGATGGCGATCATGGCTTCACAGAAGGCGTCGACCTCGGTCAGGCTCTCGCTCTCCGTGGGCTCCACCATCAGCGTGCCGGCCACCGGGAAGCTCATGGTTGGTGCGTGAAAGCCGTAGTCGGCCAAGCGTTTTGCGACATCGTCGACGGTGACTCCGGTCGACTTGGTGATCGGGCGCAGATCCAGGATGCACTCGTGGGCGACCATGCCGTTCGCGCCGGTGTAGAGCACCGGGAAGTACTCGTCGAGCCGCCGGGCGATGTAGTTGGCCGACGCGATCGCGGTCAGCGACGCCGAACGCGGCTGGCCGTTCACGGGGTCGCC
>NZ_LZJF01000189.1 GCF_001666835.1 Mycobacterium sp. E3251 | reverse complement strand
TTCACGGCGACGCCGGGGCAGCGCCCACGCGTTCCCGCCAGTTCTCCACCATGACCAATCGCCCCGACGAGGCGAGCGTCATGAACAACGTGTCGCCATCGGGGCTCAGCGCGACGTTGGTGGTCATCGGATCTTCGGCGGGAATGGCGCCCAACAGCTCGCCTCGTCGGGGCGATTGGTCATGGTGGAGAACTGGCGGGAACGCGTGGGCGCTGCCCCGGCGTCGCCGTGAAGCTGGTCCGGCACCGGCTGCGTTCGCCGTTCCCGCCCGCCGGAAGGCCACTGCTCATATCCGGCGCGGTCATCCCCACCATTGTTGGCGCAGCGGTCATCGCCGCACTGGCGCTGTGGGGTCTTCCGACCGGTACGGCGCTCGCCCAACAGCACGTGCTGAAGTTCAACATCGTCGTGGCGCTGAGTTATTGCGTCGTAAGCATGCCCTCCGCGGTGATCTGCGGCTATTTGTGGATGAGCCTGCCGGCGGACGCAAGCGACGCCACCGCGCGGCGCGTCGTCTTGGCCATACCGAGGAGAATGGCCGTCGTCCACGGGGCGGTGTGGTCCACGGCCAGCGCGATTTTCGTGCTCATCAATCTCGGCAGGCCTTGGCTGTCGGCAACGTTGGGCGTGTCGATGATCCTGGGCGCGATCGTGACAACCGCATTGTCGTATTGGATGTGCGAGATCGCGCTACGGCCGGCGGCGGCCATGCTGCTCACCGAAGACCCGCCAAAACATGCTCAGGGCCCGGGCCTTCGGCTGCGCGCGGTGAGCGCCTGGGTGATCGGGACGGGAGTTCCGACGCTGATGGTCATGCTCGTCGCCGCGAGCGCCCTCTTCGTCGAGTACTCCGCGCATCGGCTGGCGTTGGTTGTTCTCGTGCTCGGGGGCTGCACCCTAGCCTGCGGCCTGGTGGTCGCCGCATTCAACGCGTCAACGATCGCCGATCCCATCGATGAGGTCAGGCACGGCATGCAACGCGTGCAGCGCGGCGAATTCGACGTGTCCGTCGCCATTTTCGACGCCTCCGAGCTCGGGCTGTTACAGGCGGGCTTCAACACCATGGCGACCGGACTGCGGGAACGAGAACGGCTGCGCGACCTGTTCGGCCGCCACGTCGGTCAGGATGTGGCTCGTCTGGCCGAGCAACTCGCCGCCGCCGGTGACCAGATCGAGATGGGCGGTGTCAACCGCGAAGTGGCGGTGTTGTTCGTGGACCTGGTCGGCTCGACGCGACTGGCCACCACACTGGAACCACCCGAGTTGCTGGCTACGCTCAACGACTTCTTCACGATGGTGGTGAACGCCGTCGAAGCGAATCGGGGCTTTGTCAACAAGTTCGAAGGGGACGCGGCGCTGGCGGTCTTCGGTGCTCCCCTCGACGACGATGACAGGGCCTCGCATGCGCTGGCGACGGCGCGCGAACTCAACAGGATTTTGAATCCGCCCGGCGCGCCGATCAGGGCCGGCATCGGCGTCTCGGCCGGCATGGCGGTGGCCGGCAACGTCGGCCACCCGGGCCGTTACGAGTACACGGTGATCGGCGACCCGGTCAACGAGGCGGCGCGGCTCACCGACGTCGCCAAGCTGTCGGTTGGCGTCGCCGCGTCCGCCGCGGCGCTGGACATGGCCAGTCAGGAGGAGTCGCACCGATGGCGGGTCGTCGACTCCAAAGTGCTACGCGGACGGGTGAATTCGACCGACATCGCCGTCCCGGTCGATTGAAGCTTCGTGCGCGTCAGACCTTGTGGGACTTCTGCTCTTCCATCTTGTCTATGAAGGCGTCGAATCCGATGCCGCCGTGGCCGGCCATGACTTCGTCGTAGTCGTACTCCGGTGGGTTGCCGCCGTTGGGCCGCCACCCGGCATCCGCGGTGCAGGACTTGAAGCCGTCCTCGGGGAAGGCGTACCAGCGCCGCGTGTTGAGTTCGACGATCTTGGCGGCCTCCTCGTCGGGCACGTCCGCGAGCATCTCCTCGGCGCGCGCGCGGCTCTTGGGCCAGAACGAGTCGGAGTGCGGATAGTCGCATTCCCAGGTGATGTTGTCGATCCCAATCTGGTGGCGCATCGACATGCCGACCTCGTCCTCGATGAAACATCCGGAAATGTTGCGCCGGAACAACTCCGACGGCGCCACCGTGGGGTGGATGTTCTGGTAGAACTTGTGCTTGCGCCAGACGTAGTCCGCGCGTTCGACGAGGTACGGCATCCAGCCGACGCCGCCTTCGGAGAACGCGACTTTGAGGTTCGGGTGTTTGTGGAAGACGGGCGAGAAGATGAGCTCGGTCGCCGCGGCCATGGACGTTGTGCCCATCAAAGTGATCATCACCGCGAAGGGCGCCTCCGGTGCGGTCTGGGGCGGGAATCCGCCGCTGCCGAAGTGCATCACCGCGGTCAGGTTGGTCTCCTCAAGCGCCGACCACACCGGCTCCCAGTACGCGGTGTGGTAGCTGGGCAGCTTCAAGTTGGTCGGGTTGTCCGGCAGCCCGATCGCCCGCGCGCCCTTGGCCGCCACCCGCTCGATCTCGGCGACGATCAGGTCCGCGTCCCACAGCGGTGTGATCGCCATCGGAATGAAGCGGGCAGGGTCGGTGGCGCACCATTCGTCGAGTGAGAAGTCGTTCCACGCCTGGACGGACAGCTGCGCGAGTTCCTTGTCCTCGCCCTCCAGGAAGACGGTGCCACAGAAGCGCGGGAAGGACGGAAAGCACAGCATGGCGTGCACGCCGTCGATGTCCATGTCCGCCAGTCGAGCTTTCGGGTCGTAGCACCCGGGGATCATGTCCGCGTAGCGGATTGGGTCGACACCGAACTCCTCCGGCGACTTGCCGGCGACGGCATTCAGCCCGATGTTCGGATAGGCCCTGCCCTCGTAGACCCACTGCTGCACCGGCGGAGCCCCGTCGCGCGGGAAATCGACGATGCGGGGACCGGCGTCGAGGAATTTCTTCGGCAGTCGGTCCGCCCAGACCTGCGGTGGCTCGATCAGGTGATCATCGACGGACAGGAGCTTCATCGAAGGTTGCAGCGGCATTGTGGGAGTCGTCTCTCGAAGTCGTGCGATACGGTACAAGTGAACAGATTCTGACTATTTGACTATAGCGCCGATGGTGGCCGGAGCCCAAACGAACAGGGCGCATCAAGGAGGACCATGACAACACCCGATAGCCCACAGTCGCGCATCCCGCACGACGATTGGGCGGACCAGGACCTGCTCACCAAAGGCGAGGCGGCCGAACGGCTCGCCGCCGAGATCGCCGAGGTCGCTGCCAAACTCGGCGCGTCGGATGATCAGGACGAGACCCTGATGCGACGACTCAACGGGCTCCAGGAGGCCTACAAGCACCTGACGCGGGACCCACAGGGCTGACCCCGCTCCACTCAGGCGCGCGGCAAGCCCAGCACCCGCTGGGCGACGATATTGCGCTGGACCTGGGCCGTTCCGCCGTAGATGCCCGCGGCGCGCGACCACACGTAGATGTCCCATTCCAGGCCTTCGGTGAGCAGCGGGCCGCTGGCCGACAGGTCCATCATGGCGTGGGCGAAGAACTGGTCGGCACGGGTCATGAGCAACTTGTCCACCGAACCCTCGGGCCCGGGAAGCTTGCCGTTCTGGCGCTCCGTGAGCGATCTCATGACCTTGATCTGCAGTGCGCGCAGCTCCACGTAGGCCTGCCCGAGCCGAGCCCGAGCCGACGGCGAGTCTTCGAGCCAGCCGACGCGAACGTCGTCCTCGAGGCGACGTAGCTGCGTCTTGAGCCGGCCGATCCAGTTGATGTCGCTGGGACCGCGCTCGTAGGCAAGCAGCTGGTTGGCAATGGACCAGCCCTCCCCACGCCCGCCGAGCAGATTGCCCGCGGGTACGTCCACGTTGTCGAAGGTGATCTCGGTGAATTCGCGGTTGCGTGCGGCGTTGACGATGGGGCGCACTTCGATGCCGGGCGTCGACATCGGCACCAGCAACACGGAAATGCCGGCGTGCTTCGGCGCATCCGGCTCGGTGCGGCACAGCAGGAAGCACCAGTCGGCAACCGCACCGAAGCTCGTCCAGATCTTGCGGCCGTTGACGCGAAACATCTCACGCCCGCCTGCGTCGAGGAGATCGGCCCGGGTCTTGAGGCCGGCGAGGTCGGATCCGGCCTCGGGTTCGGAGAACCCCTGACACCAGCGCACCCGGCCGGACAACAGCCCGGGCAGCAGCGTGTCGCGCTGCTCGTCGGTTCCGAACAGGCGTAACGCGTTGCTGAGGTGACCGACGCCCTCGATGGGCGCGGCGCCGGCCCGCCCGAGCTCGTCGTTGAGGATCGCCTCGTAGACCGGCGCCTTGCCGTGCCCCCCATACTCGACGGGAAAGGACAACCCGATGTAGCCGGCTTCGTAAAGCGTTTGGTGCCAGACGTTTTGCGCGTCAGCCCGCGCCGCCGGGTCGTCGGGAATCGCGGCATCGGCGGCGTGCTCGGACAGCCACTGCCTGAGCTCGGCGCGGAACTGCGCTTCGGGTGCGCTGTCGTTGAAGTCCATGGCTAGGCGAGTTCCCGGTTCGCCAGCCGCAGTGCGGCGATGGCCTCGTAGTGCACCGTCTCGTCGCCGAACAACCGCCGGTCCAACAGCGCCCGGCGCAGCCGCAGGTGTGAAACGTGCTCCCAGGTGATCGCGATGCCACCAAAGACCTGAACCGTGGTCTCCACCACCTCCCGGCCCGCGGCCGAGGCGTATGCCTTGGCCGTCATCGCCGCCAGCCGCGCCTCGTCGTCCGGCGCGTGGTCGATCGCCCACGCGGCGTGCCAGAGGCAACTCCGGGCGCCTTCGACTTGCACCAGGGCATCGGCGAGCAGATGACCCACGGCCTGAAACGAGCCGATCTTGACCCCGAATTGAGCCCGCTCGCCCGCATAGCGGACCGCGTCGTCCAGGGCACCCTGCATGATGCCGACCAGGTCGGCGGCGACGGCGGTCATCGCCAAGGACTCGACCCGCTGCCACCGTTCGTCATCAATGACCTTGCCGGTCACCACCGCCGAAGCGACCGAATCGGCTGGCAAACAATGGAATTCACGGGTCAGGTCCAGTCCGCGCGGGTCGGCGCCGCACAGTGGTGCGCACACCAGCCGACGTTGTCCGTCGGTGCGGTCGGTCAGTAGTCCGTGGGTGGCGCCCGCGGCGTCGAATGCCACCCCAGGTCGGTGAGCCGAGCCGAAACCCATCAAGTCGGGGCACAGCACCGGCGCCAGCCGAAGGCTGCCTTCCGCGACGAGCTCCAATTCCTTCTCGGCTCCGGCCGCCTCCAGGAGCTCGGTGGCCAGCACCGCCTGGCCCGTCACCGGAACGGCGCTGAGGGTTCTGGCGAGTTCTTCGATCACGATGACGGTTTCGACGCCGCTCGCCTCGAGTCCGCACAGGCGCGGCGAACGCAACGTCGGCACACCGAGATCCACCAGGCGGCGCCACTGGGCGTCGAGCGCCTCGCCGGTCGCGATCTCGTCCGCACTGGTAACCCCCACGCTCTCCCCCAGCTGCGCGGCGGTGTCGCGGAGCAGTTGCTGCTCGTCGGTGAAGGCGATCTCCATGGTCAGCGCAGGGTCATCTCCACGCTGGTGTATCCGCGTACCGTCGCGGTGAGCACGCGTTCGCGCGCCCCGATGGCGTAGTCGGGGAACCTGTCGGCGATGTACTCGAACACCAGCTGCGCCTCGCGGCGAGCCAACCATTGCCCGAGACAGATGTGGATTCCCCACCCGAAATACACGTCGGTGCCGCGCGGCCTGTCGATGATGAAGCGGTCGGGATCGTGGTAACGCCGTTCGTCGCGGTTGGCGCTGCCCAGGAGCAGCAGCACCCAGTCGCCGGCGTCCATGGTGACGCCGTGTCGCTCGACGGGCCTGGTCAAGGTGCGAGCCACCCAGTGGCTCGGCGTGTCGTAGCGCAGCGCCTCGTTCACCGCGGCGGGAATGACGCTGCGGTCCTTCACGATGCGCTGCCACTCCTCGGGGTGCTCGGCGAGCGCGACGAGGCCGTTGGAGATCAGCTTCTGCGTGGTTTCCGAGCCGGCGGCCGACAGGAGATTGCAGAACATGAGCACCTCGTGCGGGGTCAGGGCGCGCTGGCCACCGGCCTCGGGGTCGTCGAACGTGGCTTGCAGCACGACGCTGATCAGGTCGTCACCCGGGTCGGTGCGGCGCCGTTCGATCAGGTCACCGATGTACTGGCTGATCAGGCGGTTGGCCTCGATGGCTTTGGCCGGCATCGCGACCTGCCCTTCCTCCCGGGTGAGGAAGGCCTCCCACCAGACGCGCAGCTGCGCGCGGTCGCTGTGCGGCACGCCGAGCAGATCACCGATCACGTCCGTGGGCACCGAGAACGCGAACGCCTCCATCGCGTCGACGGTGGTACCCGGTTGCAGCCGGCCAAGGTGCGTGTGGACCACGGCCCGCAGGGCAGACTCCATGGCGGCGACCGCTTTTGGCGTGAAGAACCCTTTGAGGACCCCGCGAACGCGGTCGTGGCGGGGCGGGTCCATCGAGATCACCGAGTACTTCCGTCCGTCGTTGTCCGGGTTCTCCGGTGCCGGACCGCGCTTGGACGAGAACGTCTCCCAATCCCGCAGAGCCTGCGACACGTCGTCGAACCTGGACAGGACCCACCAGCGGTTTTCGGGATCCCGGTAGACCGGCGCCTCGTCGCGCAATCTCCGGTACACCGGGTACGGATCGTCGAAGATCGCCTTGGAGAACGGCGAATACATCAACTCGCTGGTCGCTGGCACAGCCCTGACTCTATCATCGCAATGAACAATCGGACGTTGAGTGACTAACTGCTCAGTCGCTCGGCGGCGTGCGCTCGATCAACTCGATCCAGTTGCCGT
The DNA here is from genome assembly GCF_001666835.1 of Mycobacterium sp. E3251. GTDB lineage: Bacteria > Actinomycetota > Actinomycetes > Mycobacteriales > Mycobacteriaceae > Mycobacterium. The sequence goes on along the minus strand of NZ_LZJF01000189.1, from coordinate 21,624 downwards.
CGGGGTCAGTCGCCATCAGTCCCCGGTTGCCGCCGTCGAATGTGACCGTTCGTTCCGGTCGGGCTTGGCCACCCAGGCGCTCGATACGCGCGACGACCGCGTCCGCGTCGTCGACGCGGAAAGACAGGTGCGTGAAGCCCACAGCGTTCATCCGGCGGGGCCGGCGCTTCTCGCGCACACCCGGTACCGGGTAGCCGAGCAACTCGAGGCGAAATCCGTCGCGTTGCAGGTAGACCAAGACCAGCACCAGCCCGGGCACGCCCAGCAGCCGTGCCGTCTCGGGCCCGTCGACCGTCAGGCGGCCGCTTTCGTCGAATCCCATTGCCGTGCAATAGAATCGGACGGATCTTTCGAGATCGCTGACGCACAGCCCGATATGGGTGAGGCGGTCACCGGGGGTCATGCGGTGTCGTCGGCGAGTTCGTCGAGCAGCGCGTTGTGTTCCCCGAGCAAGGGTGGCCGTACGGGGCCGCCCGCAAGAGTGGCGCTGAAAAGGTATGGCGTGCCCGGATAGCGGAACGTCTCCCCCAGTTCCGGGTGGTGGACCGGCACGTGAAACCCGCGGGCGGCGATGTGTTCGTCCTCGAAGGCCTCGTCGGGTGACAGCACCGCTCCGGCGGGGAATCCGCGTCGCTGGCTTTCCAGGAAGTACTCATTCGCCGGCATCCGGGAAGCAATCAAGGTGATCGCGTCGCGGGCCGCCATCAGTATCGCGGTGGTCTCGTCGTCGGCACCGATCATCGCGATGTCGACCGGCTCGTCGCGAGAGGCGGCCATTTCCAGGAACACCGCCTCGGGAAGCTCGTCGGTCAGGCCGAGGTCCGCGAGCCAGGTCAGCAGGTTCGCGAATTCGGTCGGCTTGCGGGGTAGCACGCCGGTGGTGGCGTAGGCGCCGTCGGCGCACCGGACCTGCGTCGGTTGGCTCCGCGTGAAGTACGCGTGACGGCCGGTCTGGCGGACGCACGTCTCGTTGTTGACCAGCCAGTGGTACGTCGTCTGCTCAGAACTGACGTTGCAGGCCGCATTGACGCTGACGTCGACGAGCTGACCCTGGCCGGTCTGGTCCCGGTGCGCAAGGGCCACCAGCGCTCCGATCGCGCAATACAGGCCGGCGAGGTTGGCCGACTGCTCGCCGGCGCCGCGGACCGGCGGCAGGGAGTGATCGTCGTAGCCGCAGTTCCAGACCGGACCCCCGCCGGCAAGCATGGTGAGGTCGGTGACGGGTTGGTCGGCCCGCATGCTGTCGAGGCCGAATGGGGTGACCGCCACCCAGATCAGCGACGGGTGCCGGGCGTCGCCGACGGGGCCGGACCCGGAGATCACGATGTCGGCGCCGGCGATCAGGAGCCCCAGTGCGTTGGCACCCTCCGCGGTGTCGAGATCGACGGTCACCGACCTCTTGCCCACGTTGCCGCTCCACCAGCGCAGGCTGGTATCCGACCCGATGTTGTCGTGCGCGAACGGCGGTCGCGACCGATGTGAGGATCCCGCGGGAGGTTCGACCACGACGACCTCCGCGCCGAGTTCGGCGAGCAACCTTCCCCCGACGGGGGTGAACTGGCCGCTGATCTCGACGATGCGAATCCCGCTCAGCGCGTTCAGATCACACCCCGCTTCGTCAATTCGTCCAGCTCCTGATCACTGCGCCCGAGCAGCCCGCCCAGCACGTCTCGGTTGTGTTCGCCCAGACACGGCGCGGCCCGCGAAATGTTCCACGGCGAGGCCGACATTCGCAGGGGAACCCCTTCGACGCGCACCGTCCCGATCTCGGTGTGCGTCACGGTCGGAAAGAGTCCCCACTCGGCGAGATCCGGGTCTTCGTCGATCCGTTCCCGCGGCGACTTCACGACACTCGCCGGCACCCCGGCCGCAGTGAGTTCGGCTGCCAGCGAGGAGGCTTCGCGAGTTCTGGTGCAGGCGCTGACGAGTGCGTCGAGTGCGTCGGCGCCGAGCAACCGCTGCTCTAGGGTCGCGAATCGGTCGTCTGTCAATCGCGGTTCGTCGACGACTTTGGACAGCAGGGCGACGTCGCGGTCATCGCGGCAGGCGATGGCGATCCACCGGTCCTCGCCCAGGCACGGGTAGATCCCATGCGGAGCCATCTCACCGAAGTCGGCGTGGTTACCGTCCGGGAACCCCGGCCGGCGCGCGGGCCGCTCGTTGACCGTCCAATCCAGCACCTCGGTGGGCAGCATCGCGATGCCCGCAGGCACGGTGGCCAAGTCGATGTGTTGACCCTCGCCGGTGCGTTCGCGCTGATGCAGTGCCGCCAGGATCGCGACCGTCATGTAGTAGGCGGCGACGTGGTCCATGTACGAGTAGCCCCATCCCGCGGGCTCACGGTCGGGCAACCCGGCGGTGAAGGTCAGCCCGCTCAGCGCCTGAACGATGGGACCCCAGGTCTTGAAATCGCGGTAGGGGCCGCTATGTCCGAAGCCGCAGTTGGAGACGTAGATGATGTCCGGCTTGATCCGGCGCAGCTCGTCGTAGCCGAAACCCATCCTGTCCAGCACGCCGGCGGCGAAATTCTCGCAGACGATGTCGGAGAGGGCGATCAGCTCACGCAACAGCTGCTTGCCTGCCTCTTGACGCAGGTTGATGGTCACTCCGAGCTTGCCCACGTTGTGGTTGTTGAAGCCGGCACCCAGATTCACGCCCCGGCGCTCGTCGACGAACGGGCCGACGCCGCGCAGCGCGTCCCACATCCCGCGCGTTGCGGGGTCTTCGACTCGGATGACTTCGGCACCGAAGGCGGCCAGGATCTTAGTCGCCCCGGCGCCGGCCAGTTGACCGCCGAGGTCGCATACCCGAAGGTGGGACAACCCGACGCTCACCATGCAACAATAAAACAGATTTTGTTCTTCTGCCAACGCCGCGCCGCAGCCAGGCCTCGCGGGGACGGCTACTCGCAGATTAACAGTTGATGTTCTATTGTTCAGTCTTATGGTGACGATCACAGCGGCCCGCTTCGACGAGCCGGCGTTCTACCTCGGCGACCCGAACGCCACATTCGCGCAGTTGCGCGAACACGACCCCGTGCATTGGTACGAGGAGGGCCAGTTCTGGGTCATCACCAAGTACGAAGACATCAAGGGTATCTCGGCTCGACCCGAGAAGTTCAAGTCGGAGCGCATTGGGATCATGATGGATCTGATCGCGCACCGGGAGGGCCGCGACCCTCAGGGATATGGCAACCGCGGCATCATGTTCATGGATCCGCCGGTGCACCGAGTGCACCGCAAGGCTGTCGGCGTGCGGTTCACGCCGGCCGCGGTCGCCAAGATGGAGGCCCGGGTACGCCAGGTCGTCAACGATGTGCTCGACGACCTGCCGAAGGGTGAATTCGACTGGATTCAACGGGTCGCCGAGCCCATCCCCGTGTATGTGTTCGCTTACCTGCTGGGAGTGCCCGAGGAAGACTGGCCGAAGGTCGCGGGCTGGGCGACCACGATCGCCAATGTCGGTGGTGGGGCCGCGAGCGACGAGGACTACGCGTTCATCTTCGAACACATCGGGCCCTATCTGATGGGCCTCGTCGCCGAACGCAAGGAGCATCCTCAGGACGATCTGCTCACGATGCTCTCCCAGGTGACCGTTGACGGGGTGCCCTTCGACGACATGCAGGTGATGATCTACGCGCTCACCTTGCTCGCCGCCGGCAGTGAGACCACGCAGAGCCTGATCGCGGGAATCGCCGATTGCCTCGACACGCATCCCGACCAATCGGCGGTGTTGTTCGCCGATCCTGGCCTGAGCGGCAACGCCGTCGAGGAGGTGCTGCGTTACTGGACGCCGGTGATGAGCATGGCCCGGCAGGCGGCTCGCGACGTCCGTCTGCGCGGTGCGGAGGTCAAGGAAGGCGACGGGGTGCTGCTCGCCTATGCGTCCGCGAACCGCGATCAGGAGCACTGGGGCCCGACCGCCGAACAGTTCGACATCCACCGCCAGGACGCCGCCAATCACCTCGGCTTCGGGGTCGGCGAGCACTTCTGCATGGGCGCCGCCCTGGCTCGACGCGAAGCTCGTCTGCTGCTGGAAGAAGTGGCGCGGCGCGCCAAGGGGATTCACGTGGTCGGCGACCGAGTGCCCCGCGTGTCGACGCTGGTGCACACGCACGACCACCTGCCTGTTGTGCTCGACTACCGCTGAGGGGCGTGCCCATGAGCGGACCCATGGCAGGCGTACGCGTCCTCGAGGTTGCCCAGTGGACGTTCGTTCCGGCCGCCGGTGCGGTGCTTGCGGACTGGGGCGCCGACGTACTCAAAATCGAACATCCGCGCACCGGCGATGCCCAGCGGGGCCTACGTCAGCTCGGCAACGTGCAGATCGCCGGCGACCGCAACCCCGTCATGGAGCACGCGAACCGCGGCAAACGATCTATCGCCCTGGATATCTCGACACCGGCCGGCCATGAATTGCTGATGGACATTGCGCGCACAAGCGACGTTTTCCTGACCAACTTCTTGCCCGACGCCCGTGCCAAACTGCGGATCGACGTCGATGACTTGCGGACGGCGAATCCCGACATCGTCTATGTGCGGGGCAGCGCATACGGAACGCTCGGCGACGAGGCCGGCATCGGTGGCTACGACATGACCGGCTTCTGGAGCCGAGGCGGTAGCGGGGCAAGCGTCACCCCGCCCGATATGGGCGGCGTCGTCGCACAACCCGGCCCGGCGTACGGAGATTCTCTGGGCGGCATGACAATTGCCGGCGGAATCGCGGCGGCGCTGTTCGCTCGTGATCGGACCGGTGAGGCCAAGGTGGTGGATGTGTCGCTCCTCGGAGTGGGGGTGTGGGCGATGGGGGTGGCAGTCAACGCCGCGCTGATCTCCGGAGAGCCGTGGCAGGCAAACCCAGCCGGCGCCAACGTCGCCCCGCACAATCCGCTGGTGGGCTTCTACCGCACCGGCGACGGGCGGTACATGGGATTGTCGATGATGCAAGGTTTCCGCTATTGGGCGGACTTCTGTGCGCGGGTCGGACTCCCCGAGCTTGCCACCGACGAACGCTTTGCCAGCCATGAGCTGCTAACCCGCAACGCGGCGCAGGCAACTGCGATCCTGCGCGAGGTGCTCGGAAGCAAAACCCTCGAGCACTGGCGCAAAGCGCTGGCCGGTTTCGAAGGGCAGTGGGCGCCCGTACAGAACACGATGGATGTTGTGGCTGACGAGCAGGTGAGGGCAAACGGTGTCATCGCGCCCATCCAAGGCAGCGGCGGTGCCCTCGAGTTGGTCTCTAGCCCCGTGCTTTTCGATCAGACACCGTTTACTCTCGGCCCGACACCGGAGTTCGCCGAACATACCGAGGCGCTATTGCTCGAACTGGGCAAGGACTGGGACGACATCATCGCCCTCAAGGACAGCGGAACCATCGCGTGATCGACAGCCCTCTTAAGATCCAACCAACGGAGTAAGCAGATGAATCGAGTCAGCGGCAAAGTTGCGGTCGTCACGGGTGCCGCGCGCGGCCAAGGACGTAGTCACGCAGTCCATCTCGCCGACGAGGGTGCCGACATCATCGCCGTTGACATCTGCGACGACATCGCGACCAACGACTACCCGATGGCACGCAAGAGCGACCTCGACGAGACGGCGAAGCTGGTGGAGAAGGCCGGCCGGCGGGTGGTCACCGCGGTGGCCGATGTGCGGGATCGGGCGGCCCTGAAGAAGGCGATCGACGACGGCGTTGCCCAACTGGGCGGGCTGCACGTCGTCGTCGCCAACGCCGGCATCTGCCCGCACGGAGAGCACAAAGGGTATCCGGCGTTCCGCGACGTGCTCGACGTGAACTTTCTCGGCGTTGTCAACACCGTCAACGCCGCGTTCGACCATCTGGACACCGGTGCGTCGATCATCGCCACCGGCTCGATCGCCGGACTGGTCTCCCAACACGACATGTTCAACGGTGGCGGCAACTCGGGCCCCGGCGGGCTCGGCTACGGTCTGGCCAAGAAGTTCGTCCGCGACTGGGTCAAATCGATGGCGATGACGCTGGCGGCGCGCGAGATACGCGTCAACGCCGTGCACCCGACGAACGTGAACACCGCGATGATGAACAACCCGATGATGTACAAGACGTTCCGGCCCGACCTGGAGGCTCCGACACACGACGATGCCTTCGTGATCTACCCGATGCTCCAGGCGATGCCGGTGCCCTGGGTGCAGCCCGAGGACATCTCGCACGCCGTGGTCTACCTCGCCTCTGACGAATCGCGATACGTCACCGGGCTGCAGATGTTCATCGACGCCGGTGCCGCGCTGAAAATGGGCTTCTGACCTCCCCGATGACATGACACACGATGAGGCGGTTCGAAGCTGGCTCGAGAGTCACCTGGGGCCCGTGCGGGCCTTCGAGCGCCAACCACGTTGGCGTCCGGCCTGGTTCGCCGACGTCGAACGCGACGGCACGATCGTGCCGCTGTATGTGCGGGGCAACCGCGAGGGCATGGAGTTCTCGTTGTCCACCCATCGAGAAGCAGACGTCCTTGAAGCCCTGGAGAAGCAAGGGATTCCAGTCCCACACATTCACGGTCGGATTGACGCACCACCGGCCATCGTGATGGATCGCCTGCCCGGCGCCACCAATCTGTCAACCTCGCCGAGTGCAGCGGAACGCGACTCGGTCATCGACGAATACATGGAAATCCTTGCGCGGATCCATCGGTTGGATCCGGGTGAGTTCTCTGCCGTCGGGCTCAAGTTGCCCAAAGACCCTCAGCAGCATGCGTTGTCGAGCTTCGAAGCGTCCGTCGCGAGGTATCGGTCTACCAAAAAGCGCCCGGAGCCGTTTCTGGAATTCGGCATCGGCTGGATCCGCCGCCACGTTCCCGCGCACCGGTTCGACCCCCGCTTCGTCCTCGGCGATCCCGGACAGTTCATGTTCGCCGACGGTCGTGTGACCGGACTGCTCGACGTCGAACTGGCCTACCTCGGCGACACCGCCCATGACCTCGCAGGACTGCGCCTGCGCGACATCTCCGAGCCCTTCGGCGACCTCGAGCGCGCGTTCCGGCGCTATGAGGAGGTTTCCGGTGTGGAACTGGACCTGCCGGTGGTCGAGTTCCACACCGCGCAGTTCTCGCTCACCACGCCTCTCTCGTTGGTGATGGTCTTGCACAACCCTTTTCCAATGAGCGACTTGCTGCAATATGAGGAGTGGTTTCAGCAATGCTCGCTCAACGCAGTCGAAGCCATGGCCGCGGTCGAGGGCGTCGCCCTCGACGATTACCGACTCCCGCAGGCGACAGATGTCCGCCAGAGCGGCCTTATCGACGCGTTGGCACCCATCATCGAAGAAGTACCCGCCGAGACCGAGATTGAGCGCTTTCGCCGGCATCAAACCGCGCAAACCGCGCGCTACGTTGCCGGCGTCTGCCGGCAGGGTCCCGCGATCGAATCCGAAAACCTCGACGACGTCGAACGCTTACTCGGCTCCCGATACGCCGACTGGCGTGCGGGCGATGCGGCGCTGGAGGCATTCGTGCTGCAGGCGCCGGACAACATGGACACCGAGCTCATTCGGCTGTTCCACAGCCGCATCATGCGGCAAATGCGTTTACTGGAGCCGGTTCTCAACCGCGCCGGCGGCGTGTACCCGCTGACGCCGCTGGCCCGGTTACTCGGCCACTGACGCGCGCGTCGTGGGCCGCTACCGGGCGACGAGCTCCAGACGCTTCCGCCGCCGGACCAGGATGCTGGGCAGCCAATCTCCGACGTCACACGCGTCGATCCAGGTGGTGCGCTCCAGTAGCATCTTGAACACGATCTGAGCCTCCAACCGGGCCAGGGCCGCCCCGACGCAGAAATGCACGCCCTTGCCGAACGTCACATGCCCCTTCCCGTTGCTGCGGTCGAGAAGGAATTCGTTGGGCGACTCGAAGTGCTCGGGGTCGCGGTTGGCGGCTCCCCATAAAAGAATCAGATGCGCATTCCCCGGCACCTCTACCCCGCCGAGGGTGGTGTCACGCCACACATGGCGGTAGTGGCCACGAAACGGCGGCTCGTAGCGCAGTGTTTCTTCGATGAAATTGCCCAGTAATTCCGGGTTTTCGCGAATCCGCTGTTGGACCTCGGGGCGGTCGGCGAGAATCCATGCCGCACTGCCCAACAACGAGGCGGTCGACTCGCCGGCGGCACTGAACAGCGTGAGCATGATGCCCATCGCCACGGCCTGGTCCACCTCGCCAGAGGCGTAGCGGGCGGCCATGTCCGGTATCAGCCCGGATTTGTCCGCGGTATCCGCCTTGTCGAAATGTTCCATGACGTACGCGGACAGTTCGAACGCCGCAACCCCGGCCTCCGCGAGCTGCGCCTCGGTGACGACGCCGTCGAGCAGGGTGGTGGTGGCGTAACCCAGCCGGATCAGTTTGTCGACATCGGCATGGGGCAGGCCCAGCAATTTTGCGACCACCATCATCGGAAGCCGGTTCGCCACCGCGCCCATCCATTCGATGCGTCCTTGGTGCAGGTTCTCCTCCCACAGGCGCTCGGCGGTCTCCGCAGCGAATTCCTCGATGATCCGCACCCGGCGCGCGGACAGGTGTGGGAGCAAGATCTTGCGGTGCAGTGCGTGCGCCGGATCATCGGCCGTGGCCAGGGCGTGGGTGGGGCTTCCCGCCTCCATCATCGGCAATGCCCCGATGCTGCCGTCCTCGCGGAAAATCATGGTTGCCGTGAGATTGGACGAAAAGTCATCGACCCGAGTGACGGCCTCGATCAACGCTTCCCAGCCACACACGGCATAGAAGTCGGAACCGGCGATGCGATGCACCGGAGCCGTCGCGCGCATCCGGTCATACATCGGATACGGATCCTGCAAAGCCTCGGCACCGAAGAAATCGACCGGGTCGCTCAAGACCGCCATAGACCCAGGCTGAAGGTGACCGCCGGCGCGGTCAATAGGGCGAGGAAAGTTTGATAAGCCTCCCGCCGCGCCGTCCGTGCACCCCAAACCCCTTGCGCGGGAGGACCAGCGCGTTAGCCTGAGAATTGTTACCGATAATTCTCAGCCTGAGGGAAGTTTCTGTTGGCTGTACGGGAGGGTTGTATGGCACAGAACGACTGGCTGGTGGGCCGGGATCGCCGCAGCGCAGCCGCAGAACGGATATATGCGGCCGCCGCCGACCTCATCTCGCACGTCGGATACGACGAGTTCACCATCGAGAGCCTCGCCGAAACGGTCCACTGCTCACCGGCGACGATTTACCGGCACGCCGGCGGAAAGGCGGCCATCAGGGACGCGGTGGTTGCCCTCCAGGCAAGCCGTATCGTCGATACCGTGCGCGAGGCCATCAAAGACCTGACCGGCCGCGAACGAGTGGTGACGGCCACCATCCTGGCTTTGCAGCGCCTGCGCTCTGATCCGTTGGCTCAGCTCATGCAGACCGCACCGACGGTGCCGCGCAGCGAGTGGCTCACGAACTCCCCCGCTGTCACCGCACTCGCCTATGACATGCTCGGATCCGACAATGCGGATCCACTTGCCGCCCAATGGCTTATCCGGGCGTTCCTGGCGCTGTGGTGGTGGCCGGTGAGGGACCCCGCCGACGAACGCGCCCTCGTCGAACGATTTCTCGGCCGGTCTTACGAAGACCCCGGCTGAGGGCCGAATCACCGACCCAGTACGGCCACAACACAGGACCCACCGCCCCCCATCGCCTGCGCCAGCCCGACGCGCGGATCGGCGGCCTGCCGCGAATCCGACTCTCCACGAAGCTGACTCACCACCTCCGCGACCTGGGCCAGTCCCGTTGCACCGAACGCGTGCCCGCGGGCAAGGCAGCCGCCGTCGGTGTTGGTCGGCAGCCTGCCTTTGGATCCCAACCCGCCCGACTGAACGAGTTCGGCGACGTCCTTGACGTCGACGAGGCCGAGTGCGATCAGCGCGGTGACCTCCTCGCTGGCGCACATGTCATGCAGGGAAACGATTCCGACGTCATTCGCCGCGACCTGCGCCGCGGCGTAAGCCCGGCGTGCCGTCAGGGTTATTTGCGACGGCGGACCGACGCACGGACCGGCCAGCGGCCAGCCCGGGTCGCGGGGCCAACTCGTCTGCTCGATGGCGTTGATCGCCACGGACCGCGGGCGTTGTCCGGACGTCACGACGATCGCGGCGCCGCCGTCGACCGAGGCGTGACACATCATCTTGGTTAGCGGCTCGGCGATCATCCGCGACGACATCACCTGTTCAACGGTCACCTCGTGGTCGTTGCGCCGAGCCGCCAGCGGATTCAGGCGCGCCTGGTTATACGACTTGGCCGCGACGGCACCGATAACATCCGGCGCGCAGTTCGCCTCGTACAGAAAGCGATTCGCCTCGATCGCGTAGTGGATCTGCGGCGGGAACCGGTCCCAGAAATCGACCGCCGCCGGTACCACCCCGCCGGGCTCGAGCGCGGTCGTCTTCTCATAGCCGATCGCCAACGCCGCCCCGCAGCGGCCCGACGCCACCGCCCACACAGCATGCCGCAGGGCGACCATGCCCCCCGCCGAGGCGCTTTCGATCGCGGTCACCGGGATCCCGCTGCGTCCCAACGCATGCGCGACCTTCAGCCCGGTCTGCGGCGGTGCCATCGACGACGAGCAGAAGACCTCGCCGATGGCGTCATAGCCGAGACCCGCGTCCTCGAGCGCCTGCCGAGCGGCCGTCACCCCGAACTGTGCGAGCGCGGCGTCGCCGTGTTTGCCGAACGGGGTGAGCCCGACGCCCGCGACGTGGACGCCCGTCACGCCGGATCCGCCTCGAAGAGCAGCACTTCAGCCTCGCCAAGCTTCCGCTCGACGATTCGGCCAACGGCACCGGGCCCGGGCCGTGGCCCGGATACCAGGAGTTGCACCCGGCCGTCGCGGGTGTCGACCCATGCGACGGAGTAGCCCTCCTGGCCGAACTCGGGAATCGGCGACCTCGACGGCACGAACGTCGACGCCCACACCGTCGCAGTCTCATCACTGGGTGGATCAGCCGGCACTTGTCATCCTCTCCTGACGGGCATTCGCGTCGCCCAGGGCCGGCGGCGGTGCCAGCGGGATCGGGCCCTGCCCGGTGAATCGCCACGGGAGACCGACCAGGCGCGCGGTGGTGATATCCGGATCGGGGTGGGTGATCTCCGGGAAGAATCCCCGCGCGGCCAGGTGGGGGTCGTCCACCAGGTCGTCCGCGCGTTGCACGACCGCAGCGCGCAACCCCGCGGCCGTCAGGCGCGCTGCCGCCTCGCCGGCCGGCGCGCCGGCGATCAGCGCGGCGAGCTGATCGGGTTCCTCGGCCAATTCCGCCAGGCGCGCCCAGTCCGCGGGAGCCGAGAGTTCGACCGCCACCCAACGGTCATCGGCGCCACGGTAGACGCCGCCCCGCGCGGCGGCCCCACTGTCGGACACCACCCCCTCGGCGGCCGAAGCCGCGGCGACGAATTCGGCCACCGTGGACGCCACCACCTCGGCCATGGACAGATCGATCACCGCCCCGGAGTCGCGGGCAGGCCCGAGCGCCCACGCCGCTATCACGGTGGCGGCCACCACCGAAGACAGCGGGTCGGCGATTACCGTGCCGAGCCGCGCCGGCGACCCGTCGGATCCCGTGGTGAGTCCGGCCAGACCCCCGTAGGACTGAACGTTGTTGGCGTACACGCGGTATCCGGCCATGGGACCCGTCGACCCGAAACCCGAGACCCGCATCACCAACCGGCCCGAGTCGGCGATTTCGACGGGGTCGACGCCGAGCCGGGTCAGCCGCGCCGCGCCGACATTCTCGATCAGCACGTCGGCTTCCTCGAGGGCGGCGGCGACGTCCTGCGTCGCCCGGCCGGGATCGATCAGCGCGCTGCGCTTGGAGTGGTTGGCCACCGCGAAATACGCGCCGCGCTCGACGCCGGGCTGCCCTGCGGCGAACGGTCCGGTGCGCCGGTAGATGTCGAGTCGGTCGCGGTCTTCCAGTCGCAGCACCCGGGCACCCATCCCACCGAGGAGCGCGCCGACGATCGGCCCGGCCAGGACGTGGGTCAGCTCGGCGACTCGCAGGTCGTTCAGCCGGCCTGTGCGGTGCCGTCCGAATCGCCCGCCCGGGCGCGTCGCCCATGGGGGGGCCAGTACGGACAGAGCAGTACCGCCCAGTCGAGTCACCGAAATGGCTCCGCGAGAAGCGAATTGGGGCGACGTCAGGATCTCTGCGGGTGTATTCACCGGCGTCGAAGGCACGCCGTTGGCCTGCAACAGGGCTGCGCAGTCTTCCTTGAGGAGCGTCGCCGCCCACGCCCCGACGTGGTGGTTGATCAAATCGGCGTGCTCTATCCGCGCGGCTCGTTCGCCCAGGCCCGTGGCCCATGCGGGATGACCCAAGGCCACCAACAGTCCGGTCCACTGGTGATTTTCGACGGCGGTGATGCGCACCAGTCCATCGCGGCAGGCGAACAAGCCCGACGGGGCGAGATAGCGCCCGCTGCCCGCCCTTCCCGGGCAGGAGTACAGCACGTGGGCGCACTCGGGAAGGGCCGCGGTGAATGCGACCGCCTCCTGCACCGACACATCCACGCTCACCGGCGCGCTCGTAGCGTTGCGCCGATCGAGGCCGTGCAGGGCCGCCAGCGCCGTCACCGCGCCCGCCGCCTTGAGCGCGACATAGCCAGGGGCGGGCACCGGCGTCCCGTCGGAGCCCTCGATCGTAGCGAGCATGCCACCGGCCGCCTGGGCGATCAGTTCACCACCCCGCTCGACGGAGCGCGGTCCGGTCAGGCCGAATGGGCTGACGCTCACCACCACGGCGTTTCTGGCCTGCGGCGGGTCGATCGCGGCGTCGTGGTCGACGATCACGATGTCGTGTGCGTCGATCAATGCCGATGTGTCGCTTGGTGATCGCAGGACTCGCTTGCCACGATCGAGAACCACGTCAACCAGTGGCACCGTCGCGGCGCCAACCGCGATCATCGGCCCTACCCGGGGCGGCGAGAAACCGCCGCCGAGCTTACTCACCTCGGCGCCGAGGTTCGCCAGCAGCGACGTGGCCGCCGCAGCGGCGATCCCATCGCCGACCTGAAGGACTTTGACACCCGAGAGGAACGAGGTCACCCGCCACCTCCCGGCTGCTCCACCGGATAGCGCCCCGTAAGCCAGCGCGTGACGATGTCGCGGTGGTGCGCGCGCTGACCGAGATTTCCCGCGGCGCTGGCCGCCCGGCGGAGATGAACGTGGGCATCGTGCTCCCACGTGTACGCGATGCCGCCGAACACCTGGGTGGCGCCCTCGGGCACGGTACGCAGCGCGTCGACGCCCCAGTAGGCGGCGAGGGAGCCCAGTGCGGGGGCCTCAGGATGCCCGTGTTGGCAGGCGTCGGCGGCACGATTGACGAGCGCCCGCCCGATCTCGATCGCGCACCGCTGATCGACCAGGCGGTGCTTGATCGCCTGGAAGGCGCCGATCGGGCGGCCGAACGCGACGCGCAGCTTCGCGTACTCGGTTGCGGCCTCGTTGGCGGCCGCCGCAATGCCAACCAACTCGGCCACCCGGCCGATCAGGCCGCGCAGCGCGGCTTCACCGTGGCGGCGGACCGCACCCGGCCCAGTCTCGAGGACCTGAATCGGCGCATCGCTCAGCGTGATTCGTGCGCCGGGATTGTGATCCAGGGGCGTCACCGGCTCGCGCACCACGCCCGCCTCCGCCGGTTCGACAACCCCGAGCACGGCGGACTCTCCGTCGCCCGCGCAGACCAACAACTTGGTTGCGACCGCACCGAACGGCACGAGCGGCCACACTCCGGAGACGCCCGCCGCGGTGCGCTCTCCGCGCTCGGGCAGCAGCAGGGGAATCCCGTCGGCGCAGCGGTTCTCGCACCATCCCGTGGCAGCCACCATCGCAAGCGGGACAGGGGCCGACGCCGCGCCGGCGGCCTCGGCCAGCACGCACAGATCACGGAGCCCGCCCCCTCCGCCCCCGGCGGCCTCGCTAACCAAGACGTCGGCCCAGCCGGCCTCGACGATCGTCTGCCAGAGCTTCGGGTCGAACACCGGGCCGGGGCCATCGAGCAGGCCCCGAAAAGAGCTGGCAGACCACACTTTTCGGAGGGCGTCATCGGCCGACGCCCGCAACTGCTCGAGTTCGGCCGCGCTGCGTGCGAGTTCGCTCAGCGACGACGGGGCATCAGGGGTCACGCGGCAGTCCCAGCAGCTTCTCGGCGATCACGTTGCGCTGGACCTCAGATGTGCCCGCACCGAAGGTCGCGGCCCGCATCAGCAGGTAGCTCCGTGCGACGTTCCCGTTGTTCGTCGCCCCCGCCGAGCCGCGCTCCAGGGTGCCACCCGGCCCGGTGAGTTCCAGCCCGAAATTGGCCATCTCCTGATCGACTTCCGATGTCAACAGCTTGGCCACCGACGCCTCGGGTCCGGGACTGACACCGCGGACGCCGGCGGCCGTCGCCTGGGCCGAGATCTGACGCAGCGCCTCCACCCGCGCGGCGAAACCGACGATCCGATCGGCCACGTAGCCGTCGCCGCAGCCCTCGTGCCCCAGCGCTCCTTGCTCCTGCGCCATCTTGATCAGAATCGCCAGCCGCCGTTCGATCCGATGGGTGCGGCTCTGTCCGACGCGCTCGTAGCCCAGCGTGGATTTGGCCACCCGCCAGCCGCCGTGCAGTGGGCCGAGCACGTTGGCGAGCGGCACCCGCACCGAATCGAAGAACACCTCGTTGAACTCGGCCTGCCCGGTGATCTGGCGGATCGGGCGCACCTCGATCCCGCTGGTGCGTAGGGGTATGAGGATGTAGCTGATTCCTTGGTGCTTGTCCGCCGTGGGATCCGTGCGTGCCAGGATGTAGATCCAGTCGGCGTATTGCGCCTTGGACGTCCACACCTTCTGCCCGGTGATGACCAGCTCTTCGCCGTGGATCTCGGCCCTGGTCTTCAGGGCGGCGAGATCACTGCCCGCGTCGGGTTCGCTGAATCCCTGACACCACACCTCTTCGCCCGAAAGGATCTTCGGCAGATAGCGTTGGCGTTGCTCGTCGGTACCCCACTGAATGATCGTGGGGCCGAGCTGATTGACGGCGCTGCGGTTGATGGGCTCTGGAGCGTGCGCGGCGGCCATCTCGGCGTTGAAGATGAGCTGCTGCACCGGAGTGGCCGCGCGACCACCGAATTCGGACGGCCATGAGATCGCCGCCAAGTCCGCGTCGTGAAGACGTCTCTGCCACAGGCGCATTCGGCTCAATCGATCCATCTCGTCGCGGCCCTGGACGCGCACGTCCGAGGTCAATGCCGTTGCAAGAAACCCGCGCACCTCGTCGCGGAACCGCCGATCAGCCCCGGTGAGGACGACCCCGTAATCCGGTTCGGTCACGCCCCACCGCGAAGGATCGACGCCATCCGTACCTTCATGTCGCCGTACGTGATCGCGGTAGCGCCCGCCCTGGGCGCGCGGCCGGCGTCCACCTTCGGCGCCGACAGATCCAGGCCGGCAATTCTTTCCCGCAGCGCCGCGACGGTGCAGTGTTCCCTGCCCCGTCGCTCGACTCCGCCGTAGCCGAAGGCGCGGGCCGCATTACGCCAGGTGATCGCCTCGACCTCGTCGGGTGTGCAGCCCTCCAACTGGGCGGCGAGCTGCTCGGGCGCGTCCGGCCAGCTGCTGTCCGAGTGCGGGTAGTCCATCTCCCAGCAGATGGTGTCCACTCCGATGCGCCCCCGCATCTCGATGCCGACCCGGTCGCGGATGAAGCACGACATGAAGTTGCGGCGGTACACGTCGCTGGGGCTCAGCCCGTCACCCAAATCGTCTCCCGTCCAGGCCCGCTGTCGCGAGTAGATGTCCTCGAATCGCTCCAGCAGGAACGGAATCCATCCGATGCCGCCCTCCGACAGCGAGAACTTGATGGACGGGAACTTCTTCACAATGGGTGAGAACAACAGGTCGGCAACGAAGCGCTGGGTGTCGATCGGCAGCATCGAGTTGTACGCCAGATAGGTGGTCAGGTCCGACGGCACCGGCAATCCGCCGCCGGTGCCGATGTGGATGTTCACGACCGTGTTCTCTGTGCAGATCGCCTCCCACAGCGGATCCCAGTGCGGATCCTGCCAGGGCGGCTGCCCGTAGCTCCCGATGTGTTGTGGAGCCGTCACGGCGCGACAGCCCCGCCCCGCCAGGCGCCGCACTTCGGCCGCGGCCAGTCTCGCGTCCCACAACGGCAGGATCCCCATCGGGATGAACCGGTCGGGATGCCGGCCACACCAGTCCTCGATGTGCCAGTCGTTGTAGGCGCGCACCATCGCCTCGGACACGTCGCGGTCCCCGCGGTAGGTGAACAGCGCGCCCGAGATGGTCGGGAACGACGGGAAGCACAGCGACGCAAGGACCCCGGAGGCGTCCATGTCGTTCACCCGTGCGTCGACGTCGTAGCACCCCGACCTCATGTCGCTGAATCGCGACGGCTCGAATCCCCATTCGTCGTTGGGCCGGCCCACAACGGCGTTGAGCCCGATGTTCGGCAGCTGCAGACCGTCGTACACCCAGAAACACATGCCGTCGGCGTCCTCGACGATGCGCGGTGCGTCGTCGGCGAAACGGCTTGGCACCCGGCCGTTGAACATGTCGGGTGGTTCCACGGTGTGGTCGTCGACGCTGATCAGTACCAGATCGAGAGGATCAATCACTCGAACAATCCTAAACTAATATACATTTTCTGTCTAAGTGTTCTATCCGGACCCTCTCGCTTGGGCGAAGTCCTGCACCCAGCCCGCCATCAAGCCGTAAACGGACTCCATGGCGTCGCGCGCGGCGGCGTCGTCACCAATGGGCTCGTAGTCGATGTCCCAGACCACGATTGATTCTCCGCCGGCATCCGCGCTCTCGGTTACGGTGTTGACCGCCACGAAGCGGCTGACCGGCATCGGGTTGTTGGTGATCTCGTAGGACAGCGCGCGCTCGTCCGGCTTGATCCAGATCAGGGTCTCGATGACCGGCTTCTCGGTGCTCGCGGCGATGAACCGCCGCATGCCGGGTCCTTCGCCCTCGACCCTGACATCGCTGGGTCCGGGGATCCATTCGACGTTACCGAAGTCGGCGAGAACGGCCCACACCGCGTCCGGTGACACGGCGAGCCGCTTGGTGACCGTGAATGTTGGCATTCGCCGACCGTATCACCCGATGTGACAATTGATCGACTAGTGTACTTATGTACTGCCAACGCGCGAAGGAGGGCTGATGGCCACCGACTCCGCCGCTGGAGGCGAATTCGAGGTCGACGAGGACTGGGTCCGCTATGAGGTTGTCGAACCGCACATCGCGCAGATCACCATCAACCGGCCCGAACGGCGCAACGCCATCCTGTCTCCCGGAATGCATCGACTCTTCAAGGAGCGGCTGGACCGCGCCGAGGACGATGACCAGGTCAAGGTCGTCGTGTTGCTGGCCGAGGGCAAGGACTTCTGTAGCGGCGACGACGTGCGCCGGCTCCCGGTGGAAGAAGCGGGACTGCGCAAGGGCGAGCGACTGCCGCAGACCGCGCGCCTGGGCAACGCCCGACGGCTGCACCGGCACCTCACCAATTGGCTGGAGTTCCCGAAGACGGTGATCGCCGGCTGCCAGGGCGCCACGCTGGGCGCCGGGATGAATCTGGCCCTGGCCGCAGACATTCTGGTCGTCTCGGATGACATGTACGTTGCCCGCCCTCAGGCGCGCATCGGGTTCGCCGGGTTCTCCACGGCCATGCCGCTCGCGCTGCTCAAGATGGGGCCCAACCGCGGCTACGAGGCGATGATCACCGGCCGCAAGGTGACGGCGCACGAACTACGCGAGTGGGGGGTAGCCGCCTCGGTGGTGCCCGCCGAGCGGCTCCGCGACGAAGCGTTGCGCTATGCCCGCGCGATCGCTCACCACTCGGCCGACGGCCTGATGGTGGGAAAGCACGCTCTGATCGCGTTTTGGCACGCCGTCGGGATGGCGCAGTTCGGGGACTGGGTTCCGATGGGCCACACGGTGTTCAGCAACCTCGTGTGGCGCGACGACGAGTTCAACTTCATGAAAGAACGCAGTACCCGCGGCGGCCGGGAGGCGATGGCCGAGTTGGAGCGCCGCTATGCCGAGTGGGGGTTCGAGTAGGCGATAGCTAAACAGCTATACAGATATTGTCTGCATGTTCTGTATGCTCGTTTCTGACGCGAGACCACGAGGAGTTGGATGACGATGGGTGTGTTGGACGGACGGACCGCGTTGGTGACGGGGGCCGGGCGGGGAATCGGCGCGGCGGTGGCCGAGGGCTTGGCCGCCGAGGGCGCGACGGTCCTGGTCTCCGATGCGGGCGTCGGCGTCGACGGGACCGGACACGACTCCAGTCCGGCCGAAAGCGTCGCGGCGGCGATAACGAGCCGTGGCGGCAAGGCATTCGCCGATACCACCGACATCACCGACTTCGCCGCATGCGCGGATCTCATCGGCCGCGCCGCCGAGACGCTCGGCGGCTTGGACGTCGTGGTGAACGCCGCGGGGATCCTTCGGGACGGCATGGTCTTCAAGATGAGCGAGCAGGACTGGGACGCGGTGGTGTCGGTGCACCTCAAAGGGACGTTCAACGTCACGCGCCACGCGGCGGCCTGGTGGCGGGAGAACCGCGGCGGGCAGTACCGGCTGATCACCTTCACATCCATGTCGGGCTTGCAGGGCGCGCCGAGCCAGCCGAACTACGCCGCGGCCAAGATGGGCATCGTCGGCCTGACCTTCTCGTGCGCCAACGCGCTGCGCAACTACGGGGTGCGCTGCAACGCCATCGCGCCGATCGCGGGCACCCGGATGACGCAGGGCATCAAGGGCGGCGGCAGCATGGACTACTCGGACTCCAACGTTCGCCTTTCACCGAAGAATTGCGTGCCGCCGGTCGTGTATCTGGCCAGCGAGCAGTCCGACTGGCTCAACCGGCGCGTGATCTTCGCCGGGAACGGGCGGATCAGCCTGATGTCCAATCCGGTCGTCGAACGCGAGATCGTGTCGGCGTCGGGGACGTGGGACATCCCGACCGCGTTCGCCGAGATCGAGACGTCGTTCAAGGAAGCGGTGCTGTATCCCAACATCTTCGACAAGCCACCGTCCAGCTGAGCCGACGAAAAGTGTGACAATGACCGAGCTTGCCACCGAGCGGGTGCCACAAAAGTTCGCTTGCGGTGAGACTTTCGTGCCCAAGAGCCGGTACATCGACCCGGAATTCCTGAACCTCGAACTGGAGCGATTGTTCACCCGGGTGTGGCAGCCCGCGTGTCGCGAAGAGGAAGTACCGGACGCCGGCTGCTTCTACGAGTACACGATCGGCCGGCAGTCCATCGCCGTGGTGCGCCAGAAGGACGGCAGCATCAAGGCATTCCACAACACCTGCGCGCACCGCGGCATGAAGGTCGTCCGCGGCAGCGGTTGCTCGGCCAACAAAGAGTTGCGCTGCGAATTCCATGGCTGGCGTTATGAATTGGACGGCCGATCCTCGTTCGTCCCATGTCGCGACGAATTCGCACCGCGCCCCCGCCAGCAGTGGGGCCTGCGTCCCGTCGCGGTGGGGACGTGGGGTGGCTGGGTGTTCGTGAGCATGGCCGAGGACCCGCCGGATCTGCTCGAGTGGCTGGACCCGCTGCCGACCGCGCTGGCGCCATTTCGGTTGCAGGACATGCGCTACCGCTGGCGCAAGCGCACGTTCCTGCCGGCGAACTACAAGACCGTCGTCGACGCGTTCATCGAGGGATATCACACGCCCGGGACCCATCCGCAGACGATGCGATCGGCGCAGGGCCCGCGGCCGTCTGCGGAGCCCGCAGCGCCGCAAGAATACGTCTACGCTCCCTACACCCCGACCATCACCTATAAGAACCACTCGCGGTTCGTCTACACGCAGCGTCCCGAGCATGCCGGCCGCGACAAGGGTCGCCAGGAGCAGGCGGCGCGACCAGAGGTGTTCGCGAATTCGATGAAATACCAGTACCTCGAGGTCGGGTCGCTGGTCACCGAGCGAGACTACCGGGCCGCGCAAAAGCTGGCCGCGATGGAGCCCGGCGACGTCCCGCCGTTTGTTCTGTACCACCAGATGTGCGAGGAACTCGCCCGCGCCGAAGGCGTTGACTTCCCGCGGATGTCGATGGAGCAATACTTCGCGGGGAACGGCGACTGGCATGTGTTTCCGACCATGGTGATCCTGGTCGAGAAGTCCTGCCTGCTCGGATACCGCATGTTGCCCGACGCCGAAGACCCGAATCGGTGCACGTTCGAGATGTTCTCGCTGGAGCATTTCGCGCCCGGCGAGGTGCCCGAGACGCAGTGGCAGGTCTTCGAGCGGTGGCAGGACCACGACGGCTGGGGCGAGCTGCCCTCACAGGACCTGAGGAACATCGGCGCCATCCACGCGGGCATGCACTCGGCCGGGTTCGAGGGACTCTGGCTCAACACCGCACAGGAGATGTCCATTCGCAACGAGCATGCGATCGCCGACAGGTTTCTTTTCGGTGCGGACCGCGACGGTGTGGATCCTCGCGCCCAGGAGGGCGGTTCCTCCGAGTCGACATCGGAGAAGCGATAGCGGTTCTCGCCATCGGCGGCGGCTCCCAGCCGCATTCATGCGACGACAGCAACACCGCCGACCGTGCAGCCGCCGGTTTCGATCGCCGGGATGGCCTGACGTACAAGCTGGTTGGCGACCCACGTGGAGTTCCGGGTGGGCGCAACGCCAACTTGCCGAATCGGGCTGCGCCAGAAACACGTTGGTGGCCGCTCAGAGAGCTGTTTCGGTCGGCTCACGCGGATATCCGAAAAGTTGCAGCGCTTCGTCGGCGACTGCGATCAGCGAGCCGGTGGGGGCATCGCGTTCGCCGGTCAGCCGGTCGAAGATTCCGATGTCTTTACAAAGCAGGGGTCCGACCATTGGAGCCAGCACCCCGAAGCCACCGACAGCGACGGCGGTGTTCAGCGAAAAGCTGTTGCCGCTGCTGACCGACAAAGCGCGGCCCAGAGCGTGCTCGTCCAGGCCCAACCGAGTGCCGGCAACCATCGCGTCGCGCGCCAGGGCGTAGTGGGCGGCGTGCAGAGTGTTGTTGACGAGTTTGGCGATCAACCCGCTGCCGAGCGGCCCGAGGTGAATCACGTTGCCCCCGAAAGTTTCGAGCTCCGCGCGGCATTTTTCGTAGTTTTCGTCCTCGCCGCCGACGAGGACGGTGAGCTTGCCCTCGGCAGCCGCGAAGCCGCCGCCGCTGACCGGAGCGTCGATCACACCGACACCCCGTTCCGCCGCGATCCGCGCAATCTGGTGACACACCTCCAGGCTGATTGTCGAATGGATGGCCAGCACGGACCCGGGTGACATGCCGGCGAGCACCCCGGATTCGCCCAGGACGACGTCTTGGACCCCAGCATCGTCGACCACACAGATCCCGACCACGTCGCTGTTGGCCCCCAGCTCGGCCCGGGTTTCCGCGAACGACGCCGCAGAACCGAGCCGGATTCATCGGTCTCGGGGACCAGGGCAAGGGAATGGCAGATCGGCTCATAGCCTGCGGGGTGCCCACGACATTGTGGGCACGCCGGGCGGAATCGCTTGAGCCCTACCGCGGTTCTGCGGCGTCGTTCGCGGAAACCCGGGCCGAGCTGGGGGCCAACAGCGACGTGGTCGGGATCTGTGTGGTCG
>NZ_LZJF01000188.1 GCF_001666835.1 Mycobacterium sp. E3251 | reverse complement strand
GGTGGGGCGGCTGCGCGCCGCCCGGGCCCGCCCGGGGGGGGGGGGGGGCGCCTCCCGCCCCGGCGAGGCCCACCGCGCACAAGGACTCGAACACCGCGTCCAGGGCCTGATTCCGCGCATCCCGGTCCAGCAGCAACGACATCCGCGGACCGAGCAACGGCAGGCGCCGGACGGCTCGCGGCAACGAGGCGGCCATCAGCAGCGGGATGTAACCGACGTCGTTGCCACCGATCGTGATGGTCACCAGGCTTTCCGAGCCGTTCAGCGCGGTGATCTGGGGCGGTGCGCCGCGCTGGTGGTCGGCGAGCACGTGAGCGGTGGTCGCGCCGGAAAAGGTGACGTCTACCAGATCAAGGTCGCATCGCTGCGCGACCAGGTGCGCATAGTTGCGCGCCGACCGACCGGAGCCCCAGGGCGCCCCGGTGGCACGGGGCCCGATGCCTGGACCGGCGGCCATTGAACTGCCCAGCGCGACATAGCGTTTCATCGTTCGGGGCTGGACGCCTGCGCCCAGAAGCGTTTGGGAATCCGTCCCGCCCGCCGGGCCAGATAGCCGGCGGTGACGGCGGCGGCCATCGCGGCCGCCATCGTCGCCGGATCGGCGGCGCGGGTCACCGCGGTGGCCAAAAGCACGGCGTCGCAACCCAACTCCATCGCCAGCGCGGCGTCGCTGGCGGTTCCGATGCCGGCGTCGAGCACCACCGGAACGCCGGCCCGGGCGACGATCATCTCGATGTTGTGCGGGTTGGTGATGCCCAGGCCGGTGCCGATCGGCGAACCCAGCGGCATCACCGCCGCGCACCCGGCGTCTTCGAGCCGACGCGCCAACACGGGGTCGTCATTGGTGTAGGGCAGGACGACAAACCCGTCGTCGACCAGTTGCTCTGCGGCCCGGACCAATTCGACCGCGTCGGGCAGCAGCGTGCGCTCGTCGGCGATCACCTCCAGCTTGACCCAGTTGGTGTTGAGCGCCTCGCGGGCCAACTGCGCGGTCAACACCGCCTCCGCCGCGCTGCGGCATCCCGCGGTATTGGGCAGCGGCGTGATGCCGAGCCGGTTGAGCAGATCCAGCAGCCCCGTCCCGCCGTCGGCGTCGACGCGCCGCATCGCGACGGTGGTCAACTCGGTGCCCGACGCGACCAGCGCCTCCTCCAGCGCTGCCAGGCTGGTCGCCCCCCCGGTGCCCATGATGAGCCGGGAGGCGAAGCTGCGATCGCCGATCGTGAGTTTCAATTCAGCCACCCTGCACCGCCGTCACCACCTCGAGCCGCGCACCATCAAAAAGCGTTGTCGTCCAATTGGATCGCGGCAACACGGCGTCACCCATCGCCACCGCGACCCCCCGCTCCGGGTAACCCAGCGACTGCAGCAGCGCGGCCACCGTCGTCTGCTCGTCGACATCGACCTGCTGCTCGTTGACCACCACGATCATGACGGCGCTCCGACCGGCGCCAGTTGACCGACGATCTGTTCGGCGGTCCATGGCGCCAGCAGAAACCCGGATCGGCCGTGGCCGCCGGCCACCAGGGTTCGCTCGTCCAGGCGTTGCACCAGGGGCAGGTTGTCCGGTGTCATCGGGCGCAGGCCGGCAGCGCACTCGGCGAGTTCGTACTCGCCGAGTGCGGGCAACACCGCACACGCGTCGTCGAGCAGGTCGCGCACTCCGGAGACCACCGGGGCGGTGTCGCGCCCGTGTTCGTATTGGGTGGCCCCGACCACCACCCCGTCCGCACGGGGAACCAGGTACACCTGCCGCCCGTGCACGCGGGCCCGAATGACGCGCTGCGGCACCGGCATACACCCCCGGCGCCAGCGCAGGCGCAACACCTCGCCCTTGACCGGGCGCACCGGCAGGCCGGGCCAAAGCGCGGGGGCGTCGATGCCGTTGGCGATCACGACCGCGTCGCCGTCGACCGCGGACAGTTCGTGCGCCGGCGGGGCCCACCGCACGCCGAGGCGCTCGCATTCGGTGGCCAGGGCGTCCAGCACCGCGCGGTTGTCCACCGCCAGCTCGGTGGGGGCCCGAAAGCCGTGCCGGATGCCTTGCGCCAGCAGCGGTTCCAGATCCCGGGCGGCCGACTCCCAGACCACCGGATGCCCCTGCGCGGACAGCCAGTCGGCGACGGTGCGCAGGTCGGCGACGTCGGCCCGGTCGACGGCCACCACCAGCGACTCGCGGGCGGTGATCACCCGCGGGGGAAGCCCGTCGGTGAAGCCGCCCTCGCGCCACAGCCGCAGTGACTCCAGCCCCAGCTGCAGCAGCCGCTCCTCACCGGGCCAGCCTTCGCTGTGCGGGGCCAGCATGCCGCCGGCGACCCAGGACGCGCCCCGCTCGGAAGTGCGGTGCACCCGGACCGACCATCCGGCCTGCGCGGCGCGGCGCGCCACCGACAGCCCGATGACGCCCCCGCCGATGACGGCCAACGACCCAGGGTCTGTTGGCATCCTTGGCCTCCCTTCGCCGGCATGACCCGGATCAGGTGTGACGGTAAGGGCAGGTCCCGCTGACCTGGCTGTGCCCACTCTCAGCCCCGCAGATGACTACCCGGGACTCCCGTGTCGGTAAGTTCTTCGGCTTCCACGCTAGCGCGCTAGCGTCGCGGTGTGCATCAGCGAGTTATCCGCCTGGCGGCCGCACGGTTATATCTGTGTACCGACGCGCGCCGGGAGCGCGGCGATCTGGGCGAGTTCGCCGACGCCGCGCTGGCCGGCGGGGTCGATATCATCCAGCTGCGCGACAAGGGGTCGCCCGGTGAGCAGCGGTTCGGGGCCCTCGAGGCTCGCGACGAGCTGGCGGCGTGCGAGATCCTGGCCGACGCGGCCCGCCGGCACGGCGCCCTGTTCGCGGTCAACGACCGGGCGGACATCGCCCGCGCGGCGGGCGCCGATGTGCTGCACCTCGGGCAGGGTGACCTGCCGCTGGAGGTGGCCCGCGAAATCGTCGGCCCGGACACGCTGCTCGGCCTGTCCAGCCATGACCGCGATCAGGCCGCGGCCGCCGCGGCGGGCGAGGCGGACTATTTCTGCGTCGGCCCGTGCTGGCCCACCCCGACCAAACCGGGGCGGGAGGCGCCGGGCCTGGGGCTGGTGCGGTCGGCCGCCGACCTCGGCGGCGCAAAGCCGTGGTTCGCGATCGGCGGCATCGACGAGCGGCGACTGCCCGAGGTGCTCGCCGCCGGCGCGCGGCGGATCGTGGTGGTGCGGGCGATCACGGCGGCCGCCGACCCGCGGGCCGCGGCGCAGCGGCTCAGTGCGGCGCTTGCAGCAGCGAGCTGATCCGCCGGCTGAGGTGCGACGGCTCCTCGTCGGCGTCCCCGGGCATGCACCAGACGAAGACGCCGTCCTCGATCTCCATCGTGCGGGGCAGGTGCCGCCGCCGTTCGTCGGCGTGGCCCAGGGGCACCAGCGCCGTGGCCGTGCGCAGCCGGTGCCAGCTCGCGGCGAAGCCGGGATGCAGCGGCAGCTCGGCCACCTCGTCCTCGGCGACCCAGCGCATCTCGGCGCTCTCCCCGTTGGGCACCGTGTGCAGCAACTCGGCGGCGTCGGCGACCACCGTGGTGTAGGTCCAACGGGCGCCGCCGAGCCCGCCGACCTCGGCCGTGACCACCGTCGACCGCACGGTGAGCAACTCGCCGTGCAGGCCGGCCTCCTCGTGCGCCTCGCGGACCGCGGTCTCCTCCGGCGTCTCGTGGCTGTCACGGGCGCCGCCCGGCAAACCCCAGGTTCCGCCCTGATGGCTCCACACCGCGCGGTGCTGCAGCAGCACCGCCGGGGTGCCGTCCGGCCGCGGGGCCCGCAGCAGCAGACCGGCCGCGCCGTACCGGCCCCAGTAATGGGCGCCGCTGTGGGAGACCACCCAACCGTCACCGTCGCCCTGCACGAGTTCAGGATATGCACGTGATCGCCTGGTCAATTGGTCTGCCTCCACCCATCCGCCGCAACATTCTCTTAGAATTCGCTTATAGAGGTTCGTGCAGCGTTCCGGTGGCCGCGAAAGATGAGGGCTGATAACTCGTGACGGTTGAGCTGGCGCACCCGTCGACCGAGCCGCAGGGGTCGCGGTCGCCGGCCGAACCGGCCCATCCGCGCTGGTGGTTCATTTCCACCACGCCCGGCCGCATCCTGACCATCGGGATCGTCCTGGCGGTGCTCGGCGGCATCTGCGCCTTCGCCACCTCTACCACCATCAACCACCGGCAGCAGGTGTTGACGACGGTGCTCAACCACACCGAGCCGCTGTCGTTCGCCGCCGGGCGGCTGTACACCACCCTGTCGGTGGCCGACGCCGCGGCGGCCACCGCGTTCATCGCCGAGGCCGAGCCACCGCCCGTACGGCAGCGCTACGAGCAGGCCATCACCGACGCGTCGGTCGCGGTGACTCGGGCGTCGAGCGGCCTCACCGACGAACCGCTGGTGCAGCTGCTGGGCCGGATCAACGCCGAACTGGCCGTCTACACCGGCCTGATCGAAATCGCGCGCACCAACAATCGCGAGGGCAACCCGGTCGGGTCGTCGTATCTGTCGGAGGCCTCGGGCCTGATGCAGTCGACGATCCTGCCGGACGCGGCGCAGCTGTATCAGGCCACGTCGGAACGGGTGGACGCGGAAACCACCGCGTCGACGCAGATCCCGGCGCCGGTCATCCTGGTGGTCAGCGCCACCGCGGTCTTCGGCATCTTCGCCCACCGATGGCTGGCCAGGCGCACCCGGCGCCGAATCAACCCCGGCCTGGTCGTGGGCGGCCTCGCTATCCTCGTCATGGTGGTATGGGTCGGAACAGCGCTGACCATCTCCACGGCCGCCAGCCGTAGCGCCAAGAACACGGCCGCCGACTCGCTGCGGATCGTGACCAACGTCGCGATCACCGCCCAGCAGGCGCGGGCCGACGAGACGCTATCGCTGATCCGCCGCGGGGACGAGGAGAAGCGCAAGCAGTCGTTTTATCAGCGGATCGACTCCATGCACCAACAGCTGGACCAGTACATGGTCCGCAGCGACGCCGTCGACAAACCCGACCTGGAGGGCGCCAACCAGCTGCTGCTGCGCTGGCGGCAGGCGAACGACCGGATCAACTCCTACATCTCGGTGGGCAACTACCGGGCGGCCACGCAGGTGGCCCTGGGCAGCAGCGAGGACGACTCCACGCCGGCGTTCGACAAGCTCGAGGACCAGCTGGTGAAGGCCATCGACCAGAGCCGCACCCACCTGCGCAACGACGTCCTCAACGCGCGCAGCGGGCTGTCCGGCGCGCAGGTCGGCGGCGTGGTGCTCAGCCTCGGGGCCGCCATCGCGGTGGCACTGGGCTTGTGGCCACGGCTGAGAGAGTACCGATGAGAACGCGGCTGGCGCGGTCGCGGCGGGCGGGCGCCGTCCTCGCGACGGCGGCCGTGCTGGCCGGATGCGGGCATACCGAATCGCTGACGGTGGCCAACGTGCCGACGCTGCCGCCGCCCACCCCGGTCGGCATGCAACAACTGCCGCCGGAGCCGCCGCTGCCGGCGGACGACCCGGCCCAGGGCTGCGACCTGACGGCGAGCCTGCGGCCCTTCCCCACCAAGGCCCAGGCCGACGCCGCGGTCGCCGACATCCGCGCCCGCGGCCGGCTGATCGTCGGGCTCGACATCGGCAGCAACCTGTTCAGCTTCCGCGACCCGATCACCGGCGAGATCACCGGTTTCGACGTCGACATCGCCGGTGAGATCGCGCGTGACATCTTCGGCGCCCCGTCGCACGTCGAATACCGCATCCTGTCGTCCGACGAGCGCGTCACCGCGCTGCAGAACTCCGAGGTCGACGTGGTGGTCAAGACCATGACGATCACCTGCGACCGGCGCAAGCAGGTGAACTTCTCGACCGTCTACCTCGACGCCAACCAGCGCATCCTGGCCCCGCGCGATTCGCCCATCACCAAGGTGGGCGACCTGTCCGGCAAGCGGGTCTGCGTGGCGAAGGGCACGACGTCGCTGCACCGGATCCGCCAGATCGACCCGCCGCCGATCGTCGTGTCGGTGGTCAACTGGGCCGACTGTCTGGTGGCGATGCAGCAGCGCGAGATCGACGCCGTCAGCACCGACGATTCGATCCTGGCCGGGCTGGTCGAAGAGGACCCGTATCTGCACATCGTCGGCCCGAACATGGCGACCCAGCCGTACGGGATCGGCGTCAACCTGACCAACACGCCACTGGTGCGGTTCGTCAACGGCACGCTGGAGCGGATCCGTCGGGACGGTACGTGGAACACGTTGTACCGCAAGTGGTTAACGGTGCTGGGGCCGGCACCCGCCCCGCCCACGCCGAGGTACTTGGACTGATGACCGAGTCAGAGAAGACCGAACAGCCGGAATCCGGCTCCGAAGACGTGAGCCCGGGCACCCAACCGCCGGACACGCAGGGCGGTGGCCCGACGACGGGGCGCATTCAGGCCACCCAGGCGCTGTTCCGTCCCGATTTCGACGACGATGACGACGACTTCCCGCACATCTCGCTCGGCACCATGGACAGCGAGCCGCAGGACCGGCTGACGATCGGGACTCGGGTGCTGCCGCCGGTCAGACACCTCGGCGGCGGACTGGTCGAGATCCCCCGGGTCCGCGACATCGACCCGGTCGAGGCCCTGATGACCAACCCGGTGGTGCCGGAGGCCAAGCGGTTCTGCTGGAACTGCGGAAAGCCCGTCGGCCGCTCCGGCAAAAAGAGCAAGGGGACGTCCGAGGGCTGGTGCCCCGCCTGCGGCAGTGCGTATTCGTTTCTCCCACAACTGAATCCGGGAGACATCGTCGCCAACCAGTACGAGGTGAAGGGCTGCATCGCGCACGGCGGCCTGGGGTGGGTGTATCTCGCTGTCGACCACAACGTCAACGACCGCCCGGTGGTCCTGAAAGGCTTGGTGCACTCCGGCGACGCCGAGGCGCAGGCGATCGCGATGGCCGAACGGCAGTTCCTCGCCGAAGTGGTGCACCCGCAGATCGTGCAGATCTTCAACTTCGTCGAGCACAAGGACCGGAACGGCAACCCGGTCGGCTACATCGTCATGGAGTACATCGGCGGGCAGCCGCTCAAGCACAGCAAAGACAAGAAGCTGCCCGTCGCCGAGGCCATCGCCTACCTGCTGGAGATCCTGCCGGCGCTGACCTATCTGCACTCCATCGGCTTGGTCTACAACGACCTCAAGCCGGAGAACATCATGCTCACCGAGGAGCAACTCAAGCTGATCGACCTGGGCGCGGTGTCGCGGGTCAATTCCTTCGGCTACCTCTACGGCACCCCGGGCTTCCAGGCGCCCGAGATCGTGCGGACCGGCCCGACGATCGCGACCGACATCTACACCGTGGGGCGCACCCTCGCCGCGCTCACGGTGAACCTGCCGACCCGCAACGGCCGCTACGTAGACGGCCTGCCCGAAGACGACCCCGTGCTGAAGACCTACGACTCGTTCCGCCGGTTGCTGCGCCGGGCCACCGATCCCGACCCGCGGCGCCGGTTCGGCAGCACCGAGGAGATGTCCGCCCAGCTGATGGGCGTGCTGCGCGAGGTGGTCGCCCAGGACACCGGGATACCGCGGCCTGGCCTGTCGACGGTCTTTTCCCCCAGCCGCTCGACGTTCGGCGTCGACCTGCTCGTCGCGCACACCGACGTCTACCTGGACGGCCAGGTCCACTCGGAGCGGCTGACGGCCCGCGAGATCGTCACCGCGCTGCAGGTGCCGCTAGTCGATCCGGCCGACGTCGCCGCTCCCGTCCTGCAGGCGACGGTGCTCTCCCAGCCGGTGCAGACCCTGGACTCGCTGCGCGCGGCCCGGCACGGCACGCTGGACGCCGACGGCGTCGAGGTCTCCGAATCGATCGAATTGCCGCTGATGGAGGTCCGCGCGCTGCTGGACCTGGGCGACGTGGCCAAGGCCACCAGGAAGCTGGACGACCTCGCCGAGCGGGTGGGCTGGCAATGGCGATTAGTCTGGTACAAGGCCGTCGCCGAGCTCCTCACCGGCGACTACGATTCCGCCACAACGCATTTCACCGAGGTGCTGGACACCTTCCCCGGCGAGCTGGCGCCCAAGCTGGCGTTGGCCGCGACGGCCGAGCTGGCCGGCGACGTGGACGAGCAGAAGTACTACCAAACGGTGTGGAAGACCAACGACGGGGTGATCTCGGCGGCTTTCGGGCTGGCCAGATGGCTTTCCACCGAGGGTGATCGAGCCGCAGCGGTGCGCACCCTGGACGAGGTGCCGCCCACCTCAAGGCATTTCACCACCGCGCGCCTCACCAGCGCCGTCACCCTGCTGTCCGGGCGGACGAAGAGCGAGATCAGCGAGGAGGACATCCGCGACGCCGCCCGGCGTGTGGAGGCGCTGCCGCCGACCGAACCGCGGGTGCTGCAGATCCGCGCGCTGGTGCTGGGTTGCGCGATGGACTGGCTGGAGGACAACAAGGCCAGCACCAACCACATCCTCGGCTTCCCGTTCACCGAGCACGGGCTACGGCTGGGCGTCGAGGCCGCGCTGCGCAACCTGGCCCGCGTCGCGCCCACCCAGCGCCATCGCTACGCGCTGGTGGACATGGCGAACAGAGTGCGGCCGACGAGCACGTTCTAGGACGCGCGGCTATCCACAGCGAAAACATAGGTATATGCCGCACAGTTGACGCATGCCGGGGCAATCCACTGCTTGGATCACCACGGCCCGCGTGCTGCGGCGGGCCGGATTCGGGGTGACCGGCCCCGAGGTGGACGCCGCGTTGACCACGGACTGGCCGCGCAACGTCGACGCCATGCTGGCGGCGAATCCCGATGCGGACCCCGGTGCGCTCGCCACCCCGATGCCCACTCTGCGCCCACCCGGACCGCCCGGGAAGGGTGCCACATCGGCGGCGCGCAAGCGCTACAACCAGCAGTTGTCCGAACAGCAGGCAGCGCTGTCCGACTGGTGGTTGCGCCGCATGGTCAGCGTGCGCCAACCGCTTGGCGAAAAGCTGACGCTGCTGTGGCACAACCACTTTGCCACCTCGGCACAGAAAGTTCGGGTTGCCGGGTACCTGGCCGCGCAGAACCAGAAGCTGCGCACCCTGTCGCTGGGAGACTTCCGCACGCTGGCCTACGCGATGCTCACCGACGCCGCAATGCTGCGCTGGCTGGACGGACAGAGCAGCACCGCTAAGGCCCCCAACGAAAACCTCGCGCGAGAGTTCATGGAGTTGTTCGCCCTTGGTCACGGCAACGGCTACACCGAGGACGACGTGCGCAACGGCGCCCGCGCGCTGACCGGGTGGGTGATCGGCGCCGACGGCCACACCTCGATGGCCCCCAACCGTCACGATGGCGCGATCAAGACGCTGTTCGGGCAGACAAGCAACTTCGACGCCGCGGGATTCTGCGACGCCGTGCTGGCGCAACCCAAGTCGGCCGAGTACGTCGCCGGCCGGCTGTGGCGGCAATTGGCGTCCGACGAGCCGCCGTCACGCCGCACGCTCGACAGGCTGGTTTCCGCCTACGGCCCGGGCCGGGACCTGCGGGCACTGACGCGGGCGATCCTCACCGACGACGAATTCATCGGCGGCCGTGCCACCGTGGTCAACACTCCCGTCGAATGGCTCGTCGGCGTGATGCGCGCGGTGCGGGTGCCCATCGACCCCGCCACCCAGAAGGCCGCCGACGCGACGTTGCGCGCGCTCGGGCAACGGCCGTTCTTTCCGCCGAGCGTCGGCGGCTGGCCGCAGGGCCAAGTGTGGCTGTCCACCGCCAGCGCCGAAGCGCGGCTGCGGGCCGCGGGCCGGCTCGCACGCGCCGGTGACCTGTCCTGGATCGAGAGCACCGCCCCAGGCGACCGCATCGACGCGGTCGGCTACCTGATCGGCGTCGGGCACTGGTCGGATCGGACCGCCGACGCGCTTCGGCCCCTCGTGCGCACGCCGCCGCAGTTGGTGGCGGCCGCCGTCAACACGCCCGAATACCTGACTTCCTAGCGGAAACCGACGATGCCCGAGATGAACCGCCGCAGATTCCTGGCCGCCAGCGCGGGCGTCGGCGCGGCCGGCCTGCTGTCGACGGCGATCGCGGTCAGTTGGCCCGATCTGATGCGCGCGGCCCAGGACCGGCCGCTGCCCGACGGCGCCGGCGTGCTGGTGCTGGTCACGCTTTACGGCGGCAACGACGGGATCAACACGCTGATCCCCTACGGGGACAACGCGTATCACGATGCCCGCCCCGAACTCGCCTACGCCCCGAGCGACGTCCTGCACCTCGACGACACGTTGGGACTCAACCCCGCGCTGAAGGGCCTGGCCGAGCTGTGGGGCAGGCGGCAACTCGCGATAGTGCGGGGTGTGGGCTATCCCCGGCCAGACCACAGCCACTTCCGGTCCATGGATATCTGGCAGACGGCGTCACCGGCCGAACCCGTGCCGACAGGCTGGATCGGCCGCTGGCTCGACGTGACCGGCGACGACCCGCTACGCGCGGTCAACATCGGTCCCGTCCTACCCCCGTTGACGGTCGGCGAAAAATTCACCGCCGCGGCGCTTTCCACCAACCCGTCGCCCGGCGGAGAGCGCCTCGACGCCCTGCTGGGCGCGCTCGGCACCGACGACCCCGACGACACACCGGCGATGGCCGCCGTCTGCAAGTCCTACCGCGCAACACGCACCACCGCCAAGGCGTTTGATCCCGTGAAAGCCGCTGGACACCAAAACAATTCGTTGTCCACGCAGCTGAACATGGTTGCCGCGGCGGTGCGGGCCCGGGTGCCGACGCGGGTGTACACCGTGCAATTGGGCGGTTTCGACACCCACGCCGGCGAACGCGATACGCAGCAACGCCTGCTCGGGACGTTCGACGAGGCGGTCAGCTCGTTCCTGCGGCAGGTGGCCGGCTCGAATGTGGTCGTGATGGCGTATTCGGAGTTCGGCCGCCGGGTGCGCGCCAATGCATCGCAGGGCACCGATCACGGCACCGCCGGCCCCGTCTTCGTCGCGGGCGCCCCCGTTCGGGGCGGATTCTACGGCGAGGAACCCAGCCTGACCGACCTCGACAACGGGGACCTGAAGTACACCACCGACTTTCGCGACGTTTACCACGAGCTGCTCGCGCGAACGATCGGGACCGATCCCACGCCGTCCGTGGGCGCCGGACGCAAGAGTGTCGGCTTCCTACCGGTTTAGCTCGACAACGCACTCGCGGGCGATGGCGAGTTCTTCGTTGGTGGGTATCACGAGCACGGTGATCGGCGACGCCTCGGCGGAGATCTGCCGGGCGCCCTTGCCGCCACCGAGGTTGCGGCGCTCGTCGAGCACGATCCCCAACTCCTCCAGCCCGGCCACCGCGTCGCGGCGCACCGCCGCGTCGTTTTCCCCGATGCCGGCGGTAAAGGTGATGACATCGGTGTGCCCCAGCACCGCCAGATAGGCGCCGATGTACTTGCGCAGCCGGTGGGTGAACACGCTGTAGGCCAATTGGGCTGCGGCGTCGCCCGATTCGATCATGGTGCGCAACCGGCGGAAGTCGCGCTCGCCGGACAGGCCCAGCATCCCCGACCGCTGATTGAGCATGGACTCGACCTCGTCGACGCCCATCTTCGCGGTGTGGCAGAGATAACTGACGATGCTGGGGTCGATGTCACCGCTGCGGGTGCCCATCACCAGACCCTCCAGCGGGGTCAGGCCCATCGACGTGTCGAGGGGTCGGGTGCCGGCGATCGCCGAGGCGGAGCAGCCGTTACCCAGATGCAGCACAATCTGTTTCAGGCCGCGCAGCGGCCGGCCCAGGAAGGCGGCGGCCTGTTCGCTCACATACCGGTGCGACGTGCCGTGGAACCCGTAGCGGCGGATCCGCCAGCGTTCCGCCAGGCCGCGGTCGATGGCATAGGTCGCGGCCGCGGGCGGCATGTCATGGAAGAACGCCGTGTCGAACACCGCGATGTGCGGAACGTCCGGCAGCAGCTTGCGCGCCACCTCGATCCCTTTGACCGCGGGGGGATTGTGCAGCGGCGCCAGTTCCGACAATTCGTCCAGTTTGTCGAGCACCGCGTCATCCACCGGTGTGGGCTTGTAGAACGTCTGGCCGCCGTGCACCACCCGGTGGCCCACCGCCACCAAATCGCAAGCGCGCAGGTCGATTCCCTGATCGGACAGTGCGTCGAACGCTTGCCGCAGCGCCGTGTCGTGGTCGCGCACCGGGGACGACTCCTCCCCGATGCGTTCGACGTTGCCCGTCGCCCGGGCCTCGCCGGAGTCGGGGTCGACCAACTGGTATTTCAGCGAAGACGACCCGGAGTTGATCACCAGCACCGTGCGGTTGGCGTTAACCACGGGCACCCTGTGCCTGAATCGCGGTGATGGCAACCGTGTTCACGATGTCTTCGACCAGCGCACCCCGGGACAGGTCGTTCACCGGCTTGCGTAAGCCCTGCAGCACCGGCCCTATCGCGATCGCCCCGGCACTGCGCTGCACCGCCTTGTAGGTGTTGTTGCCGGTGTTGAGGTCGGGAAAGATCAGCACGGTGGCGCGGCCGGCCACCGGCGAGTCCCGCAGTTTGGCGGCCGCGACCGACGGCTCGATCGCGGCGTCGTACTGGATCGGACCCTCGACGGGCAGGTCGGGCGCCCGGGACCGCACCAGTTCGGTTGCCGCCCTGACTTTTTCCACGTCGGCTCCGGCCCCGGAGTCGCCGGTGGAATAGGACAGCATGGCCACCCGCGGCTCGATGCCGAATCGCGCGGCGGTGCGCGACGACGAGATGGCGATGTCGGCCAGCTGTTCCGGTGTCGGGTTGGGAACGATCGCGCAGTCACCGTAGGCCAGCACCCGATCGGGCAGGCACATGAAGAAGACGCTGGAAACGGTGGAGACGTCGGGCATGGTCTTGATGATCTCGAACGCAGGCCGAACGGTGTGCGCCGTGGTGTGCGCGGCGCCGGACACCATCCCGTCGACCATGCCGTTGTAGACCATCATGGTGCCGAAGTACGTGGCGTCGCGCATGATCTCGCGGGCATGCTCGACCGTGATTCCTTTGGCCTTGCGCAACTCGGCGTACTGGTCGGCGAACCCGTCGCGCAGGTCGCTGGTGAGCGGGTCGATCACCTTCGTGTCACCGAGGTCGACTCCGAGTTCGGCTGCGCGCAAACGAATTTCGGCCTCGTCGCCGAGGATCGTCAGGTCGGCGATCTGGCGCTGCAGCAGGCGGCCGGCCGACTTGAGGATACGGTCGTCGTCGCCCTCGGGAAGCACGATGCGCTTGCGATCCGCGCGAGCCAACAGGTGCAGGCGGTGGGTGAACATCTGCGGCGTGGTCACGGTCGGGATCGGAATGGCGAGCTGGGCCAACATATCCCCGATGTCGACATAGCGGTCCATCAGTTCCAGCGCGGTGTCGATCTTGCGCTGCGAGCTCGCCGTCACCCGGCCGCGCGCCGAGGCCGCGGCGCTGGCCGTGTCGTAGGTGCCCAGCTTGGTGGTGACGATGGGCAGCCGGAGCCGCAGTCCGGCCACCAGGGCGCTGATCGACGGATGCAGCTCGAACCCGCCGTTGAGTACCATGCACGACAGGGACGGAAAGCCTTCGGCCGCATGGGCGCTGGCCACCGCCAGCACCACGTCCGAGCGGTCGCCGGGGGTGATGACCGCGACGCCGTCTGACAGCCGTTCGAGCACGTGGTCGGCGGTCATCCCCGCGACCATCACGCCCAGCACTTCACGTCCCAGCAGCGCGGTGTCCCCACTGACCAGCGTTCCGTCCACCGCCTTCTGGAGGTCGGCGACCGCGGGCGCGGGCAGCAGCGGCTCGTTCGGGAGCACGTAACTCTGCGGGGTGAACTCGCGCAGCGCCTCGGCGACGGCGCTCATGTGCGATGGTTCGCAGCGGTTGGCCACCACCGCCGCGGTGTGGGCGTGCTGGGCGGCCAGGTCGTCCAGACACGACTGCACGACATGGACGACGTCCTCGGCCGTGCGCCCCTTGGCCCGCACCACCAAAAGCACAGGTGCGCCGAGGTTGACCGCGATGCGCGCGTTGAACGAAAGTTCGGCGGGGCTGGCGACGTCGGTGTAGTCACTGCCGACGATCACCACGGCGTCGCACGCTTCGGCCATCGCGTGGTACCGGTCGACGATGTCGGCGAGCGCGGCGTCGCGATCGGCGTGCAACTCCTGATAGGTCACACCCACGCACCGCTCGTAGGGCAGGCCCGCGGTGCTGTGCGCCAGCAGCAGCTCGAGGATGTAGTCGCGGTCTTCCCCGAACCGGGTGATCGGCCGGAACACCCCGACCTTGGCCACGTTCGCGGCGAGGTGGTGCATGATCCCCAACGCGATCGCCGACTTGCCGGTGTCCCCCTCGGGCGCCGCGATGTAGATCGCGGAGGGTTGGGAATCCGGCCGGGAGGCGTCGGACACGCTGAACGCCTGCCCTATGAGGACAGCCTGCGCAACCTGGGCGCGAGGTCCTTTTCGAACAGCTCCAGGAAGCGACGCTGGTCGTGGCCGGGCGCGTGGAACACCAAGTGGTTCAGGCCCCACCCGACGTACTGGGCCACCTTCTCGACGGCCTCGTCGGGGTCCGACGCCACGATCCAGCGCTTGGCGACCTGTTCGATCGGCAGCGCGTCGGCCGCCTTTTCCATCTCGATCGGGTCGTCGATGCTGTGCTTCTGCTCGGCGGTCAACGACAGCGGCGCCCAGAACCGGGTGTTCTCCAGCGCCAGTTCGGGGTCCGGGTCGTAGGAGATCTTGATCTCGATCATCTTGTCGACGTCGTCGACGTTGCGCTCCGCCGCGGCCGCGCCTTCCTTGACCGCCGGGATCAGCTTGTCCTTGTACAGCTCTTCGCCCTTGCCCGACGTGCAGATGAAGCCGTCGCCGGCGCGGCCGGCGTACTTGGCGACCGCCGGGCCGCCGGCGGCGATGTAGATGGGCACGCCACCGTCGGGCACGTCGTAGATCGAGGCGCCCTTGAGCCGGTAGTACTCGCCGTCGAAGTCGACGCGGTCACCGCGCCACAACTCCCGCATCAACCGCACCGATTCGCGCAGCCGGGCGAAGCGCTCCTTGAACTCCGGCCAGTCACCCTCGTAGCCGGTGGCTATCTCGTTCAACGCCTCTCCGGTGCCGACGCCCAGGAAGATCCGGTTCGGGTACAGGCAGGCCATGGTGGCGAACGCCTGCGCGATCACCGCGGGGTTGTACCGGAACGTCGGGGTGAGCACGGAAGTGCCCAGCACGATCCGTTCCGTGCGCTCCCCGACCGCCGTCATCCAGGCCAGCGAGAACGGGGCGTGCCCGCCCTCGTGCCGCCACGGCTGGAAATGGTCGCTGACGGTCGCGCTGTCCATGCCGTGACCCTCGGCGGCGACGGCCAGTTCGACGAGCTCACGCGGTGCGAATTGTTCGGCGGACGCTTTGTATCCAAGTTTCAGTTCAGCCACCCGTTATTTCTACTCCTCGGGCGGTCGCTCCTAAACTCGCGGGCATGGGACCGGCACCGACTCTCGTTCAAGTCACCGACACGGTTCACCTCGCTCAGGGCCACGCCGTGAACTGGACGGTGGTCGCCGACGACACCGGGGTGATGCTGATCGACGCCGGCTATCCCGGGGATCGCGACGACGTGCTGGCCTCGCTGCGGCAGCTGGGCTACGAGGCCGGCGACGTGCGGGCCATCCTGCTGACGCACGCGCACATCGACCACCTGGGCTCGGCGATCTGGTTCGCCGACACCTACGGCACGAGTTTGTATTGCCACGCGGACGAAGTGGGGCACGCCAAGCGCGAGTACCTGGAGCAGGTCTCGATTTTCGATGTGGCGATTCGCATTTGGCGTCCCCGGTGGGCGGTATGGGGCCTGCACGTGGTGCGCAGCGGTGGCCTGATCCGCGACGGCATCCCGTCCACCCGGCCGCTGACCACCGAGGTGGCCGCCGGTCTGCCGGGGCGCCCGATGGCCATTCCGACCCCGGGACACACCGGCGGGCATTGCTCGTATCTGGTCGACGGGGTGCTGGCCAGCGGCGACGCGCTGATCACCGGCCATCCGTTGCTGCGTCGCGGCGGGCCGCAGCTGCTGCCGGCGGTGTTCAGCCACAATCAGGACGATTGCGTCCGCAGCCTGGCCGCGCTGGCCCTGCTGGAGACCGAGACGCTGGCGCCCGGCCACGGCGACCTGTGGCGCGGTCCGATCCGCGAAGCCACCGACCGGGCGATGGCGCTCGCCCGCGGGGGATGAGGTGGAAGTCCGCTGGCTCGCCATGGGCGAGGACGACCTGCCCGCCGGTGAACACTGGCTGGCGCCGGCGGAGACGGCCAGCCTGGCCGCGCTGCGGTTTACCAAGCGGCGCACCGAATATCTGCTGCGGCGGCTGGTCGCCAAGCACGCCGTCGCCGCCGTGACCGGCCGGCCCACCGACCCGGCGGCGCTCGCCGGCATCGAGATCCGCAACGCGCCCAGCGGCGCCCCGTACGTGTGCGTCGAGGGAACCACGCTCGGGGTGGAGGTGTCGATCACCGACCGCGCGGGCTGGGCGGTCTGCGTGGCGCGACAGGGGGACTGCGCGGAGTCGCCTGTTGGCTGCGACCTGGAGCTGGTGGAGCCCCGCACACCCGGCTTCGTGCTCGACTTTTTCACCGCGACCGAGCAAGAACTCGTTGCCTCGCGCCCCGCCGGTGAGGACCGCGACATGGCCGCGAACCTGATCTGGTCCGCGAAAGAAAGTGCGCTCAAGGTGTTGCGCACCGGACTGCGCCGGGACACCCGCTCCCTGGAGGTGGCGCTGGCGGCTCCGCGCGGTGACGGCTGGGGCGAGCTGACGGTGGGCGCGGCCGAGGGGACGGTGTTTCCCGGCTGGTGGCGGCGAGACGGTCGCTTCGTCCTCACGGTGGCCACGGAAGTGGCGGCCGAACCGCCTGTCGCCCTTGGCGATCCCGGCGCGCTGGCGGCGGCCCAGCCGCGGCATTCGTGGCTCGACCGGCCGCTACACCGTTGACATGCCCCGGTCGAGGGCGTCGACGAGGTAGGGCCGCAGCCCCTGGGCGGTGATGATGTGGTTGACCGAGCCGACCGCCAGCGCCCGCTCCACCGTGTGCACGCGATCGAACTCGTCGGCCACTTGGCTGAGCTTCTCGGCGTGCACCGCCGCCCTGAGCTCGGCGAGCTGGGCCCGCGCGCTCGCGGCGTCGGAACCCGTTGCGTCGCGCGCCGTTTCGGTTGCCTGGCGGACCCGGGGATCGGAATCGGTGCGCGCCTCCACGTCCCGGACGAAGACGGTGGCGGCGGCCGGCGCACCGCCGATCACCGAGGCGAACGAGCCCTCGACGGCGGCGATCTCGAGCCGGTCGTTGAGTTTCGTCGAGAACACCACGAAGGCGCCGCCGTGGTAGCGGGAGACCACGACGAAGACGATCGGGCCGTGGAAATTCGTTACCGCGCGGCCAATTTCGGCCCCATACTCCAGCTGCCAGCGGCGCATGGACTCCGGTGAACCGTCGAAACCGGACAGGTTCGCCAGCACGACGACCGGGCGGTTGCCGCTGGCCGCGTTGATCGCGCGTGCGAGCTTGCGGGACGACTGGGGAAACAGCGTCCCCGACGACCACGAGGTGGGGCCGCCCGCCGGCACGAATCCGCGGCGGGGCACGGTGTGCGACTCGATTCCGAGCAGGCACACCGGAATTCCGCCGATGTGGGCGTCCCACACGATCGCGGTCTCGGCGCCGCGCCAGTGGCTCCAGCGTTCCAGCGGCGCGGAGTCGGCGTCGGCCGCGGCCCGCATCACCGAGCGCATGTCGAACGGCTTCTTCCGCTCCGGATTGTGTTCGGCGGAGAAGATTTCGCCGACCGTTGCCATGTCGCACCCGGAGTGCGGCGCGGACCGCACGTCACGGTCCACCGGGTCGGTGGTGGTGCGCCGGCGCGGCCACCGCTCGCCCGGCGGCACGTAGGTGTACTCGTAATGGCGCAGCAGGGTGTCGCAGGCGTCGGTCAGCGTCGGAGCCCAATACTGCCCCTGGCCGTTGGGCCCCATGATCCGGTCGAACCCGCCGATACCGAAGTTGTCTTCGGCGGACACCCCGCCGGAAAAGTCGAGTGCCTGTTTGCCGGTCAGCACCATCGCACTGGCCGGCGTCATCACCAGGATGCCCCGCGTGTGCATCAGCATCGTCGACTCGCCGTTCCAGTACGGCTGGGCGCCCACATTCACCCCGGTGACAACGACGTTCACCTCGCCGCCGGCCTGGGTGAACTCGATGAGGCGGCGCAGCACCGCGGCAATCCAGTCCATGTTCTCCGTGCCGCTGTCCATCGCGATCTTCGCCCCCGACGACAGCGCGAACCACTCGACCGGCACCCGCATCCGCTCGGCCAGATCCAGCGCCGCGATGATGCGCCGGCATTCCGGCTCGGCCAGGTTGCCCAGCCCGCGGGTCGGATCACCGAACAGCGCGACCCGGGTCATGCCCTCCGGGACCTTCTCGGTTTCGTTGCTGAGCAGGCCGACCACGATGTTGGCGCTGTTGTTCCCGTATGCCCGCGACACCGGCGCCAGGCCGCCCTGCTCGTCGAGGTCGTGCTCGACGAACCGCCCGGCGGGAAACCGGGATACGGCCCCGGGCGGAGGGGTGAGCATCCGCACGATCTCGTACGGATACGGGGCACCAAAGCGGTTGGCGCGCAATAGCTTCTGCTGGTACGCCGTCAACGGGCGGACGGGCTGCTTGTCCGGCGGGCGTTCGCGTATCGTCATGCCCCCGTCTAAGCCCTCCAGGTCGAGCACGGCATCGCGACCGTCGGGATAGCGCACGCGCAGCACCACCTTCTCCAGCCCGGCGCCGACCGCGAGCGGTGCCAACGAACCGGCGAGTTCGTCCCACTCCGCCCGGGAAACCTCCCACGGGGGCCGCACGTAGAGCACCATCCGGTTGGCGGCCGGCCGGTTGCGCGCATCGAATGTGGTCAGCGCCTCCTGCATGGCCGACAGTGCCAGCAGACCCATCAGCTCCAGGCGCGGGTATCGCACCGCGCCGCCCGCGGCCCGTACCGGCGTCAGGTCGCGCACTTCTGCGAGCGCGAAAAGGCGGTGATCGCTGGGATTGTCGTGTGCCACCGCGTGGAACACGTACACGTCTTCGGCCGAGCGCAGCCGCCGCAGTTCGAAGTTCGCCAGCCGCCACAACTCGAGCCGCTTGGCCAACATCGGATGCAGATTGCGATAAAGCGCGTCTTCGACGAATTGCCCGTCCCGTTGCCGGTAGGTCACGTGGTGGGTGCGGAAGCGCTCCGGCGCGGTCCCGTCGAGGGTTGTCACGGTCAGATCCAGGCGCCACAGCAGGCGGCCGAAATGGCATCCGGCGAGCAGTTTTTCGGCTTCCGCGATTACCGTGTCGATTTCCGCCGTCTCGCCGTGCCGCCAGAGCTCCAGATCCACCACGACCTGCCGATCGGCGTCGGCCGACCGCAACTGCCCGGCGATCGCCGCGGACAGTTCGGGCAGCTCCGCCCAGGGCGCGTACGCGGTGACCAGGTGAATGCGCTTGTTCTCGAAGTCGTAGTCGGCGCTGCCCAGCATCCATCCGTCATGCTCACCGACCGCCACGTGGCGCAGTCTCCGGATTCGGTAGAACCGGCGGATGTACACCTCCGCCAACACCCGGTGCAGCCCCGGGTCGCGGCTGGAACGCCATCGCCGCAGCAGCTCGGCGCGCAGCGGCTGTGGGCATGCGACGAGGCGGTCGATCCGGCGGGACCGGCCCGCACCGTCGGGATCGTTCCGCAGCGCATCGAGATCGCGCTGCACGCGGGAGTATTCGTGGGTGACGGTCGCCGCCAGCAGCGGCTCGTCGAAGTAATGGAACCGCACATCGCGGGCCAGGTCCGCGACGTTGCGCTGGCGACCCTGCATGGCCGCGAGCCGGTCAAGCCGGGACCGCATCTCGGGGTCGGCCACCTTTGCCAGCTCGGCGCGGTGGCGGAGCCGGCGCTCGAGGATCGCGGTCACTGCGGAAGCCAGCTCGCCGACCCGGCGGAATGAGCGGAACATCCAGACGACGGCTTCCTCGAGTTCGGGCGTGCGTTCGAGCCCACGCACCCCGTACCGGGACAGCGCGCGCTCCAGCCGGCGCCGATACGAGTCGGGCAGTCCGGCCCGGTCCGCGTCCAGCCACTGCAGGAACGACAGCAGGTACTCCCGGGTGCTGCCGTCGACGAGCGCCTCCTCCGGCTCGACCTCGCCGCGCGGCCGGTACAGCGAACCGACGTCGGTGAACAGGTCCAGCAGACTGTCCTCGCAGCGCAGCAGGTCGGGGTCGGTGGGCGTCGCGATCTCGCCCAGCCGGCGCTGCCGGGTCAGCATGGCCTGAACCGAGGTGGGATCGAGGTCGTAGCCGAGCAGATAGGAGCGCAGCGCGCCGTACACGCGCTCGCACGCCGGCGTTCCGGGCGCCTCCGCGACGCGCAGGCCGGTGAAGTCGACGGCGGCCGCGCCGACGCGCTGACGGGTGTCGGACGTCGCGATGCGGACCACCGGCGCTCCCGCTTCCACCTGAACGTTCGCACCGGCTTCGACCGAGGCGACGGTGCCCGCGAACGGCGCCGTGAGAGTGGTTTCCATCTTCATGCTCTCCAGCACGGCGAGCCGGTCGCCCTCGACGACCTGATCACCGGGCTCGACGAGGACCGAGACCACGAACGCCGGCCCGGGGCTGCGGACCAGGCCCCCGTCGTCGCGCGACACCGTGTGCGCGACGCCGTCGATGTCGACGCGCAGGGTGGCGCCTTCCACCACCGACAGCACCCGGTGCGCCGCGCCGCCGACCACCACCCGCCGCTCGTATCCGTCGCGGTCGGAGACCGTGACGTCCGCCGTGCCGGCGCCGGTGACGCGGTAGGTACGGACACCGGTGCGGTAGACGTCCACGATGTATCGCTGGCCCCGGTACCGCAGGCGGCATCGGTGTCCGACCTCTGCCGAGGTTTCGGCGCCGCCGCGGGCGGCGCGGGCGTGGAACGCGGCCCGCTCGGCGGCCTCGTCAAGGTCGTACGACTCCACGGCGGCGACCAGCAGGGCGACCGGGTCCGGGGCGGGCAGGTGCGCCGCCTCCCCGGTCAGCCGATCCAGCCAGTGGTTGTCGAAGCGCCCGTCGCGCACCTCCGGCCGGTTGAGCAGGTTCAGCAAGAACGAGCGGTTGGTGGTGCCGCCTTCGACGACGATGGCGGTGTCGAGCAGGGCGCGGCGCAGCCGGGCGAGGGCCTCGGTGCGGTCACTACCCCAGGCGACGATCTTGGCGATCATCGAGTCGAAGTCGGGCGGGATCCGGTCCCCTTCGCGTACGCCCGCGTCGACGCGGATGCCGTTGCCGGTCGGCAGGCGCAGGCAGGTCAACCGGCCCGGCGCGGGGGTGAACGCCTCCTCGGGATCCTCGGCGCATACCCGGGCCTCGATCGCATGCCCCGATACCTGCGGCGGCGCGCCGACCAGCCGCCCGCCCCGGGCCACGTGGAGCTGCAGCTTCACCAGGTCCAGCCCGGTGGTTACCTCGGTCACCGGATGCTCGACCTGTAGCCGGGTGTTGACCTCCATGAACAGGAAGTTCCCGGTGTCCGGGTCGACCAGGAACTCGACCGTGCCGGCGTTGCGGTAGCCCGCCGCGGCGGCCAGGCGTACCGCCGCTTCGCGGATGGCCCGCTCCCCGGCGGCGTCGAGCACCGTTGAGGCCGATTCCTCCAGCACCTTCTGGTGGCGCCGCTGCAAGGTGCAGTCGCGAACGCCTGCCGCCCACACGGTGCCGTAGTGGTCGGCGATCACCTGCACTTCGACGTGCCGGGCGGCGGGCACGAGCTTCTCCAAAAACACCGTCGGGTCTCCGAAGGCCAGCTGCGCCTCGGCCCGCGCCGAGGGCAACGCCGCGGCGAGTTCGGCGGCGCTGTAAACCGTTCGGATCCCGCGGCCGCCTCCCCCGGCGGCCGCCTTGACCAGCAGCGGATAGCCGAGCCTGGCTGCGAGGGCGCCGGCGTCGGCCACGTCGTCGACCGGCCCACCGCTCCAGCACACCACCGGGACGTCCACCTGCTCGGCGAGCCGTTTGGCGGCCACCTTGTCCCCGAGCCGCCGGATGGTGGCGCTGCCCGGCCCGACGAAGACGATGCCGGCCTCCTCACACGCCTGCGCGAAAGACGCGTGCTCGGCCAGGAATCCCCACCCGACCCACACGGCGTCGGCCGCACACTCGCGCAGCGCCGCCATCACCGCCGGCTGGTCGAGGTAACGCGACCGGCGGGTGCCGTCGGCCGGGTCGGCGAAGGTCGCGGTTCCCAGCAGCACGGCCTCGTCGGCCTGGCGCACGTACCAGGCGTCGGCGTCGGCGTCCGTGTAGAACACGATGGTCCGGATGGGCGGCTGGTCGCCGGCCTGGTTGAGCTCGGCCACCGCGGTCAGCGCGCGCACCGCGGGTTCACCGCGGTTGACGATCGCCAGCCGGCGAATCTCGGTGTCCATGGCGATACGTCCCCTCAGCCGCGCATGACGGAGCGGATCGGGGCGACGACCTCCGCGGACGGTGGCTGCGGCAGCGGCACGGTGCGGTACCCGTCGACCCGCAGCACGGGTCTGCCTTCGTCG
Source organism: Mycobacterium sp. E3251 (assembly GCF_001666835.1). Classification (GTDB taxonomy): domain Bacteria; phylum Actinomycetota; class Actinomycetes; order Mycobacteriales; family Mycobacteriaceae; genus Mycobacterium. The sequence goes on along the minus strand of NZ_LZJF01000188.1, from coordinate 81,297 downwards.
TCGCGGACGGTGCAGACGAAACCGCCGCGTCCGTCCGGCCTTGCGGTGGCCACGAGCCCGGCCCGTTCGGTCGGGGTCCCGTTCAGGTGCACCGCGTCGACATGCAGCGGCAGGGCGAGGACGCCCTGGGTGCCGGCCTCGAACAGGCCGACGGTCTGGAAGCAGAGCTCGACCAGTCGCGGCCCGATGAGCACCGGCTCGTCGGTTTGCGGCGGCAGTCCGTCGGCGAATCGGGCGGCCGCGCCGTCGTCGCACCTCCACGCCGAACCGACCACCCGATAGGCCGGGCCGTGGAAGTACAGCCGGTAGACCTGCTCCGGACTCAGCGCGGGCACCTCGCCGCCGAGATCGGCGCCGCCCTCGGCGAGGGTGGGCGGCTCGGCCGTCAGCCGCACCGAGCCGGTGAAGTGGACGGTGCGCTGCGGCTGGTCGCTGCCGGGCAGCGTGCGCTCCGCGGACAGGCGGCATTCGGCGACGAGGTCGTCGCCGTCGGGGCGGACCAGGGCCGTCACCGTCAGAGTGCGCGGCTCGTCCCGATAGAACTTGAGCGGCGCCCGGAAGTCGACATTCTCGACGGCGGCCACGTGCAGATCGGGCGCCAACAGCCGGGCGGCTTCGGCGAACGTCTCCATGCCCATCACGCCGGGCAGCACCGGCGTGCCCTCGATGCGGTGGTGATCCAAGAACGGCCGGGTGGCCGGGTCGAGGGTGGTGTGCAGCACCAACCCGTCGTGCACACCGGCGCGGACGACCTCGCCGATCATCGGCCCGTCCGCCGTCAGCGAAGCCGGGTCGACGCCGCCGGTTTCGTGCGGTTCGGCGGTGAGCGCGCCGAGCGCCCCGGCGACGACGACCTCGCCGTCGGTCAGGCCGGCGTTCAGTTCGCGCCTGATCCACGCCACACCCGCCTCGGGGGGCAGCATCTCGACCCCGGCCGCCGCCATGATCGTCGGGATCGATCCGCGGGTGGCCATGCCGATGCCACCCCAGGCGGTCCAGTCGATCGCCAGCGTCCTTACCTCTGGACGGGTGCGACGCAGGTTGCTCAGGATCTTGCACTGCAGGTCGTTGGCGGCGCTGTAGTCGGTCTGGCCCATGTTGCCGAACCGGCCGGCGACCGAACTGAACGCCACGACGGCGCCCAGCGGAAGGTCACCGGCGGCATGCAGCACGTTGAACAATCCGTCACCCTTGACCCCGAGCACCAGGTCGAACTCGGCGGGCTCCTTGTCCGGCAGCCCGTGGCTGACCTCTACCCCGGCGGCGTGCAGCAGCACGTCGATGCGCCCGCTGGTCTCCCGCACCTGCGCCAGCACTTTGTCCACCGCGGCCGCGTCGGTGAGGTCGACGCTGTGGTAGCGCGCCGAACCGCCGGCGGCCTCGACGGCTCGGATGGCGGCCAGCGCGGCCTGCCGGCGCTCCAGGCGGGCCAATTCCCGCTCGATCAGGACCGGTGTCGGGCGCTCGCCCCTGGCGCGCATCCGATCCGCCAGTTCGACCTTGAAGCCGTCGCGGTCTTCGGCGTACCGCCGCAGGTCGGGGTCGGCCGGGTCGGGTTCCGGCGTGAGGTCCAGCAGGTGGAAGGTGCCCCGCCAGGCCGCGGCGAGGTCGGCGGTGATCGCCGACACGATGCTGCCGGCGGCCCCGGTGACGAGGAAGACCGGGTCGGGGCCGAGAGCCTTGCTGGCCTCGGCGGAAAACGGTCGCTCCGCCAGGCCGACGCCCCAGCGGCGGCCATCGGCGTGACCGACCTCGACACAACCGGGATCGCGGAGCGTCTCGTCGATCAGCGCGTCGGCCAGCGCCGCGGTCTTACGGTTGACCGGGAAGTCGACCGCCTTGACCAGCGCCTCGGGGCGCTCGCGCCGGTACGCCTTGGCGAACCCGGTGACCGCTCCGCCCAGGGGGCAGGTCGCCCCGGTCGCGTCGTAGCCGTGGTATCCGCCCAGCCGCGTGGCCACGACAAGGAACGGGCTGTGCTCGTACAGGTGCCGCATGGTGGTGTAGAGGTTGCGCACCCGGCGCCGCAGCGCTTCGTGCCAGCCGGCGAGGTCCAAGCGCTCCAGCGGGCCCTCGTCGTCGAGGGCCGCCAGCCAGTAGACGCCGTCGACGGCGTCGCTCAGAACGGTGCTGACGTCGTCGTCGGGCCGCAGCGTCACCACATCGACGCCGAGCCGGGTCAGCCGGGCGATCAGCGCATCCGCGACGCCGCCTTCGTCGCCCATGACGGCAACGCGCGTGCCTTGGCCGAGCGTGACACCGGTGGGCAGGCAGGCCGCGAGCTCTGGCCGCAGCGCGGGTACGGGCACCTGCCGGGTGATCCGGTCGGTGGCGGCGGTGTCGCCTGGGATGGTCGGCGGTGTTTCAGTGAGCGCTTTTGGGTGGGTCTGGGCCTCCGCCTTGTCGCGGATCCAGGCGATGACGTGATTCAGGGTGGGGAAGTCACGCAGCTTGAGGTTCTCATCGCGGGCCACCCCATAGTGCTGCCGAATCGCGGCGAAAATCTCGGCCTGCTTGACCGTGTCCACCCCCAGATCGGCCTCCAAATCCAGGTCCAGATCCAACAATTCACGCGGATAACCGGTCAGCTCGGCCACCGTGCCCACCACCACATCGGTGACGTCGTCCCCGGCTGGCGCCGGTGCCGCGGGCTTTGGCACGGGCTTTGGCGCGGGCGCCTCGGCGGGAGGCGCCGCCACGCCGGACTTTTCGCGGATCCAGGCGATGACGTGATTCAGGGTGGGGAAGTCACGCAGCTTGAGGTTCTCATCACGAGCCACCCCATAGTGCTCCCGAATCGCGGCGAAAATCTCGGCCTGCTTGACCGTGTCCACCCCCAGATCGGCCTCCAAATCCAGGTCCAGATCCAACAATTCACGCGGATAACCGGTCAGCTCGGCCACCGTGCCCACCACCACATCGGTGACGTCGTCCGCGGCAGGGGCGACCGCCGGTTCCGGCTCCGACACCACCGCCGGTTGCCGCGCCGGGGCGGCTGCCGGAGCGGCCGGTGGGCTTAACACGGGCGCTCCGGTGTCCACGACCCGCAGCCGGTGCTGCACGATCTCCAGGTCGGCGTCGGGCCTGCCCGACACCTGGGCGAGCCAGCGCCGCCAGGCGGCGCGGTCGATGATCCGGTACTCGTAACCGAGTTCGTCGGGGGGCCGGTGGCGGCCGTCGGGAACCGGGGTCCAGCGCATCAGCGTCATCGCGATCTGCGAACCGAACCCGGCGCCCAACCGGAGCGCGTATTGCACCGGATAGCTGCCGCCCACCGACAGGTTCAGCCGGCCCAGCTCCGGGTCGGGTTCCTTGAAGTTGGGGACGGGGGGAACCAGACCGGTCTCCAGCGCCTTGATCGCCACGATGTCCTCGATGCCGGCGCCCATCGCGTGCCCGGTGAAGCCCTTGGTGTTGGTGATGACCACGGCGTCCGCGTCGGACCCGAAAACCCTTCGCAGGGCGTTGATTTCGGCCGCTGCGCTGCCCCCGCGGGCCGGTGTGTATGTCTCGTGGGAGACGAACACGGTGTTGGGCGCGATGGCGTGGCGGTCCACGCCGCGAGCTTCGGCCTGGGCGACCAGGTGTTCCATCACGCCGCCGATGTGCTCGACGTCGAGCCTGGTGCCGTGGAAGGCGCTGTTGGCGGTGATGGTGCCGAGGACCTCGCAGATGGGTTGCAGCCCACGTTCGGCGGCGGACTCGGCGGATTCCACCACGAGGGCGGCGGCGCCCATGCCGAGGATCATTCCGTGCCGCCGCCGGTCGAACGGGGTGGCGGCCTCCTCGACGATGTCGTCGGTGGCGGCGGCGCCGGACGCCAGGAATCCGGATCCCAGCCAGGGCAGCAGGGCGTCGGAGCTGGCGTCGTCGGCGGAGACGACGATCACCCGGCGGCAGCGGCCGACCCGGATCCAGTCCTCGGCGAGCGAGATCGCCTGTGTGGTGCTCGCGCATGCGGCATTGACCTGCGTGTTGGGCCCGCGCGCGCCGATGATCTCGGCGAACTGCGAATGGCCCATCGCCAGGCAGCGGAAGATGAACCGGCGGTCGAACTCATACCGGTTGGACTCGCACGCGTGACGCAATTCGTGGATGCGCCGGTCGACCTCCGCAGCGGCGGGGTCGTCGCCGCTCATCCGGGCGCGCACCGCCTCCAGTGCGAGCAGGTGCTCCCGGTTGCTCCGGTCGACGTAGTAGTGCTCGAGGTCGCGGGCGAAGTTGTCGTAACCCGGGAACGCGGATGCGAAGATGACGCCGGTGTCGTCGCGCATCGAGTCGGGCAACCCCCACCGGTCGGGCAGCCGGGTGCCCAGTGTCGTGGTCTTGTAGCGCATGACCAGCGGGATTCCGGCGTCGCGCAGCGCGTCGAAGCCCGCCCCGATCGCCAGCTTGGTGGTGGAGTCGAGCGCGGCGTCGCGGGCGGTGTCGACCGCGAACTCGGCGACCACGTCCAGCGGTGCGCTGCGCCCGGCCAGTTTGATGACATCGGCCTCGTTGTCGATCGTCTCGAACGTGGGGTCGCCGGATTCCCGCTTGACCAGGCGGGTGATGTGCCGGTCGAGCATCGACCGGCGCAGCCGGTGCGGGATGGTGTCGATGAACTGTTGGCCGTCGAGGATCCGGGCGATGTTCTCGTCGTCGAAGACGCGCTCGACACCGGGCAACCCAAGCGCCGCACCGGTGATCACCACCGGCTGTTCGCTGATCATCGCGGACCTCCCGCTGGGCATCGCGGCTTGCGGGGCGGTCGCCACGGCGGCGGTGTCGGTACCCGCCGCGGCGGGCGAGCCGAATCCCAGCCCGGCCGCGTAGAGCCCGCACAGCGCCCGGTTGAACGAGGCGACATCGCCGGCTTTCGGGTGATTGGTGAAGAGCGCCAACACATCTTCCCCGAGCACGTCTTCGACGAAGCCATGCAGCGCCTTCTTCGGGCCGACCTCGACGAAGACGCGGGCACCTGCCTCGTACAACGTGCGCAGTCCGTCGACGAACCGCACCGGCGAGGCCACCTGGCGGGTGAGCAGGTCCAGCATCGTGTCGAGGTCGGCGTCCGCCGGATAGAAGTCACCGGTCACGTTGGAGACCACGGGCAGCCGGGGCGCGCTCACGCCGAGCCGGCGCAGGACGGTCTTCAGTGGTTCGCTGACCGGCGCGACGATCGCGGTGTGGAACGCGTGGCTGACGGGGAGCCGCGAGGCGCTCATGCCCGCGGCCCGCAGTGCGGCGACGGCGCGCTCGACGGCGTCGGTGGCACCGCCGATGACGGCCTGATTGGTGCTGTTGATGTTGGCGATGACGACGTAGCCGTCGGTGGCCCCGACGAGCCGCTCGATCTCGGACAGCGGACCGGTCACGGCCGCCATCGCACCGTTGTCGGGACCGGGCAGGTCGGCCATCGCCCGTCCACGGACGCTGGCGGCTTCGAGCGCGGCGTCCAGCGACAGCGCGTCGGCGGCCATCAGGGCGCCGTATTCGCCCAGGCTGTGGCCGATCACCATGTCGGGCCGCACGCCGTAGGCATCGAGCAGCCGGGCCAGGGCCAGATCGGTGGCAAGGACGGCCGGCTGGGTGATCTCGGTTTGCATGAGCTGCTGCGAGAGTCGTTGCACGGCAGCCTCATCGGTGCTGTCGGTGAAGATGTAGTCGGTGAGCGGCTTGTCCAGCAGGTGTCGCGTGACGCTGTCGGCTTCCTCGAACATCTCCCGCACGATCGGCTCTCGCGCGCGCAGGTCGGAAAGCATGTTGACGTACTGCGATCCCTGACCCGTGTAGAGGAACGCGACCTTGCCCGGTGCCCCGCGGCCGACGAAGACGCCCTGCGCGCGCAGCATCCGCCACACGGCGGGGTCGCCGTGACGCAGCGCGCCGGCCGCCTTCGCCGCCTTGGTCGCGAGGTCGGCCGCATCCGCGAAGTCGATGGCGACCCGAACGGGCGCGCCCGCCAGGGCGGGGTCCGGCGGGGCCACCGCGGGGACATCGCCGCCCGACGCCCGCTCGGCGAGCCGGTCCAGCTGTGCGGCCACACCGGCGTCATCCGCGCCGCCGACCACCGCCGCGCCCCGCAGCGGCGCCTTTGCCTCGACCGGCGCGGCCTGCGCCGGGGCGGGTCGCTGCGCTATGGTCGCGCCCGGGTAGGAGCGGGCCTCCCCCGGCGGGCGATGCCGACCGGGCACGTACTCCTCGAGCACGGCGTGAAAGTTGGTGCCGCCGAACCCGAAGGAGCTGACCCCGGCGCACCGCACCCCGTTGGCCGGTGCCGGCCACTCGCTCAGTTCGGTGTTGACCCGGAACGGGATGTCGTTCCAGTCCACGTTGGGGTTCGGGTGCTCGAAGTGCAGGCTGGGCACCAGCAGCTTGTTGTGCAGGCTGAGCACCGTCTTGAACAGGCCCGCGGCACCGGCCGCGCCCTTGAGGTGGCCGATGTTGGACTTGACCGACCCCAGCGCGATCGAACCGGGCGTCGCGCCGGCCTTACCAAAAACGTCTGTGAGGCTGGCCAATTCGGTCGCGTCGCCCACCCGGGTGGACGTCCCGTGCGCCTCGATGCAGGTGGCCGCCGCCGGATCGAGGCCGGACGCCGCCCAGGCGCGCTCCACCGCCAGCCGCTGGCCCACCGGGTTGGGGGCGGTGATGCCCTTGCCGCGACCGTCACTGGAGCCGGCGATGCCGAGCAGCACCGCGTAGATCCGGTCGCCGTCGCGTTCGGCGTCGGACAGCCGCTTGAGGACGAACAGCGCGGCGCCCTCACCCATTACGAAGCCGTCCGCGCCCGCGTCAAATGGGCGGGTGCCGGTCGCCGACAGCGCGCCGATCTTGCAGAACTTCACGAACCCCGCCGGGTCCATGTTGCGGTCGAGGCCGCCGGTCACGGCGGCATCGAAGTCGCCGGCCTGCAATCCCCGCACGGCGGCCGACATCGCGGCCAGCCCCGAGGCGCACGCCGCGTCGGTGGTGAAGTTGGGGCCGCGGAAGTTGAACAGGTTCGCCACCCGGCCGGCTGCCACGTTCGCGAGCTCGCCGGGCATGGTGTCCTCGGTGATCTCGGAGATTCCACCCAGGAACGCGGCCCGGGTCTCGGCGAGCACGGCGTCGCGCACCGACTCGGGGAGTTGCGCGAATGACGGTGTAGCGCGGAGCTTTTGAATGACAGCGGGAAACTGGATTCGCAGGTTGGTCTGATGCTGCTTGTCGCCGCCGATGGCGCTGCCGATGATGACCGCGACCCGTTCGGGGTCCACCGTCCAGTCGGGCCATCCGGCTTCGAGCAGGGCGGAGCGGGCGGCCGCCACCACCCACTTCTGACCGTCGTCCATCTGCGCGCTGACCGCCGGCGGGATGGGCAGCCGCCACGCCAGCGGTTCCCACGTGAAGTCGCGGACCCAACCACCGATCCGGGAGTAGGTCTTGTCGGGAGCGTGTGGGTCGGGATCGTAATAGAGCTCCGGATCCCAGCGCTCGGGCGGCACGTCGCTGATGCTGTAGAGGCCGGCCTTGATGTTGGCCCAGAAGGTGGCGGCGTCGGGCGCGTCGGGCATGATCGCGCTGACGCCGACCACCGCGATCGGCTCCTGTGGCGTGGTCGTCATGATGTTCCGGCCTCTCTTCGATACAGCGCGTCCCCCACCCGGTCCATGTCATTCAGCAGGCCGGCCTGCGCGGCCCGCACCTGGTCCAGCGGCAGCGCGACGGCGAGGTCAGACCCCCCGGCGCCGGTCACCCACCGCAAGCCCTCCTCGGCGACCTTCAACGCCGCGTCGCGCGCGAAAACGCGGCTGATGGCGGCCAGCGCGGCCGCGTCGAAGCGGGCGTCCGATTTCGCCGGCAACGCACCGGCCGCGGCCGCGGCCGCGCGGCGGGCCAGTGCGCCCGCGCATTCGGCGTAGCTGATCAGTTCACCCAACCGCAACAGCACGTGCTGGCTGCGGGTCAACCGGCCGACCCGGCACGATTCCAGCACGGCGCCAAGGCATTCCAGCGCCAGCGCCGCCGTGGGGCCGCCGCATTCGCCGGGGACATCGTCAAGTGCGCGCGCCGCGTCGCGGTAATAGGCGCCCGACGTCTTGAGGTGCTGCTGCCAGCGGCCGCGGGCGATCGTCATCTCCATGATCTCCGAGGTGCCCTCGTAGATCGTGGTGATCCGGACGTCGCGCTTGATCTTCTCCACCAGGTACGGCCGGGTATAGCCGTATCCGCCGTGCGCCTGGATCGCCGCCTCGGCGGCCGCGTTACCGGACTCGGTGGCTAGGTATTTGGCGATCGCGCCCTCGGTGTTGAGCGCGCCGCCGGCACCCTCGCCGCCGTCGATCCGGGCCGCGGTTTCCTCGATGAACGCGCGTGCCGCCTCCAGCCGCACCGCATGCGGCACGATCAGCTTGTGGGTGAACCCTTGCTTGTCCGACAGCGGTGCGCCGCCCTGCACCCGGTCGGCGGAGTAGGCGATCGCCCGGTCCAGGGCCGCCCAGCCGCCGCCGAGCCCGAATGCGGCGACCATCACCCGCGTGTAGCCGAAGACCTGCTGGGCCTGGGCGAGCCCGCGGCCCTCCTCGCGGCCCACCAATTGCTCCGCCGGGACCAGCACGTCATCGAGGAATAGCGCTGCGGTGTCGGACAACCGGATGCCGTGCTTGTCTTCCGGGGGTGCCGCCGAGAACCCGGGGGCGCCCTTCGTCACCACGAACCAGGACGGTCCGCCCGGCGCCAGGGCAAGAACCGAGTAGGCATCCGCGATGGAGCCGTTGCTGATCCATTGCTTGCGGCCATTGAGCCGGTAGGCCGTCACCTGACCGTCGGTCTCGACCGGTGTGGCCGTCGTGTTCATCGCCGCCAAATCGCTTCCCGCCTCGGGTTCCGTTGCGGCGTAAGCGAATAGGATTCCCTTTTCGGCGATGCGCCCGAGCCACTCCTTGCGCTGCTGTTCGGTCGCGCCCACGACGATCGGGTCGCTGCCGAGAAACGTGGCCAGTACCGCGGTGGCGACGCCGATGTCGAAGCGGGCGAGCCGTTCGCAGACCCGGTAGGAGTCGAACGCCCCGCCGCCGAATCCGCCGTACTCCTCAGGGATGAAGACGAGCTGCACGCCGAGGTCTTCACCGCACATCGCGCGGACGGTTTCTTCCGGGCAGACGTCATCGTGGTCGAGGGCCAGCCGGCGCGTATCCGGCAGCGCCTCGGCGAGGAAATCATCGAGCGAGGTCAGCATCATTTCGAGGCTGTCGCGGTCCAGGCCGACGTCGGTGGTCATCGCCTTGCCCACCGACGCCGAGTGGCCATGACGGTCAGGCGCCACGTGCGGTACGCGGCGGACGACTCGGACCTATTCATCGAAATGTCCTCCCTGGCAGGCCGTGACTCCCCTTTCACCGCTGCTCTTAGTGATTCTTTGACCCCGCGGGTGCCGCGGGCGAGAGCCGAAAGTCCTATTGCCGCAGGAGACAAGGTCCTCGCTGGCCTGCATGAATTCGTTCTCGGCGGCATCGGTCAAGGTGTGCGTACACTCGGCGGGGAGTTCAGTCGGACGGGGGGTTTGGCGCGAAAGGGCGTGCATGACCGCCGTTGATAATGAAAGCCTTGCCTTTGCCGGGGTGGCGCGGCTGGCGCAAATGGTGCGCGACCGCGAGGTTTCACCGCGAGAGCTGCTGGATTTCCACCTCGAGCGGATCGCTCAACTCGACCCGGTCTTGAACGCATTCCGCGTCGTGCTCGCCGAGCAGGCGAGGGCGGAAGCGGCGCAGGTCGAACGCCGGCTCGCCGCCGGCGAAGTGCTGCCGCTGGCGGGGGTGCCGATCGCGGTCAAGGACGACACGGATGTGGCGGGAGTGTCGTCGATGTGCGGCACCGCGATCGACACGGGGCCGGTCAGCCGCGACAGCGCCGCGGTGCGGCGCCTCCGGGAAGCCGGGGCGGTCATCATCGGCAAGACGAATCTGCCCGAGTTCGGCGCCGTCCCGATGTGCGAGTCCCCCACCTGGGGCGTGACCCGCAATCCGTGGCACCTGGGCCGGACCACCGGCGGTTCCAGCGGTGGTTCGGCGGCGGCGGTGGCGGCCGGCATGGTGCCCGGCGCGCTGGGCACCGACGGGGGCGGGTCGGTTCGCATCCCGGCCGCCTGCTGCGGAGTGGTCGGCCTGAAGGGTCAGCGCGGGTGGATCAGCACCAAGCAATCACCGGAGCGGGCCTACCGGTTCCACGGGCTGCATCACATCGGCGCGCTGGCCCGCAGCGTGGCCGATGCGGCGCTGCTGCACGACGCGATGGCCGGCCTGGAGCCCAACGACGAAATCGTCTCGGCGTTTCCGCCGCCGACCCTGATCGACGCGGTGTCGCGCGCACCGCGTCCGCTGCGGATCGCCATGTCCTTCAAACCGGTCATTCCCGTTCCGGTCAGCGAGGAGGTGCGCCGGCCGGTATTGGAGACCGCCGAGCTGCTGCGCTCGCTGGGCCACGAAGTCGTCGAGCGTGATCCGGTCTATCCGCCGGCCGCTGTCCTTTCGGTGTTCGCGCTGATGATGCACGGCCTCGCCGATGAAATCGAGCGGCTGCCCACACCCGAGCTGCTGGAGCGGCGGATCCAGGCCGAGGGACGTACCGCCCGGCTGGTCCCCGACTGGCTGGCGCACCGGGCGCTGGCCGCCCGTGACCGGATGAGCGAGCGCGGGCTGCGGCCGGTCGCCGATTTCGACGTGCTGATGACGCCGGTGCTGGGTAAGCCGCCGGTGCCCGTCGGGCACCTCGAGGGCCTGGGGCCCACCCGCGCGATGGCGCGGGTGTTGGGCTTCATGCCGTTCACCCCGACGCAGAACTACACCGGGCAACCGGCGATGTCGGTCCCGGTCGGAATCTCGCCGCACGGCCTGCCCGAAGCGGTCCATCTGGTAGGGCGGCCCGATGACGGGCTGACCCTCATTTCGCTTGCCGCGCAACTGGAGTCGGCGCGCCCGTGGGCCCAGCACCGGCCGCCGGCCGCGCGGTATCGCACGCCTGCTTAGGGTTGGCTCCCCAAACATCGTGCGGCTGCGGGCTGCGCCGGCCTCATTTCCGTTGCGCCGCATTCGATTTGACCGGCGCAATGGCATGGCGAAAGGCGTCTTATCTCGCCGCTACTGAATTCTTAGATACTCCAGAGCCCCGTAGGAGGCTGGACCCCGAAACAGACGCTAGGCTGACATAATCATCGCCGGATTTATCGCGGTGTGTTCCCCTTGAAAGGTTATTCAGAATGGTCACGTTTTCGTGGACCAGATTGGCAGTTGCGACTGGTGGTCTGGCGTTATCCCTCACCACCGGAGCCGGCATCGCGGCCGCGGATCCCACTACCGCTCCCGACCCCGATCTGGAGCGGGTCATCAACTCGACCTGTACGTACGATCAGGCGACGGCCGCGCTCAACACGCAATTTCCCGACGATGCGGCGAAATTCAACGGATCGCCGATCGCTCAGGGCTTTTTGCACCAGTTCGTCGATGCGGGGCCGGACCAGCGCAGGCAATTAGCCGCGCAGATCCAGGGCATGCCCGACGCCCAGCCGTACCTCCAAACGATGAAGAACGTCGCGAAAATCTGCAATAAGTACTGAGCACCGGGCCCGGGCCGTGCCAGGCGGATTGGCCGGCCCGGGCCAGGTCGCCCCAAGGGCCTAAGGGCCTCCGAATTTGGGCCGATTGGCCGGTTGTCGAACGACGGGTGCGGGGTGAGGCTGTAGTTGGAACAAATCAACTACTGACCGAAAGAGGCGAGCTCCTTCAGATGCCGCCGGGGTCGGCATCGACGCCTCAGTAAAGGGGGGTACCAAATGTCTAAGCCGTCATTGGCCAAATTGGCCGTCGCAATTTGCGGATTGACATTGACCGCTGGAGTGGGAGTCGCATCCGCCGACCCCGACATCACCCCGGCCGTCAACAGCAGATGCAGTTACCAGCAGGTGGTTGCGGCGCTGAATGCGGAATTCCCGGGACCCGCGGCGCAATTCAACGGTTCCCCGGAGGCGCAGGCCTGGTTGCACGATCTCGTCGCCGCGCCGCGGCCCAAACGCCGGCAGATGCTGCAGGACATGGGGAACAACCCCGACGCCGCACCGTTCCACGGCATCGTCGTGCCGCTCGCCAATTCCTGCCCTAACTACTAACCATCCGTTGCGGGCTCGACGTTCTGGTTGAGGGCGAAGCGGTTATCCGGATCGAGCCGAGCCTTCAGCTTGGCAAGCCGGCGGTACGTGGCTTCACCGTAGCTGGCCCGAATGCGCAGCGCCCCTTCATCGCCCACGAAGTTGAGGTACACACCGGCCGGGCCGAGGGGGCGCAGCGTTTCGTACGCTTCATCGGTCCACGACCTGCACCGTTCGATGTCGGCGCGCTCGGTCCACGTGGTGATCAGGTGCACGATGTAGGGATAGTTGCGGGTCGAAAAGGCGGTCGCCTGCGGCGGAACGCGGCTCGGAACACCGCCGAGCCGGATCAGGTGCACATGGGTCTGCGGCGTGGGGCGGGTTCGCCCGAGCGCCGCGATCCGCCGAATCGCGTCGTCGGATAGCTCCGTGAGAAAAATCGACTTCCAGTAGTTCAGCCGCCCGAACGGGGCGGTGTGGTCGAGGGCCTGCTGCCAAGTGGGGTAGGCGATGTCGCGTTGCAGCGCCAGCACCGGTTCGGTTCTCAAACCGGCGACCCGCGCCAGCGCGCCGACGGCCGCCCGGCCGATCTCGTCGGGCCGTGTCGAGCAGCTCAGCATCGTGACCAGCCGGCGTCCCGAACCCTCATCGGTGCCGAAGTCGACGAGGGACGCGAGGTGGTCGTCGGCACTGTTCATCTGGGCGCGAAAGTGTTTCAGCACGGCCTCGGCGTCAGCGTCGTCGTAGGCCCGCATACCCCCGATGACCTGATCGACCGGGTGCAGGTCGAGCACGAAGTGTGCGACCACGCCGAAGTTGCCGCCGCCGCCCCGCAGCCCCCACAAGATCTCCGGGTTCTGTGCCGCACTGACATACAGCAACTCCCCGTCGGCCGGCACGAGCTCCGCTGCGGTCAAGTTGTCACAGGCCAGGCCGTATGCGCGGGACAACCAGCCGACCCCACCGCCGAGCGTGAACCCGCCCACGCCCGTCGTTGACACCACCCCGCCGGGGCAGGCCAGGCCGTGGCGGGCGGTGGCCCGGTCGATGTCGCGCCAGGTCGCGCCGGGCTGCACGACCGCGATCCGGTGCTCGGCGTCGACGACGACGCCGCGCATCAGGGCGAGGTCGATGAGGATGCCGCCATCGGTCGAGGAGTGTCCCGCGACGCTGTGCCCGCCGCACCGCACCGCGATCTCGGCTCCGGAGCCGACGGCGTACCGGACGGCGGCGACGATGTCCGCGCGGGAGCGGCAGCGCAGCGCGACGGCGGGCCGCTTGTCGATCAGGGCGTTGAAAAGCTGTCGCGCCGAGTCGTACTCGTCGCTGCCGGGGTGGACTATGTGGCCGGTGAAGCCGGGGATCGCGTCGACCGCGCGTGTCATCGCCGTATGCGCGGCCGCGTATCCGCGGCTTGTTCGGGCAGATAGTGGTTTTCCAGGTACCAGTCGTAGGCACTCTGGGCGGCCGCCCGAAACGGCGTATAGGGGACGCCCAACTCGGTGCGGGCCTTGCTGCCGTCGGCATAAATGTAAGCAGACGACAACCGCATCTGTTTTCCGCCGATGGGCAGACGAGGGCCCACCACGAAGCGGGCCGCGCCCACGGCCGCCGCCGCCACCGGTATGGTCCACCGCGGAAGAACGTGCCCCGGCCCGGGCTGGCCGGCTATGTCGCGGACGGTTGCGAAAGCCTCAGGGAAGCTGAGGTTTTCGCCGGCGAGGATGTAGTGCTCGCCGGCGTGTCCCCGCTCGGCAGCCGCGATGTGGCCCGCCACCACGTCACCGACCGCAACGAAGTTGGTGCCACCGGGTGTGGCGACCCGCAGCCCTCCGCGCGCGGCCTGGACGAACATCGCGCTCTCCGTGCGGTTGAGGTCGCCCGGCCCGATGACGACGGACGGATTGACCGCCACGGCCGCAAGGCCCGCGGCGGCCGCGAGGCGTAGCTCGGATTCGGCGAGGTGCTTGCTGTAGCCGTATGGGAATTGGCGCGGACGCAGGTTGAAGCTGTCGGACTCGGTGAGCAGGTGCCCCGGTTCCGGCACGCCGAGCGCGGCGAGGGAGCTGGTGAGGACAAACCGTTGCACACCCGCCCGCAGGGCGGCGGCCAGCATGTTGCGGGTGCCACCAATGTTGGTGCGGTAGAGGCGATTTTGCCCGCGGTAGCGCCAGTAGTCGGAGATCGCCGCCGTGTGGAACACCCAGTCGCAGCCGGCCATCGCGGCGGCGAGGGCGTCGACCTCGTCCAGCACGTCACCGACGCACGTCTCGCAGTCCACGCCGGCCAATGCCGCCAGCGAGGAGGTCGAACGCCGCAGCACGCGGACGGCGATCCCCCGTTCGACCAAGGCGGCCACCAGGTTCGACCCCACGAACCCGGTTCCTCCTGTGACGAATGCGCGCATGGGATCAGAACCGGTAAGTGGTGCAGCCGATCTCGACACCCGAGCCGGCGGTGATTATCAACGCGATGTCGCCCGGTCGTGCCAGCCCCTGCGTGCGGGCCTGCTCCAGCCCGAACGGCACGGAGGAGGTGAACGGGTCGCTGTCGGCGGCGAGGTCGACGAACCTCGATCTCGGGATCCCGAGCTGGGCAGCCAGTTCGTCGAGCGCCTCCTTGGACAGATACGGCGGGAGCACCGCCGCGATGTCGCCGGGGTTGAGTCCCTCGAGGGCCAGAAGTTCCTTGGCGGCGTCGGGAATACAACTCAGGTAGATCGCGGCGAGGTTGGGATCCCGCTCCACCTGCAGGCCGGCGCGCCCGTCCCGCTGCTGGGTGTAGGTGGCCAAGGCCCCGCTGTACTCCGGGTGATGCTGAAACACGAAGCGGCCGAAGCCTTCCGGGCCGTCGCTCCTGCGCAACAGCACCGCCGAGCCCGTCTGGCTGATGCCACGTTGCGGATAGCCGCTGTCGGGGCTGTTGTTCTCGATCTCCGAGGCCACCACCATCGCGTGCTCCGCCTTGCCCGCCCCGATCATCCCCGCGGCGACCTGGCAGGCGTTGAGGAAGCCGACCGCGCCGTTGAGGACGTCTAAGGCAAAGGTCTTGGGCCCGTCCGGGGAGTCCACGTCCCCGTTGATGTCGAGTTCGCCGGCGACGAGCGCGGCGACCGCCGGTTCGCTGAGGAAGTCGTCGCGGTAGATGCCGGAATTGATGATCAGCCCCAGCGCGGTCCGATCGATGCCGCTGCGGTCGAGGCACGCCTCCGCGGCCTGCACCGCGAGCCGGATCGAGCTGGGGGAAGCCGGTTGGTCGGCCGGGGCGAGACCGATGCCCTCGATGCGCACGCGTGGCATCGCCGGTACCGCTCTGTGGTTGCCGTCGGTCGGCATGGCTTGTGTGTGCCGGCCGGCGGCGCCCCGGCGCATGCGGTCGGGCAGGTCGTCGAAGGTATACAGCGCCGCGCCGACGGTCTGCCCGGAGCCGGTGATCGAAAAGACCACATTGTCACCGGAATTGATCCGATTGCTCAGGATGTAGTCGTACAGCGCGACCATGTGGGTCGTGGTGGCGGTGTTTCCCCGCTCCGCGATGTTGTAGACGGTGTTGCCACGGTGGGCGGCGCCGTCCCCGAACAGCTGGTTGATGGCGACGACCGCGTCGTTGAGCGACGCCTCGGACGTCTGGTGCATCACCAGGTGGTCGGTGGTCTCCGGCCGCCAGCCGTGTCGTTGCATCACCGCGGCGACGTAGGGCACCGCGTGCTTGACCGCGATCGCGGTCTGCGTGACGGAGTCGGTGAACATGATGGCACCGCCATGCGGGCCGTCCGCCATCTTCGCGATGCACAGCTTGCTGTAGCGGCTGAGGGTGGCCATGTCGATGTCGTGGAAGCCGACCTGGTTGTTCGGCCCGCGCTCGAGGACCACCGCCGCGCCGGCGTCGCCGAGGGTCAGGCACGCGATGCGCGGATCCATCGGCCCCTCGATCTCCTGTTGGGCGGTCTCGCACAGGTGGCTGATGTATTCGCCGCTGACCACCAGGGCGCTGCGGATCAGTCCGGTCTGCAGGAAGGCGTCGGCGATGCTGATGCCGGTGAACATTCCGGCGCACGCGTTGCTGATGTCGAAGGCCAGCGCGTTGACCAGGCCGCATTGGTCGCGCAGCCGCGTTGCGGTGCTGGGCTCGAAGGTGAACCGGTGCCCGAGCCCGTCGCGCCGGGAGATGTTGCAGGCGATGACCAGGTCGATCTCCTCGGGCCGATAGCTGGACCGGGACAGGCAATCGTCGGCGGCCTTTCTGGCGAGGTCGATCGAGAACTCGTCCTCGCCGACCACCCGCCGGTTCTTGATGCCGGTCAGGCGTTCCAGCGGTATCCGAATCTCGTTGGCGCACTCGGCCATAACCGTCTTTGTCGACACGGTTCGCGAGGGAAGGTATACGCCGATGCTTTCGATGACCGTGTTCCGCTTTTCTTCGGGCGCGGCCTGCACCGGTTGCTCCGGGGCCGGCGCCGTGACGACCGCCTCGGCGGGGGCTTCGGGCTGAGGAGTTCCCTCGCCGGCGAGCGGACCGTATTCGGCGGCGAGCTCGGCGATCGTGCCGTAGACGAACATCGACTCGGGCCGCAGCGGCAGGCCCGCCGCGTTCGCCCGCACCGCCACCTCCAGGCTCTGGGTGGACGCACCACCGAGGGCGAAGAAGTCGTCGTTGACGCCGATGCGTTCGAGATCCAATACGTCGCACCAGATTTCGGCCAGCAGCTGTTCGGTGGGCGTGCGCGGAGCGACGAACGCCGGCTCCTGCGGCCCGGATGCCCTGTCGGCCGCCATCAACGACTTGCGGTCCACCTTTCCGCTCGACGTCAGCGGCAGCGCGTCCGTCACCTCGAAGACCGCGGGCATCATGGCGGCCGGCAGCAGGTCGAGCAGGAACCGGCGCAACTCCGCTGTCGACGGAGCGGCGCCGCCGGCCGGCACGACATGCGCGACGAGGATGGGGTTTCCGCGGCTGTCGGTTCTGATCACCACCGCGTTCTCGGCCACCGCGGGGTGTTGGCCCAGCGCGGCCTCGATCTCGCCCGGCTCGATCCGGAAGCCGTGGATCTTGACCTGGAAGTCGATGCGGCCCAGGTAGTCGATGTTGCCGTCGGGCAGATACCTGGTCAGGTCGCCCGTGCGGTAGAGCCGCTGGCCGGGGTGCGCGGTATCGCCGCCGAACGGGTCGGCCACGAAGATGGCGGCCGTCAGATCCGGCCGGTTGAGGTAGCCGCGGCCGAGCCCCACGCCGCCGATGTACAGCTCGCCGGGCACACCGATCGGCACCGGTTGCAGGTGCGCGTCCAGGATGTAGGCGCGGATGTTGGCGATCGGTCGCCCGATCGGCACCAGCGTGCCGGATTCGCCTCGCTCGCAGTGGAATGCGGTGACGTCGATCGCCGCCTCGGTGGGCCCGTAGAGGTTGTAGAGCTCGGCGTTCAGCGTGGCCATGAAGTGGTCGCGCAGGTCATAGGGCAGCGCTTCGCCGCTGCAGATCACCCGGCGCAGTGCGGTGCACGCGGCCACCCCGGGCTCGGCGAGGAAGCGGCGCAACATCGAGGGCACGAAATGCATTGTGGTGACGCGCTGTTCGACGATGGTCCGAACCAGGTACGCGGCATCCTTGTGGCCCTCGGGTTTGGCGATGACCACCCTGGCCCCGACGATCAGGGGCCAGAACAGCTCCCAGACGGACGGGTCGAAGCTCACCGGTGTCTTGTGCAGCACCCGGTCGTCGGCGGTCAGCCGGTAGGCGTCCTGCATCCACAGCAGCCGGTTACGGATACCGGCGTGGGTGTTGAGCGTTCCCTTCGGCTTACCCGTCGAACCCGAGGTGTGGATGACGTAGGCGAGGTTGGCCGGCGTCGTCTCGCACGCCGGGGCGGTGTCCTCGCCCGACGGCGCCGACGGTTCGTCCAGGCAGAGCCGGTGACCGGTGAAGCCCGGCGGCAGGTGCACCAGGTTGGCGCGGTGGGTGACACAAACCGGTGCGTCCGGTACGTCGTCCAGCATCGCGGCCATGCGCCCGGCGGGCTGCGCGGAGTCCAGCGGCATGAAGGCGCCCCCGGCCTTGAGGACGCCGAGCACGGCCACAACCAGGTCCTCGGAGCGGTCCAGCAGGACGGGCACTACCGTCTCGGGTCCCACGCCGAGCTCGCGCAGCCGGTGGGCCAGGCCGTTGGCGCGGCGGTCGAGTTCCGCATAGGTCAATTCGCGGTCGTCATACGTCACCGCGACGGCGTCCGGGGTCCGCGCGACCGTCGCGGCGACCATCTCGTGCAGGCAGGCCGGAGCCTCGGAATACGGGTAGTCGACCTCGGTTTGGTTCCAGGCGGCCTGCTGGCGGAGCTCCGCTTCGGTGAGCAGCGGCAGCTGGGAGACCGGCCGGTCCGGGTCGGCGACGATGCCGCCGAGGAGGGTGGCGAAGTGGCCGGCCAGCCGCTCGATGGTGGCGGCGTCGAAAAGGTCGGTGTTGTACTGCAGTACGCCGGAGAGCTTTCCGTCGTGTTCGCCGACCTCCATCATCAGGTCGAACGGCGCGCCGCCCTGCCCGACATGAAGTGTCTCGAGCGGAAGCCCGCCGTGTTCCGGAACGGGGTCGTCGGTGAAGCGGCGCGTCTGCTCCCAGGCGAACGAGACTCCGAACAGTGGCGTGCGGCTCGGGTCGCGCGGCGGCCGAAGCCGCTCGACGAGCAGCGCGAAGGGGTAGTCCTGGTGTTCGAGGGCGCCCTGCACGGTGTCCTTGACGCGGCCGAGCAGGGTCATGAACGTCGGGTCGTCGTGCAGGTCCGCGCGCAGGGCCACCGGATTGGTGAGGTAGCCGACCAGCCCCTCCAGCGCGACCCGGTCGCGGCAGGCGAAAGGCGAGCCGATCACCAGGTGGCCCTGGCCGCTGTAGCGGTGCAGCAACGTGGCATAGGCCGCCAGCAGCGTCATGTAGGGCGTCGCGCCGACCTTGCGGCCCAGTTGGATGATTCCCGTCGTCACGGTGGGGTCGACGGTGAACCGGTGCACGGTGCCCGCGTAGGTCTGGACGGCGGGTCGCGGCCGGTCGGTGGGCAATTGGAGGACCGGCAGTTCGCCGGCCAACTGATCCCGCCAGTAGGCCCAGAGGTCCTCGCCCTCGGGACCCGCGAGCATCTGGGCCTGCTGCTCGGCGTAGTCGACGAAGCTTTCCGCGGGTGGCGGAGGCGCGGCGGCGCCGTGCTCGGCGGCGTACAGCAGGCGCAGTTCGTCGAGGATGATGTCGATGGACCAGAAGTCGACCGCGATGTGGTGCAAGCCCAACAGCAACACATGTTCCTCGGGTGTGCGCTCGAGCAGCGTCAGCCGCAGCACTGGGCCGGTGTAGAGGTCGAAGGGGGTGTCGGTCTCGCGGCGAATCCACTCGTCGACCTCGGGCTCACCCGGGCCGAGGCGGCCCCTGGCGATGCGCACCGGCCATTGCGGATGAACGAGTTGGACCGGCTGCCCTTCGCGCTCGGCGTAGGTGGTCCGTAGCGCGGGATGCCGGTCGACGAGCGCCTGCGCCGCGCGTTCCAGCGCCGGGACGTCGAGTTCGCCGCGGATCCTCCCGGCATACGTGACGTTGTAGGCGGCGCTTGCCGGTGCGAGCTTGTGAATGAACCACATCGATCGCTGGCCGTACGACTGTGGATGCACCGAGGCCGACTGTTCGGCTTTCTCCATCAGCAGCTGGGCGAGCAGCGCGCGCTTCTTCTCCGGGGACAGACCGGATATGTCGACCGGCTTGTCAGTCATCGCCGCCGTCCTTCACCGCGAGTTCGGCGCCCCGTTCGTCCAACACCTTTTGGAGCAGTTCGTCCACGGCGGCGTCGGAGAGCTCCGGCACCCGGGTCAGCAGGTCGATGCCGCCCGACGGCGCGCCGTCGGCGTGCTGGTGGACCGTTGGCTCCGGGGTGGCCTGCCGCGGCACCGCCTCGTGCGTGGTGGGTGCGCCGGTCGCTTGCTCCGGCAGATGTTCGCGCAGCCATTCGGCGAGGCTGGCCACGCTGGGCCCCTCCAGCAGCCGGGTGACCGGCACGACGAGGCCCAGGTCGCGTTCGACCTGCATGCGCAGCTCCAGCGTGATGAGCGAGTCGACGCCGAGGGTGTTCAGCGGTGTCTGTTTGTCCAGGTTCGCCGGTGTCAGACCGAGTTTGCCGGCGGCGAGCTCGGACAGGTACGTCTCCAGCAGCCGTTGGCGCTCCTCCGGCGTCGCGCCCTGCAGCGCTTCGAGCAGACCGGCCCCCGGCCCGGGCGCGGGCTCCGCCTGCGGCTTGTCGGGCGAGGGCGCGATTCCGAGTTCCGCGAGCAGCGGCGGCTGCAAGTCGGGTTGCCAGACCGCCCAGTCGATGTCGAGAACCACGGCCTGCGTGGCCGACCGCTCCAGCAACGACGACAACGCCCGGAGGCTGTCGGCCGCGGACATGGCCTCGACGCCGTACTGGGCGAAGTAGTCCTGCAGCTCGGACCGGGTGAAGAAACCGAGCCCGGCCCATGGCCCCCAGTTCACGCTCAACGCCGGCCGGCCTTCGGCACGCCGGTGCCACGCCAGCGCGTCCAGGAAGGCGTTCGCCGCCGCGTAGTTGGCCGCCCCGGGCGGACCCAGCAGGGACGAGGCCGACGAGAACAGCACGAACAGGTCCAGGTCGGCGTCCTTGGTCAGCGCGTGCAGGTTCCAGGCGCCCTGAACCTTGGGCGCCATGACCTCGCGCAGCTTCGCCTCGTCGAGGCACAGCAGAATGGCGTCGTCGGCGATCCCCGCCGCGTGCACCACCCCACGCAGCGGCGGCATCGACTCGGCGATCGATTCCAGCATGGCCGCGACGTCGTCGGCCTTGGCGACGTCGCCCTTTGCGATGGTCACCTCGGTGCCCGCCGCGCGCAGGGCGTCGAGCGTCTCCTGCGCCTCCGTCGAGGCGCCGCCACGTCCCATCAGGACCAGGTGCCGGGCGCCGTGCTCGGCCATCCACTTGGCCACCACGAGTCCCAGCGCACCGAGCCCGCCGGTGACCAGATAGGTGGCGTCTTCCTTGAAGGACGCGGTCTCGGACGGTTCCGGCTCGTCGTAGCGGGTCAGTCGTTCGACATAGCGGTGGCCGCCCCGCAGCGCCACGTCGCCGTCGTGCTCATCGGCCCACACCTCCCGGAACAGGGAGTCCACTTCTTCCGGGCCGCCGTCGGTGGACAGGTCGACACAGGTGCAGCCGAGTTCCGGATGCTCGTGGTCGATCGTGCGGGCCATGCCCCACACCGGGGCCTGCGCGATCGACACGGCTTCGGTCGCCGAGGCCGCATCGGTCACCTGCGCCCCCCGCGTCACCAGCCACAGCCGCGGCGTCGCCGACCAACCGGCCCGCGCCAGCGCCTGCACCAGATGCACGACGCTCAACGGGCCCAAAGTGGTTGCCGCATCCAGGGATTCGAGCGACGTGTCGGCCGGCGGTGCGGCCAGCAGGTCCCACATGTGCACCACCCCGCGGCACGGCGGCCGGTCGTCGGTGAAGGCGTCTTGGAGCAGCTGTGTGAAGTGTTCGGGCTGCGCGGGGTCGAGGAGGTAACTGTCCGGGGTGAGACGCTCGAAGCCTCCGCCGGCCGGTGCCGGCTGGACCAGGACGCACCGCTGAGAATGCGATTCGAGGTGTTTTCGGAGGGTGTCCGCGGCGGCCGCGCCGTCGCTCAAGATGAGCCAGCTGCCGGCTTCGTCCGGCCGGCTCGACCCGTCCCGGTCCGCCGGACTGGAGGCGGGTTGCCAGCGCAGCTTATACATTCGGTCGCGCAAGCCCGCGCCCTCGGTCGCACCGGCGGCCTGCGGTAGCGGGCCGGTGCCGTTCGGGGTGATAGCCCCGACGTCCAACCAGGAGTGGACCCGCTGCCACGGGTAGGTCGGCGCGGTCACGTAGTGGCTGCCCGGGGGGTACACCGCCTCCCAGGTGACCGGCTGACCGAGGGTGTAGAGGGTGCCGAGCGACGACAGTGCGGTCCCCCGCCCCCCGTCGTCACGCCGCATCGACGGCAGCGCGGCGCAACTGACCCCGAGGTCCTGGGCGTCCTCCCGGATCGAGTTCAGCAGGACCGGGTGCGGGCTGATCTCGACGACCGCGTCGTGGCCGCCCTCCAGCAGCCGACGCAGCGCCTGCGAGAAATGCACGGGCGAGCGAAGGTTCTCCGCCCAATAGTCCGGGTCGGCCAGGCGGTCGGTGAGCAGGTCGCCGGTCACCGTCGAGTAGATGGGAATCGCCGGTGCGGTCGGCCGCAGTCCGACGAGCCCGCCGCGCACAGCGGGAACCAACGGGTCCATCTGCGGGCTGTGGGCGGCCACGTCGACGTCGACCCATCGGCAGAACCGGTCGCGCTGCTGCAGCACCTCCATCAGCTTGGCCAAAACCTTTTGATCCCCGGACAACACCGTCGATCGGTAGCTGTTGCTGGCGGCGACCGAGACCTTGCTTTCCTGGCCGGCGATGAGCTCCTGGGCTTCGGCGGGGCTGAGTTCCGCGGCCATCATGGTTCCGCGGCCGCGCACGGTTCGGAGCATCAGTGAGCGGAACCGGATCACCCGTGCGGCGTCTTCGAGGCTCAGCGCACCGGCGACGTGCGCCGCGGCAACCTCACCCATGCTGTGCCCGACCACCGCGGTCGGCTCAACCCCCCAGGAGCGCCATAGGGCGGCCAGCGCGACCTGCATGGCGAAGATCGCCGGCTGGATCAGGCTGATGTCGGTGATTTCCTCGTCCTTGGCCATCAGCTGAACGATGGAATGTCCCAGGTGGGGCTTGAGCGCGCGGTCGCACGCCGCCAAGGCGTCGCGGAACACGGGCTCCTCGGCCTGCAGTCGCCGCCCCATGCCGTGCCACTGGGAGCCCTGGCCGGGGAAGGCGAAGACCACCCTGGGTCGCTGGCCGGGACGGCACTGCCCGACGGCGAACCCCTGCCGTGACTGCCCGTGCCGGTAGGCGTCGAGGGTCTCCGACATCGCGGCCGGCGTGTCGGCGACGACGGACAACCGATGGTCGTAGTGGCCGCGACGCACGCCGGCCGTATAGCAGAGGTCGGCGAGCGCCACCCCGGACGCCAGCGCCGACTCGTACCGATCGGCCAGCGCGACCAGGGCCTCGGGGGACCGCGCGGATATCGGCAACAACTCGGCTCGATCCGGCGCCGTGCCGCGCTCGGCCGTGGCGGCCCGGGCCTGCGGGGCCTCGGTGAGCACGGCGTGCGCGTTGGTGCCGCCCATGCCGAACGAGCTGACGCTCGCAACCGCGCGACCACCGTTTTTCGGCCACGGGGTCAGCGTTGTCGCCACCCGCACCGGCAGGCTGTCGAAGGGAATCTCCGGGTTGGGTTCGGCGAAGTTCAGGCTCGGCGGAATCTCCTTGTGCTGCAACGCCAATGCGACCTTGATCAGCCCGGCCACCCCGGCCGCCGCCTCCAGGTGCCCGATGTTGGTCTTGACCGAGCCGACCAGGCATTGGCTGCCCGGCGGACGGCCCTCCGCCAGCACCGTGCCCAGCGCGTTCGCCTCCATCGCGTCGCCCAGGAACGTTCCGGTGCCGTGCGCCTCGACGTATTGGGCGGTGCCCGGGGAAATACCGGCGCGGCGGTAGGCCGCGGCCACCACGGCTTCCTGCGCTCGCCGGTTGGGCGCGATCAGCCCGTTGGTCCGGCCGTCTTGATTGATCGCGGTGCCGCGGATCACCGCGTAGATCGGGTCGTTGTCGGCCAGCGCCCGGCTGAGCGGCTTCAGGACGACCATCCCGGCGCCTTCACCGCGCACGTACCCGTCCGCGCCGGCATCGAACGTCTTGCAGCGGCCGTCGGGCGCCATCACCTTGGACTTGCTGAAGTTGATCATCAGCGCAGGCGACAGGATGACGTTCACTCCTCCGGCGAGCGCGACCGAGCACTCGCCGTCGCGCAGGCTGCGGCACGCCAGGTGGACCGCGACCAACGACGACGAGCAGGCGGTGTCGATCGCCATGCTCGGCCCGTGGAAGTCGTAGAAGTAGGACAGCCGGTTGGCGGCGATGCTCAACGCGTTTCCGGTGCCCGTGTAGGCGTCGACAAGCTGCATCTGGTTGCCGCGCAGGTTCGCGTAGTCGGTGGTCGCGATGCCGACGAACACACCGGTGTCGCTGCCGGCCAGCCGCTCCGGCACCTGCCCGGCGTCTTCCAATGCCTCCCAAGCCACCTCGAGGATCAGCCGCTGCTGCGGATCCATCTGCGCCGATTCCCGGGGCGAGATGCCGAAGAACTGGAAGTCGAACTCGTCGACCTCGGGCAGGAATCCGGCGCGTCGGGTGACCGAGGTGCCCGGGACGGACGGATCCGGGTTGTAGAAGGCATCCGCGTCCCAGCGGTCCGGCGGGACCTCGCTGATCGCGTCCACGCCTTCCGACAGCTCGCGCCAGAAGGCCGCCGGCCCGTCGGCGCCCGGAAAACGGCACCCGATGCCGATGATGGCGATGGGCTCGTCCGCTGCGGGCGGGCCGCTCTCACCGACGGTTGCGGCGGTGCGGTCGACCGCGGTGCCCTTGCCGCCCAGATGGCGGGAGAGCAGGTCGATCGAAGGGTGTTCGTAGGCGATGGTGGGCGAAAGTTCGCATCCGAGCCAGGTTTCCAGAGCGCCGGTCAGCCGGACGGCACGGACCGAATCGAGCCCGTAGTAGGCGAACGGCATGGACGGGTCGATATCCGTTTGGGGAATGCCGAGTTCACTGGCGAGCTGGGCGATCAACCATTCCCGGATCTCCTTCACGGTGCGCCCGGCCGAATTCGGCGCGGCGGTCGCCGGGTGGATGTCGGGCCGCGGTGCGCGCCATTCGGCGACCGGCTCGAACTGGCCGTCGAGGAACTGCTGCCGGCAGGCGGACCGCTGGATCTTGCCGCTGGACGTGGTGGGAATCCGCAACGGGTCCACCAGAACAACGGTGTCCGCCTGGATCTCATGCTGTTCGGTGATCGCGGTCCGGATGGTGTCGACGATCTGGCTCAGTTCGGCGTCGCCGAGCCGATAGCCGCTCACCTCCTGCACGACGACGAGCCGTTCGGGGGCATCCGCTCCGGCCGCGACCGAGAAGACCGCACCCCGGCCGCGCATCAGCGCAGGGTGGCAGGCCTGCACGGTGAGCTCGATGTCTTCGGGATAGTGATTGGTGCCGCGAATGATGATCAGATCCTTGACGCGACCTGTCACGAACAACTCTCCGGAGCGGAGGAACCCGAGGTCCCCGGTGCGAAGGAACGGGCCCCGGCCGCTGTCCGAAAGATGCGCGCGCAGTGCCTCTTCCGTCTCTTCCGGCTTCCCCCAGTAACCCTGCGCCACGCCCGGTCCGGCCACCCAGATCTCACCGACCTCGTCGGGCCCGCACGGCCGCCGGGTCTCGGGGTTGACGATGATGACCTCCTGGCCACCCTGGGGCCGGCCGCAGCCGACCAACGTCAACGCGCTCGGCTCTTCCGTCGCGATCTCGACGACCCGCCGCTCGCCCAGCGCCGCGCGGTCTATGTGCAGAACCACCGGGACCGGGGAGTCCGACCCACCGGACACCAGCAGCGTCGCCTCCGCCAGCCCGTAGACCGGTTCGAACGCCTCCGGCCGAAAGCCCGCCGGGGCGAACGCCTCGGCGAAGCCCTGCATGGTCGACGGACGCACCGGCTCGGCGCCGCACATGGCCGTCGCCCAGTTGGACAGATCGAGCGCGGCACGCTCCTCAGGGGTACTGAGTTCGATGCACAGGTCGTAGGCGAAGTTCGGGGCGGCGGTGATCATGGCGCGGTGCCGGGATATCGCCTCGAGCCACCGCATCGGACGCTTGATGAACGCGTTCGGCGGCATGAGGATCGAGTTACCGCCGACATAAATGGTCTCCAGGACGCCGCCGATGAGACCCATGTCGTGGTAGGGCGGCAGCCAGAACACACCGCATGCGTCCCGGTCGAATCCCGACTTCCACGACTGGCGGATGGTCTCCAGGTTGTGAACGAGGTTGCCGTGAGACAGCACAACACCTTTCGGTGCGGCCGTGGAACCCGAGGTGTACTGGATCATCGCGATTGTGCCGCCGTCGATGTCGGGCGGAACCCACTGCGCCTCGTCGCCCCCCGTGTCGGTGACGAACCAGCGCAACGGCCGCCCCTTGACCAGACCGTCCACCGTCGCCTTGATTCGCGCTTGCATCTCTGAGTTCGACAGAGCGAAGCGCGGTTTGGCATCCGCGACGATGGAGGCGACGCGTGGGACCAGGTGCTCGCGCGCCGGCGGGTGCACCGGAACGGCGATCGCCCCCGCGTAGAGGCACCCGAACAAGCCGGCGATGAAATCCAGGCCCGGCGGGCAGAGGACCAGGACGCGCTCGCCCGCGGCGCCCTGGCGCTGCAGGTTGGCCGCGATCCGCTTTGCCCTGCTGTCCAGTTCGCGATAGGTCAGCTTGGTGACGTCGGTTTCCTCGCCGTCGCGAGAGTAGGTGAACGCAACCTTGTCCCCATAGCGTTCGGCCCGGTGCCGCAGTTGTCCGACCAGCGTCGGCGCCATGAGCGACGACACGTCATCCGGTGTTTCTGCGTGCTCGGCGTGGGGCCTGTCGGCGGTGCTCATCTCGTTCCCTCTGTCGGCCCCGGAGCGGCGACTTGTTCGCCGAACCGTGACATGTGCGTCACCCCATCGAGGAGTGAGTGGTTGTGGTTGGTATTTCCGTGTCCCGCGGTGCTTTTAGGTCGCGTCAGGATGCCTTCGGTGTAGCTCTCGAGCAGTACGCGGAATTGCTCGACGGTGTAGCCGGTGACGACCGCGTCGGTGCGTGCCCGTACCGTCGCCGAACGGGCCATCCGGAACAACGGCCCGAGCTCCCCGACGTACTCGCCGGGGGTGGCGACCTTGACCAGTTCCTTTGTCCCGTCGCCCGATTCGCGCACGACTTCCAGTTCGCCCTCGGCGACGACGTAGATGAGGTCACCCATGCTGCCCTGCTCGAACAACACCGAACCGCTTGCCAGGCGCAGCATTTCGGGCTCGGATTCGGTCGTGGGCCCATCCGGCATCAGCCTGACCACGCGGTCGGCGAACGGCAGGATCCGGGTGTCATGGGTGGCGACCACGACGATGCGCTCACCGCTGGCCAACTCCCTGAGCAGCCGCAGCACCCCTTCCGCGCGGGCATAGTCGAGGTGGGCCGTGGGTTCGTCGGCCAAGATCAGCGGGGGGTCCAACGCGATCGCGCGGGCCACCGCCACCCGTTCGCGCTCGCCGCCGCTGAGGTCAGCGGGCCGGTGCGTCATGCGGTCCTGCAGCCCGGCGCGGGCCAGCAATTCCTTGGCGCGTTTGCGCGCCGCCCGCCGTGACCAGCCCGCCGCCCAGAGTGGCACCGCAACGTTCTCCACCGCGGAAAGGCTTGCCACCAGGTTGAACGACTGGAAGACGATGCCCACGGTGCGGCGCCGGTAGGTGGTCAGCCTGCGGCGGTCCAGCGTGGTGACGTCGGTGTCGCCGACCTGGACGCGCCCGCTGGTCGGGCTGAGGATACCGCCAATGCACGACAGCAAGGTGGTCTTCCCGCATCCGCTGGGGCCCAACAGGATTACCAGTGATCCCGCCGCGACCTCCAGGTTCAGCCCGTCGATGACGCGGTTCGGCTCGCCGCCGTTGGAGTATTCGACGACGAGATCCTTGATGCGCAAGTCGCCCATGACTATCCGGCCCCGAACGCCATTACCGGGTCGATCGCGACCGCGCGCCGCAATCCCGCCAGGCTCGCCAGCAGGCCGACCCCCACCGCGGTCCCCACCAGCGACAGGAAGGCCGAGGGGGTCACCACCACGAGCATCGGAAACAGCGGGCCGAGCAGCACGGCCAGCAGTCCGCCCAGCATCGCCGCGACCACCGCTACGAGCACCGCCTGGAGCATGAGCCCGGCGAGCACCGACTGGGTGGCGACACCGAGGGCCTTGAACACCGCGAAGTCCCGGGTGCGTTCCAGCGCGGACAGGTAGATCAGCGATCCCACGATCGACGCGGCCACCGCCCACAGCAGGATCACCAGGTACGACATCGCCAGCCGGGCCATGTGCAGCGGGCGGATCATGTCATCGATCGCGGCGCCGCGATCCACGACGCGATAGCCGGCGGGCACCTGTGCGGGCACGCCGCGCAAGCCGATTGCCGAGATCACGTGCTGGGCGGAAAACATCAACCGCTGCGCCGTCGCGACGGTCACAAACGCATTGGGCTGGCCCGCGAGCGTGGTGGACTTGTTGACCAGCCCGACGATCCGCAGCACCTGCGATCCCACCTCGACGTTGTCGCCGATGGATCGCTTCAGCGTGGTCGACATGGCGACCTCGTCGGGGCTCGACGGTGCCCGCCCCGCCGCTATCGGTGGCATCTCCTGCTCGGGCAGGCCGTAGACGTTCAGGTTTTCCGGTAGGCGCCGGTCTTGCAGGATCGTGTTGCCGTAGACCACCGGGATCGCCGATTGGACGCCGGGAAGCTGGGCGACGTCTTCGGCTTCCGCCTGCGGGAACCTCGATGAACCGATGAAGGGTCCGACCGCGCCCGCCTTGATGAGGTAGTGGTCGATGCCGATCGAGTCGACCAGGCGCTCGGCCTCCACCCGGGTACCGATCATCAGCCCGGTGATGATGAGCGTCATCGCGAATACCATCCCGGTGCCGACGGCCGCGATGATGAACCGCCGCCGCCGCCATTGCACGTCGCGAATGGCGGTAATCAACATCGGCGTCCGCAGCCGCTCTTGCAAGCCATCAATAGCCCACACGGCTTGACCTCCGATCTACTTTTCCCAGCAAGCTTCGCCCGGGAGCCGGCGCACCGCGTAGAGCCGAAGGGCCTTGATCGGACGGACCTACGCCCCGCTTTTCCGGCAGGCCGGATTCGCCTTCGCCGCGCCGTTCCCGCAGGTCAGACGGTGCTTAGGCACCAATTCGGCACGGCGCGCGATCGGGGGAAATGCGGCTATAAGCGCAATGACCTAATACGGTGCGTGCAATTAGCCGCGCGCCTAATAAGGCACGGTGGGGACGCACAGATATCCACGACCTCATTGGCCGTCGGGAACCAGCCACTTCTCGAACGCGATCGGGACGAACGGCCCCCAGGACGGCAGCGGGTCGGCGGGCACCCGGGTGTACCCGGTCGCGTCGTACAGCGCCTCGGCCTCGGGTTGCCGGTTGCCGGTGATCAGGTAGAGCCTGCGGTACCCGCGCGCGGCCGTCTCCGCCTCCAGCGCCGCCAACAGCACCCGCGCGTACCCGCGGCGCCGATGGGCGCGGTCGGTCCAGATCCGCTTCAGCTCGGCGGTTTCGGCGTCATAGCGCCGGAATGCCCCGCCGGTGACGGGCACGCCGTCCAGCACGCCGATCAGCAATCCGCCGTCTGGCGGGGCCAACTCGGCCTCGGGCACGGGCAACCAGGACAGGTGAGTGCTGGGCGTGCCGCCGTAGCGCTGCGCGTACTCGTCGGCCAGCTCGGCCAGCAGTGGCCGCGCCAGCGGTTCGTCGTGGGTCGCCGACACGAACCGCAGCTGGTGACTCGCGGCCGGCGGGCTTGATTGGTACGCCACGTGATCATCCAACGCCTCTGACCGCGACACATTCCCTTCGGGCGTCCTCCCGCCGGCGGAGCCGTGCCAGCGATGCGGGCGCCCACCAGTTCAGGCCGCCGCAGACGTGCATGAAGGCCGGAACGAGCAGCACGCGCACCAACGTTGCGTCGACCAACACGGCGAGAGTCAGACCGACGCCGAACATCCGCATGAACGAAACCTCCGCGGAAGTGAGCGCGGCGAACGAGATCGACATCAACAGCGCTGCCGCCGTGATGATCCGGCCCGTTCGCGCGACGCCCAGCGCGATGCTCTCGTCGTTGTCGACTCGCGTGCGGTTCGACGCCAGCCAGTACTCGCGGATGCGGGACAGCAGGAACACCTCATAGTCCATGGACAATCCGAACGCGATGCAGAACATCAACACCGGGATGTTGGCCACCAGCGTGCCGGTTGGGGTGGTGCCCAACGCGCCCAGATGCCCGTCCTGGAAGATCCACACCAGCGCGCCGAATCCCGCCGTCAACGAAAGCACGTTGAGCAGCACCGCTTTGACGGGCAGCACCACGCTGCCGGTGAGCAGGAAAAGCAACACCAACATGACGCAAGCGACGAAACCGAACAGCAAGGGCAATCGCGACGTAATCGCTTCGACGGAGTCGCGATTCATCTGGGCCATCCCGGCCAGCTCGACTCGGCGGCCATCGGCCAATGGGACCGCATGCAGGCGATCCAGCTGCGCGGCGGAGGCCGGCGAATACAGCGGCGCGCTGCTGGCCACCGTCAAATAGGCGCTGCCGTCCGCCATTCCGGCGGGTGCCGACGGCGGCCCTGTGCGCTCACCGGCGAGAAAGGTTCCGGTCGGTGCCGACACCGCCGAGACGTCGGGCACGCGTGACAGCCCGGCGGCGTACTCGTCAAGCTCTCGCGTCGTCAGGCCGTCGGCGCGGGGGATGACGACCCGCACCCTGGTTTCCGACTCGGCACCGAAGTCATGCCGGACCCGGTCGCTCACGGCCCGCGCCGACGACGACGCCGGCAGCACCCGATCGTCGGGATAGCCCCATTTGATGCCGAGGAATGGCGCGCCCAACGCGAGCAGGAGGGCGATGATCGCCAGGCCGATCGGGACCGCGCGACGCATGGCCAGCTTGGCCGTTCGGTACCAAAAGGTGTGCTCGATGGTCGCCGGGGGTGCTTGCGGACGGCGAAAGATCTTGCGGCCCAAGTCCCAAACGTTGAGTGCGTCGAGCCGGTCGCCCAGTAAGACGATCACCGCGGGTGCGACCACCATCGCGGCCAGGGCCGCGAAAGCCACCACCGCGACGCCGGCGTAGGCGAATGACCTCAGGAAGTACATCGGGAATATCACCAGGGCGGCCAGTGCGAGGGCCACCGTCAGGGCGGAGAACAGCACGGTGCGTCCGGCCGTGGCCATGGTGCGCGGGAGGGCTTCGGCGGGGGGCAGCCCGTCGGCCAGTTCGTCGCGGTAACGGCTGATGATCAGCAGCGTGTAGTCGATGCCCAGCGCCAGCGCCAACGCCACCGCCACGTTCACCGCGAAGATGGACACGTCGGCGACCAGCGCGACCGCGCGCAGCACCGCGAGCGAACCCAGGATCGCGAAGCCGCCGACGAGGATCGGCAGCGCCGCGGCCAGCAAGCCACCGAACACCCACACCAGCGCGGCGAAACTCAACGGGATCGCAACGGATTCCATTCGCAGCAGGTCATTTTGGGTCTGCCGGTTGAGCTCTTCGTAGGTGATCGCCATGCCTCCGGCTTGCACGGTCACGCCGTCGCGATCGCGCACCAGCCGGTCCGCGAGCTCCCGGGCATGCCTGGGTGCGCTGCCTTCCCCACCGTTGAGGGCGGCGACAATCAGCGCGGACTTGCCGTCGCCGCTGACCAACCCCGGCTGGGGCGCATCCCACGGCGACGCCACCTGCGCGACGAACGGCGACTGGGCCAGTTGCCGGACGATGTCCACGCCGACCGTCCGGGCGAGTCCTTGGGTGACGCCGCTCTGCGAGCGGACCAGCAGTGTCATCTCCATGTCGCCCTGATGGAACTTCTCAGCCAGAACCGCTGTGGCACGAGCGGATTCGGCCGTCTGGTCGAGAAATCCGCCGCCGGGCAGGGTGGCTGCGGCCGGGATACCGAAGACGGCGGCAAGAACCGCCAGGAACATCGCGCTTGCGATCACGCGTCGCGGAGCGGCGATGGCGATCAGGGCCAGTCGCGATAGCATGCGCATCCTCCGGGATGATTAGCTGTCGATCCCCCCGATCGGTCTGGGTCAAATCCTCTTTCCCCCCTTATCGCGCTTCATAAAGCGGGTACGACGTCAGGGCGGATCGGGTTCAAGGATTCGGCCGACAAATTTAAGTTAATTAAACGTTAATGGATTTAAAAAACGCCCGAGCTGTGGTTATGCCCGCGTGGCGGTGAGGTATTCGGGCACGAACTCCGTGTCGCCGGGGCGATGGCGCCTCCTGACCGGCAGTCCCACCGCCCCGAGCAGCTCGGTGACGTTGCGCTGCACCGTCGTCCAACCGCGGGCGGTCAGATACTCCGGCACGTAATGGTATTGCCCCGGATGGGTCAGGCTGGCCAGGTCGACGTCCACCCCGTTCTGGCGCAAGCCATCCACAAACGACCGCTCCGCCTCCAGCTGCAACGGCGTCCAGATGGGCATGTGGTCGGCGGCGAACCGGCTGCCCGCGGCGCTCATCGCGGTGACGCCCTGCAGCACGTGGTCCTGCACGGCCGGAGTCAGATACCCGATCAGCAGCTGCTCGGCGATCCACGCCGCGGGCGCGGTGGCGTCGAAGCCGACCCGCCGCAGGGCGGCCGGCCAATCCTGGTGCAGGGCGACGCCAACGGCCCGCCGGCTCGCCGTCAGCTCGGCGCCCAGTTCGCGCAGCGCATCGGATTTGAAGTCGAGCACCTCGGGCCGGTCGATCTCGTAAACGGTTGTCCCCGGCGGCCACCACAGCCGGTACGGCCGGGTGTCCAGGCCCGACGCCAGGATCACCACCTGGCGAAGGCCCGCCCTGCCCGCGTCGGCGACGAACTCGTCGACGAACCGGGTGTGCGCCGCGCAGAAGTCCGGGAACCGCGGCCCGTCGGCGTCATCCGCGCCGAACCGGTCGTCGTCGATCATCCGCACGAAGTGGTCGACCCCGGCGGCCCGCACCAACGGTTCGGCGAACGGATCGTCCAGCGTCCCCTTGTTGGTGGCGATGGCCCGCGCGGCGGCCGCGAATGCCGCGGTCACCGCCACGCCCGTCGTCGCTGCCATGGGCGCTACACGCCGGACCGGCGCCGCAGGGCCAGGCCGGCGACCGCCCGCCAGCCGAGCAACAACAACGCGGTGACCGAGGCCGCCACCACCACGAAACTGGCCGCGACGCCGGCGGAACTGGCCTTGCGCAACACCATGCCGACGACGACGGTGCACAGCCAGACGACCACCCCGGTCGGCGCCACCTCGGTGGGGCGCCGCCAGGCGCGGGATGCCAGCCAACCCGCGACGGTTCCGGTGAGAAACGGCCACGCGGTCGCCGCGACGCCGGCGAGGTCGAGCCCTTCGTCGTGGCTGCGACGCCCGGCGGCGCAGAACACCAGCACACCGATGACATCCATGGCCAGCCACAGGAGCCGTCGCATGCAGCGAGAGTACCGGGCGCAACGCCGGGCTTGACCCTGCCGCCGGGCTGAACCTAGGTTCGTCGGCAATGAACGCACATTCACAAGGCCGCCTGGCCGTGGTGACCGGCGCCGGTTCGGGCATCGGCAAGGCGATCGCGCTGGCGTTCGCCGCACAGGGCGACCGGGTGA
Organism: Mycobacterium sp. E3251; assembly: GCF_001666835.1. Taxonomy (GTDB): domain Bacteria; phylum Actinomycetota; class Actinomycetes; order Mycobacteriales; family Mycobacteriaceae; genus Mycobacterium. Next base: position 47,809 of record NZ_LZJF01000188.1, on the reverse strand, counting down.
TCGCCGCCGACCTCGACGAGGCCGCCGGCGCGGCCACCGCTCGGGAGCACCCCGGTCTGATCACCGCGCTGCCGGTGGACGTCGCCGACCCGGCCCAGGTCGATGCCCTGCGGGACGCGACGCACGGCGATGCCGGCGTGCCCGACATCGTCGTCAACGCCGCGGGATGGGATCGCACCGATCAATTCCTCAATGCCACACCGGAATTCGCCGCCAAGGTGGTGGCGATCAACTACCTGGGGCCGGTGCACATCTGCGCCGCGTTCCTGCCGGGAATGATCGAGACACACGCCGGCGGGCGCGTCGTCAACGTCGCCAGCGACGCGGGCCGGGTGGGAAGCGCCGGGGAATCCATCTACGCCGGCGCCAAGGGCGGGGTGATCGCGCTGACGAAGTCGCTGGCCCGGGAGATGGCCCGCCATCAGATCACGGTCAACTGCGTGTGCCCGGGCCCGACCGACACGCCGCTGTTCCACGCCCAGCCCGAGAAGCTGAAAGAAGCGCTGGTCAAAGCCATTCCGTTTCGCCGCCTGGCACGACCCGAGGAGGTCGCCGCGGCCGTGCAGTTCTTCGCGTCGCCCGCGGCGTCGTTCATCACCGGACAGGTGATCAGCGTCAGCGGTGGCCTGACGATGGCCGGTTAGTGGCAGGGTGGGTTCATGACTAACAAGAAGCCGCCGGCCTTCGACCGCGACGATCCGCTGGGCCTGGACGCCTCGCTGTCCGACGACGAGCTCGCGGTGCGCGCCACCGTCAGGGAGTTCTGTGCCGAGCACGTCCTGCCCTACGTCGCGGAGTGGTTCGAGATCGGCGACCTGCCGGTGCGCGAACTCGCCAAAGGATTCGGCCAGCTCGGCCTGCTGGGGATGCACCTGGAGGGGTACGGGTGCGGCGGGGCCTCCGCGGTGCACTACGGCCTGGCGTGCGTGGAGCTCGAGGCCGCCGACTCCGGACTGCGGTCGATGGTCTCCGTGCAGGGATCGCTGGCGATGTTCGCGATCTGGAACTTCGGGTCCGAGGAGCAAAAGCAGGAGTGGCTGCCCGGTATGGCGACCGGCGAACTGCTGGGGTGTTTCGGGCTGACCGAACCCGATGTGGGATCCGATCCCGCCGCGATGAAAACCCGTGCGCGACGCGACGGTTCCGATTGGGTCCTCAACGGCCGGAAGCTGTGGATCACCAACGGCTCGGTCGCCGACGTCGCGGTCGTGTGGGCCGCCACCGACGAGGGGATCCGCGGCTTCCTGGTGCCCACCAGGACACCGGGATTCACCGCCAACACCATCCACCACAAGCTGTCGCTGCGGGCCTCGATCACCAGCGAGCTGGTGCTCGACGACGTGCGGGTGCCCGCCGAGGCGATGCTGCCCGAGGCGAAGGGCCTGCGGGGGCCGCTGTCCTGTCTGTCCGAGGCGCGCTACGGAATCATCTGGGGTGCCATGGGCGCGGCGCGGTCGGCCTGGCAGGCCGCGCTCGACTACGCCACCCAGCGCACCCAGTTCGGGCGCCCGATCGCCGGATTCCAGTTGACCCAGGCAAAGCTTGTCGACATGGCGGTCGAGTTGCACAAGGGCCAGCTGCTCTCGCTGCAACTGGGCCGCCTCAAGGACAGCGTCGGGCTGCGTCCCGAGCAGGTCAGCTTCGGCAAGCTGAACAACACCCGGGAGGCCATCAAGATCTGCCGGACGGCTCGAACCATCCTGGGCGGCAACGGCATATCGCTCGAGTACCCGGTCATCCGGCACATGGTCAACCTGGAGTCGGTGCTCACCTACGAAGGCACCCCCGAGATGCATCAGCTCGTCCTGGGCCAGGCGTTCACCGGTAGCGACGCCTTCCGGTAACGGGGAAGACATGGCCGCACGGCTGGAGTACGCCGAAGAGCACCGGCAGTTCCGGGCGCTCGTCCGCGAGTTCGTGCAGCGGGTGGTGGTCCCGGCGCACGAGCGGGCCGAAACCCGCGGGCAGTGGGACCGCTCGCTGTTCCTCGAGGCGGGAAAGCTTGGGCTGCTCGGCTTTTCGGTGCCCGAGCAGCTCGGCGGCCCGGGGGTCAACGACTTTCGCTACAACGCGATCGTCATCGACGAACTGCAGCGGGCCGGCGCGGCGGCAGAGGCCATCGCGTTCACGCTGCAAAACGACGTGGTACTGCCCTATCTCACCGAGCTGACCACGCCCGAGCAACGACGGCGGTGGCTGCCCGGCGTGGTGACCGGCGAGACGGTGCTGGGCATCGCCATGACCGAACCCGGCACCGGCAGCGACCTCGCCGGGATCCGCACCGCGGCGGTCCGGGACGGCGACCACTACGTCGTCAACGGCGGCAAGACGTTCATCTCCAACGGCCAATGCGGCGACCTGTTCGTCGTCGCGGTGCGGACGTCACCCGATCGCCACAAAGGCCTGTCGCTGCTGGTGGTGGACGCCGACACCCCGGGCTTCTCCCGGGGCCGCAACCTGGACAAGATCGGCCTGCACGCCCAGGACACCAGCGAGCTGACGTTCACCGACATGCGGGTGCCGGTCGCCAATCTGCTCGGGGAAGAGGGCGCCGGCTTCTACCAACTGATGCAGAACCTGCCCCAGGAGCGCCTTGCGCTGGGGGTGGGGGCGGTGGCCGCCGCCGAGGCCATCCTGGGCGAGACGCTGGAGTACGTGCGCGGACGCCGGGCGTTCGGCACGCCGATCGCCGGCTTCCAGCACAGCCAATTCGTTCTCGCCGAGGTGGCGACCGAAATCGACGTCGCCCGAACCTATCTCGACGACTGCCTGGCCCAGCACCTCGCCGGCGAGCTGACCGCGGCGCGGGCCGCCCGGCTGAAATGGTGGACCACCGACCTGCAGGTGCGAACCGCCGACCGCTGCCTGCAGCTGCACGGCGGCTACGGCTACATGCGCGAGTACGCCGTGGCGCGCGCGTTCGTCGACGCCCGCATCCAGACGATCTACGGCGGGACCAACGAGATCATGAAGACGATCGTCGCCAAGGACCTGGGCATCTGATGGCCGTTGACTATGGCGCCCTGCCCGTCGAGGAGGCCGTCCGCGCGGCCCGGGCCAGCGCGCGGCGCCGCCAGGTGCTCGACGCCGCGGTCAAGGTGATGGGAAGGCACGGCTTCCACCAGATGTCCATGCAGGATCTGGCCGCCGAGGCCAAGGTCAGCGTCGGCCTAATCTACACCTACTTCGGCGGCAAGGAGGACCTGCTGCTGGCCACGATCGTGCGGATCCTCGACGTGTTCCGCGACCAGCTGGCGCCCGTGATGGCCGCCGCCGGCGACGACGTCGTCGACCAACTGGCCGCAGGCATCGGCCGCTACATCCAGATCGTGGACGAGAACCTCGACGGCGTGGTGCTGACCTATCGGGAGAGCCGGACACTGGCGCCGGCCGACCGGGCCAGGATCAAGGAACTCGAAATCGCTACCGCGGCACCCCTGCGCGCGGTCATCGAAGCCGGTATCGCCGCGGGCGTCTTCCGCGATGTCGACGTCGACGTCACCGTGTTCGACATCATGCTGCTCGCCCACGGCTGGGCGCTCAAGCACTGGCATTTCGGCCCGGCCTACACCCGCGACGAGTACATCCGGCTGCAGACCCGCCACCTGCTGCACGCATTGGTGCGCGACGACCGTCGCGCCGACTACGCACACGTGCTGGAATGAAGCCATGAGACTCACCGCGCTCCGTAACATGGCCGCCGCGTTCGCGCTGGGCGCCGTCGTCGTGGCGCCGGCCGCCGGTGCCGACCCCACCGTCGCTCTGCCCCCGATGACATCCAGCGGTGGTGGCCCGATCATCGGTGGCGGCACCAATGCCGGGATCGCGCAGCAGCTGTTCAGCTTCGGCACTCCCAACGTGCAGGAGGCCGACGGCTCGGACGCGGCGCAATTCATCACGGCCGCCGCCGCGAGCGCCAATCCCCAACTGGCCGCTCCCTTCTCGCTGATGCGCCGGGCGCTGGCATGCCAGACCAACAACGCTGGGTTCGGGGCGCGCGCCTACCGGCGCAGCGATGGGCAATGGGGTGGCGCGATGGTGGTCGCGGCCAAGAGCGCGACGCCCAACATGGACGGGCTGTCGGCCTGCGCCAAGACGAATTGGCGCAGGGCCACGGCCGGCGCGCAGAACTCGCTCTGCAACAGCGGCTGGAGCACGCCCAACACCTTCGAGAGCCGCCGCGGCGAGACGTATTACGTCCTGCTCGCCGGCACCTCCGACGACTTCTGCACAGCGGTCAACGGCAAGTTCAAGGACAACTCCAACGGGTGGCCGTTCTAGCCGCAACCCCGAAATGGGCTGCGCGAGTGGCTGTTCCGGATGTGGGCAGCGCCGAAGGGGTGCGCCTGCATCCATTGCGGCCGGCCGACCCCGGCCAGACTAAGGGTAGGATTACCATTCTCGAATATCTCCGCGGCCACCATTGATCCGCCGGAAACTTCCATCCGATTGAATTCAATACATGTCACGCGGACACGCAACTTCCGGCGATGAGTTCGGCGCGCCGGTTTTCGAAATCCACTGTGGCAACGGAAAAGACGCCGTAGACTCCCGCCATCGGGTAATCGGGCGATCGGGCAAACAAGGGAAATTTCCATCCATGAACGGGGTTGGTGTTATGTCACGATTGACCGGCAAGATCATTCTCGCAGCGATGCTCGGATTCACCGTCTGCGCGGCTTCGGCTTGTACAACGCCGATAACCATCGATTGCGGTCCGTCCCTGACCTGCCAGTAACAGCAGGCCATATCCGCGACTTCGGCAAGGGATCGTCCACCCCCCAGGGCGGGCGATCCCTTGCCGTACCGCTGCGTTCACCCGGATTGTCCTGTGCGACAGCCGGATCTGCGGGCGCCCGTGCCGATCTGCGCCTCGCCGTGACGCCCGAGGTGTCCTAGTCGTACGGTGGACATGCGTTGCAAACAGCATGCGACCAGAACGACGAGGCCAATAAGGGGTAAGCATGTCGCGTCATCGCGTCGTCATCATCGGAAGCGGATTCGGCGGTTTGAACGCGGCCAAGGCCCTGAAGCGGGCCGACGTGGACGTCACGTTGATCTCGAGGACGACCACCCACCTTTTCCAGCCGCTGCTGTACCAGGTGGCCACCGGCATCCTGTCCGAGGGCGACATCGCCCCGACCACCCGGCTGATCCTGCGCCGACAGAAAAACGTCCGGGTGCTGTGGGGCGAGGTCAGCGGCATCGACCTGACGGCGAAGACCGTGACATCACACCTGATGGGCATGCAGACGGTGACGCCCTTCGACAGCCTGATCGTGGCCGCCGGCGCGCAGCAGTCCTATTTCGGCCACGACGAGTACGCCGCATTCGCGCCCGGCATGAAGAGCGTCGACGACGCCCTCGAGCTGCGGGCCCGCATCCTCGGCGCGTTCGAGGCCGCCGAGGTCGCCACCGACCCGGACGAGCGGCAACGCCGCCTGACGTTCGTGGTGGTCGGCGCCGGGCCGACCGGGGTCGAGCTGGCCGGCGAGATCGTCCAGCTCGCCGAGCGCACCCTGGCCGGGGCCTTCCGGACGATCACCCCCAGCGAATGCCGGGTCATCCTGCTCGACGCGGCGCCCGCGGTATTGCCGCCGATGGGTGAGAAGCTGGGCCTCAAGGCGCAACGCCGGCTGCAGAAGATGGACGTCGAGATCCAGCTCAACGCGATGGTGACCGCGGTCGACTACATGGGCATCACCGTCAAAGACGCCGACGGCAGCGAGCGCCGCATCGAATGCGCGTGCAAGGTGTGGGCCGCGGGCGTGCAGGCCAGCGGTCTGGGCAAAATGGTCGCCGAACAGTCCGACGGCACCGAGACGGACCGCGCCGGACGGGTCATCGTCGAACCCGACCTCACCGTCAAGGGGCACCCGTACGTGTTCGTCATCGGCGACCTGATGTCGGTCCCCGGCGTACCGGGCATGGCCCAGGGCGCGATCCAGGGCGCGAAATACGTCACCAATCTGATCAAGCAGGCGGTGAAGGGCCACGACGATCCGGCCAACCGCAAGCCGTTCAAGTACTTCGACAAGGGCAGCATGGCCCTGATCTCCCGGTACAGCGCGGTCGCGAAGGTCGGCAAGCTCGAGTTCGGCGGCTTCATCGCCTGGCTGGCCTGGCTGCTGCTGCACCTGTTGTATCTGGTCGGCTTCCGCAACCGCATCGCCGCCATGTTCTCCTGGGGGATCTCCTTCCTGGGCCGCACCCGCGGCCAGATGGCCATCACCAGCCAGATGATGTACGCCCGGCCGGTGGTGGACTGGGTGGAGCGGCAGGCCCAAGAGGGGACGCTGGCGGCGGCCGAACGCATCGAGGCCGCCGAGAAACAGGCCGGCTAGCTCTTCGGCTAGCTCAGAGCCTGGTCGATGTCGGCGATCAGGTCGTCGGTGCCCTCCAGCCCGACCGAGATCCGGACCACGCCGTCGCCGAGGCCGATGGCGGCGCGGCCCTCCGGGCCCATCGCCCGGTGGGTGGTGGTGGCGGGGTGTGTGACAAGGGATTTGGCGTCGCCCAGGTTGTTGGAGATGTCGATCAGCCGCAACTTGTCCAGCACCTCGAAGGCCCGTTGCTTGGCCTTGTCGTCGGGGCAGTCGAGGGCGAAGGTGATCACCGTGCCGCCGCCGGACATCTGCCGCTTGGCCAGCTCGTATTGCGGGTGCGACGGCAGATACGGGTAGCGGACCCAGCTCACCGCGGGATGGGTCTCCAGGAATTCCGCGATCCGGTGCGCCGAGGAGTTGCTGTGCTCGACCCGGATCGCCAGCGTCTCAAGGCCTTTCACCAACACCCAGGCGTTGAACGCGCTCAGCGCCGGTCCGGTGTGCCGCATCAGCTTCTGCACCGGGCCGTCGATGTACTCCTTGTCGCCGAGGATGGCGCCGCCCAGCACCCGGCCCTGACCGTCGATGTGCTTGGTGCCCGAGTACACCACCACGTCGACCCCGAGGGGAATGCCCTGCTGCAGCAGCGGGGTGGCAAAGACGTTGTCCAACACCACCTTTGCGCCTGCGGCGTGGGCGAGCTCGACCACCGCGGCGATGTCCACCAGCGACTGCATCGGGTTCGACGGCGTCTCGAAGAACACCGCCGCGGTGGGCACGGACAGCGCCTCCTCCCACTGCGCGAGGTCGTCGCCGTCCACGAAGACGGTCTCGACGCCCCAGCGCGGCAGGATCTCGTTGCACACCACGAAGCACGACCCGAACAGGCTGCGCGCCGCGACCAGCCGGTCCCCGGCGGCCAGCAGCGCGCCCAGCGCGGTGAACACCGCCGCCATTCCGCTCGCGGTGGCGAACGCCGCGGGGGCGCCCTCGATCAGGCGCAACCGCTCCTCGAACATCGTCACGGTCGGGTTCCCGTACCGCGAGTACACGAAGTGGTCGAGCTCGCCGGTGAACGACTTCTCCGCGACGGCGGCCGAGGAGTAGACGTAGCCGGACGTCAGGAACATCGCCTCGGCCGTCTCGTCGAATCCCGAGCGCAGCAGCCCGCCGCGCACGCCGATCGTGGCCGGACTGACCCCGTCGGGCAGCGCCTTGGGGGTGCGGACGGACTCCCCCGAGGGGTCGGTCATAGCTGCTTCCAGGGCAATCCGATGGCGCGCCAACCCGATTCGCCCCGCAGCCCCCGCGCGTTCGGGTGACCCTCGAACCCGTCCAGCACGTTGTAGGCCGGGGTGATGCCGGTCCGGGTGGCAACCTGGGCGGCGCCGATGGAGCGGTTGCCCGAGCGGCACAGGAAGATGACCGGACGTTCGGCCTCGGTTTCGGGCACCCGGTCGCGCAGTTCGTCGGCGAAGTTTTCGTTGTACCTGCCGTCAGAGCTGTTCCACTCGATGAACACCACCTCGCGGCCCAGGCTGGTCAGGTCCGGCACCCCGACGAACCGCCATTCGTCATCGGTGCGCACGTCGACCAGCACAGCGTCGGGGTTGTCGTTGAGCAGTTCCCATGCCTGCTCTGGCGTGATGTCTCCGGCGTAGCCTGCGCGCTCTGTGCTCATGAACTCGGATCGTAACGAGGTCGTTGGGTCAACCGGTTCGCCACCTCGCGGGCGCGCTCGCGCGCCGCAGCCACGTCGGGCGCCGTCGCCAGTGCCTGGTATCCGCGCCCGACGGCGCGCAGGTCGCTCTCCGGCACCGCCAGCGCCCCGGCCAGGGCGGCGGCCGGCCCGTCGGCGCGCTGCACCCGGCGCGCCGCGCCCGGCGAAATCATCATGGTGTCCACCGGCAGGCCGAGGATGGTGCGGGCCTGCAGGTCGAACACCGAGAGCCGCTGGCTGCGCACCGTCACCCACGCGCTGTCGGCGGGGCGCGGCGTGACGTCGGCGAAGTACACCTCGTCGCCGTTGATCATCAATTCGACGCCGAAGACGCCGCGGCCGCCGAGCGCCTTGACGATCCGCGCGGCGATCGATTTGGCGGCGTCCGACGCCGCCGGGCTGAGCTGCTGCGGTTGCCAGGACTCCAGGCCCTCGCGATGGCCGATGGGCGTACAGAAGTCGATCACCGGCCCCTGGGGCCCGTCGCTGCGCACCGCCAGCAGGGTGACGTAGAACTCGACCTCCACCACGGTCTCGGCCAGCACCCGGTGCTGTTCCCCGTGCCCTCCGGTCGCGCGCTGCCAGGCCGCCGCGATGTCGTCGGGGCCCGAAGCCACCGACTGCCCCCGCCCGGCGGCGGCGAGCACCGGCTTCACCAGCAGCGGGTAGCCCGCGTGGGCGCCGACCGCCTCGAGTTCGCCGAGCGAGCCGACGAACCAGAACGGCGCGGTGGGCAGCCCCAACTCGTCGGCGGCCAGCCGGCGCAGGCCCTCCCGGTCTGCGGCGAGCCGGACCGCACGAGCGCCGGGCACCAGCTGCGCGCCCTCGAGGCCCTCGAGCGCTTGGGGCGAGACCGTGTCGGTGGTGGTGACCACAACGTCCGGCCGCACACCCCGGACCGCCCTGGTCAGCTCGTCGGCGTCGGTCAACGGCACTGTAAGCGACTGATCGGCGACCGCCTCCGCGGGGCGCTCGTCGACGGCGATCACCGAGGCGCCCAGTCGCCCCAGGGCGATCGCCAGTTCCCGGCTGAGGTCTCCGGAACCCAGCAACACGACGCGCGGCCTCGTGTCCGCTTCTTCCGTCGGCGCTTGCGATGGCACGGCGAGCACGATCGTCTTGTCGTCTTGTCCTTCGGTGAAGCCGTCAGTCACCGCTCAAGGATAGGTCGGTTCCGAGCGCCCTAGGGCTGCCCGGGAAGCAGCCGCACCATCAGCCCGTTGGCCTCGGCCAGCACCGCTTCGTCGCCGTCGAGCAGTTCGGCGGCCACGAACGCCTTGCGGCCCTCGGTGCTCGTGACCCGGCCGCGCACCGACAGCGGCGCATCGATCGGGGTGACCTTGCGGTAGTCGACGTGCAGGAAGGCCGTTCGGCTGATGGGACGCCCGGCGGCGTGCGACACCATGCCGAACATGTGGTCGAACAGCAGCGGGAGCACGCCGCCGTGCACGGCGTGGTTCCCGCCGACGTGAAACCGGCTGAAGTAGCCGGTCATCTCGACGCCGTCCGGAGCGTATTTCGTCAGCGTCCAGGGCGGCAGCAGCAGGCTGCCCATGCCCGGCAAGTCGGGCGTCCGCCCGGCCGGCGCCTTGCCCTCGTCGGCCTGGAACGGTCCCAGCAGCCGCACCAGGGCCTCGGCGCGGTCGGCCGCGTCGTCCCACAGGTCATCGCCGGGATCGGCGGACACGGACAGGTCCTGCAGCGCCCGCATGGCCGCGACGAACCGGCCGAATCCCGGGCCGGGGCTGGCCGGGCCGTATTCGGGAAAGCCGCCGTGGTGTTCGTATTCGGGGTCGAGTTCTTTGGGATCCGGCTCAGGTGACGGGTGGGTCACGGGCGGGCCGCCAGGACGTCGCGTCGCACGATCGTCTGTTCCCGCCCCGGGCCGACGCCGATGCACGAAACATGCGCTCCGGCAAGCTCTTCCAGCCGCAGCACGTAGTCACGCGCCTTGGCGGGCAGGTCGTCGAATTCACGGGCGTCCGAGATGTCCTCCCACCAGCCCGGCAACTCCTCGTAGATCGGCTCGGCGCGGGCGAGGTCGGTCTGGGTCATCGGCATGTCGGTGGTGCGCTCGCCGTCGATGCGATAGCCGACGCAGATCGGCACCGTTTCCAGGCTGGAGAGCACGTCGAGTTTGGTCAGGAAGAAATCGGTGATGCCGTTGACCCGCGTGGCGTAACGAGCGATCACGGCGTCGAACCAGCCGCAGCGACGCCGCCGCCCGGTGGTCACGCCGAACTCGCCGCCGGTCTTGGACAGGTATTCGCCGTTCTCGTCGAACAGCTCGGTGGGGAACGGCCCGGAGCCCACGCGGGTGGTGTAGGCCTTGAGGATCCCGAGCACGGTGGTGATGCGGGTGGGCCCGATGCCGGAGCCGACGGCGGCGCCGCCGGCGGTCGGATTCGACGACGTCACATAGGGATACGTGCCGTGGTCGACGTCGAGCAGGGTGCCCTGGGAACCCTCCAGCAGCACGGTTTCGCCGGTCTCGAGCGCGGCGTTGAGCAGCCGCCGGGTGTCGCGGATGCGGTGGCGGAACCCCTCCGCCTGTTCCAGCAGCGCGTCGACGACCTGGTGCGGGTCCAGCGCCTTGCGGTTGTAGATCTTGACCAGGATCTGGTTCTTCAGTTCCAGCGCCGCCTCAATCTTGTGGGTCAGCTGGCCGGGGTCGAGCACGTCGGCGACCCGGATCCCCTGGCGGGCGATCTTGTCCTGGTAGCAGGGCCCGATGCCGCGCCCGGTGGTGCCGATCTTCTTGTTGCCCATGTAGCGCTCGGTGACCTTGTCGATGGCCACGTGGTACGGCAACAGCAGGTGCGCGTCGGCGGAGATCAGCAGCTTGGTGGTGTCCACGCCGCGGTCCTCGAGGCCTTTGAGCTCGTCGAGCAGCACACCGGGGTCGACCACCACACCGTTGCCGATGACGTTGGTGACGCCGGGGGTCAGCACTCCCGACGGGATCAGGTGCAGCGCGAAGTTCTCGCCGCTGGGCAACACGACGGTGTGCCCGGCGTTGTTGCCACCCTGATAGCGCACCACCCACTGCACGCGTCCACCGAGCAGGTCAGTGGCTTTACCTTTGCCCTCGTCGCCCCATTGGGCGCCGATGAGGACGATTGCCGGCATGACTTGCTCCCGCCTGCTTACTGTGGCCCTGCTGGCAACGCGCCGTATCTTGCAGCGCCGCCACGGTTTTCGGCATCGCCCGTTGGCTCGAGCTGCCGACCTGCACCAGCGCCCCGGTTGACCACCACGGCACCGTGCGCGTAGCCGGACGCGTCTTTGCTTGGCGCGCTCACGTGGCGATCCTAAACGTCGGGTAGCGACGGGCTTGTGCCAAGGCCCCTGCTCATCCGGGCAGCCGCCCGCTGAGCGGCATTTCCGCCCGTGCGCCGGCGGCCGGAGCGCTTGCCGTCTCCGACGGTTTGGCCGCACACACGCCGCCTTGGGTCGGTGCGTCCAACATCAGGCACAAGCCCTTCCTGTCACGACCGGGCTTCTTGGCCGCCCACCCCGGCCACACGGGTTTCCCGTTCCAGCTGACCAGCGTCCAGCCATCGTGCGGATTGCCCTGGATCTCGACGATGCCGGCGTTTGGCAGCGGATCGAAGAGCAAGAGCAGCGGATCGGGGTTCTTGACACTCATCATCGTGCCGACGCCGATCGCAAACTCGCTGGAGACCGCCACTTCGGTGATCTTGCCGCCCACGGACCGAACCGGGTTGGCCAGGGCATTGCCGTACATCAATTGCAGGGAGTCGTTGAAGCGACTCGCGTTGGTCACCGCGTTGCCGTACATCGTCTGCAGCGCGCCGTTGAAGCGCCTGTCGAATTCGAACCCGTTGGTGTCGGTGGAGCCCGGAGCCAGCATCGGCACGATGCGCAGCCCCAGCAGCCACGCCACCGGGCCGAGCAGGTACACCAGCCCCGCAAGGCTGAACTGGGGTAGGCCGTTGAAAACGCCGGCGTCGATCTCGTTGAGGCCCGGCAACGCCTGAACGTTCATTCCCAGCATGGACGCCAACGGCGCCGCGGTCTGCTGCGTCCTGACCAACTGCGACGCGAAGATTCCGGCCACCGACCCCTTCGCGGCGAGCGCCGTGGCGATGCTCTGCGCCTGTTGCTGGCCGAGCGCAGTGAGTACTGCTCCGGGCACCGACGTGTCGATCACGCCCGCCGCGTTGGCCTCCGACTGGCCGTGCCGCACCAAGTCGATCACGATCGATTCGTCGGCCGAGGCGGTCGCCGGCCCGACGCAGAGCAGGACGGCCGAGAACGCTACGGCACCAGCACGGCGGAGTTGCTTCGTCAGCAATGGAGGCGCGTGGGGCCCGTAACAGGCCCGAACGGCGCGGTTCGCGCGGTTGAGAAGACGGCGATGAGTCGGCGAATGGCAGTTCTCCGTTCTCTTGGCCACCCATTCGTTGACCCCGTGGCAGGAGTAAAGTATCCGGTTGCTACCAGGCGGTGGCGCAACGATTTTCGCAGTCCGAAATCATGTTGTGACTGTGTCGTTATAGTGAGATCGTTTCGTGCACAGACGGTCTGGCCGCTGTTCGGACGAAAACTGTTGAACGACAAGGATATTGGGACTGCTGACGTGGACGGCACGTGACGCGAGAAGATCCCGCCGTGGCGGTGTTGCTGTTCGGCGATCGGCGCGTGCCACGCCCGCTGACCGGCATGCCGGTTCACTCGGCCGGCACCGATGCCGCGATCGGCCGCTACCGCCGGCTCGTCGTGGTAGGCGCCGACGCCGACCTGGCCGCCGTGCTGACCCGGCTGCTGCGCGCAGACCGGCTCGACATCGAGGTGGCCTACGTGCCGCGCCGCCGCACCCGCGCGACCCGGATCTACCGCCTGCCCGCCGGGCGGCGCGCGGCGCGGCGCGCCCGGCAGGGGCCCGCCCGGCGCGTGACCCTGGTCCGCGACGAGACCGGGTCGGTGGTCGTCGGGCGCGCCGGCTGGCTGCCCGGCGAGGACCGGCGCCTGCGCGGCGAGGCCGTCGTCGACGACACCGTGTTGTTCGACGGTGACGCCCCCGCCGTCGACGTCGAGCCGACGCTGACCGTCCCGGGCCTGCGCGCCCGCGTGCGAACGGGCCGGCGCCGCTGGGTCGCCGGCCGCGCGGTCCAGCTGGGCAGCACCGGCGTCACGGTGGTGCGCGACGGCGTGCCCGCGTCGCGCCCGGCGCGGCGGTCGACGTTCTACCGCAACGTCGAAGGCTGGCTGGCGGTCCGCTAGTTTCGACCGGTGAGCCTGCCCGCCCGGCGCGAATCGGTCCGACCCAGCCCCATCTTCCTGGCCCTGCTGGCCTTGACGGCGACGGGCGGCGTGCTGGCGTGGCTGGCCGGCAGTACCGTGCGGCCGCTGGCGTATTTCGGCGTGTTCACCTTCGTCATCGCCGGCTGGTTGGTGTCGCTGTGCCTGCACGAGTTCGGCCACGCCGTGACCGCCTGGCGATTCGGCGACCACGACGCCGCCGTGCGCGGATACCTGACGCTGGATCCGCGGCGCTATAGCCATCCCGCGCTGTCGCTCCTGCTGCCGATGGTGGTCATCGCGCTGGGCGGGATCGGCCTGCCGGGCGCCGCGGTGTACGTGCGGACGTGGTTCATGACCCCGAACCGGCGCAGCCTGGTCAGCCTGGCGGGCCCGGCCGCCAACCTGGTGCTTGCGGTGCTGCTGCTGGCGCTGACGCGGTTGTTCTACGACCCCTTCCACCAGGTGCTCTGGGCGGGCGTGGCGTTCCTGGGCTTCCTGCAGCTGACCGCGGTGGTGCTCAACCTGCTGCCCATCCCGGGCCTGGACGGCTACGACGCCCTCGAGCCGCACCTGAGTCCCGAGACGCAGCGCGCGGTGGCGCCGGCCAAGCAGTACGGCTTTTTCATTTTGCTGTTCCTGCTCCTGGCGGCCAGCCACTGGTTCTTTCAGATGGTGCTCTGGCTGTTCGAGTTCTCGGGTGTGCCGACGTGGCTGGTGTCCGCGGGCAACGTGCTGACCCGCTTCTGGAGCCGCTGGTTCTGACCCTTGCCATATATGCGCGGATCCGCATATATTGCACGGCATGGGCGCCGGCCACAATCACAGTCCCGCCGAGACCGACGGGTCCCGGCTGATTCCCCGCATGATCGCCGCCGCCGCAATCCTGGCGGCGTTTTTCGTCATCGAGCTGACCACCTCGTTGCTGATCAACTCGATCGCGCTGCTGGCCGACGCGGGCCACATGCTGACCGACGTCGTCGCCGTCTTCATGGGCCTGGCCGCCGTGACGCTGGCCCGCCGGGGCAGCTCGTCACCGTCGCGGACGTACGGCTGGCACCGGGCCGAGGTGTTCACGGCCGTCGCCAACGCGGGGCTGCTGATGGGCGTCGCGCTGTTCATCCTCTGGGAAGCCATCCAGCGGCTCAGGGAAACCCCGTCGATCCCCGGCGTGCCGATGATCGTGGTCGCGCTGGCCGGGCTGCTCGCCAACCTGGCGGTCGCGTTGCTGCTGCGGTCGCACTCCGGGGAGAGCCTTGCGGTCAAGGGCGCCTACATGGAGGTCGTCGCCGACAGCGTCGGCAGCCTGGGCGTGCTGATCGCCGGTGTGGTGACCGTGACGACGCGCTGGCCGTACGCCGACGTGGTGGTGGCCGTGCTGGTCGCGCTGTGGGTGCTGCCGCGCGCGATCTCGCTGGCCCGCGACGCGCTGCGGATCCTCTCCGAATCGTCGCCGACCCACATAGACGTGGAGGAGCTGCGCTCGGCGCTGGGCGCCGTCGACGGCGTGTCCGAGGTGCACGACCTGCACGTCTGGACGCTGTCGCCGGGCAAGGACATGTGCACCGCGCACCTGCGGAGCACCGGCGACTCCACCCGGGTGCTGCACGACGCGCGTGCGGTGCTGTCGGCCCGCGGGCTGCAGCACGCCACCGTCCAGATCGACACCCCGGGCGACGCGGGCTGTTCGGAAAACTTCTAGAGCCCCAGGGCCGGGCGCGCCTCGGGGTCGCAATCGTCGAGCAGGTCCAGGCAGCGCAGGTACTCGTCGGGCTCGCCGATCGTGTCGGCGGCCCGCGCCAGCGCCGCCACACACCGCAGGAACCCGCGGTTCGGCTCGTGCGCATAGGGAACCGGGCCGAAACCCTTCCAGCCGTTGCGCCGCAGCTGGTCCAGGCCGCGGTGATAGCCGGTGCGGGCGTACGCGTAGGCGGTGATGGCCTGGTCGTCGGCCAGCGCCTGCTCGGCCAGTGCGGCCCAGGCCACCGACGCCGACGGGTGCGCGGCGGCGACGATCCCGGGCTTCTCGCCGGCGAGCAGCTCCGCCTCGGCGTCGGGGTCGCCCGGCAGCAGTGTCGGATCAGGTCCCAGGAGGTCTCGCGGCGGCGTCATGGCTCCTATTCTGCAGCCGCCCCGTTTCGCCGGGGTGGCGGACCTCGACCATCACCCCATCGAGGGGGACGGGTCGCTAAGCTCTCCAACTACCCCACCCGATAGCGGAGGACAGCCGTACTCATGCCCCAGCCACCCGAGCCCGACCGCAGCGGCGCGCCGAATCCGCCCGGGCACGAATGGGCCGCGCAATCAGGCGAGGACGCGACCGAGAGCGTCCCGCTGGTACCGAGCGACTCCGAGACCGAGACCGTGGTGATCAGACCCGATTCCGGCGGCAACCCGGCGGATCCCCAGGAGGATGCGGACGGCCAGCAGCGCGAGCGCCGCTTCACCGCGCCCGGTTTCGACGCCAAAGAGACCACGGTGATCGCCACCACCCCGGAGCCCGCCACGGAGGTGTTCCACACACCGCCGGAAGGTCAGACCGCACAGTTCGGTCAGCCCGCCAAACCGGCTGTGCCGCAATCGATCCCGCCCCGGCTGGGAGGAAAGCTCCGCACGTCTCGGCAGTTCAACTGGGGCTGGGTGCTGGCGCTGGTCCTGATCGTGCTGGCGGTGGCCGCGATCGCGATCCTGGGTACGGTGCTGCTCACCCGCGGCAAACACACGAAGGTCTCGCAGGAAGACCAGGTTCGTACCACGATCCAGAGCTTCGACACCGCGATACAAAAGGGTGATCTGACCACGCTGCGCACCATCACGTGTGGCACCACCCGCGACGGATACGCGGACTACGACGAGCACTCGTGGGACGAGACCTACCGCCGGGTCTCGGCGGCCAAGCAGTATCCGGTGATCGCCAGCATCGACCAGGTGGTGGTCAACGGCCAGCACGCCGAGGCCAACGTCACCACGTT
Source organism: Mycobacterium sp. E3251 (assembly GCF_001666835.1). Classification (GTDB taxonomy): domain Bacteria; phylum Actinomycetota; class Actinomycetes; order Mycobacteriales; family Mycobacteriaceae; genus Mycobacterium. The sequence continues at coordinate 31,526 of NZ_LZJF01000188.1, read as the reverse complement.
CATGGCGTACGACCCCTCGCTGCGGTCGACCCGCAGCCTGGACCTGCAGTACCGCGACGAGCAGTGGAAGATCTGCCAGTCCCCCAGCGGCTAGGCTCTAGCGCCCCTCAGCGCCGAACGTGCAACCAGGGCGAGTTTCGAGCCGGAATTTCGCCATGAGTGCACGCTCGGCGAAGCCGGGCTAGCGGCCCACGGACTTTCCGGCGCAATGCAGGTCGTCGCAGGCCTCCACCACGCGCTCGGTCATCGATGCCTCGCCCTTCTTCAGGTAGCTGCGCGGGTCATAGACCTTCTTGGCGCCCACCTCGCCGTCGACCTTCAGCACGCCGTCGTAGTTGGTGAACATGTGGCCGGCGATCGGGCGGGTGAACGCGTACTGGGTGTCGGTGTCGACGTTCATCTTCACCACGCCGTAGCGCAGCGACTCCTCGATCTCCGACTTCAGCGAGCCCGACCCGCCGTGGAACACGAAGTCGAACGGCTTGGATCCGTCGGGCAGACCCAGCTTGGCCGCGGCCACCTGCTGCCCCTGGGCCAAAATGTCGGGGCGCAGCTTGACGTTGCCGGGCTTGTACACGCCGTGCACGTTGCCGAACGTCGCGGCCAGCAGGTACTTGCCGTGCTCGCCGTGGCCCAGCGCATCGATGGTCTTCTCGAAGTCCTCCGGGGTGGTGTACAGCTTGTCGTTGATCTCGTGGGCGACGCCGTCTTCCTCGCCGCCCACCACACCGATCTCGATCTCCAGGACGATCTTGGCGGCCGCGGCCTCCTTGAGCAGCTCCTGCGCGATGATCAGGTTCTCGTCGATCGGCACGGCCGAGCCGTCCCACATGTGGGATCCGAACAGGGGATCGCCGCCCGCGGCCACGCGTTGCGCCGAGATCGCCAGCAGCGGCCGCACGTAGCTGTCCAGCTTGTCCTTGGGGCAGTGATCGGTGTGCAGGGCCACGTTGATCGGGTACTTGGCCGCGACCACGCGGGTGAACTCGGCCAGCGCCACGGCGCCGGTCACCATGTCCTTGACCCCCAGGCCGGAGGCGAATTCCGCACCGCCGGTGGAGAACTGGATGATGCCGTCGCTGCCGGCGTCGGCGAAGCCCTTGATCGCGGCGTTGACCGTCTCGGACGAGGTGCAGTTGATGGCCGGGAAGGCGTACGAGTTCTCTTTGGCGCGGCCCAGCATCTCGGCGTAGACCTCGGGGGTGGCGATGGGCATGGGCTCCTCCTGGCGACTGGGCCCGTCCAGTATCGCAACACCGGTATGTTGAAGCATCGTGAGCACCACCGTGACGGCCCTGCCGCACATCTTCGACCCGATGTATTGGTTGGGCGCCGACGGAGTCTTCGGATCCGCGGTGCTGCCGGGCATCCTGGTCATCGTCTTCATCGAGACCGGTCTGCTGTTTCCGCTGCTGCCCGGCGAATCGCTCTTGTTCACCGGTGGGCTGTTGGCCGCGGGTGCGAACCCGCCGGCCAGCATCTGGGTGCTGGCCCCCGCCGTCGCCCTCGTCGCGATCCTGGGCGATCAGACCGGGTATTTCATCGGCCGGCGGATCGGCCCGGCCCTGTTCAAGAAGGAAGACTCCCGGTTCTTCAAGAAGCACTACGTGACGGAGTCGCACGCGTTCTTCGAGAAATACGGACCGTGGGCGATCATCCTGGCGCGATTCGCGCCATTCGTGCGAACGTTCGTCCCGCCGGTCGCCGGGGTGTCGTACATGCGCTACCCGGTGTTCCTGGGCTTCGACATCGTCGGCGGCATCCTGTGGGGCGGCGGGGTGACGCTGGCGGGCTACTTCCTGGGCAACGTGCCGTTCGTGCACCACAACCTGCAGAAGATCCTGCTGGTGATCCTGGTCGTCTCCCTGACGCCGGCGCTCATCGCGGCCTGGCGAAGCTATCGGGCACGCCGGCGGGAGCCGGCCGCCGGGGAGCCCGACTCAGGACACTCGACTCCTGCGGTACGCAACGAAAGCTTCTAGCAGTTCCGGTCGGTCGATCGAACTCTGCTGCACGGCCTCGCCCGGCGCGGCGCCGAGCAGGATCCGCTTGATCGGGATTTCCAGCCGTTTGCCGGTCAACGTCCGCGGTATGCCGGGGACGGCGAGGATCTCGTCGGGCACGTGGCGCGGCGAGGCGTGCTGACGAATGGCGGCCACGATCCGCGACCGCAGCCCGTCGTCGAGTTCGGCGCCGTCGGCCAGGGTCACGAACAGCGGCATCCAGTAGCCGCCGTCGTCCTGCTCGACCCCGACCACCAGGCAGTCACCCACCTCGGGCATGCCCTCCACCGCCGTGTAGATCTCCGCGCTGCCCATCCGCACGCCCAGCCGATTCAGAGTGGCGTCCGAACGACCGTGCACCACAACGGATCCCCGATCGGTGATGGTGATCCAGTCGCCGTGGCACCACACCCCGGGATACTTTTCGAAGTAGGCGGCGCGGTACCGGCTGCCGTCTTCGTCGTTCCAGAAGAACACCGGCATCGAGGGCATCGGCTCGGTGATCACCAGCTCGCCCTCTTCCCCGATGACCGGATGGTTTGGCCCCACCCAGGATTCGATGGCCGCGCCCAGGCAGATGCACGACAGTTCGCCGGCCACCACCGGCAGGATGGCGCTCCCGCCGATGAAGGCGGTGCAAACGTCGGTGCCGCCGCTCATGGAGATCACCGGCACCGGCCGGCCGAGGCCCTCTTGGACCCAACGGAATCCGGACGCGGGCAGCGGCGAACCGGTGGAACCCACGGCGCGCAACCCGTCCAGCGGGTACGTCGCCCCCGGCTTGAGCTCCTTCTTCGCGCAGGCCAGCAGGTAGCCCGCCCCGGCGCCGAGCATGTTGACACCCGCCTCGGCGGCGACCCGCCAAAGGCCGTCGGTGCCCAAATGCGTTGGGCTGCCGTCGTAGAGGACGATGGTGGTGTCGGCCAGCAGCCCGGACAGTTGCAGGTTCCACATCATCCAGCTCGTCGACGAGTACCACAGGAAGCGCTCGCCGGCGTGCAGCTCCAGTTGCAGGCGCAGGTACTTCAGGTGCTCGAGCACGACGCCGCCGTGACCGTGCACGATGCCCTTCGGCTTGCCGGTGGTGCCGGACGAGAACATCACCCAGAGCGGATGCGCGAACGGCACCGGGGTCATGTCCAGCTCGGCATCCGATTCCACCGCCGTCGCCCACGCGACGCTGTCGGCGTCGGTCGCCAGCCCGAGCCGCGGCACCACCACGGTGGCCCGCAGGCTCGGCATCGCCGCCCGGATGGTGTCGAGCTCCGCGCGCCGGTCGATGCGCTTGCCGTCGTACACCGACCCGTCGGTGGCCACCAGCACCGCCGGCTCCACCTGGCCCAGCCGCGCTATCACGCCGTCGACGGCCACGTCCTGGTTGCATACCGCCCAGCTCGCGCCGACGCTGGCGGCGGCCAGGGCGGCGACGGCGGCTTCGGCGACGTTGGGCAGGTACCCGACGACGGCGTCCCCGGGCCGCACCCCGAGGCCGCGCAGGTAGGCCGCGAACGCGCCGGTCTCCCGCCGCAGCCGCGCCCACGACCACTCACAGGCGCCGTCCTCGCCGACGACGATCATGGCGGGCCGCTCGTCGGTGGCGTGCCGGAAGATCTCGGTGGCGTAGTTCAGGGTGGCGCCGGGGAACCACTCGGCACCGGGCATGGCACGGTTGCCGAGCACCGCGCGGGGTGGGCTGTCCGCCTGGATGCCGAAGTAGTGCCAGACGGCGTCCCAGAACCACTCGATGTCCTCGACGGATTTGCGCTGCAGCGCGTGGTAGTTGCCGTAGTGGCCGCGTCCCGTCTCGGCGAGCCACGCCATGAAGTGGGTGAGGTTTGCCTGCGCCAGCGTGGCCTCGTCGGGAATCCAGCTGCCGGGCTCGGTCACGTCGCACTCCCTGCGGTCACGGCGGTGACGTTACAGGCGGCCTCCATCAGCATCCAGCCCGACAGCTGCACCGACAGGTCCCGCTCGGCCACCGCGGAACTGTTCACCGCGCCGTCGACGAACTGCGCTTCCCCGGCGCTCTGGGTGGGCAGTTCCGCGTCGCGGTCCCAGAACGGGCCGAACAGCGGCAGCCCGTCCACCGTTTGGCGGTAGTCCCACGCCGATTTCGCGCTGGTGAGCACGATCCGCCGGGCGGTGTCGCGGGCCGCGGCGTCGTCGGCCGAATCACCCGGCAGGGTGGTGGCGACCAGCGCGAGGTAGCGCGCGGTGACCCCGGAGAACAGGCCGCCGTCCCCGCCGCCGGCGCCGGCCAGCACGCCCGTCGGCGCCATGTGTTCGGCGACCGCCGCGACCAGCCGGTGCACCCGGGGCGCGTGCCGATCGTCGTGGGTGCGTGCCGCGAGCTCCGTTTCCAGGCCGAGCACCACGCCCTGGCAATAGGTGTACTGGGCGCGGACCAGGGAGCCGGCCTTGATGCCGTCGAACACCAGGTGCGTGTCCGGGTCGATCAGGGTCTCGTCGATCCAGTCGGCCATCTGCTGGGCGCGCCGCATCCGGTCGGAGTAGCGGGCCAGGAAGATCCCCGCCGGGCCGTTGGCCGGCGCGTTGAAGAACTGGTCCTGCTTGCGCCACGGGATGCCGCCGCCGTCCTCGGGCACCCACGCGTCGAGGAATTGCTCGGCCAGCTTGGGCAGGGCGCGGTGGCGTTCGACACCGGCGATGCGCGCGGCGCGTTCCAGCGCGAGAGCCAGCCAGGCCATGTCGTCGTAGTAGTTGTTGGTCCAGCGAAAGTTGTTGCGCAGCCGGTGCGAGCGGACCTGCCGGTTGATCCTGGCGTGCCGGTCGGGTTGCGGGTCGCGCAGCTGCGCGTCGACCAGGCAATCCAGCAGGTGCGCCTGCCACCAGTAGTGCCAGGTGCCGAACATTCGGTCGCGCCGAGTCGCCGGCCACGCCACCACGCCCAGCTGGGTCCCTGGCAGCCCCCACAGCCGTTTCAGGTGTCGTTGCGCGACAGCGGCTTCGGAGCTGGCCGCGCGGTTGGCCCATAGCTGATCCATACCGCCGATCCTGCCTCATACTGAAATATGCGCTATCGGCAAACCATTTCGGGGACCACGCACACCTTCTCCGGCCTGGTCGACGTGATGGCGAAGGCGACGCCATTGCGCTCCGGCGACCAGCTCGCGGGTTGCGCGGCCGGCTCCGACGCCGAACGGGCGGCGGCCGCGTGGGTGCTGGCCGACGTACCGCTGGCGACGTTCCTCACCGAGGTGGTCGTGCCGTACGAGACCGACGAAGTCACCCGGCTCATCATCGACGGCCATGACTCCGGGGCCTTCGGCCCGATCGCGGACTTGACGGTGGGCGGATTCCGCGACTGGCTGCTGGACGCGGCGTCCCGCGACGACGGCGCGGCGCGGATCGCCGCGATCTCCCCGGGGTTGACGCCGGAAATGGTTGCCGCGGTATCGAAGATCATGCGCAACCAGGACCTGATCCTGGTTGCCGCCGCGGCGACGGCCACCGCGGCCTTCCGGACCACGATCGGATTGCCCGGCACGCTGGCGACCCGGTTGCAGCCGAACCATCCCACCGACGACCCCCGCGGGATCGCGGCGGCCGTGCTCGACGGGCTGCTGATGGGCTGCGGTGACGCGGTGATCGGCATCAACCCGGTGACCGACTCGCCGCACGCCGCCTCGGAGCTGTTGCACCTGCTCGACGACATTCGCCAGCGGTTCGCGATCCCCGTCCAATCCTGCGTGCTGTGCCACGTCACGACCACGATGGAGCTGATCGACCGGGGCGCGCCCGTCGACCTGGTCTTCCAGTCGATCGCGGGCACCGAGGGCGCCAACTCCTCGTTCGGGACCTCCATCGGCATGCTGATGGAGGCCAACGAGGCCGCCCGGTCGCTGCGCCGCGGCACCGTCGGCGACAACGTCATGTATCTGGAGACGGGGCAAGGTGCGGCCCTGTCGGCCGGTGCCCACCTCGGTGTGGGTGACCAGCCGGTCGATCAGCAGACGCTGGAGGCGCGGGCCTATGGGGTGGCCCGGGCGCTGCAGCCGCTGTTGATCGACACCGTGGTCGGATTCATCGGACCCGAGTACCTCTACGACGGCAAGCAGATCATCCGCGCCGGGCTCGAAGACAACTTCTGCGGGAAGATGCTGGGCCTGCCGATGGGCGTCGACGTCTGCTACACCAACCACGCCGAGGCCGACCAGGACGACATGGACACGCTGCTGACCCTGCTCGGCGCGGCGGGCACCGCGTTCGTCATCACGGTTCCCGGCGCCGACGACGTCATGCTCGGCTATCAGAGCCTGTCGTTTCACGACGCGCTGTACGTGCGAAAAGCGTTGGGGCTGCGGCCCGCACCCGAATTCGAAGCGTGGCTGGCCGGTCTGGGCATGGTCGACGCCGACGGCCGCATCCTGCCCGTCGACCTCGCCACGTCGCCGCTGCGGGCGCTGGCGGCCGGCTGATGGACGACATCTGGGCGCCCCTGCGCGCCACCACGCAGGCGCGCATCGGGCTCGGGCGTGCGGGCAACTCGCTGCCGACGCGGCGCGTCCTGGAATTTCAGGCCGCACACGCCGCGGCGCGCGACGCCGTCCACGAACCGCTCGACGTCGACGGCCTCGTCCGGCGGCTGCGCGGCTTGAACGTCGAAGGCGTCGACGAGCCGCTGCGGGTGTGCAGCCGGGCGGCCTCGCGCGCCGAGTACCTGCGCAGGCCCGATCTCGGCCGCAGCCCGGCCGACCTGTCGAATCTGCGAAAGACCAAGGCGGACATCGGTTTTGTCCTCGCCGACGGGCTATCGCCGCGCGCCCTGACCGATCATGCCGCGGGCATGGTCGAGGCGCTGGTCCGCGAATTCGACGGCCGCTACCGCATTGCGCCGCCGGTCATCGCGACCCAGGCGCGCGTCGCGCTCGGCGACCACATCGGTGAAGCCCTCGGCGTCGCAACGGTTCTCGTGCTCATCGGCGAGCGCCCGGGCCTCTCAGTCGCCGACAGCCTGGGCATCTACCTGACGCATCGGCCGAAGCCGGGGCTCACCGACGCCGACCGCAACTGCATCTCCAACATCCATCCGCCCGACGGCCTCGACTATCCGACGGCCGCGGCGGTCGCGGCGGCGCTGGTGGCCGGCGCCCGGCAACTCGGCCGCTCGGGGGTGGCCCTGAAGGACACGACGCGAGCGGCAATCGGCCAGTCGGCGGCTAAAACGGCTCTCTAACGCCGCCGGCCGAGGATCCAACCCAGCACCAGCCCGGCGAGCACGGCCAGCACCAGCGGCGCGTACTTCTTCAGCTGGTCGCCGCCGGCGAGTTCGAGCAGGTCGATCGGTTCGGGCTCCGCGGCGGGGGCCTCATGTCGCGGCTCGGGGACGGCTCCAACCTGCGGGGGGCCCTCCGGCGTGGCCGGCGCCGCCACACTCTGCGCGGCCAATTCGGCTTCGAGCGATTCCACGAACTGGCCCAGCAGCTTCTCCGACACCTGCTGCAGCATGCCACTGCCGAACTGGGCCAGCTTGCCCGCGATCTTGAGGTCGGTGTCGACGGTGACGCCGGTGCGCTCGCCGTCCTCGTGGAGCTGGGCGGTGACCGTGGCGGCCGCGTTGCCGGTCCCCCGCGTCTCCTTGCCCTTGGCGTCGATCACCGCGCGGTACTGGCCCCGGTCGTGCTCGACGAAACGCACCTTGCCGCTGAACTCGCTGGTGACCGGCCCGACCTTCACCTTGACCTTGCCCAGGTAGTCGTCGCCCTCGTGACCGGTCAGCGCCGCCCCGGGCATCAGCGGGATCACCTGCTCGAGGTCGTTCAGCACGTCCCAGGCCCGCTCGATGGGTGCGCTGACGGTGAACTGGTTGGCGATCTTCATGCCGGGGATCCTCTCGGGTGCGACGACGGCGTCGAGCCCCAGCCTACGGGCGGCACTACGGAAGTAGAGTCGGGTCCCCCGCGTCGTGGTGGATGCGCCCGGCGATCTGGGCCAGCGGGCGGCCGCCGCCGCCCCAGCGCTTGGCGATGATGTCGGCGGCGATCGAGACCGCGGTCTCCTCCGGGGTGCGCGCGCCGAGGTCCAGCCCGATGGGGCTGGACAGCCGGCCCAGCTCGGCGTCGGTCAGACCGGCGGCCTTGAGCCGGTTCAGGCGGTCGTCGTGGGTGCGCCGCGAACCCATCGCCCCGACGTAGCCGACCTGGGGCAGGCGCAGTGCCACCTCGAGCAGCGGCACGTCGAACTTCGGGTCGTGGGTGAGCACGCAGATCACCGTGTGGCGGTCGACGGCGCCCGCCTCGGCCTGCGCGGCGAGATAGCGGTGCGGCCAGTCGACGACGACCTCGTCGGCCGTCGGGAAGCGCGCCCGGGTGGCGAACACTGGGCGGGCATCGCACACGGTGACCCGGTAGCCGAGGAACGAGCCCTGGCGCGCCAGCGCCGCCGCGAAGTCGATCGCGCCGAACACCAGCATCCGCGGCGGCGGCGCATAGCTGGACACGAAGACCTCCATGCCGTCGCCGAGCCGCTGCCCGTCGGGCCCGTACTCGAGGACCTCGCTGCGGCCCAGCGCGAGCAGGCCGCGCGCATCGTCGGCGACCGCGGCGTCGGCACGCGCCGAACCCAGCGATCCCGCCGTGCCGTCGGGCCGGATGACGAGACGCCGGCCGACCCGGGCCGGGTCCGGATGTGCGATGACGGTCGCGGTCGCCACCGCGCGGCGCCCGGCGATGTCGTCGGCCACCGCACCGAGCTCGGGAAACGACGCGCGTGAAACCGGCTCGACGAAGACGTCGATGACGCCGCCGCACGTCAGGCCGACCGCGAAGGCGTCGTCGTCGCTGACGCCGTAGCGTTCCAGCCGCGGGGCACCGGTTTTCGTCGCCTCGGTGGCGAGGTCGTACACCGCGCCCTCCACGCAGCCACCCGACACCGACCCGGTGACCGAGCCGTCCGGCGCCACCACCATCGCGGCCCCCGGCGGCCGGGGCGCGGACCGGAAAGTGCGCACCACCGTCCCCAGCCCCGCGGTGTCGCCGGCGTGCCAGATCGACATCAGCTCGGCAAGCACGTCACGCACTCGTCCAACGTAGGCTGACGGCTGCGGCCCGGCTGGACTTCGGCCCATTTGCGGCTCACCCGTCACAGCAGCACCAGATTCGGGATGGCATGTGACCCGCCGATTTTGATATCGCATGCGATATCAAATGTGAAGGCGAGCATGTGGGTCGCGGACCCGTAGCGAGTGTGCGTGGAGGGCGGCGGCTACCAGGCCTGGGACAGGTCCGCGTGCTGTCGAATCCAGGCATGCATCGCGATTCCGGCGGCCACGCCGGCGTTGATGCTGCGGGTCGAGCCGAACTGGGCGATAGACACCGTCGTGGCCGCGCCCGCCCGGATGTCGTCGGTGATGCCCGGCCCCTCCTGACCGAACACCAGCAGGCACTCGCGCGGCAGCGCGGCCTCCTCGAGCCGGGCCGCCCCCGGAACGTTGTCCACCGCGACCACCGTCAACCCGGCCCGCACCGCGAAGTCCAGCAGGTCGGCGGTGGTGTCGTGGTGGCACAGCCGCTGATAGCGGTCGGTCACCATGGCGCCGCGGCGATTCCACCGCCGCCGACCCACGATGTGCACGGTGTGCACGGCGAAGGAGTTGGCGGTGCGCACCACCGAGCCGATGTTGGCGTCGTACCCGAAGTTCTCGATCGCCACGTGCAGCGGGTGCCGCCGCCGATCGATGTCGGCGATGATCGCCTCCCGCGTCCAGTACCGGTATGCGTCGACGACGTTGCGAGTGTCGCCCTCGCGCAACAGGACTGGGTCATACCGCGGGTCGTCGGGCAGCTCGCCCGCCCACGGCCCGACCCCCCCGGCAGATTCGCCCCACTCGGTCGGCCCGGGATCGGTCATCGCGGCGTCCACACACCCGCGTGGGTGCCGTCGACGGCCACCGTCGCGTAGAGCAATGCCTCGGTGATCTCGCCCTGGGTGCACAGCGACGCGCTGACGTGCACCGCGTCCAGCGAGGCGTCGGGCAGGATCAACACCGACGAGCCGTACGCCGCGCAGGCCGGGTTCAGTCCGGCGCCGGGCAGGGTCGGCGACGCGAGCAGCATCAGCGGCCCGCCGCGCTTGGCCGAGTCGTCGCGGTACCGGGCCGCCAGCCCGTCGGCCTCCAGGCCCAGCAGCATGTAGCCGTTCCCGTTGAACGCCGCGGGGTCGCCGAGCTGCGCCTTGGTCACCGGGGCGCCGTCGGCGCGCCAGGCCGACAGGCTGGTGGTCTTGACCGCCAGGCCGGTGTCATTGGCGTTGGTGGGCATCAGCCCCACCGGGAAGGCGGCCGGGTAAGCCGCCGAGGTGTTCGGGATCCGGTCGCGCGGCGAGTAGCCGTACACACCGCGGACCTGACTCCGATCCTTCAGCGGCCCAAGGCAAACCGTGCCGGTCAGCCGGTCGCCGGGCGCCGACAGCGGCGAGTGGACATCGGGCGCCTTGCCGGTCGGGCGGTCGCAACTGCCCAGACCGTTGGACTCCATCGGGTGCGACAGCGCGCCGTAGAGGCCGAACCGGATGTCCTCGGCCTTGGCGCGCGGCGCGTGCGGGTCCGCCGCGGAGGCGTCGACGTCGATGAGCACGTAGTCGCCGTCCCAGCGCAGGTTCGACACCGCCATGTTCCAGCCCAGCAGCGAAAGCGACTCCCCGAACCGCGCGCCCTGGGCGCCGTAGGGCCGGACCGGTTGGCTGGGCCCCGAGCAACCCGTCAGCGGGGCCAGCGCGCAGGCCGCTATCGCGAGGAGGTGCGCCCAGCGACGCAACCTAGGCCAGCCCCAGATCGGCAAGGCCCAGCACGCTGCGATACGGCAGGCCCTCGGCCTCGATGGCCTCGGCGGCGCCGGTGGACCGGTCCACGACCGTGGCCACGCCGACCACCTTTCCGCCCGCCTCTTGGACGGCGCGCACCGCGGTCAGCGCCGACCCGCCCGTGGTGCTGGTGTCCTCGACGACCAGCACCCGCTTACCGGCGACCTCCGACCCCTCGATAAGGCGTTGCAGCCCATGGGTTTTCGCGGACTTGCGCACCACGAACGCGTCGATCGGGCGGCCCGGCGCGTGCATGACGGCCGTGGCGACCGGGTCGGCGCCCAGCGTCAGCCCGCCGACCACGTCGTAGTCCCAGTCGCTGGTGAGGTCGCGCATCAGCGTGCCGATCAGGGCCGAGGCCCGGTGGTGCAGGGTGGCGCGGCGCAGGTCGACGTAGTAGTCGGCCTCCTTGCCCGACGACAGCGTGACCCGGCCGTGCACCACCGACAGCCGGCGCACCAGCTCGGCCAGCTCCTTACGCAATGACGAATCAGGTTCGGCCACGGCCACCCCCGATTCGCTTGGTCACGGCCCGCATCAGCGTCCGCGGGATCATCCGCTCGGCGGCGATGATCGCCTTGTATTGCAGGCCCGGAATGCTGATCACCTTGCCGCGCGCAATGTCGGCGAGGCTCTGGTTCACCACGTCGTCGACCTCGAGCCACATGAACGACGGCGACTTGGCCATGTCGATCCCGGCGCGGGCGTGAAACTCGGTGCGCACGTAGCCCGGACACACGGCGTGCACCCCCACCCCGGTCCCCTGCAGGCCCACGGACAGGCCCTCGCTGAAGGAGATCACCCACGCCTTGGAGGCCGAGTAGGTCGACCCGCGTCCCGGCACCAGGCCGGCGACGCTGGCGATGTTGATGACGGTGCCGGCGCCCGCGTCGAGCATGGCCGGCAGGGCCGCGCGGGTGAGGTGCATGACCGCGGTGACGTTGACGTCGAGCTGCGATTGCAGCAGCGCGGGATCGGTGGCCCAGAAATCGCCCGAGGTGCCGAAGCCCGCGTTGTTCACCAGGACGCGGACGCCCTGGGCGAGGCGTGCGCAAACCTTGTCGCGACCGGCGGTGTCGGCCAGGTCGGCGGGCAGCACCTCGACGTTGCCGGCCCGGCCCTCCAGCTCACGGGCCAGTTCGCGCAGCCGGTCGACGTCGCGGGCGACCAGGACCAGGTCGTAGCCGTCGCTCGCATAGCGTCGCGCGAAGCCGGCGCCGATCCCGGACGTGGGCCCGGTGATCAGGGCGACAGGACGAGGCATGAGCGACATCCTAATGACGGCGGCAGCGCCGCCCACCCGGCGCCCAGCGCGCCGTCAGTGCTGATAGTTGGTGGCCTGGTGGCCGTTGCGCCCGGTCGGCGGCGGGCGGCGAACGGCGTCCGAGCCGCGCTGCTCCCGGCGGATCGGCTCGGCCGGCCTGCGCCCGGGCGCGTCACCCAGCAGCCCCGTGACGTCCTGCTGCGCGCGCCGGGGCGGCAGCTCCGCGCGGCCGGCGGGGGCCAGCGGGCGGCTCGGCGCCGCGTTGCGCAGCCCCGCGGGCGCGCCACCCTCCTGCGGGGTTTCCTCCGGCAGCGGCGGCAGCACCCGCAGCAGGTCGTTGAACTGCCGCACGGTGCGCAGGCCCTCGTCCCACTGGGTGCGGGTGCTGGTGATGGGCATGGCGACCAGCGTCCAGTTCTGCTCGTTCCACATGATCTCGGCGCAGTCCGGTGCGGTGTGCGCGAAGGTGACCATGCGGCGGTCGCAGGCGCGCCGGGCGGCGTCCAGGTTGGTGGAGTACACCATCCGCGGGCCGATCGCACCCAGCAGCCAAATGTCGCTCTCCCGTGGCTCTTTCAGCCCCTTGAGCCGCAGGTCCACCACGACGTTGGTGCCCACCTTGCGGTGCAGCGCAATCACGGTGGCGACTTCCTCGAGGTCGAAGATGTAGACGGCCTCGCCGCGGATCTGGCCCAGCACCACGTTCTCGGCGGCGATGTCGCCGACCGTCGAGATCACACCGCGCTTCCAGCGCTTGAGGATGTCGGCCGATTCCCGCTCGTAGTCGAAGCCGTGCGACCGCGCCCACGACCTGCGGCGCCGGCTGCGACCGCGACGTCGATCGAGGTCGACGTACAGCAACACCCCCGCGCCGACGAAGCACAGCGCGGACAGCGTGAACCAAAGGGGGACCATCCCACACAGGGTATCCGCATTTCCGCCGGAATAAAGAAGTCCGGCTGGTCACAACCCAATTACATGGCGATCGCGAGCCCGGCGTAGCCGCGCTCGCGATCGCCGCCGACTCAGCCCAGGATCAGCGAGTCGCCGTCCGGGCTGACGTTCACCGGCACGGTGTCGCCGTCGTGCACGTCGCCGGCCAGCAGCTGCTTGGCCAGCTGGTCGCCGATGGCCTGCTGCACCAGCCGGCGCAGCGGCCGCGCGCCGTAGACCGGGTCGAACCCGCGCTGCGCGAGCCACTGCTTGGCCGGGAGCGACACCTCCAGCGTGAGGCGGCGCTGCGCCAGCCGCTTCTGCAGCTGGGCCAGCTGGATGTCGACGATCGACACCAGCTCGCCGGGCTCGAGGCCGTGGAAGATGATCACGTCGTCGAGCCGGTTGATGAACTCGGGCTTGAACGCCGAGCGCACCGCGGCCATCACCTGCTCCTCGCTGCCGCCCGACCCGAGGTTGGACGTCAGGATCAGGATGGTGTTGCGGAAGTCGACCGTGCGGCCCTGCCCGTCGGTGAGCCGGCCCTCGTCGAGGACCTGCAGCAGCACGTCGAACACGTCCGGGTGCGCCTTCTCGATCTCGTCGAAGAGGATCACCGTGTACGGCCGGCGGCGCACCGCCTCGGTCAGCTGGCCGCCCTGGTCGTAGCCGATGTAGCCCGGGGGCGCACCGACCAGCCGGGCGACGGAGTGCTTCTCGCCGTACTCGCTCATGTCGATGCGCACCATCGCGCGCTCGTCGTCGAACAGGAACTCCGCCAGCGCCTTGGCCAGCTCGGTCTTACCGACACCGGTCGGCCCGAGGAACATGAACGACCCGGTCGGCCGGTTGGGGTCGGCGACGCCGGCCCGGCTGCGCCGCACCGCGTCGGACACCGCCGTCACCGCCCGCTTCTGGCCGATGACGCGCTTGCCCAGCTCGTCCTCCATCCGCAGCAGCTTGGCGGTCTCGCCCTCGAGCATCCGCCCGGCGGGAATGCCGGTCCACGCGGACACCACCTCGGCGATGTCGTCGGGTCCGACCTCCTCCTTGAGCATCACGTTCTCGCGCGCCTCGGCGTGCGGCAGCGCCGCGTCGAGCTTCTTCTCGACCTCGGGGATGCGCCCGTAGCGCAGCTCGGCGGCCTTGGCCAGGTCACCGTCGCGCTCGGCGCGCTCGGACTCCCCGCGCAGCGCCTCGAGCTGCTCCTTGAGCTCGCGGACGACGTCGATCGCGCTCTTCTCGTTCTGCCAGCGGGTGGTCAGCTCGGCCAGCTTCTCCTTCTGGTCGGCCAGCTCGGAGCGCAGCTTTTCCAGCCGCTCCTTGGACGCCTCGTCCTCCTCCTTGGCCAGCGCCATCTCCTCGATCTCGAGGCGGCGCACCAGCCGCTCGACCTCGTCGATCTCGACGGGCCGCGAGTCGATCTCCATCTTCAGGCGCGAAGCGGCTTCGTCGACCAGGTCGATGGCCTTGTCCGGCAGGAAGCGGGCGGTGATGTAGCGATCGGACAGCGTGGCCGCGGCCACCAGGGCCGAGTCGGTGATGCGCACACCGTGGTGCACCTCGTAGCGGTCCTTCAGCCCGCGCAGGATGCCGACGGTGTCCTCCACCGACGGCTCTCCCACCAGCACCTGCTGGAAGCGCCGCTCCAGCGCGGCGTCCTTCTCGATGTACTTGCGGTACTCGTCGAGCGTGGTCGCGCCGACCAGGCGCAGCTCGCCGCGGGCCAGCATCGGCTTGATCATGTTGCCGGCGTCCATCGCGCCCTCGCCGGTCGCGCCGGCCCCGACGATCGTGTGCAGCTCGTCGATGAACGTGATGATCTGCCCGGCGGAGTTCTTGATGTCGTCGAGGACGGCCTTGAGCCGCTCCTCGAACTCGCCGCGGTACTTGGCGCCGGCCACCATCGAGCCGAGGTCCAGGCTGATGACGGTCTTGTCGCGCAGGCTCTCCGGCACGTCGCCGGCCACGATCCGCTGGGCCAGGCCCTCCACGATCGCGGTCTTGCCGACGCCGGGCTCGCCGATCAGCACCGGGTTGTTCTTGGTGCGGCGGCTCAAAACCTGCACGACGCGGCGGATCTCGTTGTCCCGCCCGATGACCGGGTCGAGCTTGCCTTCGCGCGCGCGGGCGGTCAGGTCGGTCGAGTACTTCTCCAGCGCCTGGTAGGTGGCCTCCGGCTCGGGGCTGGTGACGCGGGCGCTGCCGCGGACCTTGACGAAGCCGTCGCGCAACGCCTGCGGCGATGCGCCGTGGCCGGTCAGCAGCTTGGCGACGTCGGAATCACCGGTGGCCAGGCCGACCATCAGGTGTTCGGTCGAGACGTACTCGTCGTCCATCTCGGTGGCCAGTTGCTGGGCGGTGGTGATGGCGGCCAGCGATTCGCGCGACAGCTGCGGCTGCGAGCTGGCGCCGCTGGCCTGCGGCAACCGTTCCACCAGGTGCTCGGCCTCGGTGCGAATGGTCGCGGGCGGGACGCCGACAGCCTCCAGCAGCGGTCCCGCGATCCCGTCGGCCTGTGTGAGCAGGGCCATCAGCAGGTGCGCGGGGCGGATCTCCGGGTTACCGGCGGCCGAGGCCGCCTGGAGCGCCGAGGTCAGCGCCGCTTGCGTCTTGGTTGTCGGGTTGAAAGAGTCCACGACGCCTCCGTTCGCATAAGTAGGGAAAATGCTTGTCGCGTTGTTCAACGCCGTCAAGGTTGAGTGTGTTCCGCTCAACTCTAGCGAGTTTTGGGCAATATGGTGCACGGGGTACCCACCTGGCGATGACGCAGACCGAACCACACCGGAAGCAGGCCGACGCGCGCCGCGTGCGCGGCACCTTCAGGCTGGCCATCGTTGTCAGCGGGCTGGCGCTGGCGGGGCTCGCCGTAGCCGGGTTCCGCACCGACCTCGGCGGGGCCGGCCCGTCGGCGACCGTCCCGGACTCGGGCACGCTGCAGGTCAACGGGGCGGGCACCTCGAAGACCATCCGCTGCCAGGGTGGCTACCTGTCGGTCAGCGGCCAGACCAACACCGTCACCGTCACCGGGCACTGCACGAGCGTGAGCGTCTCCGGCCACGGCAACCGCGTCGCGGTCGACAGCGCGGACGCAGTGAGCACCTCCGGGACCGGCAACGCGGTCATATTCCACTGGGGCTCACCGAACGTCGTCAACGCCGGGACGACCAACACCGTCAAGCAGGGCTGAGCCGGGTCACGGGCGATAGCCGGCCGGCAGGCCGAGCTCGTCCGCGTCCGCGGTGAGGTAGCGCTGCACGCTGGGTGCGATCAGCCCGACCACCTCTTCGGTGCTGAGGTCGGCGAGCGGACCCACCTTCATCACGTAGCGGAACAACGCGGTGCCGACCAGGTTCGTGCCCGCGAGGTTGGCCCGCAGGATCGTGTCGGGCCCCTCGCCCAGGACGCCGGAGATGGCGGTCATCACGTAACCGCGCATGAAATCGCGAAAGGCCTCGTACGCGTCGGGGTTCAGCATCGCCGAGTGCAGCATCGCGACCATGGTCGGGCCGGTCTCCGGCTCCTCCCAGATCTGCAGGTAGGCCCGCACCAACCGGACGCCGACGTCGCCGGGCGGGCCGCCGGTCATCGCGGCGACCAGCACCTCACCGTCCACGACCAGCCGCATCGACTCACGGAACAGCTCGGCCTTGGAACCAAACAGATACAGCACCATCGCGGCGTCCACGTGGGCGTCGTCGGCGATCTGACGCAGCGTCGTCTTCTCGAAGCCCTGGGCGGCGAACCGCCGCTTGGCCGCGCGGAGCACCGCGTCCTTCGACACGGGCCCGCCCTGGCGGCGGCCCCTGCGCTTACGGGCGCCGGCCGGGGAAGTGACTGGTGACGGCATACGACGACGGTATCATTTCATTGTCTGTTGAAAATATCGAACGGCACGGATACGCTGCGGACGTCATATTTCATCTATCGATGAAAAAGGTGCCGCGCATGATCACTCAGTCGCTCCCCCAGCACGGCCGGCCCGTTCACCGCCGCCCGCCACAACCCTTGTTCCGCGCCACCGGCATCGTCGCGGCGATGACGGTCGCGGTGGCCATCATCTGCGTCGCCTTCGCGCTGCCGGCGGCGCGCTCCAAGCCGCACCACATACCGATTGGTCTGGTGGGCCCCGGTTTCGTGACCGGACTGATCAGCAGCCAGCTGGACACCGCCGCCCCGGGCGGCTTCGCCGTGACCACGTACCCGGACGAGGCCGCGCTGCGGTCGGCGATCCGCAACCGCGACGGCTACGGCGGCCTGGTGGTGACCCCCCACGGCCCCACCCTGCTGCTCGCGTCCGGGGCGAGCCCGGCCGTGGCCCAACTGCTGACCCAGATCGGCGACCGCGTCGCGCAACGCACCGGCGCGCCGTTGCGCACCGAAGACCTGGCCCCGCTGCCCGCCGACGATCCGCGCGGCGCCGGCCTGGCCGCCTCCGCGCTGCCGATCACCCTGGCCGGAATCCTGCCCGCCATCGTGCTGCTGCTGGCCTTCCCCCGCCGGCCGTGGCTGAATTGCGCCGTCGCAACGGCATTTTCGGCCAGCGCCGCGGTGACGATCGCCGTGCTGCTGCGTTATGTCCTCGGGTCGGTCGACCATAATTTCTGGGGCGTGACCGCCGGACTCACCCTGGGCACGCTGGCGATGGCGCTGCCGACGCTGGCGCTGGGCTCGCTGTTCGGCCGGGTTGGCCTGAGTGGCGCGGTGGCGGTGGCGATGCTGCTGGGCAACCCGCTGTCCGGCCTGATGAGCGCCCCGGAGATGCTGCCGTCGGGGTGGGGCACGCTGGGTCAACTGTTGCCGCAGGGGGCAAACGCCACACTGCTGCGTTCGACGGCGTACTTCTCCGGCGCCGGGGCGACGACCGCCAGCCTGGTCTTGTGCTGCTGGGTGGCCGTCGCGGCCGTGCTGATCGGGATTGCCGGCGCGCGGCGAGCCTAGAATCGGGCCCCGTGGGGCTCGAGGACACCGAAGCATTGCGGGTGCTGCGCGACGCCTTCGCGCAGGAGGAGTCGGGTCCCGGCAACGAACTGGTCCGCCGGTTCTACACCCACTGGTTCGGCCTCGACGTGTCGGTGCGCGACCTGTTCCCGCCCGAAATGGGCGGGCAGCGGGCCGCTTTCGCCCACGCGCTGCACTGGGTGTACGGCGAACTCGTCGCCCAGCGCGCCCAGGAACCGGTCGCCTTTCTGGCTCAGCTCGGCCGGGACCACCGCAAATACGGTGTGCTGCCGCAGCATTACGACACGCTGCGCCGCGCGTTGCTGTCGACGTTGCGGACCTACCTCGGCGACGCCTGGACCGACGCCGTCAACGAGGCGGCCGACCAGTCGCTCAACCTGATCATCGGGGTGATGCGCGGCGCCGCGGACGCCGAGGAGGGGCCCGCCTGGTGGGACGGCACGGTCATCGAGCACATGCGGGTCTCCCGCGACCTTGCGGTCGTCCGGCTGCAGCTCGACCGCCCGATGGACTATCACGCCGGCCAGTACGTCAACGTGCACGTCCCGCAGTGCCCGCGCCGCTGGCGGTACCTGTCGCCCGCCATCCCGGCGGACCCGGGCGGCGGCATCGAGTTCCACGTCCGGGTGGTGCCCGGCGGCCTGGTCAGCACCGCCATCGTCAACGAGACCCGGCCCGGCGACCGGTGGCGGATGTCCAGCCCGCACGGCGGCCTGCGGGTCGACCGGGACGGCGGCGACGTGCTGATGGTCGCCGGCAGCACCGGCCTGGCGCCGCTGCGGGCGCTGATCATGGACCTGTGCCGGTTCGCGGTGAACCCGCGGGTGCACCTCTTCTTCGGCGCCCGCTACCGCTGCGAGCTCTACGACCTGCCGACGCTGTGGCAGGTGGCGTCGCACAATCCGTGGCTGTCGGTCTCGCCGGTCTCGGAGTACAGCGCCGACCCGGCGTGGGCCGCCGACTATCCCGACTGCACCCCGCCGCGCGGCCTGCACGTGCGGCAGACCGGTCGGCTCCCCGACGTGGTCACCAAGTACGGCGGGTGGGGCGATCGGCAGATCCTGATCTGCGGCGGACCGGCGATGGTGCGGGCCACCAAGGCCGCCCTGATCGCCAAAGGCGCTCCGCCGGAACATATTCAGCACGACCCACTGTGGAGGTAAGCATGCGCGTCGTCACCCTGCGCGACCCGGCGTCGCCGGTGGCCGCGGAGTTCGTGCCCGAGGCGGGCATGATCGGCACCTCGCTGAGCGATGCCGGCGTGGAGCTGCTCGGGCAACGGCGCGGGCTGGACGCCTACGTGGCCGACGGCAAGACGATGGGGATCCCGATCCTGTATCCCTGGGCAAACCGGCTGGGGGCCAACAGCTATACCGCACAAGGCGTGACGGCGACGCTGACGCCCGGCGAACACCGTGTCCGTGCCGATCCCAACGGGCTGCCGATCCACGGCGTGCTGGCCGCCTACCCGGGCTGGCGGGTGACCGCCGAGTCGGCCGATGAATTGGTGGCCGAGTTGGACTTCGGCGCCGACCCGGAATTGCTGGCCAGCTTCCCGTATCCGCATATGCTGACGATGGCGGTGCGGCTGGCCGAGCGGACGCTGACGGTGCGCACCACGGTGACCGCCACCGGATCTCGCGCCGTCCCGCTGTGCTTCGGCTTTCACCCCTACCTGCAGCTGCCCGACGTGCCGAGGGCCGAGTGGGTGATCGAGACGCCCCCGCTGCGGCACCTGCGGCTCGACGAGGTCGGGCTGCCCACCGGCGAATCCGAGCCCCAGGGGGCGCTCGCGGAGCCTTTGGGAGACAAGGCATTCGACGACGCCTACGACGAGGTGCCCGACGGCGCGGTGTTCGCGGTCTCGGGCGGCGGGCGCCGCATCGAGGTGCACTTCGACCGCGGCTACCCCGCTACCCAGATCTTCGCGCCCACCGGCGACGATCCCGCGAAACGAATCGTCTGCTTCGAGCCGATGACCGCGCCGACCGACGCGCTGCGCCGCGGCGGCTACCGCTGCGCGCGGCCGGGCGAGCCGGCCGTAACTCAATTCTCTATTCACACATAGGGATTCGTCATGTCCGACCCGGCCCACCCGCAGATCGGGCGAATGATCGAGCAGTTCCAGGCGGTCATAGCGCTTCTCGACGAACAGGTCCGGCGGATGCAGCGGGTGGCGATCGTGGTCAGCGACCAGACCGGCACGGTCGAGGTGACCATGAACGGCCATCTGCGCCTGACCGGCCTGGTCATCGATCCCGGGATACTGGCCCTGGGCGCCCAGGAGGTGACCAGGCGAATCAACGAAGCAATAGGCGAGGCAACCGAATTCGCAGACGAGTGGGCGGACGAGGACATTGTCGACCTGGAGAGCCGAGTCGCCGACGCGCTGGCGAAGCTCAGGGACCTGCCGCCGCCGACGTAGCGCTCACGCGACCCAGACGCGGCGCTCCGCACGGTGAGCGGACGGCGACTCCAGCGCCAACCGGCCGTCCGCGTCCAGTGTGTAGGGGAAGATCATTCCGATCGCCACGCCCTCGCGGTGCTCGGCGGTGAGCTCGATGCCGTCCCGGTGCTGTTCGGTCAGCGTCACGTTCACAGCCACCACTGCGGTACGCAGCGAGTCCTTCACCTCGATGAGCGCGCGCCACTGGGCGGCGAGCTGCTCGGCCACCTGTAGATCCCGGCCGCGCGGGTAGTTCGGCTGGATGGCCTGGCGCTGACCGTGAACGGACACGGCCAGCGCGAACGGCAGGAACTCGCCCGCCTCAGCGATGCGCTCGGCCGCGAAGTTGACCGCGGCGTCGACCAGGCCGTCAAGGTCCGCCTGCGCCTGTTCCGTCACTGTGTCGCGCCAACCCATGCGCCGAGAGTAGCCTGCTCACCATGGGGGCCAACGAGTTGCGCGTCTACTGTGCCGAGCTGACCCGCGCATCCAAGGACACCACCGGCGCGGCTGACGAGATCGAAGGGCTGCGGCGCAAATTGGGGACGCAGATGGGCGACCTTCGCCGCACCTGGACGGGGCAGGCGGCCACGGCATACCTCAACGTCTGGTCGGAGATCGACGAAGAATGCGAAGCCATGCTCGCCGACCTGCGCTGGATCGGGGAATCGCTGTCGGCGGCCGCCAATGCCTACGCGCACATGGAAACCAACGGGGCCAACACCTTTCGAGCCCTCAAACCCCCGGGGGTGTGATCATGGCCCGACGCACCGTCAACGAGGCCGAGCTGGTGGACGCGGCCGACGCGATGCGCCAGTTCTGCCTGACGATGAAGGAGCGCCTGTCCGACGTGGCCAAGGATTTGCAGGGCCTACAGGGCACGTGGGAGGGCGTGGGGTTCGACGTCTTTCTCGAGCGGGTGCAGCACTGGCAGCGCTGGGCGGACGAGGCGAGCGAGTTGGTGTTCGACATGCACCTCAACGCGCACATCGCCCACCGCAACTACACCCACAACGCCGAGGTCAACACCGCGATGTGGGGCGGATAGCGGCCGGCGTATTGGTCGGGCTGTTCGGCGGCCCATATTCCGGCGGAATCTCGCCGACCCGAAGGCTTTTCGGGAACGGATCGGGCAACGCCGCGAGCTGGCCACGGTCCGTGGGCTCGTCGGTGGCGGCGAAATGCGCCCCCTCGTCGTAGAACGTGGTGCCCTCGGAAGGCAGATATTCGCGGACGATCGGCAGGTAGTCGGTGCCGAACCAGATCCACCAGATCGGGTGGGACGGTAGACCGAGTATCCCCTCTGCCCCGCGCAACAGGCCGCTGACGTCCTTGTTGACGTCGGTCGGCCCGGAGAGCTTGTGGTTGCGCAGCACCTCGCCGGTGGCCAGCACGCTGCCGCGCCGGCGGGCGAACTCGACGAAGAACCGGCGCACGGAGTTTCGCCAGCGCGGGTCGTCCAGCGGCTCGGCCACAATCCACAGAGTGTCGACGCAGACACCGCCCCACTGTTTCGGGAAGAGCCCGCCCTCGAGGCAGGGGAACGTCGCCTTGAACCGCGCCACATCGGAATAGACGTCCACGAACCGGGCGTCACCGTCGCGGTCTAGTCGGTAACGCAGCGGGTCCGATTCGCCGAAGCGGCGCGGAAGGGCCTCGGGGAGGAGCTTTCTCGCGAGTTCGAGCCAGAGCGTCGGGGCGTTGGGCGCCGACACCGGCGAGTACCAATCAAGCTTGAGGACTCGGATCAACTCGCTGTTGGGTCGGCTGACCTTGCGAGCCCCTCGGGCACCGAGGATGTCCTCGGTCTGTTCGTCGACCGCCACTCCCCCCGCGGCGACGGCCAACGCCTTGGCGAACCGCCGGGCCGGCCGGACCTCGGCCGGATCGCTGCCCTCCACGCTGATCTGCCAGCTGATGGCCGGCTCGAGAAGGTAGGGCACGACGTCGTCGGGCACATCCTCGGGCTCGATTTCGTGGGGCCCGAACACGGTGAATGCATAGGTGTCGTCTTTGCCGCCCACCACGGTGACCTCGCCGTCCCCGCTGTCCCCGATCGACAGCCCGGGGACGGATTCGACGATCGCCTCCAATTCCTCGTCGTCGACGTTGCCGGCCGCGTAGACCGTCAGGTCATACGACATGAGGTGGCCCCTTTCCGGGTGTAAACGCGAAATCCCAGGCTGCCATAGAATCGGTTCGCCGGTGGGAGAGCGGGGCGGGGAGTGACGGACGTCGATCCGGAATTGTTCTACGACGCGGCCGCTGCCTACAAGGAGAACAGCGACCACGCCGCCGCCGCGTTGCGCAAGCTTGCCGGGGTGCATGCGGCCAACGCCGCCGGCACCCACGGGGTGGGCCCGCAGTGGGCGACGGCCTTCGACGCCGCGGCCGACGAGGCCGGCCAGGTGGCCTTCCGGCTGGTCAACGTCTTCGACAACCTTGGCACCCTGCTGCGCCAGGACGGCATCAATCACGACGAGACCGAAGAGGCGTCCACCCTCAACCAGCGCGACGCCTTCGGCGCGCCGATCACCCCGCCGGGACAGTCCGCCGGTACCTACATCGACGCGGCGGTCGACGTCGGCTCCGTCGCCGGGGGCGGCGATCCGGAACCGCCGCACTGGGACCTGGTGCGCGGTCAGATCACCGACGGCTGGCCCGACGGGCACCCGGACCGGGTGCAGGCGGTCGGGTCGGCGTGGGAGACGTTCGGGCACGACCTGGTGCACATCGACGACGAGCCCGGGCCGGAGGAGCAGCGGCTCATCGTCGATGTCGAGGCGGCGGAGATCGCCTTCGTGGTCGACCGGCTCAACGAGGCGCGCGGCGTCAGCACCGACATCGCCGGCGCGTGCGGGGATCTGTCGCGCGCGGCCAAGGACTACGGGGACAAGCTCAAGTCGGTCAAGGACGACATGGCCTTCGTCGTGCGCCATCTCGACCTGATCGTCAAGATCCTCGACGGTTATCCGCCGCAACTGCACCTCATCACCGAGGCCATCAAGCGGACGTTCATCGCGACGGCGGTCACCCAGATCAACGGGCTCAACGCGGCGCTGAGGACCACGGCCACCGCCTCGATGACGGACCTGACGTCGGCCGCCACCGCCATGAACACCGCTTTGCCCGCGGTGAAGACGCTGCTCACTCTGGTGCCGCGACGGGTGGATCCGACTCCGGCGCAACGGGTCAACGACAACCGCCTCAAGGGGCGCCGCGCCGAACAGCTTGCCGGGATCGACCAAGACGCCAAGGTACCGATCCAGGTGACCGACCCGAAGACGGGTGCGCTCCGGACACGAATTCCGGATGAAATCGACCCGGTGAACCGGGTAGTGCGTGAGGTGAAGAATGTGCAGAAGCTGGACGCGACGCGGCAGATCCGGGACATGGCACAGTGGGCGCGGGACAACGGCTATACGTTGGTCATCGTGGTGGACAAGGGCCGCACCAATGTTGGCAGTGTGGAGGAGACTTTGCGAGGGGAATAT
Source organism: Mycobacterium sp. E3251 (assembly GCF_001666835.1). Taxonomy (GTDB): domain Bacteria; phylum Actinomycetota; class Actinomycetes; order Mycobacteriales; family Mycobacteriaceae; genus Mycobacterium. The sequence goes on along the minus strand of NZ_LZJF01000188.1, from coordinate 7,604 downwards.
CCGGGGCTGAGCATAGAGATCGACCGAAGCATAAACCTGTCATGAGCAAGTACGGCGACGACCCCGACACCTGGCCGGAATATTGGCGCGCGATGAAACAAGAGCTGGATGCGGCCGGCATACCGGAAGACACCGTCGTCGAATTGCTTAATTCGCCCAATGACTATCCGCAGGCGGTGCCCATCATGGTGGACTGGCTGCAACATCTGGACGAACGCATTCCGCCCGGTGACGAACGGCGTGGCTGGCGGGTCAGTCTGATCCGCAACCTAATCACCAAGCACGCCAAAGGCAATCGCGCCGCCATTGATGTTCTGTTTCACCAGTTCGCGATCGAACCGGCACTGTGCAACGAAGAGCTCGAAGCCGCCGGGTTCGCGCTGGCCAAAATCTGCGAGCGCTCCGACTTCCCGCGTATCGCCGCCCTGATTCGCTCCGAGCGGGACTTTCCCACCAAATCGGTGTTGGTGGAATGGCTAGGCCAAATCAAGACCGAGGAAGCCAAAAAGCTTGCGGTGAGCCAACTTCCCAACCCGGCAACCCGCATCCCGGCCATGAAGGCGCTGGTGCGCCAGCGCGCCACCGGTGTGCGCGACGCCGTCGCCGAATACCTCGACAACGAGCACGAGATCTTCCGCAAGGAAGCCCGCAAGACCCTCGACAAACTGCCCGAGGACTGAAGCCTAACGCCCCCTGCGCGGTTGCCACACCACCACGGCGGTGCTCTTGGGCACCACCGCCAGGTCGCGGCGCTGACCGGCGCGCACCTGCGCCAGTTCCTCGGTCAACTCCTTCACCCGCGCCTGCAGCGCCTCGACGTGATTGGTCAGTTCGATGATGCGCTTGATGCCGGCCAGGTTGACCCCCTCGTCCTGGGACAGCCGCTGCACTTCACGCAAGAGGTTGACGTCATGCTCCGAATAACGCCGTCCCCCACCGGAAGTGCGTTGCGGGCTGACCAGGCCGAGGCGATCGTAGGTACGCAGAGTCTGGGCGTGCATGCCGGCCAGCTCGGCGGCGACCGAGATCAGGAACGTCCGAGATTCGTCTCGTGAATTCTTGGCCATCAGCGATTACCTGCCCATCCCGCGCGCGGGTCAAACCCGCTGGCACGCTCGGCGGCCGCGTACGCCTCCAGCGCCTCAGCCGCGGCGCCCTCCAAGTTCGGCGGCACAGCGACCTTCACGGTGACGAGCAGATCCCCGTTGCCGCCGCTGCGCTTGGGGACACCGCGCCCGCGCACCCGCAGGATGCGGCCGTCGGAGGTCCCCTTCGGCACCCGGACGCCCACCTTGCCGTCCAGCGTGGGCACCGAAATGGTTGAGCCCAAGGCTAACTCGGCGAAGCTGACCGGAACGGTCACGGTGAGGTCGTCGCCGTCGCGGCCAAACACCTTGTCCGGCCGCACATGTACGGTCACGTACAGGTCGCCCGACGGCGCTCCGCGCAGCCCGGCCTCGCCCTGCCCGGGCAGCCGGATGCGTTGCCCGTCCTCGACGCCGGGCGGGATGCGCACGTTGATGGTGCGGGTGCGGGTGGTGACCCCGGTGCCCTTGCACTCGTCACAGGGGTGCTCGATGATCGAGCCGCTGCCCCGGCAATCGGTGCAGGGCTCGGAGAATCCGAACGCGCCCTGGTTGCGGTTGATCACGCCGGAACCGTTGCAGGTCGGGCACACCTTCGGGCTGGTGCCCGGCCGCGCCCCGCTGCCGTGGCAGTTGGTGCACGGCGCCGGGCTGGTCAGCCGCAGCGGCATTGCCACGCCCTTGGCGGCCTCGACGAAATCCAGCTGCGTCTCGGTCTCCAGGTCGTTGCCGCGCCGCGGCCGGCTGGGACGGGCGCCGGCGCCCCGCCCGAACAAGCCGCCGAACAGGTCACCGATGTTGGCGCCGCCGCTTCGGCCGGCGGCGTCGAACAGGTCGTTCAGGTTGAACTCGGCGCCGTCACCGCCAGCACCGAAGCCGCCGAAACCACCGGTGTCGAACCGGCGGCCGCCGAAGCCGCCGCCCGCGAACAGGCGGCGGGTTTCGTCGTACTCCTTACGCTTCGCCGGATCCGACAACACGTTGTGCGCTTCCGACACCGCCTTGAATCGCTCGCCGGCGGCGGGATTGTCGGGGTTGGCGTCCGGATGCAGGTCTCGGGCCAGCTTCCGGTAAGCGCGTTTGATCTCTTCGGGACTGGCGTCAGAGGAGACGCCCAGCTCCTTGTAGAAGTCCTTTTCGACCCATTCTCGCTGGGCCATGTCGCGTCACCCCCTCCACCTTTGGAGTTCTGTTGTTGTGCTGATTGTGTGGTCTATTCACCGGATGCGCCGGGGTTATCGTCCGATTCGGCCGGCGGGGCCGCCGCGGCGCCCTCGTCCGGCACCGTGTCGACAACGCCGACCAGGGCGTGCCGCAGCACCTGCTCGCCGAGCTTGTAGCCCTGCCGCATGACCGTGCCGATCACCGGCTTGGAGCCGTCGCCGCCGTCGCCCTCGTGCTGCACGGCTTCGTGCAACACCGGGTCGAAGTCCTCGCCTTCCTCGCCGAACGCCACCAGACCGAGTCCGGTCAGAGCGCCGTCCAGCTTGTCGGCCACCGACTTCAGCGGGCCCGACTCCAGGTCACCGTGCTTGCGCGCCCGCTCGAGATCGTCGAGCACGCCCAGCAATTGGCTGACGACGGCGGCCTTGGCACGGTCCGCCGCGGCCTGCTGGTCGCGCAGCGCGCGCTTGCGGTAGTTGGCGAAGTCGGCCTGAACCCGTTGCAGGTCGCCCAGCAATTCGGCGGCCTTGCCGGCCTCCTCGGGGCTTTCGCCCGAGAACTCACCACCGGACGTGTCCCCGCCCGGCTCTGGGCCGGGAGGGGCGTGGCGCACCTCACCCGTTTCGGGGTCGATCCGCCGCTTGTCGGTGACCGTCACCGGTTCCTGATTGCCGTCCGTCACTTGGACTCCCGGTCATCGTCGACCACCTCCGCGTCCACGACGTCGTCAGCCGAGCCCGACGCTCCGCCGGCTGCACCGGCCTCCGCGCCGCCCGCGGCCTGGGTGGCCTCGTAGATCGCCTGTCCGAGCGCCTGGGACTCCTGGCCCAGCTTCTCCATCGCCGCCTTGATCGCGCCGATGTCGGTGCCGCCCAGGGCCGTCTTGGCCTCGGCGATGGCGGCGTCGACCTTGGACAGCGTCTCCTCGGGAACCTTCGACCCGCCCTCGGCCTCGCGCTGATCCTTGACGAACTTCTCCGTCTGGTAGACCAGCGACTCGGCCTGGTTGCGGACGTCGGCCTCCTCGCGACGCTGGCGGTCCTCCTCGGCGTGCGCCTCGGCGTCCTTGATCATCCGGTCGATCTCCTCCTTGGACAGGCCGGAGCCCTCCTGGATTTTGATCGTGTTCTCCTTGCCGGTGCCCTTGTCCTTGGCCGTGACGTGCACGATGCCGTTGGCGTCGATGTCGAAGGTGACCTCGATCTGCGGGACGCCGCGCGGAGCCGGCGGGATGCCGGTCAGCTCGAAGGAGCCGAGCAGCTTGTTGTGCGAAGCGATTTCGCGCTCACCCTGATAGACCTGGATCTGCACCGACGGCTGGTTGTCGTCGGCCGTGGTGAAGGTCTCCGACCGCTTGGTGGGGATCGTGGTGTTGCGCTCGATGAGCTTGGTCATCACGCCACCCTTGGTCTCGATGCCCAGGCTCAGCGGCGTAACGTCAAGCAGCAGAACATCTTTCACCTCACCCTTCAAAACACCGGCCTGAAGAGCCGCTCCCACCGCGACAACTTCGTCGGGGTTGACGCCCTTGTTGGGCTCCTTGCCGCCGGTCATCTCCTTGACCAGGTCGGACACCGCGGGCATGCGGGTGGAACCACCCACCAGCACCACGTGGTCGATCTCGGACACCGAGATGCCGGCGTCCTTGATCACCGACTGGAAGGGCTGTCGGGTGCGGTCCAGCAGATCCTGGGTGATGCGCTGGAATTCGGCGCGGGTCAGCTGCTCGTCGAGGAACAGCGGGTTCTTGTCCGCGTCGACGGTGATGTAGGGCAGGTTGATCGAGGTGCTCTGCGAACTCGAGAGCTCGATCTTGGCCTTCTCGGCCGCCTCACGCAGCCGCTGCATCGCCATCTTGTCCTTGGTCAGGTCGATGCCGCTGGTGCCCTTGAACTTGTCGACGAGCCAGTTGACGATCCGGTCGTCCCAGTCGTCCCCACCGAGGTGGTTGTCACCACTGGTGGCGCGGACCTCGACCACGCCCTCACCGATCTCGAGCAACGAGACGTCGAACGTGCCGCCGCCGAGGTCGAAGACCAGGATGGTCTGTTCCTTCTCGCCCTTGTCCAAGCCGTAGGCCAACGCGGCCGCGGTGGGCTCGTTGACGATGCGCAGCACGTTCAGACCGGCGATCTGGCCGGCCTCCTTGGTCGCCTGGCGCTGGGCGTCGTTGAAGTACGCCGGCACGGTGATGACGGCGTCGGTGATGTCCTCACCGAGGTACGCCTCCGCGTCGCGCTTCAGCTTCATCAGCACACGCGCGCTGATCTCCTGCGCGGTGTACTTCTTGTCATCGATCTCGATGGACCAGTCGGTGCCCATGTGCCGCTTGACCGAACGGATGGTGCGGTCGACGTTCGTCACCGCCTGGTTCTTGGCGGGCTGGCCGACGAGCACTTCGCCGTTGCGCGCGAACGCGACGATGGACGGCGTCGTCCGTGAGCCCTCGGAGTTGGCGACGACGACGGGGTCACCGCCCTCGAGAACTGCGACGACGGAGTTGGTGGTCCCGAGGTCGATACCGACCGCACGAGCCATAGTGATTCCTCCTGATTGAGTAGAGCCTTCTTGGTGCCACTATGCTGAGTGAACCCCGCTCAAGACTGCTCTCGGCGGTACCGGGGTGTCAACCCAGCATTGAGTCTGGTTCGCTCAACTTGTCGATCATGCTAACGGCGCACGCCGCCGTCTTGTTCCCGGGGTCCCGCGCAGCGAGCCCGCCGGCCCGCCGATGGGTTAACCTGAGCTTCCCTGGAGCCACCCCGGCAGGAGCTTGATGGCACAGCTCGACAGCGCCGCCGCGCGGCTCACCCGCGAAGACGCGGGCTATCACAAGGGGCTCACCAACCGTCAGGTACAGATGATCGGCCTGGGCGGGGCCATCGGAACGGGCCTCTTCCTGGGCGCCGGCGGAAGGCTCGCGTCGGCGGGGCCGGGGCTGTTCCTGGTGTACGGAATCTGCGGCATCTTCGTGTTCCTCATCCTGCGCGCGCTCGGCGAGCTCGTGCTCTACCGCCCGTCGTCGGGATCCTTCGTCTCCTATGCCCGCGAATTCTTCGGCGAGAAGGCCGCATTCGCCGCGGGCTGGCTGTACTTCGTCAACTGGGCGATGACCGGGATCGTGGACACCACCGCGATCGCGCACTACTGCCACTACTGGACGACGTTCCAGGCCGTCCCGCAGTGGACGCTGGCGTTGATCGCGTTGGTCATGGTGCTGGCCATGAACCTGATCTCGGTCAAGCTGTTCGGCGAGCTCGAATTCTGGGCCTCACTGATCAAGGTGCTCGCGCTGGTGACGTTCCTGGTCATCGGCACCGTCTTCCTGATCGGCCGATTCAAGGTCGACGGTCACGACCCCGGCGTGGCGCTCTGGGACAGCCATGGCGGACTCCTGCCGGCCGGCCTGCTGCCCCTGGTGCTCGTCACCTCAGGGGTGGTGTTCGCCTACGCCGCCGTCGAACTCGTCGGCATCGCCGCCGGCGAGACCGCGAATCCGCACAAGATCATGCCGCGCGCGATCAACTCCGTGGTGTTTCGCATCGCCGTCTTCTATATCGGGTCGACGGTCCTGCTGGCGCTGCTGCTGCCCCACACCGCCTACCGGGACCACGTGAGCCCGTTCGTCACGTTCTTCTCCAAGGTGGGCTTCGGCGGGGCGGGCAGCGTGATGAACCTCGTCGTGCTCACCGCGGCGCTGTCCAGCCTGAACGCCGGGCTGTACTCCACCGGCCGCATCCTGCGGTCGATGGCGATGAACGGCAGCGGCCCTAAGTTCACCGCGCCGATGACGAAGAACGGCGTGCCGTACGGCGGGATCCTGCTCACCGCCGTCGTCGGCCTCCTGGGCATCGTGCTCAACGCCGTCAAACCGAGCCAGGCGTTCGAAATCGTGCTCCACATCGCCGCGGTGGGCGTCGTGGTGGCCTGGGGCACGATCGTGGCCAGTCAGCTGCGGTTCTACCGGCTGTCCCGCGCCGGCACGGTGCAACGGCCGCAGTTCCGGATGCCGCTGGCGCCCTATAGCGGCTACCTCACGCTGGCCTTCCTGGCCGGCGTACTGGTCCTGATGTTGTTGGACAAGGTCCAGGGCCCGTGGTTGCTCGGCGCGATGGCCGTCGGCATCCCGGGGCTGATCGGCGGCTGGTATCTGGTCCGCCATCGGGTGCGGGCCGCCGCCCAAGACGCCGCGCTGCCGGCCGCCGACCCAACCGCGGCGGCCTAGGGCTCGTCGATGTCCTGACCGCCGGCGAGGTCCGCGCAGTCGACGACCTCGACGTCGTCCCGGGTGCGCAGGTACGCCCCGGCGCCGCGGTCGCCGGAGATGCGGGCGAGGACGTCGGGCCAGTGCCGGCGCGCGATCACCACCGGATGGCCCGGGCGGCCACCGAACACCGCGCGCGCCAGGCCGGCGGGGGACGCGATGGCGCGGCCGAGCACCCGCGCCACCACGGCGGGACCGACGTCGGGGGTGTCGACGACGTGCAGCACGGCGTACTCCGCGCCCATGCGGCCGGCCTGCTCGAGGCCGGTGCGCACCGAGGCGCTCAAGCCGTCCTGCCACCGCGCCGCGGTGACCGCGACCGCCCCGGCCGGGGCGGGGACCCGCGCGGCGCCCAGCACGACGACGACGCCGGCGCAGCCCCCGGCGCGCAGCGCGTCGACCGCGGTGCCCAGCCAGCCCTCGACCAACACCTTCGGCTTGCCGTAGCGCCGCCCGGCGCCCGCGGCCAGCAGGACTCCGACGCTGTGTGGTGGACGGGTCGACTCCGGTAACCCCACTCTCCTATGATGACATTGCACTTCTCCCAAAGCGATAACTTCGCTATGCACCGGCATCGGATGGAGAGTCATGAGTCAGGACGTACAAGGGCACGCCGTCGCCCCGGCGCCCCGGTACGCCGGTACCCGCGTCCAGCGGGTGGAAGACGGCCGGCTGCTGACCGGCCGCGGCAGCTTCGTCGACGACATCTCGCGGCCGGGCATGTTGCACGCCTGCTTCGTGCGCAGCCCGTTCGCGCGGGCGCGCATCAACGGCATCGACGCCTCGGCCGCGCTGGCGCTGCCCGGCGTGCGCGCGGTGTTCACCGCCGACGACCTCAACCCGGACGTGAAAGAGGCTTGGCACGCGGTCGCCGGGAAGGACATGCCGGACACCCCGCGACCGCCGCTGGCCGAGGGCGAGGCCAAGTTCGTCGGCGACCCCGTCGCGCTCATCGTCGCCGAGAGCCGCTATGTCGCCGAGGACGCGCTGGAGCTCGTCGACGTGGACTACGAGCCGCTGCCCGCGGTCAGCGACTTCACCCGGGCCCAGGACTCCGACGTGCTGGTGCACGAGGCCTATCCGAACAACGT
>NZ_LZJF01000187.1 GCF_001666835.1 Mycobacterium sp. E3251 | reverse complement strand
AAGTCCAGCGCGTTGCGCGACGGCGGGGTGTCCACCACCACCAGGTCCCAACGATCCTCGGCCAGTAGCTGGCCCAGCTTCTCCATCGCCATGTATTCCTGCGTGCCGGCCAGCGAGCTGGCGACCGTCTGATAGAACTGGTTGTCCAGAATCGCTTGCGCCCGGCCGTTTCCGGAGTACTGGACCACCATTTCGTCGAACGTGCGGCGCATGTCGAGCATCATCGCGTGCAACTCGCCGCGAACCTCAGGCGCCAGGGGCACCCGCTGCGGGGTGTTGCCGAGGTCGTTCACCCCCAGTGCCTGGGCCAGCCGCTTGGCCGGATCGATCGTCAAAACGCATACGTTGCGGCCATATTCGGCCGCGCGCAACGCCATCGCGGCCGCGGTGGTGGTCTTGCCCACCCCGCCGGCGCCGCAGCACACCACCACCCGGTTGGTCGTGTCGGCCAAGATCGAGGCCATATCAAGCCTATTCGGCGTGGTACTCATCGAACCCCCTGCTGTGCAAGCGATTCCGAAAGCTCATAGAGGCTTCCGAGGTCGACGCCATCGGAGATCGCCGGCAATTCCAGCCGGGGCACCTGCAGCGCGTCCAGTTGCTGGGCGATCTCGGCCCGCGCGGCGATCACCGTCGCATGCTCGATGGTCTCGGTCAGCAGTCCGGCGAACTCGGTGTCGTTCAGCTTGATCCCCGCCATTTCCAGCCCGGCCCGCACCGAGTCCGCGTCGACGTGCCCCTCCGCGGCCTTGGCCAGGTCGGCGGGCTGCAGATACGACGCGATGTTGCGATTCACGATCACGCTGCCGATCGGCAGCTCCATCTCGGCGAGCTCCTCGATGGCTTCCAGGGTTTCCTGCACCGGCAACGCCTCCAGCAGGGTGACCAGGTGAATGGCCGTCTGCTCGGAGTGCAGCAGCTTCACCACGCCTTCGCTCTGCGAGTGCACCGGGCCGCCCTTGGCCAGATCCGACACGGCCTTGGTGACGTCGAGGAAGCGGGCGATCCGCCCCGTCGGGGGTGCGTCGACGACTACCGCGTCGTAGACGGGCAGCCGGTTCTTGTCGACCCGCACCACCGATTCCTTGATCTTTCCGGTGAGCAGCACGTCGCGCAGGCCCGGCGCGATCGTCGTGGCGAACTCGATGGCCCCGATGCGCCGCATCGCCCGCCCGGCGATGCCGAGGTTGTAGAACATGTCCAGGTATTCCAGGAACGCGGCCTCGATGTCGATGGCCAGCGCGTTGACCTGACCGCCGCGTTCGGCGGTCGCGATCTTGACCTCCTGGTAGGGCAGCGGCGGGACGTCGAAGAGTTGCGCAATGCCTTGGCGCCCTTCGACTTCCACGAGAAGGACCTTGCGTCCGCCGGCTGCCAGGGTCAGTGCCAGTGCGGCCGCTATCGTCGACTTGCCCGTACCGCCTTTGCCGGTGACGAAATGCAGGCGGGCCTTGGAGAGCCGCGCCGGCCAGCCGACGGCGCTACCGCCGCTCGATGTGTTTGCCACCTTCGCATGCTAGCCCGACCGGCGTCCGGCCCCCGGGCAGGCCGGAGCCGTTCACATCCGACCGATAAGCTCGCGCCATGAGCCAACCGACCGCATGGGAATACGTCACCGTCCCGCTGCTCACCCACGCCACCAAACAGATTCTCGACCAGTGGGGTGCCGACGGCTGGGAGTTGGTGTCCGTACTGCCCGGGCCAACCGGTGAGCAACACGTCGCGTATTTGAAGCGTCCCAAGTAGATGACTGCCTCCACCCGGCTCGCGGAACTCGGGGTCGCGCTTCCCGAGGTGGTGGCGCCGCTGGCCGCCTATGTCCCCGCGGTGCGGACCGGCAACCTGGTGTACACCGCGGGTCAGCTGCCGCTGCAGGCGGGACAGCTGGCCGGAACCGGCAAGGTGGGTGCGCAGGTCAGCCCGGAAGAAGGCAAGGCGATGGCGCGGATCTGCGCGCTCAACGCCCTCGCGGCCGTCGATTCGCTGGTGGGCATCGACGCGGTGACCCGGGTGGTCAAGGTCGTCGGCTTCGTCGCCTCCGCGCCGGGGTTCAACGGCCAGCCCAGCGTCGTCAACGGCGCTTCGGAACTGCTCGCCGAGGTGTTCGGCGAGGACGGCGCACACGCGCGGTCGGCCGTCGGCGTTTCCGAACTGCCCCTGGATGCGCCGGTCGAAGTGGAGCTGATCGTGGAGGTCGGCTCGCGACCGTGACCGACGCGCCCGAGTCGCCGAGTCATCCCGCATACGGCACGCTGCGGGCGGTGACCGAGACTGCCTCGGTTCTGTTGGCCGACAACCCCGGGTTGCTGACGCTCGAGGGCACCAACACCTGGGTGTTGCGCGGCAAGGGCAGCGACGAGTTGGTCGTGGTGGATCCCGGGCCCGACGACGACGAACACATCGCCCGGGTCGCCGAGTTGGGCCGTATCACGCTCGTGCTCATCAGTCACCGGCACGGCGATCACACCGACGGCATCGACAAGCTGGTCGAGCGGACCGGCGCGACGGTGCGGTCGGCGGGCAGCGGGTTCCTGCGCGGCCTCGGCGGTCACCTCACCGATGGTGAGGTCATCGACGCGGCCGGCCTCAAGATCAGAGTGATGGCCACGCCGGGCCACACCGCCGACTCGTTCTCGTTCGTGCTCGAGGACGCCGTCCTTACCGCCGACAGCGTGCTGGGCCGTGGCACCGCCGTCATCGACTCCGAAGACGGCAGCCTGGCCGACTACCTGGAATCGTTGCGGCGCTTACGTGGTTTGGGGCGACGTACGGTGCTGCCCGGCCACGGGCCCGACCTGCCCGACCTGGAGGCCGTCGCGTCCGGCTATCTGGTGCACCGGCACGAACGGCTGGAACAGGTGCGCGCGGCGTTGCGGCACATCGGCGACGACGCCACCGCGCGCCAAGTCGTCGAACACGTCTATGTGGACGTCGACGAGAAACTCTGGGACGCGGCCGAATGGTCCGTTCAGGCGCAGCTGGACTATTTGCGGCGCTGAACTCGCGCCGAAATCCACGCTAGCGCGGAAAAGTTCGAGTGAACGCGTCGATAACGTCGATCCGACGCAATTCGCGCGCTTACCTCGCTCGGCGGGCGAGCCTTTCGGAGTCCGAAATCAGCACACTCTTGCCTTCCAGACGGATCCAGCCGCGGTGGGCGAAATCGGCCAGCGCCTTGTTCACCGTCTCCCGGGACGCCCCCACCAGCTGGGCGATCTCCTCCTGGGTCAGGTCGTGGGTGACGCGCATGGCGCCACCCTCCTGGGTGCCGAACCGCTGGGCGAGCTGCAGCAGCTGCTTGGCCACCCGGCCCGGCACGTCGGTGAAGATGAGGTCGGCCAGATTGTTGTTGGTGCGGCGCAGCCGCCGGGCGAGCACCCGCAGCAGCTGCTCGGCGATCTCGGGACGGTCGGCGATCCACGCCCGCAGCGCGTCGCGGTCCATCGACACGGCCCGCACCTCGGTGATCGTGGTCGCGCTGGAAGTCCTTGGGCCGGGGTCGAAAATAGACAACTCGCCGAACATGTCCGACGGGCCCATGATCGTCAGCAGGTTCTCCCGGCCATCGGGCGAGCGACGGCCGATCTTGACCTTCCCCGAGACGATGATGTACAGCCGATCACCCGGCTCGCCTTCGGCGAAGACCGTGTGCCCACGGGGAAAGTCGACGGGTTGCAGCTGCTTGGTCAGCGCGGCGACCGCGCCGGGCTCAACCCCTTGGAAGATTCCTGCCCTTGCCAGGATCTCGTCCACGTTGCCTCTTCAGCTTTCCAATGATTTGTGTACGGGCAGGTTAATCCCTTGCTCGCGTGATGAGTCTAGCGGTAGGACATTTTGTCCAACGTGCAACGCTACACACGATTGACGTGTCGAGTGGCCTTAAACTGCGGATTGATGTGCGAATGCGCCTGTATTCGCGTCGGCAATGTCAGCTCGGCATGGTCAATGAAGCTGGCGGCGAACGACGGCGCCGCATGCCGCGGCCCGGCCGTCAGCCCGGCCAGCGCCGCCTCGGCAACTTCCCGGGCCTCGCGCCGGTGCAGAAATTCCAGCGCCTCCGGCATTCCCTCACGGGCCAGGGTGCGCACGTCGACAATCTCGGCGTGCTCGAAAAGCTCGGTGACAGCGAGCATGGTGACGTCCTCACGGGCGAGCCCCCGTTCGAGCCGCCCCAGGCCGAGCGCCGCCAACATCAGCAACGCCGGAACGCAGGCCACCAGCAACCACGACACAAGGAGAGTAAACAGGCACTTCAATCAACACGAGGTCTCGGCGAGATCACGAAATCAGTACTCTGTCGTAGGTGACAGCGGCAAAGTCGTCCGGACGCTCGAAGTCCACGTCGGTCCCATCGGGCGGTGTCGACGCGCGGCGCTGGTCTGAGGAGACGCGGGCCGGCTTGGTGCGGCGGGCCCGCAGGATGAATCGGGCGCTGGCGCAGGCGTTTCCGGACGCGCACTGCGAGCTGGACTTCACCACGCCGCTCGAGCTGACCGTCGCCACGATCCTTTCGGCGCAGAGCACGGACAAGCGGGTGAACCTGACGACGCCGGCCTTGTTCAAGCGGTACCCCACGGCGCTGGACTACGCGCAGGCGGACCGTGACGAGCTGGAAAACCTGATCCGTCCAACGGGGTTCTTCCGCAACAAGGCGACCTCACTCATCGGCCTCGGGCAGGCGCTGGTCGAACGGTTCGACGGCGAGGTGCCTGCCACGATGGAGGAACTGGTCACGCTGCCCGGAGTCGGCCGCAAGACCGCCAACGTCATCCTGGGCAACGCCTTTGGCGTCCCCGGTATCACGGTCGACACCCATTTCGCGCGGCTGCTGCTCAGGTGGCGCTGGACCAGCGACAAGGACCCGGTGAAGATCGAGCGCGCGGCCGGTGAACTGATCGAACGCAGCGAGTGGACCATGTTGAGCCACCGCGTGATCTTCCACGGCCGCCGGGTGTGCCACGCGCGCAAGCCGGCCTGCGGTGTGTGCGTGGTGGCCAAGGACTGCCCCTCCTTCGGCCTCGGCCCCACCGAACCGCTGCTCGCCGCGCCCCTGGTGCGGGGGCCGGAAACCGAGCACTTGCTGGCGCTGGCCGGCCTGTAGGCGCCCACCACCTTGACGCGGACCACGCGCTCGACCATCGCGATCCTCGCGGTGGTGGCGGCGCTGGCGGCGGGCCTGGTCGCCCAGCTGCGCGACGAGTCGGGGCCGGCCCCGAAGCCCGGCACGGCCGTCAGCCCGCCCGACCGCGAACACCGCGACGCCGACACGCCTGCCGCGCTGGCGGGTCCGCGGCAGCGGGCCAATCTGGCGCCCTGTCCGGCCGCCGTCGACGGCCCCGGCCCCCCTGCGCTGCGCGGTGTCACGGCCGAGTGCGCCGCCGACGGTTCGGCTATCGACGTCGCCCGCGCGCTGGCGGGGCGGCGGGTGGTCCTCAACTTATGGGCGTATTGGTGCGCGCCGTGTGCGGCCGAACTGCCCGCGATGGCCGAGTATCAACGGCGAGCCGGGTCCGACGTGATGGTGGTGACGGTGCATCAGGACGAGAACGAGACGGCCGCGTTGCTGCGGCTCGCCGAACTGGGCGTTCGGCTGCCGACCCTGCAGGACGGTCGCCGGCGGGTCGCGGCGGCCCTGGGTGTGGTAAACGTGATGCCCGCGACGGTGGTTCTGCGCCCGGACGGTAGCGTTGCCCAGATGCTGCCGCGGGCCTTCGACAGCGCCGACGAGATCGCGGCCGCGGTCGGAAATGACAAGGGATAAGCCGAAAATTGGACCGACTGGAGCGCCCCGTGAACGTCGGGGGTACGCCCCCGCCCGCGGGAGGTGGTCACCCCACCCGTGCGCGCGGGACGCTTGAGCTGAGCCCCGACGCCTCCCCGTCGTGGCTGCGCCCCCTGGTCGACAACGTCGAGCGGATGCCGGACGCGTACCGGCGCCGGCTGCCGGCCGACGTGCTGGCGATGATCACCGGCAAGGCGGTGTCGGCGTTGCGCGGCAGCGGGCGCGAAGCCGCTGTCTTGGTCCTGTTCTCGGGCCCGGAGTCCGCGCCGGCCGACGGCCGCGGCCCCGACGACGCCGACCTCCTGGTCACCGTGCGGGCCTCGACCTTGCGCCACCACGCCGGCCAGGCGGCGTTTCCCGGCGGCGCCTCCGATCCCACCGATGACGGTCCGGTGGCCACCGCCTTGCGCGAAGCTCAGGAGGAAACCGGGATCGACGTGTCGCGGTTGCATCCCCTGGTCACGATGGAGCGCACGTTCATTGCGCCGTCGCGGTTCCACGTCGTCCCGGTGCTGGCCTACTCGCCGGATCCCGGTCCGGTGGCCGTCGTCAACGAGGCCGAAACAGCGATCGTGGCGCGAGTTCCGTTGCGCGCCTTCATCAACCCGGCCAACCGGCTGATGGTCTACCGGGGCGACCTCGGCCGCCGGTGGGCCGGACCGGCGTTTCTGCTGAACGAGATGCTGGTCTGGGGATTCACTGGCCAGGTGATCTGTGCGATGCTCGACGTCGCCGGCTGGGCCCAGCCCTGGGACACCACCGACGTCCGCGAATTGGACGCGGCGATGGCGCTGGTCGGCGAGCAGGGCGGTCCCCCCCGATGAACATGAACTCGATGACCCCGTCACAGTGGCTTGACGTGGCCGTGCTTTCGGTCGCCTTCATCGCGGCCGTATCGGGCTGGCGTTCCGGCGCGGTGGGGTCGCTGTTCTCGTTCGTGGGTGTGTTGCTCGGCGCGATCGCGGGCGTGCTGCTGGCGCCCCACCTCGTCAGCCACATCGCCGCGCCCCGCGCGAAGCTGTTCGCCGCCCTCTTTTTGATCCTGGCACTGGTCGTCGTCGGCGAGGTCGCGGGCGTGGTGCTGGGGCGGGCGGTTCGCGGCGCGATCCGCAGCCGCACCATCCGGACGGTCGACTCGTTCATCGGGGTGGGCGTGCAGCTCGTGGTGGTGTTGACCGCGGCGTGGTTGTTGGCGACGCCGCTCACCCAGTCCAAGGACCAGCCCGAGCTGGCCGCCGCGGTGCGCGGCTCGCGAGTGCTGGCCCAGGTCAACGAGGTTGCCCCGCCGTGGCTGAAGACGGTGCCCAAGCGGTTGTCGGCCCTGCTGAACACCTCCGGCCTGCCCGCGGTGCTGGAGCCGTTCAGCCGGACTCCGGTGATTCCGGTCGCCTCGCCCGACCCCGCGCTGGCCAACAATCCGGTGGTGCAGGCCACCGCACCCAGCGTCGTCAAGGTGCGCAGCCTGGCGCCGAGCTGCCAGAAAGTGTTGGAGGGCAGCGGGTTTGTGATCGCACCCGACCGGGTGATGACCAATGCGCACGTGGTGGCCGGTTCCAACAGCGTGCAGATCTACGCGAGCGGCAGTCCCCTGGACGCCACCGTGGTGTCTTACGATCCGTCGGTCGACATCGCCATCCTCGCCGTCCCCAACCTGCCGCCGAAGCCGTTGGCCTTCGCTTCGGGCGAGGCGAAAACGGGCACAAGCGTTGTGGTGCTGGGATACCCGGGGGGTGGTAACTTCACCGCGACCCCGGCGCGCATCCGCGAGGTCATCAAACTCAGCGGCCCCGACATCTACCGCGACCCCGCGCCGGTCACCCGCGACGTCTACACCATCAGAGCCAATGTGGAGCAAGGTAATTCGGGGGGGCCGTTGATCGACCTGAACGGCCAGGTGCTCGGTGTGGTGTTCGGCGCCGCGGTCGACGATCCCGACACCGGCTTCGTTTTGACGGCCGACGAGGTGAATGGTCAGCTCGCCAAGATCGGCGACACCCAGCAGGTGACCACGGGGGCCTGCGTCAGCTGACCACGTAGTCGATGAATTTCATCAAGTGTCGGTTGATTTCCTCGGGCACCTCTTCGTGGCTGAAATGCCCTGCGCCATCGATGGATACGTAACGTCCCTGCGGGGCGTAACGCTGCGTCCGGTTGACCGGGTCGGCCAGGACGTAGGGATCGGAGTCGCCGCGCAGGTGTAGCAGCGGCACGCTGAGCTGCCGACACATCGATTTCATGAAGCGGCGGCCTTCGTCGCGCAGCTGACTACGCACCGCCCAGCGCTGGTATTCCAGTGCGCAGTGCGCCGCCGACGGAATCTGGATGGCCATCCGCAGGTAACCGATGGATTCCGAAAAGTCCTCGGAGGCAAGCCACTTGGGGCAGCTGCGGCTGCGGACCACGCGTTCGATCTCCGCGGCGTTGTCGCGGGTCAGCAGCCGCTCCGGCCAAATCGGCACTTGATAGCGCAGCAACGTCGGCAACAGT
The DNA here is from genome assembly GCF_001666835.1 of Mycobacterium sp. E3251. Lineage (GTDB taxonomy): Bacteria > Actinomycetota > Actinomycetes > Mycobacteriales > Mycobacteriaceae > Mycobacterium. Next base: position 12,363 of record NZ_LZJF01000187.1, on the reverse strand, counting down.
GCATACCCCTGGTCGCGCCGGGTCAGCGTCGACCGGCGCAGCGCCGCCGGGTGCGGCGAGCTGATCAGCGCGATGGCCGACACCAATCGCGCGTGCAGCAGCGCGGTGGCCCAGCAGGCCAGGCCGCCGTCGGCGTGGCCGACCAGCGTCGCCGACGAATGTCCCAGCGCCCGAATGAGGCCGGCGGTGTCGCCGGCCAGCGTCCAGCCGTCGTAGCCGCGGGGCGGCTTATCGCTGCCGCCGTAACCGCGCAGGTCGACCGCGACCACCCGCGCCCCGGTCAGTCCCCGCAATTGATGACGCCACGACCACCAAAACGAACCGAAACCGTGCAGCAGCATCACCAGCGGCCGGGCAGTGGGTGGTGCGGTCGTGTCCGCGCCGGTGGGTAGGGCCTCGACGACGTGGAACCGGATGCCGTTGGCGTGCACGTCCAAATGGCGCCACGGCCCGTCGATGCGGGTTACCGACGGATCCGGCGGGGCCATTTACCAGCCCGATGGATCGGTTTCGGGCTTTTCGTGCCTGCCGCGCTCGGCGAGCTGCTTGGGGGCGCCCTGCGCCTTGTCGTGGCCCGGGGTGAGCGCGGTGCGTGTCTCCTTGACCGATTCGATCGTCTCCCGCGGTCCCCGGATCCGGCGCACCTTGAGGAAGCCCAGCAGGGCCAGTAGCGCCCCGACCACTACCTGGACCCCGAACACGATCAGGAACGCCACCCAGCGCCACAGCCAGGTGTCGAGCAGTTCGGCGACGAAGAAGAAGAAAAAGAACGTGGAGTAGAACAGCACCACCAGCGCGGCGATGAAGAAGACGCTGCCGGTCAATCCCTTTTTGACGTCCCGGGTGATCTCCGCGCGGGCCAGTTCGACCTCGGCGCGCACCAGCGTGGAGACCTGCGTGGTCGCGTCCTTGATCAGGTCACCGATCGACGGCTCGGCCGGCCGGGCGTGCGGATCGGTCAGGGGGATCGTGGTCAGGGTGCTGGGCACACCGTTCTTGCCATCGGGTTTGCTCACAGACGGTCCCCTCTTTCGTCACTGCCCGGCGCTGTCGTCGCGGTTCATGTTGCCATGCGGCGCCATGCCAGACGAGGCCAGCCGAAGGCGGCGGGCGGCCCGGCGCCTGTCGGAGGTTGACCGGCGGCGTCGCGAGGGCGTTCAACCAGATGCCCAGGCGCACGGTTTCCAAACTTCTACGGTGTCAGCGGGCCGGAGTTCCGGCGGCCGCGCTGGGCACGGTCAACGGGCCACCGGCCGACTAGACTGATCAGGCCGGTCCGGATTCCGGCCTGTCGATGGGAGTTTCTGTGCAGACGGCGCACCGGTACTTCGTGGCGGCCATGGCGGCAGTGCTCCTGGCCCTGTTGGGCTGCCCCGCTCGCGCCGCGGCCGCCGATGTCAGGATCCCGATGGGCGGCGGCGCCGGCATCGTCATCAACGGGGACACCATGTGCACCCTGACGACCATCGGGGGAGATGCCGCCGGTGAGTTGATCGGTTTCACCTCCGCGCACTGCGGCGGTCCGGGCGCGCAGGTCGCCGCCGAGGGCGCCGAGAACGCCGGCGTCCTGGGCACCATGGTGGCCGGCAACGACAACCTCGACTACGCCGTCATCAAGTTCGATCCCGCCAAGGTGACGCCGACCGCCAACTACAACGGCTTCGCGATCAATGGCCTCGGCCCGGACCCGGCCTTCGGTGAGATCGCCTGCAAGCAGGGCCGGACCACCGGAAACTCGTGCGGCGTCACCTGGGGGCCCGGTCAGGACCCGGGCACCATCGTCATGCAGGTCTGCGGCCAGCCGGGGGACTCCGGGGCGCCGGTGACCGTGAACAACCTGCTGGTCGGCATGATCCACGGGGCGTTCAGTGACAACCTGCCGACCTGCGTCATCAAGTACATTCCGCTGCACACGCCGGCGGTGGTCCAGTCGTTCAACGCGGTCCTGGCCGACATCAACGCCAAGCACCGGCCCGGTGCCGGGTTCACACCGCTACCGGCCTGAGCCGGCCTGAGGTGGCTACTTCGCGGCCTGGATCGCGTCGAAGACGCTGGCGTCGAGCAGCGTCGACGTGTCACCCAGCTCGCGGTTTTCGGCGATGTCGCGCAGGAGCCTGCGCATGATCTTGCCGCTGCGGGTCTTGGGCAGCTCCGGCACCACGTGAATCTCACGTGGCTTGGCGATGGGCGAGATCTCCCGGGCCACCTCGGCGCGCAGCTCGTCGACGACCCCGTCGTGCACCTCGTACTCGGCGCACAAGACGACGAACGCGCAGACGGCTTGGCCCGTGGTCTCGTCGGTCTTCGCGACGACCGCGGCCTCGGCCACCCCGTAGTGGCCGACCAGCGCCGACTCCAGTTCGGCACTCGAGAGCCGATGCCCGGAAACGTTCATCACGTCGTCGATGCGGCCCACCACCCAGATGGCGCCGTCGCGGTCGTAATAGGCGCTGTCGCCCGCGAAGTACCAGCCCTGCTCGGCGAACCTGGACCAGTAGGTCTCGACGTATCGCTCGGGGTCACCCCAGATGCCGCGGAGCATGGACGGCCAGGGTTGATCCAGGACCAGGTAGCCGGTGACGTGTTCGCCCTTGTGGATGCCCGGCACCAGCTCGTCGCCGTGGTCGTCGACGATCTTCGCCGAGATGCCCGGCAGCGGCCGCATCGCCGAGCCCGGTTTGGCCGCGGCCACCCCGGGCAGCGGGGAGATCATCGCCGCGCCCGTTTCGGTCTGCCACCAGGTGTCCACGATCGGAAGGCGCTCGGCGCCGATCACCTTGCGGTACCAGCGCCACGCCTCGGGGTTGATCGGCTCGCCCACCGTGCCCAGTAGCCGCAGACTGGACAGGTCATGGGCGTCGGGGATCTCGCGACCCCACTTCATGAAGGTCCGGATGAGCGTGGGTGCGGTGTAATAGATTGTCACGCCGTACTTTTCGATGATCTCGAAATGGCGGTGCTGGGTGGGTGAGTCGGGTGTGCCCTCGTAGAGAACCTCGGTGGCGCCATTGGAAAGCGGGCCGTAGACGCCGTAGGTGTGCCCGGTGACCCAGCCGATGTCGGCGGTGCACCAGAACACGTCGGTCTCGGGCTTGAGATCGAAGACGTAGTAGTGCGTGTAGGAGCTCTGGGCCAGGTAGCCGCCGCTGGTGTGCACGATGCCCTTGGGCTTTCCGGTGGTGCCGGAGGTGTACAGCAGGAACAGCGGCTGCTCGGCATCGAAGGGCTCCGGCGTGTGATCGGGCGAAGCGGCGTCGACGACGTCGTGCCACCACAGGTCACGATCGTCGTTCCACGACACGTCAATCCCGGTGCGCCGCACCACCAGAACGCGCTCGACGGGACTGTCGCCGTCCTCGCCCGACGCAACCGCCTCGTCGGCCGCGTCCTTCAGCGGTGCCGGCTTGCCGCGGCGGAACTGCCCGTCGCTGGTGATCAGCAATTTGGCCTGCGCATCGGCGATCCGGGCCCGCAGCGCCTTCGCGGTGAAGCCGGCGAACACCACGCTGTGCATGACCCCGAGCCGGGCGCAGGCCAGCATCGCGATCACCGCCTCCGGAATCAACGGCATGTAGATCGCGACGCGATCACCGGCGACCAGGCCCAGGCCGGTCAGCGCGTTGGCCGCCTTGCACACCTCTGCCTGCAGGTCGGCGTAGGTCAGGCTGCGGCTGTCGCCGGGCTCGCCCTCCCAGTGGATGGCGACGCGGTCGCCGTAGCCGGCCTCCACGTGGCGGTCCACGCAGTTGTAGGCGACGTTGAGCTTGCCGTCGGCGAACCACTTGGCGAAGGGCGCCTGCGACCAGTCGAGCACCTCGGTGAACGGCGTCGACCAGGAGAGCCGGTTGGCCTGCTTGGCCCAGAAGGCCAGCCGGTCCTCGTCGGCCTCGCGGTACAGTTCCTCGCCCGCGTTGGCCTGTTCGGCGAACGCCGGTGGCGGGGGATACGACGACGGGCCTACGGCGTCTGTGGCGGTCACTGGCTTCCTCCTAGTGTCGAGGCTCGTCAATCGTCAGAGAGCCTAGCCCCACAAGGTGAAAAGCGAAGGTGCAAATGACGGTCAAAGCCGGGCCCTGTAGCGGATAATCACCGGTGTGCCCGGTCACGGGCGGCGCAACCGCCGACTAGCCCCCAGCTTCACCGCGGCCGCAACGGGTTACGCGGCCACCGCCATGCTGGGGTCGCCGGCGTGGGCGATGCCGACCGACACCGCCGACGCGCCCACCCCATGCTGGTCGGATCAGATCGCCGTCGCCGCTTCGCCGACGCAGGCCGCGGTCGGCCACCGCGCGGCGACACTGGTGTTCAGCCTCGCCGGGGGTGCGGAGCCCTGCACGCTGACCGGGTATCCCGGGGTCGACTCGGGTGGGGGCGGGCCGCTCATCCATGCCCAGCCCACACCGCGCGGCTACATGGGAGGCCTGCCGGGCGGCGCCGAGGTGCCGCCCACCGTCATCCTGTCGCTGTCCACCCAGGCGCAGGCCGTCGTCGAGGGCATCGCCGTCGACGCCAACGGCGAGCCCTGCCCCACCTATACCGACCTGCTGGTCAATCCGCCGGACACCACCGTGGTGCTGACCGTGCCGGTCACCATCGACGCTTGCGCGTTGCAGGTGCACCCGGTGACGCCCGTTTGAGCGACGTCACGACTCGGCTTGCACCAAGCAGTAGACCCGCGGCGGCGTGGGGTACGCGTTGGCCTTTGTCCCCGGCGGACACTGCGTTTCGTCGGCGCTGCCGTCGATGCGCTTGTCGACCCTTAGTTTTGCGTAGCGCGCTTCACCGCAATCGGCCGGTGTCAACGTCGTCGTCTCACGCTGGCCGGTCCTCAGGTAGCAGAGCCCTTGTTTGAGGTTGGGGACAAAACACAGCGTGTGGGATTCGTTGGTGAGGCGCGAGTAGACAGAGTCGCCGCGCTTGTTGTCGGGGCACGTCGCCGTCGGCCCGCCTATGGCGGCGAGCTCATAGGTCGCCACGGGATCACCGCAGTCGGTCGGTTGGTTGAGCGAACCCATTTGGACCTCGAATTCGGTGAAGCACTGACCGATTTCGGGCATCGCGGCTCTGGCCGATGGGGTTGGCTGGGCGGTCGTGGGCGAGCCACGATCGTCGCGCGACACGGCGCGCGCAACGTGGACGAGGACGTTCAGCCCGCCCAACGTCAGCAGCACGATACCGATGGTGATCAGCGCGGTGGCCGACTTGCTCGCCGGCCGCGGTGGCTGTACCGCGGGCGGGTAACCGGGATAGGGCGGTGGAGCGGGATACGGGCCCGGATACCCGATGGCCGGTGGCGGCGGCGGATACGGGTAGCCGGGGTGGTGCGGCGGCGGGGACTGTCGACGCCTGCGCGAGCGCTCTAGAAGGCCAATGATCAGACAGACCAAGCCGACTGCGGGAAGGCCGAACGCGAAGATCAATCGGCCGGCTAGCTCAGCCGATTCGTCCGAGGCCAGATACGCGACGGTCACGACGGGATTCTAGGTTGACGAACCCGGCGCGGGCACTTCACCGACCGCCCGCGGCAGGCCCTAGGGTCGGGTGTCATGCGTCGCATGCGGGTCCTTTCCGCCGGGATGGCGGCCGCCGTGCTGCTGGCGGCCGCGTCCCTGACGGGGTGCGGCGGCGGGGCGCTGACCCCTGAGTCGGTGGTGGTGAACGGCGGTGAACCGCCGAACCCGCTGATTCCGACCGGCACGAACGACAGCCTCGGCGGGCGGATCCTGGATCGGCTGTTCGCCGGTTTGGTGTCCTACGACGCCGCAGGCAAGCCGTCGCCGGAGGTGGCGCAGTCGGTCGAGACGACCGACAACATCAACTACCGGATCATCCTCAAGCCCGGCTGGAAGTTCACCGACGGCTCACCGGTGACGGCCCATTCGTTCGTCGACGCGTGGAACTACGGGGCGCTAAGTACCAATGCCCAACTGCAACAGAGCTTTTTCAGCCCGATCGTCGGGTACGACGACGTCGCCGGACTGACGGCAGGCGGAAAGCCCGCCCGGACCACCATGTCCGGGCTGCAAGTGGTCAACGATCTCGAGTTCGACGTGCGGCTCAAGGCGCCGACCGTCGACTTCACGCTACGGCTGGGACACAATGCGTTCTACCCGTTACCGGCCAAGGCTTTTCGGGACATGGCCGCGTTCGGCCGCAACCCGGTCGGCAACGGCCCGTACGAGTTGGCGAACGGTCCCGACGGGCCGGCCTGGGAACACAACGTCAAGATCGACTTGAAACCCAACCCCGACTACCACGGCAATCGCAAACCCCACAACAAAGGCCTCAGGTTCGAGTTCTACGCCAACCTGGACACCGCCTACGCCGACCTGCTGTCCGGCAATCTCGATGTGTTGGACACGATTCCGTCCAGCGCGCTGACGATCTACCAGCGTGACCTCGGTGGCCAGGCCGCAAGCGGGCCCGTCGCGGTCAGCCAATCGCTCGACACGCCATTGCGGTTGCCGCACTTCGGCGGCGAAGAAGGCCGACTGCGCCGCCTGGCGCTGTCGGCGGCCATCAACCGGCCGCAGATCTGCCAGCAGATCTTCAACGGCACCCGCAGCCCGGCCCGCGATTTCACCGCCAGCTCATTGCCCGGCTTCGATCGGAACATCCCGGGCAATACCGCATTGGACTTCAATCCCGAACGGGCACGCCAACTTTGGGCGCAAGCCAACGCGATCTCGGCCTGGAGCGGGCGGTACTCCATCGCATACAACGCCGACAGCGGCCATCAAGAGTGGGTGGACGCGGTCGCCAACAGCATCAAGAACGTGCTGGGCATCGACGCCGTCGGCGCGCCGCATCCCACCTTCGCGGGTTTCCGCACCCAGATCACCAACCGCACCATCGATACCGCGTTCCGCGCGGGCTGGATCGGTGACTACCCTTCGATGATCGAATTCCTGGCCCCGCTGTACGCCACCGGAGCGGGATCCAACGACGTCGGATACTCCAACCGGGAATTCGACGCCGGCCTGGCCGCCGCCGAGGCCGCACCAAACCTGCAGCAAGCAGATGTACTGGTCAACGAGGCTCAACGAATCCTGTTGCACGACATGCCCGCCGTGCCGCTGTGGTACTACATCGCGGTGGTCGGATGGTCGCCACAGGTCGGTAGCGTCAAGCTCACCTGGAACGGTCTGCCCGACTACGAGAACATCGTTAAGGCTTGACCGATGGGTTGGTACATCGCGCGCCGCATCGCCATCATGGTGCCCGTCTTCCTCGGCGCCACGCTGCTGATCTACGGCATGGTCTTCCTGTTGCCCGGTGACCCGGTGGCCGCGATCGCCGGGGACCGCCCGCTCACCCCCGAGGTCGCCGCGCAATTGCGGGCCCGCTACCACCTCGATGATCCGTTCCTCGTGCAGTACCTGCGCTACCTCGGCGGCGTGCTGCACGGCGACTTGGGCCGGTCCTACTCCGGGCTGCCGGTGAGTGACGTTCTCGCACATGCCTTTCCAGTGACGGTGCGGCTGGCGCTGATAGCCCTGGCCGTCGAGGCGGTGCTGGGCATCGGGTTCGGCGTGATCGCCGGACTGCGCACGGGGGGAGTCTTCGATTCCACCGTCCTGATCGCCGGACTCGTCATCATCGCGATCCCCATCTTCGTCCTGGGGTTCCTGGCCCAGTTCGTTTTCGGGGTGAGGTTGGGGATCGCGCCGGTCACCGTGGGGGAGCGGTCGACGTTTGGGCGTCTGCTGCTACCGGGCATCGTGCTGGGCTCGGTGTCGTTCGCCTACGTGGTGCGGCTGACCCGATCCGCGGTGGCCGCGAACGCGCACGCCGACTATGTCCGCACGGCCACCGCCAAGGGGTTGTCCCGGCCCCGCGTGGTGACGGTGCACATTCTGCGGAATTCGCTGATCCCGGTGGTCACGTTCCTGGGTGCCGACCTGGGCGCGCTGATGGGTGGAGCCATTGTGACGGAAGGCATCTTCAACATCCACGGCGTCGGCGGTGTGCTGTATCAGGCCGTCACCCGACAGGAGGCGCCGACCGTGGTGTCGATAGTGACGGTGCTGGTGCTGATTTACCTGATCACCAATCTGGCCGTGGACCTGCTGTACGCCGTCCTGGATCCCAGGATCCGGTATGGCTGAGCGATCGGGCTTTTGGCGCGACACGTGGCGCGGGCTGCGCGGCCGCCCGAAGTTCGTCGTCGCCGGCCTGCTGATCCTGCTCATCATTGCGGTCGCGATGTTTCCGGCCTTGTTCACCGGCGCCGACCCCACCTACGCCGACCCCGGGCAGAGCCTCCTCCCGCCTTCGCGCGCGCACTGGTTCGGCACCGACCTGCAGGGCCACGACGTCTACGCCCGCACCGTCTACGGCGCGCGGGCGTCGGTCACCGTCGGCTTGGGCGCCGCCCTGGTCGTGTTCGTCGTCGGCGGGGCGCTCGGCGCCCTGGCCGGCTTCTACGGCGGCTGGATCGACGCGGTGGTATCCCGCATCAGCGACGTGTTCTTCGGACTGCCGCTGCTGCTGGCCGCCATCGTGCTCATGCAGGTCATGCACCACCGCACGGTATGGACCGTGATCGCCATCCTCGCCTTGTTCGGCTGGCCGCAGGTGGCCCGTATCGCGCGCGGATCGGTGCTCGCGGTGCGCACCAGTGACTACGTGCTCGCGGCGAAAGCGTTGGGGCTGAGTCGCTTTCAGATCTTGCTGCGTCATGCGGTGCCCAACGCCCTTGGCCCGGTCATCGCGATGGCCACCATCGCCCTGGGAGTTTTCATCGTCACCGAGGCCACGCTGTCCTACCTGGGCGTCGGACTGCCCACGTCGGTGGTGTCCTGGGGCGGCGACATCAACCTCGACCAGACGCGGCTGCGGGCGGGCTCGCCCATCCTGTTCTATCCCGCCGGTGCGCTGGCGGCCACGGTGCTGGCCTTCATGATGATGGGCGACGCGCTGCGCGACGCCCTCGACCCGGCGTCTCGAGCGTGGCGGCCATGAACGACATGCCGCTGCTGTCCGTCGAGGGCCTCAAAGTCAGTTTCGGTGATCACGCCGCCGTCCGCGGCGTCGACCTCACCGTCTTGCCCGGCCACACGGTCGCGGTGGTGGGCGAATCGGGATCGGGGAAATCCACCACGGCGGCGGCGATCCTCGGGCTACTTCCTCCCGGCGGCCGAATCACCGCCGGGCGCATCGTCTTCGACGGATCCGACATCGCCAGGGCCGACCGCCGGACGTTGCGCTCCATCCGGGGCCGCGAGATCGGCTACATACCCCAAGACCCGATGACCAACCTCAACCCGGTTTGGAAGGTCGGCTTCCAGGTGTCGGAAGCGTTGCGGGCCAACACCTCCGACCGGCAGACGCGGCGGCGTGCCGTGGAGCTGCTCGCGCAGGCGGGCATGCCGGACCCGGCGAAACAAGCGGGCCGCTATCCCCACCAGCTGTCCGGCGGCATGTGTCAACGGGCCCTGATCGCGATCGGGTTGGCGGGGCGGCCGAGGCTGCTGATCGCCGACGAGCCGACGTCCGCGCTGGATGTCACCGTCCAGCGCCAGGTGCTCGACCACCTGCAGGGGCTCACCGCGGAACTCGGCACCGCGCTGCTGTTGATCACCCACGACCTGGCACTGGCCGCCGAACGCGCCGAGTCCGTCGTCGTGATGCGCGAGGGCGTCGTGGTGGAATCCGGTGCGGCGCAGTCGATCTTGCGGGACCCGCAGCACGAGTACACCCGGCGGCTGGTGGCCGCGGCGCCGTCGCTGACGGTCAAAATCCCGGCCCGGCCCCGCCCGGCGGATCGTGGGCCGTCCGACGACATCCTGGTCGCCTCTGAGCTGACCAAGGTCTACCGCGAGTCGCGCGGCGCGCCGTGGCGGCGAGCGGAATTCCGCGCCGTAGACGGGGTTTCGTTCCGGCTGCGGCGGGCGAGCACGCTGGCGATCGCCGGGGAGTCGGGTTCGGGCAAGTCCACCCTGGCGCAGATGGTGCTCGGCCTCCTGCCGGCGAGCTCGGGCACGGTCGTCTTCGACGGCATCCGCATCGACGACGCGCTGAGCCGGGACCAGCAATTGGCCTTCCGGCGGCGGGTGCAGCCGGTCTTCCAAAACCCTTACAGCAGCCTGGATCCCATGCACACGGTTTTTCGCGCCATCGAGGAACCGCTGCGCATACACCGGCTCGGCGACCGCGGGCAGCGCGAGCGAGCGGTGCGCGAACTCGTCGACCAGGTCGCGCTGCCGTCATCGGTTTTGGGCCGGCTGCCCCGTGAGCTGTCGGGTGGCCAACGGCAGCGGGTCGCGATCGCCCGGGCGCTGGCGCTGCGGCCCGAGGTGCTGGTCTGCGACGAGGCGGTCTCCGCGCTCGACGTCTTGGTGCAGGCGCAGATCCTGGATCTGCTGGCCGAGCTGCAGACCGAGCTGGGCCTCACTTACCTGTTCATCAGCCACGACCTGGCGGTGATCCGGCAGATCGCCGACGACGTCCTGGTGATGCGCGCCGGTCGGGTGGTGGAGCAGGCCCCCACCGACGAGCTGTTCACCCGGGCCCGGCACGAATACACCCGCCGGCTGCTGGAGGCCATCCCGCACGCACCGACATCCGATCGTTGAAGCCGGGATAGGTTGGCAACCTGTGACGGCTGATCCACTGGCTCCGTTGATGGAGTTGCCGGGCGTGGCCGAGGCCAGCGACCGGGCCCGGGACGCGCTCGGCCGCGCCCATCGGCACCGGGCCAACCTGCGCGGATGGCCGGTGACCGCCGCCGAAGCGGCGTTGCGGGCGGCCCGCGCCTCGTCGGTGCTCGACGGTGGTCCGGTCCGGTTGGAAGACCTCGCGGACGCCGGGACCGTCAGTGATCCGGTGTTCGGCGGGGCGCTGCGGGTGGCGCAGGCGCTCGAAGGCGGCGAGGGCCCGCTGGTCGGGATTTGGCGGCGGGCGCCGCTGCAGGCGCTGGCCCGCTTGCACGTGCTGGCGGCGGCCGACCAGGTCGACGAGGACCGGCTGGGCCGGCCTCGCGCCGATGCCGGCGTCGGGCCGCGACTGGAGTTGCTGGCGGATTTGGTGAGCGGCGGTACCCAGGCGCCGGCGCCGGTGGTCGCCGCGGTCGCGCACGGCGAACTGCTGACGTTGCGGCCGTTCGGCAGCGCCGATGGCGTGGTCGCTCGCGCGGTGTCCCGGTTGGTGACCATCGCCAGCGGGTTGGATCCACACGGATTGGGTGTGCCCGAGGTCAGTTGGATGCGCCAGCCGGCCGACTATCGCGACGCCGCGCAAGGCTTCGCCGATGGCACGCCGGCCGGGGTGGGGGCCTGGCTGCTGCTCTGTTGCCGGGCGATGCGGGCCGGCGCGCAGGAGGCTTTGAGCATCGCCGATTCGCTGTCGAGTCGGTAGCTGAATCGGTCGCCGGCGGCCGCAGAAAGCGCTGCCGGACAATGCAAAGCGGGCGACGTCCCGAAGTATTCGGTCCGCCGCCCGCTAGCACGGAACTCGGTTACCATGCGTGCATTTCGGGGCTGCGTGGGTTGGCCTCGGCGATCTTGCGACGCTTCGGTTGCAACCCCACCCAAAGGGCCGTCGACACCATCCACATTTCGCAATTACGCAGGCCCGCAACACTTCTGCCATTATCGCGGCTATGACTCCGCGTGGGTGCCGAGCACCGTGCTGGGCGCCCGGGTCGGGAGATCGAACCTTCTCTTCCGGATCGACCTAGGCCTCACCGGGCTTCCGTGGTTCCTTTGTACTACTAGACCCTTAACGCAGCAAGGCCCAATTTTGCAAAACTTGCGAAGCTGCGCCGAAATGTGTTTGCTGTCGGCGCCCTGGTGGGACTAGAACGCGAAGCGGCGCAACAGCGAATAGGTGACCGCGCCGGCGGCCAGCGCGCTCACGCCCACCGCCGCGGTCGTTGCGATCGCCGCACCCGACGGCGCCGGGATGCGGTCGCGTAGCGACACCGGTCGCGAGAACGACAGCACGGGCCAACCGCGTTCGACGGCCTCCCGGCGCAGTCCGCGGTCGGGATTCACCACGCTGGGGTGGCCGACGGATTCGAGCATCGGCAGGTCGGTGATCGAGTCGGAGTACGCGTAGCAATGCTCCAGCGGGTAGCCCTCGCGGGCGGCCAGCTCGCGGATCGCTTGCACCTTGCCCTCGCCGTAGCAGTAGAACGCTATCTCGCCGGTGTACCGCCCGTCCTCGACGACCATGCGGGTCGCCATCGCGTGGGTGGCGCCGAGCGCCCGTGCGATCGGAGCCACGATTTCCTCGCCGGAGGCGGAGACCACCACCACGTCGCGGCCGCACAATTTGTGGGCGGCGATCAGGTCAAGTCGATCGTCAACGAAACGCTGCACGACATCGTGACGCCGCTGGTGTTCGCCGAAGCCGCGGACC
>NZ_LZJF01000186.1 GCF_001666835.1 Mycobacterium sp. E3251 | reverse complement strand
GTGCCCATCTCGACGATCCCGTTCGGCACCAAGACCGGCGAGATCGAGATGGACGGGCAGCGGGTCGCCGTCCCCGTCGCGACGGATCAGACGCTGCAGAAGATCTGCGAGATCACCGACGGCCAGTCGTTCCACGCCGACAGCCTCGAGTCGCTGAAGAACGTCTATGCGACCCTGCAGCGCCAGATCGGCTACGAGACCGTCAAGGGCGACGCCAGCCTGGCGTGGATGCTGCTGGGGGCCGTCGCGATGGCCGGCGCCATCCTGGCCGGCTTGTTCCTCAACCGCCGGCTGCCCTCCTGAGCGATCAGACCGGGAGCCGCCGGTTGATCAGCAGCGCCAGCGCCGTCGCGATCAGGGCGGTGATGACGCCCAGGCGCAACCACCCGGCGCTGCCCGGCCCCGGCACCGTGCGGTAGCCGATGTCCTTCTCGATCGCGTTGTAGCTCTTGGAAAGCTCGGCGACGTTGCCGGCGGTGTAAGACTGCCCGCCGGACAGCTTGGCGATCATCTTCATCTGATC
>NZ_LZJF01000185.1 GCF_001666835.1 Mycobacterium sp. E3251 | reverse complement strand
CGTGCCCGCCGAGCGCAGGGCGACGTCGATCTCCGCGGTGTCGCGCCACACGCCCGGTGTCCGAACGGTCCGCCGCAACTAATTCCGGGAGCGGTCAAACCCGGCATCATCCCGCTGCGACCGCTGACGCTTGGCGACATCTTCAACGGCGCGGTCGGCTACGTCCGCGCCAATCCGAAGGCGGCTTTGGGCTTGACCGCCATCGTGGTGGTGTTCATCCAAATCGTCACGAAGGCCGCCGTTTTCGGACCGTTGGCGGCCTACGGCAGGTTGACGACCGACCACGCCAAGGAGCTGACCACCGGGGTCGTGGGCGCGTGGCTGACGTCGATGGGCGCCGGCGTGGTCGTCGCCTGGCTGGGCGGCATGCTGTTGTCCGGAATGCTCACCGTCATCGTCGGGCGGGCGGTGTTCGGGTCGCCGATCACCATCGCAGAGACGTGGGCCAAGATCCGGGGCCGCCTGGTGCCGTTGTTCGGTCTCGCGGTGCTCGAAGGCGCGGTGATGGCGGTTGTCGCCGGCCTGGCGGCGGTGATCGTCGCGGTGCTGGCGGCTATCGGCAACCCCGCGGTGGCGGTCGTGCTGGGCCTGCCCCTCGCGCTGGCCGTGATCGCGTTGCTGGTGTACCTGTACACGGTGGTGTTGTTTGCACCCGTGCTGATCGTGCTGGAGCGGCTGCCGGTTCTCGACGCCATCACCCGATCGTTCGCGCTGGTCCGCGGCGGATTCTGGCGAGTGCTGGGCATCCGGCTGCTGACGCTCGTGGTGACGTCCGTCGTCGGTGGCGCGGTCGCCGTGCCGTTCAACATCGTCAGCCAGTTCTTTGTGATCACCTCGTCCACCGCGGCTTTCCTCATCAGCACCGTGGTCGCGTCGGTGGGCGCGGCGATCGGCGAGATCATCACCGCGCCTTTCAACGCGGGCGTCATCGCGCTGCTCTACACCGATCGCCGGATGCGCGCCGAGGCCTTCGATCTGGTCCTGCAGACCGGCGCCGCCGGCGGACCGTACGTGGCCGGCTCCACCGACAACCTCTGGCTGACGCGGCCGGCCTGAGGACGAGTGCAACCGTGCCCTCCATCGACATCGACCGCGATGCCGCGCACCAGGCCGCCCAGGACGAGCTCAACAAGCCGATCTACTCCAAGGGATCGGCCGAGCAACAGCTAGCCGAATGGCTGAACGAGACGATCTATCGGCTGCTGCAGAAGACGGCCTCGCTGCCGGGTGGATGGCTCACGGCGACGGTGCTTTTCATCATGCTGGGGATCGCGCTGGCGGTCGCCATCCACATCGCGCGGCGCACCATGCGCACCAAGCGTGGCGGCGACTACCAGTTGTTCGAAGCCGCGCTGCTCACCGCGGCCCAGCATCGTGCGACCGCCGAAAGCTATGCGGCGCAAGGCGAGTGGGCCGCGGCGATTCGTCATCGACTGCGGGCCGTCGCCCGCCAGCTCGAGGAGACCGGCGTGCTGAACCCGGCGCCCGGGCGTACCGCCAACGAACTGGCCTCCGACGCCGGCGCCGCGCTGCCCCACCTTGCCGGCGAATTATCGCAGGCCGCAACGGCTTTCAATGACGTCACCTACGGCGAACAACCCGGAACCCAGGCCGCGTACCAGATGATCGCCGACCTCGACGACCACCTGCGGTCCCGCTCGGCGGCCTTACCCGCGGGACCGGCGCAGCCCGCCGCCTCCGACTCGTGGGCGCAGGTGCGGTGATGGCGACAATCCAACGTCCCGAAGCCACCGGCCCGACGCCGATGCAGCGCTGGCGTTCCTGGCGCTGGGTCATCGTCACCCTGATCGTGCTCGCCGTCATCGCCGGCGTCGACGCCTACCTCACCGCGCCGCGACCCGGCGCTCGCATGGATCCGGCATCGACGGGTCCCGACGGCACCCATGCGCTGGTGGCACTCCTGCGCGGCGGCGGCGTCGACGATGGCGTCGCCGACGGCATCGCCGACGTGGAACGGGCGGCGCGGCCGGACGCGCTGATCCTGGTGGCGCAAAGCCAATACCTGACCGCCCCGCTGCTGGACCGGCTGGCGAAGGCGCCCGGCGATCTGCTGCTGGTGGAGCCGACGGCGCGCACCCGCGAGGCATTCCTGCCCGGCCTGCGCGTCTCGGCGGCCGGCGCGTTCGACACCGATCCCGACTGCACACTGCGCGAGGCCACCCGGGCCGGCCCGGTGCGATTCGGGCCCAGCGACACCTACCGCGCCACCGACGGCCGGCCGATGACCCGCTGCTACGACGGTGCGTTGATTCGCTTCCGGGACGGCGGGCGGACGATCACGGCGGTGGGCAGCACCGATTTCCTGACCAACGGCGCCCTGCTGCAGGCGGGTAACGCCGCGCTGGCGATGAACCTGGCGGGCGCCCGGCCCCGGTTGATCTGGTACGCGCCCCACCGGGTCGAGGGCGAATCACCGCCGCCCGGTTCGATTGGCGACCTGATCCCGCAGAACGTGACCTGGATCGTCTGGCAGCTCTGCCTGGTTGTGCTGCTGGTCGCCCTGTGGCGGGGCCGGCGGCCCGGCCCGCTGGTCGCCGAGGAGCTGCCCGTCGTGGTGCGCGCTTCGGAGACCGTCGAGGGCCGCGGCCGGCTGTACCGTTCCCGCCGGGCGCGCGACCGCGCCGCCGCGGCGCTGCGCACCGCCACGCTGCAGCGGCTGGTGCCCCGGCTGGGTCTGAGCATCGGGGCGCCCCCGCCGGCGGTGGCGGCCGCGGTGGCCGGACGCAGCGGGGCCGACCCGGCATTCGTCTCCTACCAGCTGTTCGGGCCGCCCCCGGCGACCGACCACGACCTGCTACAACTTGCCCGTGCGCTCGACGACATCGAAAGGCAGGTCACACGGACGTGACGCAACCATCTACCGCCTCGACCCCCACCGCTGAATCGGCGCGAGATGCGCTGCTGGCGTTGCGCACCGAGCTCGCCAAGGCCGTCGTCGGACAGGAGGGGGTGGTCAGCGGCCTGGTGATCGCGCTGCTGTGCCGCGGTCACGTGCTGCTGGAAGGCGTTCCGGGAGTGGCGAAGACGCTGCTGGTGCGCGCGCTGGCGGCCGCGCTGCAACTGGAGTTCAAGCGGGTGCAGTTCACCCCCGACCTGATGCCCGGCGACGTGACGGGCTCGCTGGTGTACGACGCACGCACCGCCGCATTCGAGTTCCGGCCCGGCCCGGTGTTCACCAATCTGCTGCTGGCCGACGAGATCAACCGGACCCCGCCGAAAACCCAGGCCGCGCTGCTCGAGGCGATGGAGGAGCGCCAGGTCAGCGTGGAAGGCGTCGCCCAGCCGCTGCCCGATCCGTTCATCGTCGCCGCGACCCAGAACCCGGTCGAATACGAGGGCACTTACCAGCTGCCCGAAGCCCAGCTGGATCGATTCCTGCTCAAGCTGAATGTGACTCTGCCGCCGCGCGATTCGGAGATCGCCATCCTCGCCCGGCACGCGCACGGCTTCGACCCCCGCGACCTGTCGGCGATCAAACCGGTGGCCGGGGCCGCCGAATTGGCGGCCGGGCGCGACGCCGTGCGACACGTGCTGGTCGCCGACGAGGTCCTTGGATACATCGTCGACACCGTCGGGGCCACCCGCTCCTCGCCCGCGCTGCAGCTGGGCGTATCGCCGCGCGGGGCCACCGCACTACTGGCCACGGCGCGTTCCTGGGCCTGGCTGTCCGGCCGCAACTACGTCACCCCCGACGACGTGAAGGCCATGGCACGCCCGACGCTGCGGCACCGGGTGATGCTGCGCCCGGAGGCCGAGCTCGAAGGGGCCACACCCGACGGCGTGCTCGACGGCATTTTGGCCTCGGTTCCGGTGCCCCGCTAGTGGTCCTGACCGGACGCACCGGGCTGGTCGCGCTGATTTGCGTCCTGCCCATCGCGCTGTCGCCTTGGCCGGCAGACACTTTCGTCGCGCTGGCGGTCACGCTGGCGATCGTGGTGGCCGTGGACATCGGGCTGGCGGCCAGCACCCGCAGGTTGCGCTACATCCGTTCCCCGGATCGCTCCGCCCGGCTCGCGCAGCAGGTGGACGTCGGGTTGCTGATCCACAACGACGGCCGGCGGCGGTTCCGCGGCCAGGTTCGCGACGCGTGGCCGCCCAGCGCCGGCGCGCGACCGCGCATCCATCCCGTGAACATCCCCGCCGGGCAGCATCAGCACATTCAGTCCCAGCTGCGGCCGGTCCGCCGCGGCGAGCAACGGGCCGCGGTGGTCACCGCCCGGTCCATCGGGCCGCTGGGACTGGCGGGACGGCAAGGGTCGCAGGCGGTTCCGGGCCTGCTGCGGGTGCTGCCGCCGTTCCTGTCCCGCAAGCACCTGCCGGCCCGGCTGGCCAAGCTCCGCGAGATCGACGGGCTGCTGCCCACGCTGATCCGCGGCCAGGGAACCGAATTCGATTCGCTGCGTGAATATGTCGTCGGTGACGACGTGCGGTCGATCGACTGGCGCGCCACCGCGCGTCGCGCCGACGTCGTCGTCCGCACCTGGCGCCCCGAACGCGACAGGCGGGTGGTGATCGTGCTCGACACCGGGCGCACCTCGGCGGGCCGGGTGGGTGTCGACCCGACGGCCGCCGATCCCGCGGGGTGGCCCCGGCTGGACTGGTCCATGGACGCCGCGCTGCTGCTGGCGGCGCTCGCGTCGCGGGCCGGCGATCACGTCGACTTCCTCGCGCACGACCGGGTCAGCCGCGCCGGCGTCTTCGGGGCGTCGCGCACCGAACTGCTCGCCCACCTGGTCGAGGCGATGGCCCCCCTGCAACCCGCGCTGCTCGAACCCGATTGGACCGCAATGGTTTCCGCCATTGCGCGGCGGGCACGCCGGCGATCACTGGTGGTGCTGCTGACCGACCTCAACGCGACGGCGCTCGACGAGGGCTTGCTGCCGGTGCTGCCCCAGTTGTCGGCCAAACACCACCTGATGGTGGCCGCGGTCGCCGACCCGCGAGTCGACCAACTGGCCGCCGGGCGTTCCGACCCGGCCGCCGTCTACGACGCGGCGGCCGCCGAGCGATCGCGTAACGACCGCCGCGCGATCGCCACCCGCCTGCGCCGCAGCGGGGTGGAGGTCGTCGATGCCCCGCCCACCGACCTTGCCCCCGCCCTGGCCGACCACTACCTGGCGATGAAGGCCACCGGTCGGCTGTAGCTCAGCCGGTGGGGATCACGTCGGGCGCGTCCTCGATGTCGCCGGTCTCCCCGGCCTTCGCCGCGCGGCGACCGAAATACCCGATGTAGGCCAAAAACGCCGCCTCGGCGATGATCCCGATGCCGACCCGGACGAAGGTCGGCAGCGGCGACGGCGTCACCAACGCCTCGATCAACCCCGAGACCAACAACACGCCCACCAGACCGATCGCGACCGACACGACGGCGCGCCCCTGTTCGGCGAGCACTTGCCCGCGGGGCCGGTCGCCGGGCGAGATCACCGACCACCCCAGCCGCATCCCCGCCGCCCCCGCCAGGAACACCGCCGTCAGCTCCAGCAGCCCGTGCGGAATCAGCAACCCGAGCAGCACACCGCCCTTGCCGGCCTGAAACATCAGCCCGGAGATCAGGCCTAGGTTGGCCGCGTTCTGGAACAGCACGATCGGGATCGGCAGTCCCAGCAGAACGGACAACGCGATGCACTGCGCGGCGACCCAGGAGTTGTTCACCCAGATTTGCAGGGCGAACGCCGCGGCGGGATGCTCGCTGTAGTAGGAGGCGACGTCGTGGTTGACCAATTGCTCGATGTCGCTTGGGGTTCCGGCGGCCGACTGCACCTCGGGATTGCCTGCCACCCAGAACGCCATCACGATCACCACGGCGAAGAACGCCACCGCGGTGCCCAGCCACCACCGCCACGACCGGTAGGCGACCACCGGGAACGACACCGTCCAGAACCGGGCGAACGTACCGCTCAACGGCGCGTGGGCGCCGGTCACCACGGAACGGGCGCGCGCGACGAGGCTCGAGAGTCGACCGATCAACAGCGAGTCCGACGAGGCCGAGCGCAGCATCGACAGGTGGGTGGACACCCGTTGGTACAGCTCGACGAGCTCGTCGACTTCGGCGCCGGTCAGCGAGCGACGCCTCGCGACCAGCCGGTCGAGGCGGTCCCACGTACCGCGATGGGCCAGCACGAATGCGTCGACGTCCACCCTGCGCAGCCTAATCGCCCTGTACCGTTCGGTGTTATGTCGGAGGTGGTGACCGGCGACGCCGTCGTGCTCGACGTGCAGATCGCCCAGTTGCCGGTGCGGGCCGTGAGCGCACTGATCGATATCGCCGTGATCGTCGTGTGCTATCTGCTCGGGCTGATGTTGTGGGCCGCCACACTGACCGAGTTCGACACCGCGCTGAGCACCGCCATCCTGCTCATCTTCACCGTCGTGGTGATCGTCGGCTATCCGGTGGTGCTCGAAACGGCAACGCGCGGACGCTCGGTGGGCAAGATCGCGATGGGTCTGCGCGTGGTGTCCGACGACGGCGGGCCAGAACGCTTCCGGCAGGCCCTGTTTCGGGCCCTCGCGGCGGTGGTGGAGATCTGGATGCTGTTCGGGAGCCCCGCCGTCATCTGCAGCATCCTGTCACCGAAGGCCAAGCGGGTCGGCGACATCTTCGCCGGCACCGTCGTCGTGAACGAGCGCGGCCCCCGGCTTGGCCCCCCGCCGGTGATGCCGCCCTCGCTGGCCTGGTGGGCCTCGTCGTTGCAGCTTTCCGGCCTGTCCCCCGGCCAGGCCGAGGTGGCACGGCAATTCCTCTCGCGGGCAACGCAACTCGATCCGCAGCTACGGCTGCAGATGGCTTACCGCATCGCCGGTGACGTGGTGTCCCGCATCGCCCCGCCACCCCCTCCCGGCGCGCCGCCGGAGCTGGTGCTCGCCGCCGTGCTCGCCGAACGGCACCGCCGCGAACTGGCGAGGCTTCGCCCGGCCACGCCGCCGGCAGGCGCCCCGCCGTGGCCGGCCTGGCCCGCGCCACCACGGCAGGCGGTCCCGTGGCCGGACCCGGGTGCACCCCAGCAAGGTCCGCCGCATCCTGAGCCGGGCGGGTTCGCGCCGCCCGGTTAACCGGAGACGCTGGCCGCCATGAGGGCGACGTCGGCGATCAACAGCGCCCAACCGCACAGCGGAACGGCGATGCCGCCGCGGCGCTTCGCGGTGAAAAGGGAGATGACGATCACGACGACCGCGACGGCGGGCGCGCCGTAGAACGCGACCCCGAAATCGATCCCGCCGTGGCCCAGGTTGGGGCAACTGCGGTCGCTGCAGCCGTCGGTACTCATCACCGCGCCGAGCGCGAACAGCATGACGATGGCGGCGGCGGGCACCGTGGCCAGCGCCAACCCCCAATTCACCCACGGCCACACGTTGCGCCCGCCTCCGCTGCCACCCTGCCCCGGGCCTGCCGCGGTCGAGGTCCCGCCACCCACCGTCAGGTTGGAGTTATCAGCGTTCATCCCAGAGGTCCTACCCGTCGCCCGGCGAGTGCAAACCGGGCCCGGGCATCCGATCCGCGGGCCCGCCGGCACCCAAAACCGGAGGTCGCGGGCCCTACCGGCGGCGGCTGAGCACCGCCTGCCAAATGCCCCGTTGCATCGCGATACTTTCCGATATATCGTTATACCTCGAAGCGCACGGTGCGCTTCCCAAACAGACGTAAGGAAACAGAGATGAACAACCCATTCACCCCCGCCGGCGTTCCGTTCGCCGGCCGTCCCGGTTTCGGCTTCGGCCCCGACACGCAACGGCGTGCCCTGCACGGCGCAAGGCGACGGGCTCGCCAGGAGTTCTTCGAACACCTCCGCGAGCACGGGCCCGGCCACGACGGGCCGGGCTTCGGGCCCGGCTTCGGCCCGGGGTTCGGCCCCGGCTTCGGACCTGGATTTGGACCCGGCTTCGGTCCGGGTTTCGGCTTCGGGCCGGGCGGCCGACGTGGCGGATGGCGTCGCGGCGGCCCGGGTCGCGGTAAGCGCGGCGACGTCCGCGCGGCCATCCTGGCGCTGCTGGCCGAGCGCCCCATGCACGGCTACGAGATGATCCAGCAAATCGCCGAACGCAGCAACGGGCTCTGGAAGCCCAGCCCCGGTTCGGTCTATCCGACGCTGCAGCTGTTGACCGACGAGGGCCTGATCACGGCCAGCGAAAGCGAAGGCAGCAAGAAGCTCTTCGAGCTGACCGACGAGGGCCGCGCGGCGGCCGAAAAGGTCGAGACTCCGCCGTGGGACGAGATCACCGAAGGCGCCGACCCGGGTCACATGAACCTGCGGGCGGCCATCGGCCAGCTGTTCGGCGCGGTCGCGCAATCCGCGCACACCGCAACCGCCGAGCAGCAGCAGCGCATCGTCGAAATCCTCAACAACGCGCGGCGTGAGGTCTACGGCATCCTCGGCGAAGACTGAGCGCTGACAGGCACAGCGGACCCTGGATCAGGTCACGTCGACCCAGTCCAGGGTCCGCTGCACCGCCTTGCGCCAACCCGCGTACCCGGCGGCGCGCTGCTCGTCGGTCCAAGCCGGCGTCCAGCGCTTGTCCTCGTGCCAGTTGGCCCGCAGGTCGGACGGGTCGGCCCAAAACCCCACCGCCAAACCCGCCGCGTAGGCCGCGCCCAGCGCGGTCGTCTCGGCGACCACCGGACGCACCACGTCGACGCCGAGCACATCGGCCTGAATCTGCATGCACAGGTCGTTGCCGGTGACGCCGCCGTCGACCTTCAACACCTCAAGGCGCACACCGGAATCCGCCGCCATCGCGTCCACCACGTCGCGGCTCTGGTAGCAGATCGCCTCCAGCGTCGCGCGGGCCAGGTGCGCGTTGGTGTTGAACCGCGAGAGCCCGACGATCGCGCCGCGGGCATCCGATCGCCAATAGGGCGCGAACAGCCCGGAAAACGCCGGGACGAAATACACTCCGCCGTTGTCGGCGACCTGGCGCGCCAGCGACTCGCTTTGCGCCGCGCCGCTGATGATGCCCAACTGGTCGCGCAGCCACTGCACCGCAGCGCCGGTGACCGCGATCGAACCCTCAAGGGCGTAAACGGGTTTCGCGTCACCGAACTGGTAGCAGACGGTGGTCAGCAGGCCGTTCTTCGACCGAACGATCGTCTCGCCGGTATTGAGCAGCAGGAAGTTCCCGGTGCCGTAGGTGTTCTTCGCCTCGCCCTCCGACAGGCACACCTGCCCCACCATCGCCGCGTGCTGGTCGCCGAGAACCCCCGTGACCGGCACCTCGCCGCCGACCGGCCCCGCCTGCGCGGAGACGCCGTACGGTTGTGGCGACGACGACGGTGCGATCGCCGGCAGCATCGCCCGCGGGATGCCAAAGAACGACAACAGCTCGTCGTCCCAGTCGAGCGTTTCCAGATCCATCAGCATGGTCCGGCTGGCATTGGTCACATCGGTGACGTGCACGCCGCCGCGCGGGCCTCCGGTCAGGTGCCACAACACCCAGGTGTCCGGCGTGCCGAACAGGGCGTCACCGCTCTCGGCCGCCTCGCGCACCCCGTCGACGTTCTCCAGGATCCACTGCAGTTTGCCGCCGGAGAAATACGTCGCAGGCGGCAGGCCCGCCTTGCGGCGGATCACCTCGCCGCGGCCGTCTCGTTCCAGCGCCGACGCGATGCGGTCGGTGCGGGTGTCCTGCCAGACGATCGCGTTGTAGTAGGGCCGCCCGGTGCGCCGATTCCACACCAATGTGGTTTCGCGCTGATTCGTTATGCCAAGCGCAGCAAGGTTTTTGGCGGTCAAGTTGGCACGGTTGAGCACCGACATCAGGACCGACGACGTACGCTCCCAGATTTCGACCGGGTCATGCTCGACCCAGCCGGCGCGGGGCAGGATTTGTTCGTGCTCGAGTTGATGGCGAGCCACTTCGGCACCGTCATGATCGAAGATCATGCAGCGAGTGCTGGTGGTTCCCTGGTCGATGGCGGCTACGAACTCAGCGGACTCGGACACGTCAGGAGTCCATCATGCCCGGGTGAACTCGACAAGCTCACCGCGTAGCTTGCGTTACCGCCGGTAACCCTGTTCCATCGGCGGTGTGGGCGAAGAGGTCAAGCGCACCACGTACACCAGCGCACATCGGCGGGAATACGGGCGCAAGCTTCAGGTGTGCCTGGACGTGTTCGAGGCGATGCTGGAACAGTCGCGCTTTGACTCGGCCAAGCCGCTGACCGGCATGGAGATCGAGTGCAACCTCGTCGACGCCGACTACCAGCCGGCGATGTCCAACCGCGACGTGCTGGACGCCATCGGGGATCCGGCGTTCCAGCCGGAATTGGGCGCCTACAACATCGAATTCAACGTGCCGCCGCATGCCCTGCCCGGACGCACCGCGCTCGACCTGGAAGGCGAGGTGCGGGCAAGTCTGAACGACGCCGAGATCAAGGCCGGCGCGGGCGGCGCGCACATCGTGATGATCGGGATCCTGCCCACGCTGATGCCCGAACATCTGACCACCGGGTGGATGAGCGACTCGAGGCGGTACGCGGCGCTCAATGACTCGATCTTCACCGCCCGCGGCGAGGACATCCCGATCAACATCTCCGGTCCCGAGCCGCTGAACTGGCAGGCCGTGTCGATTGCGCCCGAATCCGCTTGCACCAGCATCCAATTGCACCTGCAGGTGGCGCCGGAAACGTTCGCCGCCAACTGGAATGTCGCCCAGGTGGTGGCCGGCCCGCAGCTGGCGCTGGGCGCCAACTCGCCGTACTTCTTCGGCCACCAGTTGTGGGCCGAGACCCGCATCGAGCTGTTCACCCAGTCCACCGACACCAGGCCCGAAAAGCTCAAGTCCCAGGGCGTGCGGCCGCGGGTGTGGTTCGGCGAAGGGTGGATCAGCTCGGTGCTCGACCTGTACCAAGAGAACATCCGCTACTTCCCGTCCCTGCTGCCCGAGGTCTCCGACGAGGATCCGGCCGCCGAGCTGGCCGCCGGGCGCGCACCGCAACTCTCCGAGCTGCGGCTGCACAGCGGCACGGTGTACCGGTGGAACCGGCCGGTCTATGACGTCGTCGACGGGCGCCCGCACCTGCGGCTGGAGAACCGGGTGCTGCCGGCCGGGCCGACCGTCGTGGACATGGTGGCCAATTCGGCCTTCTTCTACGGCGTGCTGCGCAGCCTCTCCGAGGACGAACAGCCCCTGTGGTCCCGCATGGACTTCGCTGCGGCACAGGGGAATTTCCTCGAGGCGGCGCGCCGCGGCATCGACGCCCGGCTGCATTGGCCGGGCCTGGGTGAGGTGGCGGCGACCGCGCTGGTGCTGGATACGTTGCTGCCGATCGCCGACGAGGGACTGCGCCGGTGGGGGATGGACGCCGAGGTGCGGGACCGGTTCCTCGGCGTCATCGAGGGCCGCGCCAGGTCGGGCCGCAACGGCGCCAGCTGGCAGGTATCCACCGTGCGCGCGCTCGAGGACGGCGGGATGACCCGGCCGGCCGCGCTGGCCGAGATGCTGCGCCGGTACTGCGACCACATGCACGCCAACGAGCCGGTGCACACCTGGGAGTCTTGACCGCGGGTACGTTGAAAACCATGACGGGCGATCACGTTATGGACTGGGACAGCGCATACCGCGAGCAGGCGCACTTCGAGGGTCCGCCGCCGTGGAACATCGGTGAGCCGCAACCCGAACTGGCCGCATTGGCCGCGGCCGGGAAATTCCGCAGCGACGTGCTCGACGCCGGCTGTGGGTTCGCCGAACTTTCGTTGGCGTTGGCAGCCCAGGGCCACACGGTCGTCGGTGTCGACCTCACGCCGACCGCCATCGCGGCGGCCACCAAGGCGGCCCAGGAGCGCGGGTTGACGACGGCCAGCTTCGTGCAGGCCGACATCACCTCGTTCGGTGGTTATGACGGCCGGTTCTCCACCGTCGTCGACTCCACGCTGTTTCACTCGCTGCCGGTCGAGGGCCGCGACGGCTACCTGAGCTCCGTCCACCGCGCGGCCGCGCCGGGCGCCAACCTGTTCGTGCTGGTGTTCGCCAAGGGCGCCTTCCCCGCCGAGATGGAACCGAAGCCCAACGAGGTCGACGAGGACGAACTGCGCGCCGCGGTGAGCAAGTACTGGGTAGTCGACGAGATCCGGCCGGCCTTCATCCTGTCCAACGTCGTCGAAATCCCCAACGCGCCCTTCGAATTTCCACCGCACGACCGCGATGAGAAGGGCCGGATGAAGATGCCGGCCTACCTGCTGGCGGCGCACAAATCGGGCTGAGGCTCGTCAGACGTCACCGCCGCCGCGGCGACCACGCGGGTTCACGAAGTACAGGCTGCTACGCCAGTTGGCGGACGGAGCGGCTGCTGAGCGGGGCGATCGCTGCCACCACGAAGCCGATTCCCGCGTAGAGCGCAACGCTGGCCGGCCCCAACCACGCCGCGGCAGGTCCGACGAGTAGTTGTCCGACGGGCACGCATGTGTACGACAGCAGATCGTTGTATGCCGAAATGCGCGACAGCTCGTGCCGGGGCACGTGTTGATGCACGCAGGTATCCCACGCTATCGACGGCGCGGAGAAGCCCAGCCCGGAAATGAACGCCGCCAGCATGAACCACGGAGCCGGCAGGTCGAGGCCCAAGCCCAGCAGCCCGGACGCGCCCAAGGCCGCGATGAGCTGGCCGGTGCCCAAAAACCGTTGAGGGGCATGGCGATACAGCAGCACCCCCATGCGAGGGCGCCGATAGCGCGCGCACTCAAAGCCATACCCCAAACGGGTGCACTCGTCGACGCCGTGGTGATCTCGGGACCCAACACCTGCCACGTTCCGGTCCCGATCAGGTTGATGACCGCGAAGGAGCAGCTGGTCGACCAAAGCCATCGCGTTGACCGAAATGTGTGCCAACCGCGGCGGATATCGGTCAACACTCCGCTTCCCGCGGGGCGCGCGGGTGCGGAGATCCGGGGCAGCCCAGCCAAGATCGCGGCGGCGACCAGGAAACTGGCGGCGTCGACGGCCACGGCGATCCCGCCGCCGCCCGCAGCGACGAGCACGCCGGAGATGGCCGGCCCAAGAACCTTCGTGAGGTTCTTTACGGTGGCCAGTGCGGCGTTGGCCCGCGGCAGTTGCGAGGTTTCGGCCAGTTCCGGCACGATGCCTCGCAGCGCGGGCGACGCGAAGGCCTCCAGTGCGCCGTTGGCGAATTGCAGGCAAGCCACCAGTGGCAGTTGGTAGTTGCCGCTCAGCAACACGGCGGCAACGGCACCTTGGGTGAGGCCTGCTCCCAGATTCGTCCCTATCAGAAGGGTGCGGCGCGGCCAGCGGTCACCGAATACACCGCCCACCAACAGCAAACTCAGCTGCGCGGTGACCTGAGCGGCCAACACCACCCCAAGGTCGCTCAGACGATGCGACGCCTGCAGCACCGCCAGGCTCAGCGCGACCGGTGTCATCGCACTACCGGCCAGCGAGACCGCCCTGCCCAACAAGAAGCGACCGAACGGTGTGTGGGCTGTCTTTCGTGCCGGCGAGAGTGCCATAGGAGAGACAGCATGGGCAGCGGCACGGTAGCGTCGCCATCTCTACGATAAATGGCGCAAGGATATGACACTTCTCAAGCTCAGCCCCCATGCACTGGCGCACTGCCGGTTCGCCATCTCGCCGCTGGCCGAGACGGTGGGCGTGCTGATCACCTTGCAGCGCCGATGCGCCGACGCCGCCTTGGCCCGCTGGTACGCCGAACATCAGCCGGCCTATCGCCGCTGGCTGGGCGCAAATCCCGTGGCTAACGCGTTATTGCCGCTGATCGCCACTACCAAACGGCTTCCCGACATCGTGGCGTTGCCGCCTGAGCACGGCGTCCACACCCGGCTGGCCGACGAACTCGGTGCGATGACCGCCTTCAGCGACGACCAGATCCGCGCGGGTGTGCGTGCCGCTGCGGCTGCGAGTTGGAAGACCCATCAACTCGACTGGCTCCGCCGCGAGAACCTCGCGGTCCGCACCGCGGAGGTGTTCGAGCAGGGCTGGCAGCAATTCGTCGAGCCGGACTGGCCGCGTCGTCGTGCCGTTCTCGAACGCGACATCATGTACCGCGCGGGGCTACTGTCCGCTTACGGGTGGAAGCATACCGTCGAGACGATGAAGCAGCGCTCAATCTGGGTTGGCGACAACGCAATTCGTTTCAGCAGTCAGCACTGGCCGGACCGCACTATCGACGAGGGGCTGATCTTCGTCCCACGGACCACAACCGGGGGCTGGTGGACGTGTGAACAGCCCCCGCGCTACGCCCTGGTCTACTGCGCCCACGGGCCACACGCCAAGCCGGCCACCCCCGGCGCCGATCGCACCGACGCCCTCTCGACCCTCCTCGGGCCTGGTCGGTCCCGCATCGCCAGGCAACTGCAAACCCCTGCCACGAGCACCCAACTCGCACGCACCCTCGGCCTATCCCTGGGCACCGTGAGCAGCCACCTCGCCGTATTGCGCGATGCCGGAACGATCGTCGGAACCAGAGTCGGACGCAACGTCATCTACCGGCTCACCGAGCGAGGACACCGGCTTCTGGAACTCCTCGAGGAGAACTGACCGGGCAAGCCCGCGAACTCGGCGCACAAGGTGGGCTGAGGCTCAACCCGACGTCGCCGCCGTCGCGGCGATCAGCGCCTCGGCGAAGGTCTGCAGATCCTCGGCGGTGGTGTCGACGTGCGGCGAGATCCGCAGCACCGGACCGGCCAGTCGCAGCGGCGCCCGCTGTACGCCGACGAAGGTGGTCAGGATCCGCCGCTCGGCGAGCAGCCACGCCCGCACCGCTTGCGGATCGGCGCCGTCGACCGGGGCCAGGGTGGTGATGGCGCTGGGCTCCTCGACCTCCTCGACCACCGCCCAGCCGGCCACGTCGGCCAGCGCCCGGCGGCTGGTGGCGCCCAGCTCGGCCAGCCGTGCGCGCACGGCGGGTGGCCCGTACGCCAGGTGCTCTCCCAGTGCCAGCGAAAAGCCAACGCGCGCGGCTATATTGGCTTCACCGAATTCGAGTTGCTGGGCGACCGTGAACGAGCCCGCGAGCCAGTCCGGCGGCGCCAGCCGCGGGCGCAAGCCCTCCATCAGCTCGCGTCGCACCGCGAGCGCCCCGACGCCGCGCGGCCCCGCGATCCACTTGCGCGACGACGCATAGGTCACGTCGGCGCCGACCGCGCAATCCACCTGGCCCAGCGCCTGGGCGGCGTCGACGACGAGCGGCAGCCCCAGCTCGCGGCAGAGCTGCGCGATCATCGACAGCGGTTGCACCACGCCGCTGTGGCTGCCGACCGCGGTGAGGTGGACCAGATCGGGCGGGTCGGCCTCGAGTGCCAGCGCCGCGTCGTCGAGCGCGACGCGGCCATCCTCGAGGGTCGGCAGCAGCTGGCGATCGAAGCCGTGGGCAGCGAAGAGCGCCAGGTTGGGGCCGTATTCGCCGGGCAGGCACGCCACGGTGCGCCGGTCGGCCGGCCAGCCGCCGAGCAGCAGATCGAGCGCGTTCAGGGAGCCGGTGGTGAACACCACCTCGGCGTCGGGCATGCCGGCCAGCGCGGCGAACGCAACCCGCCCGGCGTCCAGCGCGGGCGCGGCGGCCTCGGCCGCGACGTAGCCGCCGATTTCGGACTCGTTGCGCGCGTGCAGGGCGGCGGCCTCGATCACCGCGAGGCTCTGCCGCGAACACGCCGCGCTGTCCAGGTGCAGCCCGGCCACGGGCGGGCGGGTCGCCCGCCAGCGGTCCGCAAGCGAACCCGCGGCCGTCACTTCACGGCCAACGACAACCCGAAATCACCCGCGGCGTCCGTCCAGAACCGGGTGCGGCGCAGTCCCACGCTGGCCAATTCGGCGCGCACCCCGTCCGGGCGGAACTTGCACGACACCTCGGTGAGCATCTCCTCGTCGGCCACGAAATCGACGGTCAGATCGAGCGCGTCGACGCGGACCCGCTGCGGGCGGCTGGCGCGCAACCACATTTCGATGCGTTCCTCCTCGGCGTTCCAGCGCGCCACGTGCTGGAACGCCTCGACGTCGAAATCGGCGTCGAGTTGCCGGTTGATCACCGCCAGCACATTGCGATTGAACGCCGCCGTCACCCCGGCCGAGTCGTCATAGGCGCGCACCAGCCGACCGGTGTCCTTGATCAGGTCCGTGCCGAGCAGCAGGCTGTCGCCCGGGCGCATTTGGGCGGACAGGCTCGACAGGAACGCCGTGCGCGGTCCGGGTGTCAGGTTGCCGATCGTCGACCCAAGGAAAACGAACAGGCGCCGCCCGCCGGCTGGGATCTCGGTCAGGTGTTCCTCGAAATCGCCGCAGACCGCATTGATTTCGACGCCGGCGTATTCCTGCTGGATCGCCGCCGCGGCCGTCGACAGTATGCCGGCATCGACATCGAACGGTACGAATCTGCGCAGCGATCCGCGTTCACGCAGCGCGTCGAGCAGCAGCCGGGTCTTCTCCGACGTCCCACTGCCCAACTCCACCAGGGTGTCGGCCTCGCTGGCCTCCGCGACTTCGGCCGACCGCGCGCGCAGGATCTCGGCCTCCGCGCGGGTCGGATAGTATTCGGGCAACCGGGTGATCTGATCGAACAGGTGACTGCCCAGCGAATCGTAGAACCACTTGGGCGGCAACGACTTCGGCGTCTGCTGCAGGCCGTCGAACACATCTCGGCGCAACGCTTGATCGGCGGAGTCGGCGGCCAGGTGGTTGGACAGTGTCAGCGTCATCGATAACCTTCCGAGTGATCCAGTGGGGTCAGCGCGACGCCCGCCGCGGTGACCTCGACGAGGTGGCGGTCCGGCACGTCCTCCCAGCCGGGGTGGTTGTCGTATGGCTCGCTGGCCAGAACAATCCCGTCCGCACGCCGCAGGATGGACAACGTGTCACCCCAGGTGGTCGCCAACAGGCGAGAACCGTTGGCTGCCAATATGTTCAGTCGGGCGTCGGGGTCAGCCGCCGCGACCTCGGTGATGGTCTCGCCGAGCGCGGCGAGGCCGCGCTCGAAGATGACAGCGGCGAGCAACGCACTGTCACAGACGGATTCGGCCCGCGAGCTGAGGGGCAACACGGCACGGTCAACGACGCCGTTGTGCGACAACATCCACTGGCCGTCGGTGAACGGCGCCGTCGCGCTGACATCGATCGGCATGCCGACCGTCGCCGAGCGTACCGCGGCAACCACGCAGCGGCTGCGCAGCGCCGGTGCGACGGAGTCGAACGACGTGTCACCCCACAGCGGCGCACTGCTACGCCAGCGGCGGGGCACTTGCCCTCCAGGGGAATCATCGAAAAACCCGACGCCCCAACCGTCGGCGTTGAGCAGGCCGTGCTTCTGCCGGCGCGGCGCATACGACTGCACCCGCAGGCCGTGCAGCGGGTCCAGCACCAGCGAGGACACGGTGACGTCGGCCCCGAGCCAGCCGAGGTGACGGCACATCAGGTGAAATCCTCGACGTCCCAAGCCAACCGGACGCCGGAGAAGATCTGGCGCCGGATCGGGTGGTCCCAGTTGCGGAAGCTCGGCCGCAGGATAGCGGGCGCCACGGCCCACGAGCCGCCGCGCAGCACCCGGTAGTCGCCGTCGAAGAACGGCTGCGAGTAGCGCTCGTAGATCATCGGAACGAATCCGGGCCAGGGCCGCAGTGGCGAAGTGGTCCACTCCCACACGTCGCCGAGCATCTGTTCCGCCCCATACGCCGAGGCGCCGGCCGGGTAGGCCCCTACGGGTGCCGGACGCAACGAGGTTCCGCCCAGGTTGGCGAGGTCGTCGGAGGGCGGCTGCGCTCCCCACGGGTAGCGACGGCGGCTGTCGGTAGCCGGATCCCATGCGCAGGCCTTCTCCCATTCCACCTCGGTGGGCAGCCGCGCGCCGGCCCAGGCCGCGTAGGCCTCGGCCTCGAAGTAGGAGACGTGCTGCACCGGCTCGTCGGCGGGGATGTCTTCGACGCGGCCGAACCGGGTGCGTGTTCGCGCGTCGGGGCTCCAGAACTGTGGCGCGGTCAGGCCCGCGCGCCGGCGATGCTCCCAACCACGCTCGGACCACCAGCGCGGCTGCAGGTAGCCGCCGTCTTCGATGAAGTGCCGCCATTCGCCGTTCGTGACCGGCACCCGGCCGATCCGGAACGCGGGCAGCTCGACGATGTGGGCGGGCCGCTCGTTGTCCAGCGAATACGGTTCACTCGCGGCGTCCACGCCCAGCACGAAAGGGCCGGCGGGCACCAGAACGGAGGTGCCGGCCAGCCCCGGCCGGCCGGCCGGCAGCGCCGCATGGTCGCGCAGCAGCGGAGCCCCGGTGCGCAGGTTGAGCGCCTGCAGCATGGTTTCGTCGTGTTGGTTTTCGTGGCTGATCACCAACGCGAACGCGAAGTCGTCACTGTCCTCCGGCAGGGCGTCGAGGGCGTCGAGGGCGGCGGACCGCACTGTGCGGCAATACGCCCGCGCACGGTCCGGCGACAGCAGCGGCAGCTCGACGCGGCTGGCGCGGGAGTGCACGAAGGCGTCGTAGAGGCCCTCGACCGCCGGCGGCAGCATGCCGGGCCGGGCGGGGTCACCGCCGCGCAACAGCCAGAACTCCTCTTGCTGACCGATGTGCGCCAGGTCCCACACCAGCGGGCTCATCAGGGGGTCGTACTGCCGGTACAGCTCGGCGTCGTCGAACTCGACCAGCCGCAACGTCCGCGTCCGCGCCCGCGCCAAATCGTCGGCGAGACTTGCCCGGCATGACGATCCCAAGCGCGGCGCAAGCGGGCGCAGCGGGTCGGAATCATTGGCGGAAGTCACAGCCCCCCTTGCGGGCGGCGCGCCGCCTCGGCGACCGTGGCCGCGATGCCCTGTCGGATCACCTGGTCGGAGAAGTCGTCGCCGGGACATCGGCCCCGCTCGACGGCGTCGACCAGCCGCTGCATCGAATCGCCGAGTTCGGGCGGCGCCAGCTGAGCGGCGACGGCCACGCACTTGTTGGCCGCGGCGTACAGCCGCCGGTCACGTAGTCCCGCCTGAGCCGCCGTGTCCCAGGCGGTGGCCACCGGCTCGACCGCCTCGGCCGCGGTGTCGGCCGCGACCGGGTCGTCGAGCAGGGCCACCAGGGTGAACACCACGGCCGGCCAGAAGTCGTCCGGCACGCTATCGAGATAGCGGATCTCCAGCCACTGCCTCGGGCGCACCGGCGGGAACAGCGTCGTCAGGTGGTATTCGAGGTCGGCGAGGGTGGGGCGGCGACCGCCGAGCAACACCCGTCCGTCCACCCAGTCGGCGAAGGGCACCCAGTGCGTGACCGCCGCGGCGTCCGGGGTGTGCACCAGCATCACCGGCGCCTTGAGCGCGTAGCGCGCCCAGTCGGTGCCGGGGTCGTCGCCGCTGGCGCCCAGGATGGGTCCGCACCGCGCCGAGTCCATCTGCCCCCACACCCACTGCCGGGTGGAGGCCCAGCCGGTGAACTCGCCGCGCAGCATCGGTGAGTTCGCCGCCATTGCGATCATGGTGGGCCCGAGGGCATGCGCCAGCCGCACCCGGTCCGCCCAGCCGGACTGCGGCCCGGCGTCAAGGTTGACCTGGATGGACGCGGTGGACGTCATCATCGCCGCACCCGCCTCGCCCGAGCGGCTGGACGCGAAGAACTGCTCCATTGCTCGGTAACGCGCGCCCGGGTTGATGCGCTTGGGCGGCCGCAGCGGATCCGCCCCGAGGAAGACCAGGCCCAGGCCGGCATCGACGAACGCCGACCGCAGCACGGCCTGGTCGCGCCGCATCGCGGCGATGGCGGCCGTCACCCCGTCGGCCGGCGGGCCGGACAGCTCCACCGCGCCGCCGGGTTCCACCGTGACCCGGCTGCCGCCCGGCAGCTCGGGCAAGGCCTCCAGAACGTCGGCGATCTCCTGCCAACCGGGCCGGCGATGGGGGTCGGACGGGTCGTGGCAGTGCGCTTCCAGTTCCAGACCCACGCGCCCCAGCGGGGCGTCCACCAAGCAACCGTCGGCGATGTAGCGGGCGGCGGCTTTGGAATCGGCCATCTCGGGACTGGCCAGCTCGGAGCCGGCGGTAGTGATAGCGGCAAACGTCATATCACTATCCCTTCGGGCCTTGGCAAGCTCGAGCACGCGCCTGCGGACCGCTTCCCGACACAGCCAACGGAACGGTTACCGCCACTACTTCATCTAGCAGATGGCCCCGACATATTCCCGTTCGCGCGCAATTTCAAGCATGCCCGATGCGGTCCCGAACCCGGCTCACTGTCCTAGCGCATTCTGCATCGCCCCAGCCAGGACGTTGACCGCCGGCCCGGCGTTGCCAGACTGGCAGACCTTGGCCTGCAACAACACATTTTCACGCAGCCTGGTTTGATTGAAGCACCGCCGATCGGTGCCGGCCTCTTGCTTGGTCCAGTTCGCGTCGGCCGCGCCGGGCGGCCCGCCATCGAACGACCACACCTGCGTGACCCCGTTGTCCAGGTGCATCGGGGTGGTCTGGCCCGAGCAACCCACCGTCCGATCCACCACCCGATGGAAGGCGCGGTCGGCGGCGTCGTTGGTGGCAAACACCCCGACGGCCTGCTTCACGAAGTGGGTTTGGTCGGTGGCCGATGTCTGGGTGACGGCACCGTTGAACGACGCCAGGTCTGGGTCGTCGTACACCTCGGGCAGGCCGATGTCGGCCCAGTTGTTGCACACCGGGACGTCCACCCAATCGCCCTGCACCGGCCGGGTGAACACCGACTCCCAGCCCATGGGGCCGCCGACGATGTTGCCGACCGACCCCTTGCCCAGGACCGCGTAATTCACCACCCCCGGGTCGGAGGGGTGCGCGGCCGCAACCGGAAGTGCGACCGCACCGCCGACCCCCAGGCCGAGGGTGACGACGGCCGCGCGAGCCCGCATGGTCATGAAGCGATCATGCCAGCCACCCCGGCACGAGGTCAGCCCCCGTTTGCCCGGACGCCCTCTTCGACCTTCTTGCCGAGGTCGGGATCGACGTTGCGCCAGTACTCGAACACCCGCGAGAGCACCGGCTCCTTCACGCCCTTGGAGACGTGGCCAATGATGTTGTGCGCCAGCCGGTCCCGGGCCTCGTCGTCGAGGACGTCGCGGACCATGGTGCCCGCCTGTCCCCAGTCGTCGTCCTCGGCGTGCAGCGTGTAGGCGGCGCGGACCATGTCGCCGTCGGCGTGCCAGCGCACCTCGGCGGCACGCGCCGGGTCGGCGTGCGGCCCGCCGTAGGAGTTGGGCGCATACACGGGGTCGGAGACGTTATTCATCCGCATCGCGCCGTCCTTCGAGTAGCTGTTCACCTCGACCTTCGGCGTGTTGACGGGGATCTGCCGATAGTTGGTCCCCAGCCTGGCGCGGTGCGCGTCGGAGTAGGAGAACCCGCGGGCCTGCAGCATCTTGTCGGGGCTGAGCCCGGTGCCGGGCACGGTGTTGTTCGGCTCGAAGGCGGCCTGCTCGATCTCGGTGTGGTAGTCGGTGACGTTGCGGTTCAGCGTCATCTTGCCGACGTCGATCAGCGGGTAGTCGCCGTGCGGCCACACCTTGGTCAGGTCGAACGGGTTGAACCGGTAGTTGCGGGCCTCCTCGTACGGCATGATCTGCATCTTCAGCGTCCAACTCGGGTGATCCCCGCCCTCGATCGCGTCGTACAGGTCGCGCTGGTGGTAGTCGCCGTCCTCGCCGGCCAGCCGGTCGGCGTCCTCCTGGGTCAGGAAGTCGATGCCCTGGTCGGTGATGAAGTGGTACTTCACCCAGAAGATCTCGCCGGCGGCGTTGATCCAGCTGTACGTGTGGCTGCTGTAGCCGTTCATGTGCCGCCACGTCTTGGGGATGCCGCGATCACCCATCAGCCAGGTCACCTGGTGCGCGGACTCCGGTGAGAGCGTCCAGAAGTCCCACTGCATGTTGTGGTCGCGCAAGTTCGTTGCCTGCATGCGCTTTTGGGACCGGATGAAGTGCTGAAACTTCAGCGGGTCGCGCATGAAGAACACCGGCGTGTTGTTGCCGACCAGGTCGAAGTTGCCTTCGCTGGTGTAGAACTTCAGCGCGAAGCCACGCGGGTCGCGCCAGGTGTCTGGGCTGCCGCGCTCGCCGGCGACCGTCGAGAACCTGGCGAGCATGTCGGTCTTGGTGCCGGGCTGGAAGACCGCGGCCCTGGTGTATTGGCTGACGTCGTTGGTGACTTCGAAGGTGCCGAAGGCGCCGCCCCCCTTCGCGTGCGGCTGCCGCTCCGGGATGCGCTCCCGGTTGAACTGGGCCATCTGCTCGATCAGGTAGTGGTCCTGCAGCAGGATCGGCCCGTCGGGACCGATCGTCAGCGACTGGTCGTCGCTGGGCGCAGCGATGCCGGCGTCAGTGGTGGTGAAACGTTCCGTCATTTCGCTCTCTCCTCGTTTGCTGGGCTGACTCCGGGCTGTGGCGACGAAAATTGCTGCACACCAATCACCCTGCTCTCTTTCTGGACCACGTCAAGAAAAACCTCGGCGTGGGCCTTCCGCTAGGGCCGTCGCGGCGGGGGGCTGGGGGTTGCGCTCGCCGGCGGCGGGCCGCCAGGACCGCTCACACCCGGTCCGCCGGCCGGCCCGCCGGGGCCGCCCGGACCGCCGGGGGGCATGGGCACGATCAACCCGGGACCGCCGTCACCCCATGGGCCGCCGGCGGATCCGGGCCCACCGGACCCCCAGGGTCCGGGGCCGTATCCAGGTCCCCACGGGCCGTTGCCCGGCCCGGGACCACCCGGGCCGCCACCCGGCTTGAACATCTGGCCGTGGTGGTGGTGGCAGTGCTGGTGATGCCAGACGAACGCGCCGGCGAAGAACACGGTGGAGATGATGAAGACGATGCCGGCGACGATGATCACCCACGCCGCGGCCAGGTAGAGCCGCGGAGGCTTCATCCGCTCCGGCGGTGGTGGGGGTGGCTGATTGGGTCGCCGCGAATCGACGGGGTTCGGGCGCAAACGGGGAGCCGGTCCGGCGACGGCGATGAA
>NZ_LZJF01000184.1 GCF_001666835.1 Mycobacterium sp. E3251 | reverse complement strand
GGCGTGGTCATGGCTGGTGTTGTGGCGGCGGGGGCGCCACCGGCGGCGGGACCTCGACCGGCGGCGGCGGGGCGCCGTTGGCCGGCGGCGGTCCGGCCGGCGGAGGGAACGCCGGGGTCGGCGGCATGGGCCGCGGCATGGGCAAAGTCCCTTGCGGCGCAGCGGCGATGATCGAGCCCACGATTGTGCCGTGCGCGTCGCAATCCGACAGGCCGTCCTCACCCATGATGTAGTCACCACCGGGTACGGCCGGCAGCCGCGGGTTGGGCGAAATGCCGGTGTCGATGACCGCCACCGGTACGCCGTTGCCGGTGCTGTATTGCCAAGCCTTGCTGATGTTGAGCAGGTTGAAGCCCGGTGCCAGCTGCGCCACGTCGGGATTGCGCACGGTGATGGGCGACGAGCAGCTGTTGGCGCGGCGCATCGGTTGGTCTGGCCTGGGCGGCCCGTCCGGGGGCACCAATCCCGGATCCACCTGTGGGGGTGTAATCGCTTGCGCGGCAGGGATATTCGCGGACAGCGCGACCAGGGTCAGGGCGGCAGTCACCGCCGCCACCCTCTTTAGTGGCGAATCCACGTGAACAGCCCTCCCAGGGCCGCCGCCGCTGGCAGCAGGACGATGAACGCCAACACTTCCACCCATTCCACGGTCAACCGGATGAAGGGCCTGAACCGCACCGTCGGCACCAGAAGCGCCGCGGCCAGCCCGCACGCCGCGAAGGCGGCGATGGCCACCGCTGGCCAAAGCAGGCCGCTCACAACGTCTTTCGGTTCGTAGATGGCGTATTTGACCACTCCGGCGCATACCGCGGCCGCGGCGCCGCAGGCGAGCGCGACGGCCTGGTACTTGGCGGCGAATCCCCGGCCCTGGGTGATGAAGATGCCCACCACAAGCCCGGCGACCACCAGCGCCAGCCACGCCCAGGGACGCCCCGGCGTCAGCACCCCCCACACGGCGCCGGGCAGGACGATCGACACCCCGACGCACACACCGACCTGGACCGCGTTGACCAGCCGCGCCGACGCGGCGATCGCCGCGCCGCGCGCGGTGATGTCGGTCAATTCGTTGTCCTCGTCCTCGGATTCGTCCTCGCTGACGGGAGAGACCGTGTCGACGGGCATGCCCTCGCGGCGCGCGAATAGGTCGCGGCCGGTGATCGATCCGAAGTGAGGTGGCCGCACCCGGGCGACCCACAGCGCGATCAGCGGGGTCATCCTGACCAGGATCAGCAATCCAACCAGCACGCAGATGGCCAGCACCTGAGCCGACGCCGGGCGGAACATCCGAACGACGGCAACGGCGGCGAGGATCCCGCTAACCGTCACCACCGCGGTGACGACGGCGGTCTGCCACCGCTTGCGTGTCATCACGCCGATGGCGATGGCACCCAGGATCACGATCACGAGGCCGATCACCCCGTGCGCCGCCCCCAGGGTGCCCGGCGGCGCGCATGCGCCCGCGACGGCCAGCAACGCCACGGCCAGCCAGCCGAACCCGCTGAACAAGTCGCGGCGCTCCCGCCACCCCCACCAGACCACGGAGGCCCCGACCACCAGCAGGGCCCCGACTGCGCCGGACACCGCGGCCGGAACGGGGCCGTCGGTGAAGGTCCGCGCCCGCAACGTCAGCGCCACCACCACCGCGGCCGCCATCGCGATGATCGCGACGGCGGTGTGCGCGGCCGTCAGCGGCGTCACCGGGGCGAACATCCGGTCCCCGCCGTCGCGGCCGAGCCACTTGCCCATGGCCGCCAAGCCGGTCGACAACGACTCGTACTGCGGTTCAAAGGATTCGCCGGCGACCCGGGGCACCAGCACCAGGGTGTCCCCGTCCTGCACGCCCAGCTCGTCCAGGCTCTTGTTGATGTCCAGCCGGACACCGTTGATCTTGTGCAGTTCGTAGCTGCCCGCAGGCAACGTAATGCCGTCAAAACCTTTGCGCTTCAGATCGGCGTCGAAGAGCTCGACCATTCCCTCGAAGAATCCCTCCACCGGAATTCCGGCCGGGAACACTTGGGAGCAGAGATGCTTCTCGTAGGAAATATTGACCGCGCAGCGCGCCGGGAAAGCGACCTTATGCGCCGATGTCACGGCGCCGTCCGCTCCGCATCCGGAATGTATTTGTCGGCCAGGCCGGCGGTGATTTCAAAAAGCCGCAACCGCGTCTTTTTCTTTAATTCATGAACCGTGTCGATGAGCCCGCCTTTGGCCAGATGCGGATCGAACGGCATCTCTTCGACGGTCGCGCCGACCTTGCTGAACCGCTCGGTCAAGTACGCCAGCGCATCTTTGTCGGCGATCTGATCGGTGTGGTTGATGATCACGGTGCTGCGCGAGACCAGCTCGTGGTAGCCCTGCGACCGCAGGTAGTCGACGGCCCGCAGCACCGGCCGGGAGCGGTCCGCGGTTATCCCGGAAACGAACACGAGCGTGTCGGTGTTCTCCAAAACCGGCTTCATCACCTCGTGTTCCAGGTCCGGCGAGGTGTCGACGATCATCACGGTGTGGGTTCGCCGCAACCGCGACAAGACACCCGAGAACATCGCAGGCACCAGCGGCCGGGGCTGATCCGACGTGCGGTTTCCGGCCAGCACGTCGAGTCCGATCGGGTTCTGCCCCAAGTGTTCACGGATGTCCGCGTAGCCCTGGACGTCGGTGTCGTTGATGATGGCGGTGTAGTCGCCCGGCGGCGACTCGTCGATGCGGTCGGCCAGCGTGCCGAAACCCGGGACCGCGTCAATCGCAATCACGTTCTGCGGGCGGCATTCTCGGAACACCCCACCGATGCAGGCGACCATCGTCGAAACGCCGACGCCGCCCTTGCCGGACACCACCGTGATCACGTACTGGCGCCGGATGTGCCGCCGGATACGGTTCTGCAAGTCCCGGTAGTGCCGCTCACTGGGTGATTCACCCGGGTTTATTTTCTTAAAAGAGATGACGTAGATGAATTTCCGCCAACCCGAGCCCGGAGGAATCTTTCGAGGCGCGGCCAGATCGGTAATGCGCATGGTGTCCGACACCGAATCCGGGAAGTTGCGGCCCCCTGACGGATCCCCCCGTCTGAGCGCCCCTTCGTCCGACATATTCGGGTCATTCCAAGGGCTCGTCACGTCGCGATGCTAACACGCTCGGCGATACCGCGTTTACCGATCAAGAAACCCTTCAAGAACGTAAGGGGTTGCTATTCCACGGCATTGGTTAACTGACTTATCTTGCGTCAGTTGAGAAATCGTCCCCCTCCTCAGACCACCCGCCGATACGAGTACCACTCGTCGCCCGCGGGCAAGCGGCGGATGAGCCGCTGCACGGCGCCACTGATGTCGCTGCGCGAACCCGGCGAGACGATCTGGTAGCGCCGCTGCCCCGAGATGACGCACTCGATGCAGACGCGTCCGGACGGGGTGTCGACGATAGACACGGACGAATCGCCGACCGCCACCCGCGCAAGTTCGTCCGGCCCGACCCCGGCCTGCAGCGCGACGATGGACGCGCGCGCCGAGCGCGCCGGGTCGGCGGCAGCGAGCACGAGCTGCAATTGATCGGCGCCGAGGCGCTGGGCGAGCAGAAAGGTCCGCAGGCTGACGGAGTCGCGCACCGACGCGAGCAATTGTTCGGTGTCCAGGGTGACCGGCCGCAACGGCGCCGCCTCCGCCACACCGCACAACCGCTCGACTTGCCCCACGACGAGTTCGCTGGCCCCACCCTCGTCGTTGGCGGTGCCGGCCGGATACAGGCGAATGAGCTCGCCGTGGCGTTCCAGCACCACCCACCAGCTGGCAAAGCGGCAGATGGACACCCGGGTCGGTTCGCGCCCCGGCACGTCGATGCTGACCATCAGCGCCAAGTCCCGCCGCAACAGCACGGTGAGCCACTCGCGGATCATCGGGTCGACATTGTCGGCCTCGTCGAGGGCGCCGGCAGTCCTCAACTCGTCCGCGATCGGGTGGCTCAGCGCCCGCTCGGCGGTGTCGAGCCTCGGCAGCAACGGGCGCAACCCCAGCTCGGGGCACGTCTGCTCCACCCCTGCAACCGCCTGCAACACCCACAGGCCATCGACCGTCGTCGTCAGCATCTCATTTCGCTTTCAGGGCAGCGCGCCCATCGAACCGGCGGGCCAGACGCCGAAGGGGGGCACATGCGCTCACGCATCTGCCCCACCTTCAATCGCGGTGGTTAGCCGATCTCAGCCGAACAAGTGGCCGATGTTCTGGTCGGTCGCGAGCGCGTTGTCCAGCACGTGCGAGGTCGTCGTCCCGTGCTGGCTCACGGTGTCGATCAGCCCCTGCAGACCGGACAGCATCTGCGCTTGCGCCTCGAAGAATTGCTTCGCACCATGGCCGGCGAAGAATTCCGTCAGCTGGTTGGTCCGGTTCGAGGTGTCGTCATAAATTCCCTGCAGCTGGCCGGCGCGGGAGCCGATGTCGGAGGCGAAATCGGCGACGGCGCCCGGGTTATAAGTGATCGGGTTGGACATTTGCGAGCTTCCTTTCAAAGACCAATAGTGAAATTACGAGCGAGTGGGGCGGTTAGGAGCCGTGGCCGCCGAATAGCGCGCTGAAGGCGTGTGTGGAATCCGCCTCGTGGTGTTCCATCAAGGCCGCCGCCTGCTTGAGGCCCTCGGCCAGGCGGGTTCCGCCGGACAGGACCTTGTTCAGGTCGTTCTGAATTTCGATAGCCGTCGCGTGGGACGCGGTCACCGCTTCACCGGACCAGGTCGAAGGGTTCATCACGTTTTCGTGATTTGCGATGTAGCCCTGAGCGATTGCGATCGCGTGCTCCATGTTCGCCTGAATGTGGTTGGAAGCGTCGCGAAGCACCTGCGACGATACTTGGATTGTTGAACTGTCCACTTGCGGTTTCTCCTAACTACTGCTGCCCTCCCCCGGGAATTACCTGGGGCATGAAACGAAGTGTATGAGGGCTATTTGGACCTGTCGATTCACCCTTGGCCGGGCCGGCTTCACACTCTGGTGTCGACAACCCGCACCGTCGCGGGCTGTTCCGATTTGTCTCGGGATCCGCGCTCTCCTCCCGCCCCATGCCCCACCGGCATGCCGCCCATCGGTGTGCCGCCGCCGACCGTGGTGGTCTGCGGACGGATGGCCTCGGCCCCCAACGCCCCACTCGGCCGCAACCCGACCGGCCGGCCGCTGCTGACGGGCTCGAAGGCGCTGACGGGACGGGTGAAGGTCGTCGCGGGCATACCCGCACCGCCCAGGGATGCGGCCCCGCCGCCGCCCGAGGCGCCTACGGCCGACACCTCCGTCGCCGAGACGGCCGAAACTCCCGGCGCCGCCCCTGCCATGGCGCCGGGGTTGGCGAACATGCCCATCATCGATTGCAGCGGCGACATCATCTGCATCGGCGCCTGCATCATCTGCATGGGCGCCTGCATCGCCTGCGGGACCGCGCCCATCATCGATTGCACCGGCTCCATGAACGATCCGGCTTG
The DNA here is from genome assembly GCF_001666835.1 of Mycobacterium sp. E3251. Classification (GTDB taxonomy): domain Bacteria; phylum Actinomycetota; class Actinomycetes; order Mycobacteriales; family Mycobacteriaceae; genus Mycobacterium. The sequence goes on along the minus strand of NZ_LZJF01000184.1, from coordinate 98,174 downwards.
GCTCATGAAGTCCTGGCCGCCCGATGCCGCCTGGCCCGCGCCCTGCGTGCCCGTCTGCGCGCCCTGAAGAGCGGAGCGCATGCCGTCTCCGGCCGCGACCTGGGCGGCGGACTGACCGATCGCCGAGGCCGCCGCCCCCGGCGCCGCCGGCGACGCACCCATGGTTGCCAGCGGCGGCGGAATGGCGAGGCTTTGGGTCAGCGCGGTGAGAATCGCCCCGTAGCTGGCACCGACGGCGGAGTTGTTCGGCCACATCGATCCGAAGTACTCGAGTTCCAGCGACGTGATGCGGGGCGTCAAAGCCCCGAGGACGAGGGGGTTGATGCCGTAGTCGGTGGCGCATTCGGTGCGGTTCTCGATGCATTCGGGCGCGGGGCGCATCGAACCGTACGCCATCTGATACGCCGAGACCGCCGTGGAAACCACGGCCGGCTTGACGTCCACCCACCCGGCCAGCCCGTGCAGCGACGCGTTCAGCGCGGTGGCGTTGGCCGCGGAGGCCAGGGAGCCGGTGCCCACCCAGCTCGCCGACGTGGCCACGGTGTTGATCGTCGAGGCGATGCTCGAGCCGTGATGGGTGGCCGCGAGCGCCGTCCACGCAGCCTGGTTGGCCAGATGGGTGATGACGCCGGCGCCCGCCTTGAGCAACAAATCATTGTCCTCAGGCGTACGCGCGGCCCACCCCGGATCGGCCATGCGTACTTCCCCCTTTGTGCGTCGCTGGTCTCAGGCGCCGATCGCCAACGCCAAGCTACGCATGAGCTCGGTGACGACGTACGTTCCCGACGCGAGGCTCTGCGCGCCGGAGAACAGGCCGCGCTGAGCGGCGTGCTCGGAAACCACTCCGAGATAGCTTCCGCCACATGCGTTCAGCGCTGCCGCAAACATCGCCGAGTCGGGGTCCCCGCCCATCGGCAGGACTCCCAACAGCACCGGCGCGGCCGCCGAAGCCGCCGCCTGAGTTTCCGCGCTGATGGCCGCCTCCGCGGATGACGACGCCAGCACTGCTTCCGATTGCACCTGCAGCACCATGATTTCCCTCCGATTGCTCAGCGCCTAAAAGACGGGCTTGGCGCATCAGTCTAGTGGGGTTCGACCGTTCGTGTATTCACTAGCTTTACCTCCGGCCACGGGCAGGAAATTACGCGATTGTTCTGACCGCCGGTATTCCCCTTATAAGTCATCCGTCAAACAACCTCGTATGCCACTGCAGACACAGTGGTCACGAAGTCACCGCCGAAAGCTTCAGTGCGAGCGGGTCATGCGAATGCGTGGCAGGAATGGCGGCGCCTAAAAACGGCCGAATTGTCGTCGACTTAACGAAGAATCGGCCAACTGTTTCCACCCGTTCCCGGGGCCGGAAATTGCGACGTACGTTACGCGGGGCCGCGCCCATCGCCGGCCAGGTTGAGCAACAGCCGGGTCCCCCCGAGCGGGCTGGTTTGCAACGCCGCCGTGCCCCCGTGCAATTCGGCCTGCTGGGCGACCAGCGCCAGACCCAAACCGGATCCCGAACGCGAGGCCGTCGAACCGCGCGCGAAGCGTTCGAACACCGTGGCGCGCTCCGATTCCGGCACACCGGTGCCGTCGTCGTCGATCGCTATTTCCACGCCCTCGCTGGAGCTGCTCACCGTGAGCTGGATCTTGCCGGCGTTGCCGTGCTTGACGGCGTTGGCGATGGCGTTGTCGATCACCAGCCGCAGCCCCGTGGGCAACCCCACCATCAACACGGTCGGCGACGGCACCAGCGACACCTCCACTTCGGGGTAGATGCGCAGGGCGTCGTGTGCGGCCCGGTCCAAGAGTTCGGTGATGTCGAACGGGACGAAATCGTCGACGGTGGTGAGCTCGCCCTGCGCCAGCCGTTCCAGCGCCGTCAGGGTGCCCTCTATGCGGCTCTGGGTCCGAATGACGTCACCGATGACCTCCTGGCGCTGTTCACGCGGCAGGTCGAGGGTGGACAGCACCTCCAGGTTGGTGCGCATCGCCGTCAACGGGGTCCGCAACTCGTGCGAGGCGACCGCCGCGAAGTCGCGGGCCGACTCAAGGGCGGCCTTGGTCCGCTGTTGCTCCTTGCCGATGCGCGCGAGCATCCCCTCGACGGCTTCGGCGATCTCCACGGCCTCGCGCACCCCGCGCACCTGGACCTCGTCGGGGCTGGACTGGGCGTTGATGGCGCGGGCCTGCTGGGCCAGCAGCAGGAACGGGTTGACCATGATCAACGAGATCACCCAGCCGACGACCACCGTGCCGCCAATGACGCTGGCACAGATCAACAGCACCCGCAGGTGCAGCTCGTTGATCCGGTGTTGGGCCTCGGCCAACGGTGCGGCCAGCGCGATCGATGCGGGCCCCGCGGAGAAGGTGCGGACGCGGTATTGCACCCCGTTGATGGTGGTGTTCGCGTACCCGTTGGGCAGCTTGGGCAGCACGATATTTCCGGGCGCCGAGACGGTCTCGTCTCCGATCCGTGCGGTGCGCACCAGGTTGCCGTCCGGCATGGGCTGGTCGGGGCTGGCGTGCTCCACGTTGTGCAGCAGTGAATTGATGTCGCCGAGGCTGCTGACCGAGTCGAGCCTGCGGTCGAGCTGGCTGTACTGATCGTTGGTGACACCGACCCACACCCAGGTGCCCAGCAGCACCACGAGGGTGATCACCGACACCGCCGCGACGACGACGATGGTGCGCAGCGACAACACTCGCATCGGCAGATCTACGTGCGGTAACACGCGAATGTCAGGCTCCTCTTGTGCAGCTCGCCGCGCCGGGACGGCGACGGTGTCGACCACCTGACCACAACCTTCACACCGAGATCGATTCGCCGCGCTCAGGCCTCGTGGCGTTTCGCAGAGAATCTAGCGCCAATCTTCGGCCCGGTGTCCCGCGGCTGCGACTGGGGTCATTTTGCCCCTGGGGCAGTGAGTGAGTACTCTCTCACCATGCTCGCCTCCGGACGTGATCGGCTGCTGGCCGAGGCGCTGAAGCTCTTCGCCGCCAAGGGCTACGCGGCGACGTCGGTGGCCGACATCCAGCGGGCATCGGGTCTGGCGCCGGGATCGGGTGCGTTGTACAAGCACTTCGGCTCCAAGCGCGAACTGCTCGAGGCCGCCGTCGCGCACCGGATCGACAGCATCGTGGCGGCACGCGAGCAGTACGACGCCGGGCAGCCCGGCGGCGTCGAGCAGGCGGTGCGCACGGCCGGCCAGCTGATCTGGAGCAACCTCAAGGAAAGCGAGGACCTGCTCAAGGTCATGTTGCGGGAACCCGACGAGCTCGGCGATCTCGACGAGAAGACCTGGCAGGTCATCACCGACAACGCCTATCAGCGTTTCGCCGACGAACTGGCCGCGTCGAACCGGTCGGGCCGCACCCGCATCCCCGATCCGGACGCGGCCGCCGCCGTCGCCATCGGGTCGTTGTCCTATGCCGCAACGCTGCAGGCGCTGACCGGCCGCCTGCCGGGAAACATCGACGAGGAGCGGTACTTCGAGGCGTGGGTCAGCCAGACCGTCAGCGTCCTCGCCCAATACGGAAACCGTTGAGAGCACAGATAATTCAGGAGTGAAGCCGTGACTTTTTCATTGCAACTGACCGACGACGTGATCGAGGTGCGCGACTGGGTGCACAAGTTCGCCGCCGACGTCATCCGCCCCGCCGCCTCGGAGTGGGACGAACGGGAGGAAACCCCGTGGCCGGTGATCCAGGAGGCCGCGAAGGTGGGCCTGTACTCTCCCGACTTCTTCGCGCAGCAGGCGGCCGAGCCCACCGGGCTGGGCATGCTCACCGCATTCGAGGAGATGTTCTGGGGCGACGCCGGCATCGCGCTGTCCATCATGGGCACCGGCCTGGCCGCGGCGGCCCTGGCGGGCAACGGAACTCCCGAACAGCTGGGCCGCTGGCTGCCCGAGATGTTCGGTACGGCCGACGAGCCGAAGCTGGGCGCGTTCTGCTCGTCCGAGCCCGACGCGGGTTCCGACGTCGGCGCCATTCGCACCCGGGCCCGCTACGACGAGGCCGCCGGGGAGTGGGTCCTCAACGGCACCAAGACGTGGGCGACCAACGGCGGCATCGCCAACGTGCACATCGTCGTGGCATCGGTCTACCCCGAGCTCGGCACCCGCGGCCAGGCCACCTTCGTCGTCCCCGCGGGGGTCAACGGGCTGGCGCAGGGACAGAAGTTCAAGAAGCACGGGATTCGGGCGTCCCACACCGCCGAGGTGGTGCTGGACAACGTGCGGCTTCCCGAAGACCACATCCTCGGTGGGCGGGAGAAGTTCGAGGCGCGGATCGCCCGCGTCAAGTCGGGCGCCTCGGCGCGGAGCCAGGCGGCGATGAAGACCTTCGAGCGCACCCGGCCCACGGTCGGCGCGATGGCGGTCGGCGTCGCCCGGGCCGCGTACGAGTACGCCCTCGACTATGCCTGCCAGCGTGAGCAATTCGGCCGCAAGATCGGCGAATTCCAGGCGGTGGCGTTCAAGCTGGCCGACATGAAGAGCCGCATCGACGCCGCCCGCCTGCTGGTATGGCGGGCCGGGTGGATGGCGCGCAACAACCAATCGTTCGACGCGGCGGAGGGGTCGATGGCCAAACTGGTGGCCAGCGAAACGGCCGTCTACGTCACCGACGAGGCGATCCAGATCCTGGGCGGCAACGGCTACACCCGCGACTATCCCGTCGAGCGGATGCACCGCGACGCCAAGATCTTCACCATCTTCGAGGGCACCAGCGAGATCCAGCGCCTGGTGATCTCGCGGGCATTGACCGGCTTGCAGATTCGTTAGCGGCCCGCGGTCCAGGCCGCGGCGCGCACGCGACATGATGGCCGGATGACCACCGAGATCCGGGCCCTCGACAGCGAGGACGAGCTTCTGGCGGCCGCCAACGTGTTTCGCGTCGCCATGATCGGCTTCCCGCCGCTGCCGGACCTGCCGCCCGGCCGCATCGCCGGGCTGCTCGAACCCGGCCGCACCGTCGGCGCATTCGCCGACGGTCAACTGGTCGGCACCGCGGACGCGGTGACGAGTCGGATGACGCTCCCGGGCGGCGTGCTGGTCGGGCACGCCGCCGTCACGCATATCGGGGTGCTGCCGTCATTCACCCGACAGGGCATCGCCACAGAGCTGATCCGTCATCAGTTGGGGGACTTCGCGGCCCGCGGTGAAGTGGTCGCGTCGCTGCGGGCGTCGGAGGCGACGATCTATGGCCGGTACGGATACGGTGTCGCCAGTTCGTCGCAGACCGTGGAGGTGCACACCGCGCGGGCGGCGCTGCGGCGCGACGTCGGGGCCGGCGGTCCGGTTCGGTTGATCGACGCCGCGCAAGCGTGGGAGCTGTTGCCCCGCATCTATGCCGAGCATCGCCCGTCGCGTCCGGGGACCATCGACCGGCCGGACGTCTGGTGGCAAAGCCTGCGGCTGCGCACCGAGTCCTCACCGCAGCCCTCGTACGTCGCGGTGCACGGTGCCCCGGGAGCCGAATCGGGGTTCGCCCGCTACCGTCCCGTCGACACCGAGCGGTGGTTCGTCAGCGACCAGCGCACCATCGCCGTCGAGGACTTCTTCGCGCCCACCCCGCAGGCCTACCTCGGACTGCTGCGGTTCCTGCTCGGCCTGGATCTCATTGACCGCGTGGTGTTTTGGATGCTCCCGCTCGACGACCCGCTGCCCTGGCTGTTGACCGACCGGCGAGCGGCGCGGGTCACCGCGGTGCACGACGAGACATGGCTGCGGATCCTCGACGCATCGCGGGCGCTAGCGGCACGGCACTACAGCGACGACGGTGCCGTCACCATCGCGGTGAAAGACCCTATGGTGCCGGACAATTCGCGGCGTTTCAGCGTGACCGGCGGCGGCGCCGAACCGACCGAACGGCGGGCGCAGCTGGAGGTCGACGTCGAGGGGCTGGCCGGCGTCCTGCTCGGCGGCACGACCTGGCGCGACCTCGCCATCGCCGGTTTGGTCCGCGCCGATGACCCGTCGGCGATTGCGGTGGCCGACCGGCTGTTCGCGGTGCCGGACGCGCCCCACGCCGGGTTCTTCTTCTAGCCGCGTGGGTATGCCGATCGCGTGATCGTCATCGTCGGCGCGGGGATGTGCGGGCTGGCCGCCGCCTACGAGCTCGCGCGGTGCGGGGAGTCGGCGATCGTGCTCGAACGCGGCCGGCCGTTCGGCGAGCAGTCCACGGGACTGGCCCGCATCTTCCGGACCGCACACCGGCGCCCCGAGCTGTGCCACCTCGCCTTGCAAGCCCGCACCGGTTGGCAGCGCTGGGAAGCCGAGCTCGGCGCGGGCCGGCTGCTGGGCCCGGAGGGGTTCATCGCCACCGGCGCCTGCGACGAGACCGCGGCGGCGATGACGGAGGCCGGCGCGAAGTTCCGCTGGGCGGACGCCGCCGAGATCGCCACGCGGATCCCATTCGCCGCCCCGCCGTGGGAGGCCGGTGTGCTCGATCCGCTCGGCGGCAGCCTGCGTGTCCGCCGCGCACTGTCCGCGTTGGCGCGGCGGGTCGAAATCCGGCGCGGAGACGTCGTGTCGGTCGCCGACGACGGCGAGGTGATCCTCGCCGACGGGACGGTGCTGCGGGCCGAGCGGGTGCTGATCTGCGCCGGGGTGCGGACGGCGGAACTCTTCGGCCCGCTCGGCATGCACTTCGTCTCGCACACTCGGTTCTCCTACGAGGGCGCCGATGCGACCGGCTCGGCGTGCCTGTCGGCGCCCGAGGGTTACGGTCTGCCGCTGGACAGGACCGGCCGGTGGGCTTTCGGGCAGGAGGTGCCGGACCCTGCGACGGTGCGCGCGCTGTTCCCGGCGCTTTACCCGGTGGGCCGCGTGGACTGCGTGACGATCCGCGCGCCGTGGCTCGACTCGGGCGGCGACGGCTGGACCGTGGCGCGCCGCGGCCGCGTCGTCGCGTTCGTCGGCGCCAACCTGATGAAATTCGGTCCGCTGCTGGGTGAACTGCTCGCTCAGGCCGTCCGGCAGGACGAGCTGCCCAATTCGCTGCAGAGCGTGTCGGATTGGCGCGCCGATTGATGTTCGCCGCTCATCGGTCGGCGGACAACACCCCCCTTCGGGTCGCGACGGTGCCGCAGACCTTGGAAAGGCTCCCCTTCCCGCGCCGCGTCGCACGAAATCCGCGCGAATTTAGGGACGTTTGACCCTAGGTCGGCTCGCCGCTGCCTCGAAATACTTGGGCGGCTTGATCGCTGGGCCCCGTGGAGGTAATCGATGACGGCTGAAGCACCGCCGGTCAGCGGCCTGGAAGCCCGCCGGCCGTTTCCCGCGCGAACGGGCCCCAAGGGCAACCTGATCTACAAAATCATCAGCACCACCGACCACAAGATGATCGGCATCATGTACATGGTCGCCTGTTTCATCTTCTTCTTCATCGGCGGCCTGATGGCACTGCTCTTGCGCCTCGAGCTGGCGCGGCCCGGGCTGCAATTCCTCTCCAACGAGCAGTACAACCAGCTGTTCACCATGCACGGCACGGCGATGTTGCTGTTCTACGCGACTCCCATCGTTTTCGGATTCGCCAACCTCGTGCTGCCCTTGCAGATCGGCGCGCCCGACGTCGCATTCCCACGGCTGAACGCGCTGTCGTTCTGGCTCTTCATCTGCGGAGCGCTGATCGCGTTGGGCGGCTTCATCGTTCCCGGCGGTGCGGCCGATTTCGGCTGGACCGCCTACACGCCGCTCTCCGATGCCGTGCACAGCCCCGGCGTGGGCGGCGACTTGTGGATTCTGGGGGTGGGTGTCGGGGGTCTGGGCACCATTCTGGGCGCGGTCAACATGATCACCACCGTGGTGTGCCTGCGGGCCCCGGGCATGACGATGTTCCGGATGCCCATCTTCACTTGGAACATTCTGGTGACCAGTGTTCTTGTCCTGGTGGTCTTCCCGCTCCTGACCGCCGCACTGTTCGGATTGGAGGCCGACCGCCGCATCGGCGCGCACATCTACGACGCGTCCAACGGCGGGGTCATCCTGTTTCAGCATTTGTTCTGGTTCTTCGGGCACCCCGAGGTGTACGTCATCGCGCTGCCGTTCTTCGGCATCATCTCCGAGATCATCCCGGTCTTCTCGCGCAAGCCGCTGTTCGGTTACACGACACTGGTTTACGCGACGCTGGCCATCGCGGCATTGTCGGTCGCGGTATGGGCCCACCACATGTACGCCACCGGCGCCGTGCTGCTGCCCTTCTTCTCATTCATGACGTTCCTGATCGCCGTCCCCACCGGCATCAAGTTCTTCAACTGGATTGGCACGATGTGGAAGGGGCAACTCACCTTTGAGACCCCGATGCTGTTCTCCGTAGGCTTCCTGGTGACCTTCCTGCTGGGCGGCCTGACGGGGGTGATGCTGGCCAGCCCGCCGCTGGACTTCCACATCAGTGACACCTACTTCGTTGTGGCGCACTTTCATTACACACTCTTCGGCACCATCGTGTTCGCCACGTACGCCGGCATCTACTTCTGGTTCCCCAAGATGACGGGCCGGCTGCTCGACGAGCGGCTGGGCAAGCTGCAATTCTGGTTGACCTTCATCGGCTTCCACACCACGTTCCTGGTCCAGCATTGGCTGGGCACTTCGGGTATGCCGCGCCGCTACGCCGACTACCTGCCCACCGACGGGTTCGCGACGCTCAACTTCGTCTCCACCATCGGGGCGTTCATCCTTGCCGTCTCGGTTCTGCCGTTCGTGTGGAACGTGTTCAAGAGCTGGCGCTACGGCGAACCGGTCCTGGTGGACGACCCCTGGGGCCACGGCAACTCGCTGGAGTGGGCGACCAGTTGCCCGCCGCCGCGGCACAACTTCACCGAACTGCCTCGGATCCGTTCGGAGCGACCGGCTTTCGAGCTGCACTACCCGCACATGGTGGAGCGGATGCGGGCCGAGGCACACGCGGGACGCCGAGAACTCGTGAGTGCGGCGGCCGACGCAGACGCCGCCGACAAACACTAGTTTCGCCGGCGCACCTGCGCTTCCCCATCGCGCCAGTGCGGCGAGCGTTCCGAAGGTGCGGCTCACCGCCGCAGTGACCGTCAGCCGCGGGGCGCGTCGGAGATCTTGGTGTCCGGCTTGCCCAACGTCTGGCAGTACGTCAGCGCCGACAGTCGGGTGGCCGAGATCTCAGCGTTGGCGGGGTCCGTGCCGTTCTTGTCCTTCAGCATCTTGCTGACCTCGTCGTTCTGCTTCTTCTCGTCCTGAGAGGTGAAGTCCTTGCACTTGGTGTCGCCGCCGGTGTTGATGACCTGTGAGGCCGAACACGCGCTGGACAGCAGCACGGCGGCGATCGCGAACGTGGCGGCCGCAATTTGCTTCATCGTTTGCCTTCCTGGAGCCGAGTAGTGGTATCAGTACACCAAATCGACCGATTTGAAACCCCGCCGTGCGATTGCGCCGGTGAATCAGCCGTTTGCGCAGCGTGCATCTCGCTGCCGAACGGGAATAACTGCCACGTCCGCGTCGTCGTTTAGGTTTCGTCGGTCCCCACCGCGCCGGGACCCGAGGGGAGGAACGTCCGGTGTCCGGGTCCAACGGGTCAACTCCGCCGTCGGCTTTGGTCACGCTGGACATGGGTGACCGCCCGGCTCCGGTCCGGAGCGCGTTCGCCGCCGTCCTGGTGTTGTTGCTGTCCATCGGCTGGGTGGCCAACCACTTCGTCGCGTTGATGCCCTTGCTCAGCGTTCGGCAGCACCTCAGCTCGGCCACCCTTGATGCGATCTTCGGCATCTACGCGCTGGGCTTGCTGCCCGGTCTGATCGTCGGCGGACGCGCCTCGGATGCCTTCGGGCGTCGGTCGGTGGCACTGGCGGGGACGGCTACCGCCGTGGCGGGGACGGTGGCCATGTTCTATTCGCAGCAGTACGACGTTCTGCTGCTGGGACGCCTGGTAGTCGGGCTCGGGGTCGGGCTGGCCATGAGTTCCTGCACCGCGTGGGCCTCGGACCTGAAAGGCCCCGCCGGCGCGGCCGCCGCGGGCGCGGCGTTGATGGCCGGCTTCGCGATCGGCCCGTTCGCGGGAGCGTTGATCGCCGGCGCGGGTCCGGTCGGCGTCCGGCTGTCGTTCGGGATCGCGGCCGCCGTCGGAGTGGCCGCGATGGCCGTCGCGATCGTCGTCGCGGGGCGAGCGAGGGCCACGGAGCAGGAAACCACCCAGGTTTGGGAGCCGTCGAGCGGCGGCGGGCGGGGTGCGGCGCGGGCGTTGAGTTGGGCGATGCCGCTGGCGCCGTGGGTATTCGCTTCGGCGACACTCGGATTCATCGCGATCCCCAGCCGCGTGCACACCGGGCTCGCGGCTCCGATGGCCGCCGGCCTGGCCACGCTGCTGGTCAACGGGGTCAGCGGGCTTATCCAAGTGCTCGCCCGCGCGCGCCGGTGGGGGCCGCAGGCCGGCACCGCCGGTGCGGTGCTCGCCGCGCTCGGCTACGCGGTCACCGCGCTGGCCCCGCCGGACATGTCGCCGGCGCTCGGTCTGCCACTGTTCCTGGTGCTGGGCAGCGCCTCCGGTCTGTGTCTGCGCGAGGGCTTGATCGACCTGGAGGCCGCGGCGCCAAAACGCCTGCGCGGCGCGCTCGTTGGCGCGTTCTACGTGGTGACGTACATCGGTTTCGGCCTGCCGCTGATTCTGACGACGGTCGGGTCGACTGTTTCGACGGCCATCCTCGCCGTGATGGCGGCGCTGGCGCTGCTGACGGCCGTGACTCGAGCGGTTCGACTCCGCCGAGGCGCCCACCGCCAGGGCTGACGAGGCCCGACGGTCAGACGAGTTCGCGCAGCGTCTCGATCAGCTTGATCCGCTCGGCGGTTGTGGACGCGATGGGCGAGACATTGAGCGTGGTAACCCCGGCCTCCCGGAACGCGGCCACGCGGTCCTTGACGAATTCGCGGCTGCCGATGAGGTTCACGTCCCGCACGAGTTCGTCGGGGACGACCTTGGCGGCGCCGTCCTTGTCCCCGGCAAGGTAGAGCTCTTGAATCCGATCGGCCTGCGGGCCGTAGCCGTACTTGGTCGCCAGGGCGTGGTAGAAGTTCTTGCCCTTGGCGCCCATTCCGCCGATGTAGAGGGCGAGGTGCGGTTTGACGAATTCCCTTAGTGGTTCCACGTTTTCGCCGATGGCCAGCACCGGTCCGGCGTAGATGTCGAGGTCACCCAGACTGGGGTCGCGCTTGGCCCGGCCGGCGGCCAGCGCCTCTCCCCATACCTGCGACGCCTTCTCGGGCAGGTAGAAGATCGGCTGCCAGCCCTCGGCGATCTCGGCCGCCAGCTCGACGTTCTTAGGTCCCAGCGCCGCCACCAGGATCGGAATACGTTCCCGCACGGGCTTATTGATCAGCTTGAGCGGCTTGCCAAGCCCGGTGCCCTGCCCGGCGGGCAGCGGGATCGTGTAGTACCTGCCCTGGTGTGTGAGCGTCTCGCGCCGCCACACCTGGCGGCAGATGTCGATCACCTCGCGGGTCCGGGCGATCGGCGCGTCGTACGGGACACCGTGGAAGCCCTCGATGACCTGTGGGCCCGAAGCTCCCAGGCCCAGCGTGAACCGACCGTCGGAGACGTAGTCCAGGCCGGCCGCGGTCATCGCGGTCAGCGTCGGCGTTCTCGTGTAGAGCTGCAGGATCCCCGAGGCCAGCCCGACCCGGTCGGTGCTGGCGGCCAGGTAGCCCAGCGCGCTCACTGCGTCGAACGAATACGCCTCGGGGACGAAGACAATGTCGAGTCCGGCGCGCTCGAGGTCGGCCACTTCGGCCGCCACGTCCTTGAAACCGCCCGCGTAGTTGATGCCCAATCCGATTCGCATGCTCGCTACTCCTACGCGGTGGTGAACTCGTCGGCCAGCTCGAGCGCCTCCTGCTGGATTCGGTCGAACTGGGCGCCCATCGCCTCCGACAGCGCCTTCGCGCCGGATAGCGGTCGCACCATCACCACGAAATCGTCGATGAGGCCGTCGTCGTTGAAGTGCAGGAAGTCGCAACCGGTGATCTTGACCCCCGGCGCTCCGGCGATCCCGGTCTCGAACACGAACGCATGGTCGCGACCGCCCCCGTCGTGGATCTCACGGACGTAGCGGAAGTCCTCGAAGACACGCATGACGCCGCGCAGGATCGCGGCGGTGATCGGCTTGCCGACGTACGGCTTGAACGCCACCGGGCTGGTGAACACCACGTCGTCGGCAAGCAGCGCCTGGATGCCCTTCTCGTCGCGTTCTTCGACCGCCTTGCGGAACGGATGCATCCGACACCTCGCCTAGTGAATTCGTTTCAGGAGTGCCGTTGACGCTATGCCGAAGGCCCCGGCATGTCCATAGTGCGATTAATCACTTTGTTGACTACTCATCGCGTTGTAGCCTGTGTCGATGTCGCTGCGGGATGCGGTATTGGCGGCCCTCCTCGAGGGGGAGTCATCCGGATACGACCTGGCCAAAGAATTCGACGCCTCGGTCGCGAACTTCTGGATGGCCACGCCGCAGCAGCTGTACCGCGAGCTCGACCGGCTCGCCGAGCAAGGTCTCATCGCGGCGCGGGTGGTGCACCAGGAGCGGCGGCCCAACAAGCGCCTGTTCTCGCTGACCGATGCCGGCCGCGAGGCGATCCAGGAGTTCACCGCGCAGCCGCCCAAGCCGTCGGTGATCCGCGATGAACTGCTCATCAAGGTGCAGGCCGCAGACGCCGGCGACACGCGGGCGGTGCGCGAGTCCATCGTCGAACGACTGCAATGGGCGACGGCCAAACTGCAACGCTACGAACGGTTGCGTGCGCGCATGCTCGACGGCCGCGACGAGGAGGACTTCCTGGCCCATGCCCAGCGAATAGGTCCCTACTTGACGCTGCTGCGCGGAATCGCGTTCGAGGAGGAGAACATTCGGTGGGCCGAGCGCGCGCTGTCCGCCGTCGACCGCCGCCTGTCCACGCCGGCCAGGAAGACGAGAACCCGCCGTCGGTGAGCCGGCAGGCTTGCCCGGGGGTCGTCCACCGACCGCTACCTCCAGGCGAAGACCGGTTGTTCGAGCCCGCCCACCGGGTCGTGTCGGCCTTCCAGACACCACCACCGCAGCTGCAGCAGCACGGCGCCGGTCGGGGCGTGAATCAGGTCGTTTCCCAGCGGAATCTGCACCACCGGGCGGGGGCTTTCCGGGATCGTGATGAACCGCGGAGAATCGTCGCGTTGCAACTGGTGCAGACCCACCCGGTACACCGCCACCACCTCGTCGGGCGCCGGCCGGGGATCGAGCCGGCCGCCGCCCCAGATCACCACCGGGGTGATCACGTACCCGGACCGGGTCGGGTAGTCGTCCAGCAGCCCGAGCACGGTCGACTCGGGCAGGCTGATGCCGACTTCCTCGTGCAGTTCCCGCAATGCCGCGTCGACGGCGGTCTCACCCGGGTCGAGCCGCCCGCCGGGCAGCGCCCACTGCGCAGCGTGCGAGGTGAGGCGGGATGCCCTGCGGCACAACAGGAATGCCGCGCCGCCGGACACATCGACCATCCGGCCGTCGAGGCCGGCCCCCGGCAAGGGGCGGTCACCGTTCCACTCCTCCACGGGCGCCGGGTCGACCCGGTCCTCGCCCAGGGCCGAGTCGACCAGCACCACGGCGACCGCCGCGTGCCGCTTGGTCGGGTCGGTCACCTCGCGACGCTCATGGTCCGCCAGGTGGCCCCGAATCCGCTCGCACAGCGCATCGTCGTACGGGATGGTCACGGGTTCGAGACTATGCGGGGGCAGCCCGCGCCTGGTACCCGGTGAACGCCGAGCGCCCCGGTCTCGTGGGTGTCCATGGATGGGAGGAGACGGATGAAGGTCATCGGTATCGAGGAGCACTACAGGTTTGCGGCCATAGCCGAAGAGCACCACAACCAGGGGCTGGATCCGGCGACCGAACTGCTGATGCACGCGGGCTACGGCTCGCCCGGAGCGGACGGGGAGTGGCCGCCGGGAATCAACGACCTGGGCGCAGGCCGGCTCGCCGCGATGGACGCCGCGGGCATCGACGTGCAGATCCTCTCGCACTCCGTCCCGGGCCCCGAGACGCTGGAACCAGCGGTGGCGGCCGAGTTGGCGCGGCGGGCCAACGAGGAGGTGGCGGCCGCGATCGTCAGGCACCCGGATCGGTTCCGCGGTTTCGCCACCCTGCCGATGCGCGACCCGGCGGTGGCCGCCGCCGAGCTCGAACGCACCGTCCGCGACCACGGCTTCGTGGGCGCCTTGATCAACGGTCACGTCAACGGCCGCTACCTCGACGACACCTTCTTCTGGCCGGTCTTCGAATCCGCCGAATCACTCGGCGTGCCAATCTTTTTGCATCCCACCCTGCCGCCCCTGCCGGTCATCGACGCCTACTACGCCGGTTTTGATCGGAAAATAACGGCACGGTTGGCGGCCGCCGGGGTCGGCTGGCACATCGACACCGGGTTGCATTGCCTACGACTGATCCTCGGCGGGGTGTTCGACCGGTTCCCCCAGTTGCAGGTCATTGTGGGTCACCACTTCGAGGCGCTGAGCTGGATGGGATGGCGGACCGACTATTCGTTTCCGCCGGCCGAGACGGGCCTCAAGCGCACCGTGAAGGAGTACCTGCGGGAGAACTTCTACGGCGGCATCCTCGCCGGCGACTTCTTCAGCCAGCGGCCCGGCGCAATGGATCCCAGTTGGAGCCTGTCGTTCAACGCCTACCTGGCGATGGTCAACGTCATCGGGATCGACCGCGTCGTCTTCACCGCCGACTATCCCTATGGAAACATCAAGGCGTGCCGGGAGTTTCTCGATCGGATGCCGATCAGCCAGGCCGATCGGGAGAAGATCGCCCACCGCAACGCCGAGCGCCTGCTGAGGCTTTGAGCCCCGGGGTGATTCGTTTGTCACGCCCGGTACATGGGTAAATGGGCCGGATGATTGGTGCGCGGCTGCAACGCCGTGAGGATTCGCGGCTGGTGCGCGGAGCGGGTGGCTACGTCGGTGACCTGCGCCTCCCCGGATGCCTGGATGCCGCCTTCGTGCGCAGCGGCGTCGCCCACGGGGAGCTGCGCGCGGTGGACGTGGTGACGGCCCGGTCGTTGCCGGGGGTGGCCGCCGCGTGGTCGCACACCGACCTTCCGTTCCTGCCCGACACCCCCCCGATGCTGGACCCGGGGTCCGTGGAGGGCCGGCCATGGCCGGCGCTGGCCACCGAGCGGGTGCGCTACGTCGGGGAGCCGGTGGCGATCGTCGTCGCCGACGATCGGTATCTGGCCGAGGACGCCCGAGACGCGGTGCGTGTCGACATCGCGCCGCTGCCCGTCCTGCTCGACCCGACCGAGGCGGCCGCCAGCGACGTGCAGTTGTTCCCGGGCAAGGGAAATGCCGCCACCGACAAGGAGTTTGGCGATCGCATCGACGAGTCCGTGTGGCGGGACGCGGCCGTGGTGGTGACGGCCGGTTATCGCCAACAACTGGTCTCGCACATGTTCATGGAGCCACGGGCGATTGTGGTGCGCCCGGAGCCGGGCGGCGGGCTGACGGTGTGGGTTTCGCATCAGGCGCCGCACCGTCTGCGCCGCGACCTGGCCGCCGGGTTCGGGCTGCGGCCGGAGCAGGTCCGTGTCATCGTGCCGGACGTCGGCGGCGCGTTCGGCGGCAAAAGTGAGACGTGGCCCGAGTACCTGGCGGTGGTCGCGGCGGCCCGGCGGCTGGGCCGGCCGGTGCGCTGGCTGGAGGACCGTGCCGAGTCGCTGACGGGTGCGCCGCACGGGCGGGGGCAGAACCAGCGGGTCCGCATGGCGGCCAGCGCCGAAGGGCGCATCCTCGCCTACGAGCTGCACGTCGACGCCGACGTGGGCGGCTACCCGCACACCGGCTCGTTCGTACCGACGGCGACGGCGCTGATGGCCACCGGCGCCTACGCGATTCCGCACGTGCACGTGCGGGCCCGCGCCGTGGTCACCAACACCGCGCCCACCAGCCCGTACCGCGGCGCCGGCCGCCCCGAGGCGGCGTCGGCGATCGAGCGGACGGTCGAGTTGCTGGCCCGGCGGCTCGGCATGGATCCGGTCGAGCTGCGGCGGCGCAATTTCATTGCCCCCGAGGCGTTTCCGTATGCCGCCCCGACCGGGTACACCTACGACAGCGGTGACTACGCCGCCGCCCTGGACCTGGCCGTGCGCGAGGTCGACTACCACGGGTGGCGCGCCGAGCAGGCCCGCCGCCGCGCCGCCGGTGAGCCGCCGATCGGCATCGGGCTGTGCACTTACGTCGAACGTTCCGGGGCGGGTGACGAATTCGGCGCGGTCGAAGCTTGCCCGGACGGCACGTTTGTGGCGCTGTCCGGCTGCTGCTCGACGGGCCAGGGCCATGAAACCTCCTTCCCGCAGGTGGTCGCCGCGGTGCTCGACGTGGACGTGGAGCGGGTGCGGCTGGTCGAGGGGGACACCGCCGTGATCCCCCAGGGCATCGGCTCATTCGCCAGCCGGTCGATGCAGACGGGCGGCGCCGCGTTGCACCGGGCGGCCGGCAAGTTGATCGAGACCGCCCGGCAGCGCATGGCGGAAATCCGCGCCGTCCCGGCCGCCGACGTGGAATACCGCAAGGGCGAGGTGCACGCCGGCGGCCACGCGATGAGTCTGGCCGACCTGGCCGCGGAGGGACAATTGCGCGCCGACGAGATATTCGCGCCGCCGGAAGGGTTTCCGTTCGGCGCGTACATCGCCGTGGTCGAGGTCGACACCGAGCTTTGGGAGATCGCCGTGCTGAAGGTCGTCGCCGTGGACGACTACGGCGTCGTGGTGAATCCGTTGATCGTCGACGGGCAGGGTTACGGCTCGACGGTGCAGGGGCTCGGGCAGGCCATGTGCGAGGAAGTGCGCTACGACCCGGACGGTCGCCCGGCCACGGTCAGCCTGCTCGACTACCTGATCCCGACCATCTCGGAGCTGCCGCCGCTGCGGTTCGCGGAGACCTGCACGCCCAACCCGAACACACCGCTGGGCGCGAAGGGCGCCGGCGAGGCGGGCTGCATCGGAACGCCCCCCGCAATCGTCAACGCCGTCGTCGACGCGCTCGGAATCGACGACCCCTCCCGACTGCAGATGCCGCTCACCGCGTACAACTGCTGGCGGGCCACCCGATGAAACCCGCGCCGTTCGACTACGTCGCCGCGCGCAGCGTGGACGAAGCCGTGGCCGCGCTCGCCGACGGCGATGCGCACGTTTTGGCCGGCGGGCAAAGCCTGGTGCTGGAGATGAATTTCCGCGCCTTCCGGCCCCGGCGGCTGGTCGACATCAACGGCGTCGCGGGTTTCGACCGCATGACGCGCGACGGCGCGGTGCTGCGGGTCGGCCCGCTGGTCAGGCACCGTGCGTTCGAATCCGGTTGCGCGCCAGGGCCACTGGGTGAGCTGTTGGGCCGCGTCGCCCACCACATCGCCCACCCTCCGATCCGCGCCAGGGGCACGATGCTGGGCAGCCTCGCGTACGCCCACCCGGCGGCGGAGTGGCCGACGATCGCGGTGGCGCTGGGGGCCGAAGTCGACCTGCTCGGCTCGGGCGGGCGGCGCACGGTGCGCGCGGAGGGTTTCTTCACCGGCCCGTTCACCACGGTCCGGCGCCCCGACGAACTGCTCGCCGAGGTGCGCCTGCCCCTGCTGCCGGACGGCACCGCCGTCGGCTTCGTCGAACATCGGCGCACCCACGCCAGCTTCGCCGAACTCGCGGTGGCGGTGGCCGTGACCGTCGCGGACGGCCGCGTCGCATCCGCCTCGGTGGGACTGGTCAACGCGGCGGACCGACCGCTGCGCGCGGCCGCGGCCGAGGCCGCGTTGATCGGGCGTCCGTTCGACGACTCCGCCATCGCCGCCGCCGCGCGTGCCGCCGCCGAGGAGGACGCCGCGCCGATCCCCCAGCCGCACGCGGACATCGGATACCAACGGCACGCGGTGGGCGTGCTCACCCGCCGCGCCCTCGTCCAGGCCCGAGCCCGAGGATGATGCCGTGCACATCGAGTTGACGGTCAACGGGCGCCAGTACGTCATTGACGTGCCGCCGCGTCGCACGCTCGCCGACGCCCTGCGCGAGGACTGCGGGCTGACCGGCACCCACCTCGGCTGCGAACACGGCGTCTGCGGGGCCTGCACGGTGTTGGTCGACGGCGACGCTGTGCGCTCCTGCCTGATGTTCGCCGTTCAGTGCGGCGGGCGCGAGATCCGCACGGTGGAGGGTCTCGCCGCACCGGATGGCACCGATCACCCGTTGCAGCAAGCGTTTTCGGCCGAGCACGCGTTGCAGTGCGGTTTCTGCACTCCGGGTTTCCTGATGCTGGCGGCGGGTGCGCTGGACGCCGACCTCGGCATCGTCGACGACCCGGAGCGGCTGCGGGAGCTGCTAACTTCCAACCTTTGCCGCTGCACCGGGTACGAGGCGATCCGGCGAGCCGTCGTCAGGGCCGCCCGAAGCGGCGAGTGTGGTTAACTGCGATCGTGCAAAGGGAACCGGCGCTGGCGCGGCGCTTCTTCGACCGGTTCGAACCGCTACATGCGGTGACGTATTTCGCTCCGGAGGCACGGGCGGCGCTGGACGGTCTGGGCTACCGCGGCTTCTGGATGGGCTACTTCGCCGCCCGATCGGCGCCGCTGGGCCCGGTGCCCCGGCAGGTGGTCACCGCGATCTTCTACAACTTCGCTCCCGAACGCGTCGCCAAGGCGCTGCCGGCGGCATGGGAGGTCGCCGGCCCGGCCGCGGCGTTGCGGGCCCGGCAGGAATCCGCCGTCGCGGCGCTGCGCCGCTACGGGCTGGGTGATGACGAAAACATCCGTACCGCAGCGGAATTGGCGGGCAAGGCGGCCCGGCACGCCCCACTGGACGCGCGCCCGCTGTTCGCCGCGAACCTGGCACTGCCGTGGCCGGACGATCCGCTGGCCGCGCTGTGGCACGCGACGACGTTGCTGCGTGAGCACCGTGGCGACGGGCACGTCGCTGTGCTGGCGGCCGCCGGCATCTCGGGACGGGAGTCCAACGTGTTGCATGCCGCGGCCGGCGGAGTTCCGCGCGAGTACATCGCGCGGACCCGTGACTACGACGAGGCCGCGTGGCAGCACCACGAGCAGCGGCTGACCGAACGGGGACTGCTGGACGATGACGGCTCGCTCACCGCGGCCGGCCGGGAACTGAAGGACCACATCGAACGCTCCACCGATGCGCTCTCGCTGTCCGCGCTCAATGCGCTCGACGACGACGAGGTGGAGACGCTGTTTCGGGCGCTCACGCCCCTCACCCGCGCGGTGGTCGCCGGCGGGGACGTCCCAGACCTCACACCCATGGGCCTGCGCCGCGACGAATTACACGACGACAGCGCACATTTGAGCCTGAACGGCGGGTTAGCCTAACCCCATGAGCAGCCAGCGAATACCCGGCGGGGTGGTGCACAAGCTCCCAGCGGACCTGCGCGAGTCGTTGATCGGCAACGCCACGGCCCTCGCCGCGTGGAAGGACATCACGCCGCTGGCCCGCAACGAGTTCATCTGCTGGGTCGAGGACGCCAAGCAGGAAACGACCCGACAGCGCCGCATCCGCCGGACGCAGGAGGAGCTGGAAGAAGGCAAGCGCCGCCCATGCTGCTGGCCGGGGTGCAAGCACCGCGAGCGCACCGGCAAGTAGTTGTCAGCGGGCGAGCGGTTTGTAGAACACCAGACCGTTGCCCTTGTTGTCGTAGACCACGGCGCGGCGTTCGTGCGCGTCGTCGTACGGGGCTTTGACGATCCCGCCGCCGCTGGCCTCCACCGCCTTGGCCGCGGCGTCGACGTCGGCGGTCTTGATGCCGACGACGACCTGACCGGGTATGGGATGGTCCACGGAGGTCGCCAGCGCGAGCGTTACCAGTCCGCCGTCGAGGGCGGCGAAGTGCGCCCCGTCGCGGAATTTCAGCGGCATGCCCAAAGTCTCGCTGTAGAACCGGATCGACTCATCGAGGTCGTCGGTGGACAGGATGATCATCTTTACTTCCTGCTCGCCCATGGGCCCTCCTCTGGCTGGATGGCACAGAGACTAGCCCGGCAGGGCTGTTCGTGGAAGGCGCCGAGCGGCAGATCTTTGCGCCAGGAAGGATTCAGGTGCGGCCGACCGGAACTATCTGACCGTCAAGGTAATCCATCGGCGGCCCGTCGCCGCGCCCGGCGTTGCGATCGGCCACCGCGGTGGCCAGGACGGTGCCATTCTGAATGGTTCCGACGATCTCAACACTGTCGTTGAGCGTGAAATGCGTAGCGGCAGCAGCGGATTGGCCGCCGCGACCGATGAGCGTGGTGTTGGGGGTGACCAGATAGGTCTGGGTGTACCCGTTGGCGCTGCGCGCGGTGACCGAGCCCGCCGTCACGGCGATCACCGTGCCCACTTGCCGCACGGGCTGCGCAGCCGCAGGCGGCTCCTGGCTCACCTCGATCGTTCGCTTTTCGCTGTGTGGGACGTTGAGCACCAGGACCGCACACGCCGCCGCGCACAGCGTAGACGCGGAAACGACATCGCATATCGTGGCGACACCCGGCCTGCGCCGCGCGGTTGAGCCGGCCCGCGGTCTTTGCTCCAGGGTCGCGGTCATTCGATGCTTGGCACCCACGATCAGTCCTTCCCTGCGGTTTTGCGCCGACGATGGTCGACGCGCACCGAAACAGGTTGTTGCTCGTGGATTTACCCCGCGCGGGGTGCCGATAAACCGACCCGCCGGGCCAGTTATGTCCTCCCGGATGGGAGCCGGGGTCGTCAGCCCTTGGTCAGGGTGAACTGCGCGACGTCCGTGTAGCCCTCGCGGAACAGGTCGGCGCAACCGGTCAGGTATTTCATGTACCGGTCGTAGACCTCTTGGGACTGGATCGCGATGGCCTCGTCGCGGCGCGACTCGAGCGCGGCCGACCAGGTGTCGAGGGTGCGCGCATAGTGCAGGCGCAGCGGCTGGTAGAGCTTGAGGCTGAAGCCGGCGCGGGTCGCGTGCTCTTCGACGGTCTTGGCGGCGGGCAGGTCTCCGCCCGGGAAGATCTCGTCCATGATGAATTTCATGAACCGCAGTTTGGTCATGGTGATGGGCAGGCCCCGCTCCTCGAACTCTTCCTGGCTGGGCTGGATGATGGTGTGCAGCATCATCACGCCGTCGTCGGGCAGCGCCTCGTAGGCCATCTTGAAGAAGTCGGGATAGCGGTCGCGCCCGAAGTGCTCGAAGGCGCCGATGGACACGATGCGGTCCACCTTTTCGTCGAACTGCTCCCAGCCCTGCAGCAGCGCCCGCTTGCTGCGCGGGCTGGGATGCTGGTCCAGGCGCTGCTGCACGTGTGCCTGCTGGTTGCGGCTCAGGGTCAGGCCGACGACGTTGACGTCGTACTGTTCGAGCGCCCGGACGATGGTGGTGCCCCAGCCGCAGCCGATGTCGAGCAGCGTCTGGCCGGCTTGCAGCCCGAGTTTGCCGAGCGACAGGTCGACCTTCGCGAGCTGCGCCTCTTCCAGGGTCATGTCTTCGCGCTCGAAATACGCGCAGCTGTAGGTGCGAGTCGGGTCCAGGAAGAGCGCGAAGAATTCGTCGGACAGGTCGTAGTGCGCCTGAACGTCGTCGAAATGCGGCTCTAGGCTCACGGGCTCGCTGCGGTTCTCAGGCACAAAACAACCTCTGATTGTGGTGGATTTTTGCGGCGTGCGATCAAGGGCGATCGACACACTGGTGCCCTAGTGTATCCGCACGGTGTATGCAGCCCTTCTGGAGCATTCCCGGCCGGTTGACTGGCCCGCCGCTATGGGACACCATGGCCGCGAACCGTAGCGGTGAGGGAGGTGGGGCGGCGCGATGGCTGACATCACCATGTTGATCCTCGCTGATCATGAGTGGTTCCGCGAACAGTTCGCTCAGCTGGATTACCTGCAGGCGCAGACACCGACCGACGAAAGCGCGCTGGAGCGGGTGTGGCGTCCCCTCGCCGACAAGCTGGACGTGCACGCCTACATCGAAGAGAAGATCTTCTACCCGCAATTGCTGAAGCGGGGCACCGACGACGCCGAGGGCGAGACGCTCGACGCCATCGGGGATCACAACGACATTCGCGACGGGGTGCGCGACGCCAACGCGGCCCGGGCCGGCACCGAGCAGTGGTGGGCGGCCGTCGGCCGCACCCGGGAGGCCAACGACGAGCACATGGCCGAAGAGGAGCGCGAAGGGTTGTCCGACTTCCGTCGCGCCGCCCCCATCGGCCTCCGCGAAGCGCTGGGTCGGCAATACAGCGATTTCATGGCCGAACACCCCACGACCGAGGGATTACCGATCGTCGACCGCGACCCGCGACGCTACGTCGAGGAAATTGAGGCCACCACGCAGTCGACACCCCAGGAGCAGTCGACACCCAAGGATTTCTCGCTTCGCATCGGCAGCCTGAAAGGTCAGTGAGTTCCCGCCGACCTTGCCGTGGCCGTTACGATCGGCCACCGGTCGATGGAGACGACAGAGCCGGTTGGGAGTTGTGATTTGTTCGGCCCGCGAGACTTCTGGGTACGCAATCCGTCGATGAATGCACGGGGCCGCCGGAGGAAATGGGCACGCAAGGACATCAGGGTCGCCGACCCGGCCATGCGCCAAACCATCATGGGGACCGCGATCGGCAACTTCATGGAGTGGTACGACTTCGGCGTCTACGGCTACATCGCCACCACCATCGCCCAGGTTTTCTATCCCGGTAAGAGCGTCAGCGGCGTCCACCTGATCGCCACGTTCGGCACGCTGGCCGCGGCGTTCGTGGTGCGCCCGCTCGGCGGGTTCATCTTCGGCCCGCTCGGCGACCGCATCGGACGACACCGGGTCCTTGTCGTCACCATTCTGATGATGACGGTGAGCACCACCGTGACCGGTTTGCTGCCCGGCTACAGCACCATCGGGATCTGGGCCCCGATCCTGCTGGTCATCGCCCGCATATTCCAGGGCTTATCGACCGGCGGCGAGTATGTCGGCGCGATGACCTATCTGGTCGAGCAGGCCCCCGACCACAAACGCGGCATGATGGTCGGGTTCTTGCCGATGGGCAATCTGGTCGGCTTCGTGCTCGCCGGAATGATGGTGACCGGGCTGCAGACCTGGCTCCCCGACGACGCCATGCTGGCCTACGGCTGGCGGATCCCCCTGCTGCTGGGCGCGCCCTTCGGCCTGTTCGCGCTGTTTCTGCGGTTGCGGCTCAAGGAGTCATCCGCCTACCAGAACGCGACGGAGGGGGCGCAGCCCTCGGGCGGACGGAAACAACAGTTTCGGCGCACCGTCGTGGATCAGTGGCGGGGCCTATTGATCTGCGCGGCTCTGGTGCTGACCTCCCAGGTCGCCGACTTCATGTTGACCGGCTACCTGCCGACGTACCTCAAGCTGTTCGTGCGCGTCGGCCACACCGCCGGGCTGGTGATGATCGTGGTGACGTTGGCGATCCTGATGGTCACCGTGGTGCTCGTCGCCGCGTTGTCCGACCGCATCGGCGTCAAACCGATCATGTGGACGGGCTGCGCGCTGCTGGTGGTGGGTTCCATTCCAGCGTTTCTGCTCATCCGCTTCGGCGCCATCTACCCGGTGATCTGCATCGGGGTGCTGCTGATCGGGCTGATGGAGCTGTGCTTCGACAGCACGGCACCCGCGATGCTGCCCGCTCTCTTCCCCACCAACGTGCGCTACGGGTCGCTGGCCATCTCGTACAACATCTCGATATCGGCGGTGGGCGGCACGACGCCGCTGATCGCCCAGGCGCTGGTGTCGGGCACCGGCAACGTCATGGCACCCGCCTACATGCTGATCTTCGGCGGACTGGTGGGCGCCGTCACGCTACTCTTCACGCCCGAGGTCGCCAGGAAGCCGCTGCCCGGGTCCGGCCCCGCGGTGGAAAGCGAGCGGGAGGCGCGCGAGCTGGCCGACGACGTCAGGTAGCCGCCGGTCAGACCGAAAGGCGTAGAGGGCGAACGGCTTTCGCCGGCCGCTTTTCGGCAATCGGCGACAATGCACGCTGCGACGTTTATTTCGCGCGTTTCGGCCTACTTCTATTGCATGAGAAGCGCATTTCACCACCGGTTGGACTCGCTCACCGAACAACTCGGGGCGATGTGCGCGATGGCCGGGGACTCGATCGGACAGGCCACCCAGGCGCTGCTGACGGTCGACCTGGTGCTGGCGGAACGGGTCATCGCGGGCCAGGGAGACCTCGTCGACGTCAATGCTCGCGTCGAGGAGACCGCGTTCGCCCTGCTGGCATTGCAGGCACCGGTGGCCACCGATTTGCGTGCCGTGGTCAGTGGCATTCGGATCGCCGCGGACGCCCAGCGGATGGGGGCGCTGGCCGTGCACGTGGCCGAGATCGCCCGCATGCGCCATCCCCGCAATGCCGTGCCGGAGGACGTGCGCCGACACGTCGCCGAGATGGGTGCGGTGGCCGAGCAGTTGGCGGGCGGCGCCCGAGAAGTGTTGCTGGCCCAAGACCCTCGTCGAGCGGCACAGATTCGTCGCGACGACGACGCGATGGACGAACTGCACCACCAATTGCTGGCGGTGCTGATGGATCCCGGATGGCCGCACGGTGTCGCCGCCGCAGTGGATGTCACCCTGTTGGGGCGCTTCTACGAGAGATTCGCCGACCACGCGGTTCAGATTGCTCGGCGGGTCATCTTCCAGGCCACCGGGTACTAGGCGAAAGCGGCTGCCGCTTAACGGCTTTCGGCGGCCTGTGTGAGAAACCCCGGCTTGGGTATATAAGCGATGTGCTTCCTCGTCCTCGTCGTCCCATTTCCCCCGTCGGCTCCACACCCGGGCCGGCGCGCTGATGGCGAATCCGAAGCCGGTTCCCGATGACCTGCGTCGGTTGGCCGCGGCCCACGGGGTGGCCACTTCCTACCGCAACGAGCGGCGCGAGCCCGTCGAGGTCGACGCCGACGTCGTGATCCGGGTGCTCGGCCTGCTCGACGTCGACGCCGGCAGCGAGGCCGAGCGTCGCCGCGAGTTGGCCAAGCTGGCCGAGCGCGACCGCGCCGGCGCCCTGCCACCGACCGTTTCCGCGCGCCTGGACGGACGGCCCCGGCCGCTGCCCGGAGCGGCCCTCTTGGTGAGCGAGGACGGCGACCGCACCGAGGTGCGCGACGAGCTGCCCGGCGACCTGACACCGGGCTGGTATCGGCTGCAGCTGCGCGACGGGCAGGAGGCCACCCTGGTCGCGGCACCACCCCAGGTGCCTGCCGCCTCGGCCACCTGGGGCTGGATGCTGCAGCTCTACGCCCTCCGGTCGGCCCGCTCCTGGGGTATCGGTGACCTGGGCGACCTGCGGGAGTTCATGAACTGGACCGTCGCCGAGCACGGTGCCGGCGCGGTGCTGCTCAACCCGCTCAGCGCCCCCGGGCCGACGCATCCGGTGCAGCCGTCGCCCTACACCCCCTCCAGCCGGCGGTTCGCCAACCCGCTGGCGCTGCGCGTGGAGGACCTGGACGCCTACCGCCGGGCCGACCCGGACACCCGCGCCGAGGTGGATGCGCTGCGGGTGTCCGCAACGACCGAACGGATCGACCACGACCTCGTGTGGGCGGCCAAGCGGTCGGCGCTGGAACTGCTCTGGCGCGCCGAGGGCCGGCCCAGTCCGCTGGACGAATCGGCCGCCGGCACCGGCCTGCGCGACTGGGCCACGTACTGCGCGCTGGCCGAGCGGCACGGTGGCCGGTGGAGCCGCTGGCCGGAGCCGCTGCGTGACGTCGCCGGGCCGGCCGTCGCGGCGGCACGGCGGGAGCTGGCGCCCCGGGTGGTGTTCCACGCCTGGGTGCAGCAGCGCTGCGGCGAGCAGCTGCTCGCCGTGCGCGACACCGCGCGAAGTGCCGGAATGACCCTGGGGGTGTTGCACGACCTCCCCGTCGGAGTCGACGCCGAGGGCGCGGACGCATGGGCGCTTGCCGATGTGCTCGCCACCGGGGTGAGTGTCGGGGCGCCGCCCGACAACTTCACTCCCCGCGGGCAGGACTGGGGGCTGCCGCCGTGGCGCCCCGACCGCCTGGCCGCCACCGGCTACGCCGCCCTGCGCGACATGCTGCGCGCCGTCGTGACCTACGCCGACGGTCTGCGGATCGACCATGTCGCCGGCCTGTGGCGGTTGTGGTGGATTCCGCCGGGCGACGGCCCGGATCGCGGCACCTACGTGCACTATGACGCCGACGTCATGCTCGCCGTCCTCGCGCTCGAGGCGCACCGGGCCGGCGCCACCGTCGTCGGGGAGGACCTCGGCACCGTCGAACCGGAGGTGACGGAGGCGCTGGCCGACAACGGGATGCTGGGGTGCGCGGTGTCCTGGTTCACCCGCGACGAGTCCGCCCCGGGGGAACCGCTGCTGAGGCCGGCGCAATGGCCGTCGCGGGCCGCCGCCAGCCTGTCCACCCACGACCTGCCCACGGCCGCGGGCTTCCTGCGTGCCGAGCATGTGCGCGCCCGCGCCGACCTCGGGCTGCTCGACGACGTGGCGGGCGAGCAGTCGGTGGCCGACAAGGAGCGGGCGGAGTGGCTGGAGCTGCTGCGGTCCGAGGGGCTGCTGACCGGTCCGGATCCGGACGAGGCGGCGATCATCACCGCGATGCACCGGTTGCTGGCGGCGACGCCGAGCCGCCTGAAGTTGATTTCGCCCTACGACGTGTTGGCCGAACCTCGGCAGCCCAATCTGCCGGGCACGATCGACGAGTACCCGAACTGGCGGCTCCCGCTCCCGGAGACGCTGGAGGAGCTACGGGTCGACCCGAGGGTCGCCGAGATCACCGCCGCCTTCCGCGAGTCGGCGTAACGGATTCTCACTCGTGCCGCAGCACCAGCAGCTCGCTGGTCAGCGTCCCCTTGTCGAGCAACCGCCCGATCTGCGCACTCTGGCGTTCGGCCAACTGCCAGGCCTCCGTGTGCCCGTGCCGGTCGCTCAGGGCGTCCGTCACGGCGTCGACCCGCTCGTTCCACGCGTCGGAGATCGGCGGCAGGTCGGTGGTGCCGAGCCGTTCCTCGACGTGCAGCGACGCGCGCCGAACCAGCTCGACTAGCCCGGCGGGCGTCGGGAAATGGTTGCCGTCCAACGTCTCGTTCGCTTCGTTCCCGTGGGATAGAAAGACGAGCAGACCGATCCGGCCGCCCGGCCGGACGACGCGGCGCAGCTCCTCGAGCACCGCGAGGTGATCCGGTGTCGTGCTCAACACGCCAAGTGCCCACGCGGCGTCGAAGCTCGAGTCCGCCACCGGTAGGGCCGACCCCACCGCGCACGCCACCGGGAAGCCGAACAACTTCTTCGCCGCGCGGCATGCACCCGTCTCCGGCTCGACGAGTACCGGCCGCACCGAGCGCTCTCGGGCCGCGTAGGCCGCGGGGCCCCCGACGCCCGCCCCGGAGTCCAGCAACGTGGCACCGGGCGCCAGGGCCATCTCCGCTATCAACCAGTCGAGGGCGGCCGGACTGCCGCTGCCCCGGCAACCGGCGGGCACGTAATAGTCCGGCCCGAGGTCGGCCGCCACTTGCGCCGTCCACTCGGCGACGGTGTCGAACTCTGCCTCCATCGCTTCTGTCACGACGACGCCCCCACCCTTATTCGACGACCGACCTCCGCCTTGATTTCCGCCCCCGCGCGCCCGCCCGACGCGGACGCCAGACCCGACACGTTGACTCCGTCGACGCCTTCGATCGAGAGCAGCGCGCGGGCCTCGGCCACCGCCGCCGCGATCCCCGCGGCCACCGGATCCGGCGCGCCCAATACCCGCTCCGTCACCGCCTGATCGAGTTTCAGGCCGGGCAAGCCCTCTAGCACCGCCGCGGAGGCGTTGTCGGTGAACACTGCGACCGCCGCGATCACCGGGATCGCCAGACCCACGGCCCGCGCCATGGTCATGAAGTCGGCGACGATCTCCGGACGGGGCACGTGGTTGAGGACCGCCAGGCTCGCTCCTGCCCGTTGTTTCTCGACCAACCGGGCGGGCCGGGCGTGTACGGGCGGGGCGGTAGGCGTTTCGGGCACCGCGGCGACCACGCCCGTCGAAGCGGCCAGCGAGGCCAGGCGGGGACCGTCGAGGTCGAAGGTCTGCGTGACGTCCGGACGCACGTCATAGCCGCGCCCGTCGCCCGTCACGCACAACACCGTCTCCACGTTGATGCTGCGCAACCCCCGTAGTTCCTGCTCGAGCAGCACGCGGTTGCGGTCTCGGCACGACAGCGTGATCCACGGCGTCACGCCGGCGTCGAGCAGCAGTGACCCCATGAGCGTCGGCGGGAAATCGGGCTTGTTCTGATGCTCCCCGACGAGGACGGCATCGCATCCGGGCGCCAGCGCGGCCGCGGTCGCCGCGACGTCGCGGCGATCGAACGGGGAGCAACTGAAGTCGGTGAGCACCAACGGCGCACGAGCGGGACGCGCCGCGGGTTGAGGGCCTGACCACGCCACCACGTCGTCGAACGCGCACGCACCCGGCCGCATCTCGCATTGGCCGTCGGGTCGCACCCCGCCGCACGGTCCGAACTCCATCCGTTTCGGACACTCCAAACCCGCCGACATTCAACTCCCCGTGCGCCAGTGTTCGCATCCATGTACCCAAACGACGGCGCCCGCAAGCCCTTCGGCCCGGGACCGGATTCGGAATCGCCTTTCGGGATTAGCAAACGCTCACCGCGGCTACTAGGAGATGGGCGTGTACCGCGCGGACGGTGCAGCGAAATGAACGGGGTTGACCATGGAACCGATATCGCCGACGGATGCGCTGTTCCTCATCGGGGAGTCCCGCGAGCACCCGATGCACGTGGGATCGCTTCAGCTTTTCGAGCCGCCCGAGGACGCCGGGCCCCATTTCGTGCGTGAGGCCTATCAGGCCATGCTCGAATGCACTGACGTGCAGCCACTGTTCCGCAAGCACCCCGCCTTCTTCGGCGGACTGACCAACCTCGCGTGGTCGTTCGACAACGACGTCGAGCTCGACTATCACCTGCGCCGCTCGGCGCTCCCGGAACCGGGGCGGGTCCGCGATCTGCTGGAGCTGGCGTCCCGGCTGCACGGCAGCCTGCTCGACCGTCACCGCCCGATGTGGGAAGCCCACCTCGTCGAGGGGCTCCAGGACGGCCGGTACGCCGTGTACACGAAGTACCACCACTCCCTGATGGACGGCGTATCCGCGATGCGGCTGGTGCAGCGCGCGTTCACCCCCGACCCGCACGACGACGAGGTGCGCGTCCCGTGGACCCTGGGGCCGCGCAAACGCAGCAAGGGTCAGAAAACCCAGTCGCTGCTCGAGCGTGCCGGCCGCACGGCGGGGTCGGCGCTCGCCTTGGCGCCATCCACGCTGAAGCTGGCCCGGGCGGCGCTGCTCGAACAGCAACTGACCCTGCCGTTCCGGGCGCCGCGCAGCATGTTCAACGTCCGGATCGGCGGTGCCCGGCGGGTGGCCGCGCAGTCCTGGTCGCTGGACCGGATCAAGGCGATCAAGTCGGCGGCCGGGGTGACGGTCAACGACGTCGTGCTCGCCATGTGCTCCGGGGCGCTGCGGGCCTACTTGCTGGACCAGGATGCCCTGCCCGACGCGCCGCTGACCGCGATGGTGCCGGTCAATCTGCGCAAGACCGACGACGACCGCGGCGGCAACCTGGTCGGAACGTTCCTGTGCAACCTCGCGACCGACCTCGATGACGCGGGGCGGCGCCTGGAGATCGTCAGCACGTCGATCCGCGACACCAAAGAGGTATTCCAGCAACTGCCACCGGTCCAGCAACTGGCCCTGTCGGCGTTCAATATCGGCGGCCTGTTCTTCGGGCTGATCCCCGGGTACCTGTCGGCGGCCTCACCGCCCTTCAACATCGTCATCTCCAACGTCTCGGCCGGTCCCTCCGAGCCGCTGTACTGGCGTGGCGCCCGGTTGGACGGCAACTATCCGCTGTCCATCCCGCTCGACGGGCAGGCGGTCAACATCACGGTCACCAACAACGCCGACAACCTCGACTTCGGTCTGGTGGGTTGCCGCCGCAGCGTCCCGCACCTTCAGCGGCTGCTGGGCCACTTGGAGACCTCGTTGAAGGACCTCGAGCGCGCCGTCGGCGTGTGAGCTAGGGCCTGGTGGAGTAGTCCAGGTACACCGTCGTGCCGTTCGGCCGGGCGTTGATGGTGCAGTGGTCGGCGAGCGCATGCATCAGCATCAGGCCGCGGGATCGCCGCGGATCGTTGAGCCGCTGCGGGGAGGGGTGCTGCCAGGATCCACGATCGCTGACACAAACGCTGATCGATTGGGCGGCAGGATCGTAGCTGGCCTGCAGTTTCATGGTGCCGACCGTGTTCTGGGCGCGGTATGCGTGCTCGACGCAGTTGGCCAGCGCCTCGTTGACGCCCAGAATGATGTCGTCGCGCACCTCGGCCGGGGCCTCGGTCACTTCCTGGAGCCACCGGCGCAGGGCACGGCGCATTCCCGCCGCCGTGACCGCGTCGGCGGAGCCGGCGCAGGTCAATCGCGCGGGCGTCACGACCCTGGGTGGAAGTAGTGAGGTCATGCTAAGGGCATACCCAAGTGCGGGTGGGGTGCTAAACCCGTTCGCGTCTCGCTTTGGCCACAGGCGGGTACACGTTCGGAATCGGGTTGCCGTACAACGACATACAGAGGGATCCTATGGAATTCCGTGCCTTCATCGAACCGCAACAGGGCGCCGGTTACGCCGATCAGGTCGCCGTAGCCCAAACCGCTGAGCAGCTGGGCTTCGCGGCGTTTTTTCGGTCCGACCACTACCTGGCGATGAGCGGCGACGGACTGCCGGGTCCCACCGACTCGTGGGTGACCCTGGGCGCGATCGCGAGGGAGACGTCAAGCATCCGGCTGGGCACCCTGGTGACCTCCGCAACGTTCCGCTATCCGGGTCCGCTGGCCGTCGCGGTGGCGCAGGTGGACGACATGAGCGCGGGGCGCGTCGAATTCGGCCTGGGCAGCGGTTGGTTCGAGAAGGAGCACCAGGCATACGGGATTCCCTTTCCCCCGCTGCGGGAGAGGTTCGACCGGCTCAGTGAACAGCTCGCCATTGTCACCGGGCTGTGGACGACGAAACCTGGAGAGACCTTCGACTACGCCGGCGACTACTACACCATCACCGGGTCGCCGGCCCTGCCCAAACCGACGCAGCACCCGCATCCACCGATTGTGATCGGCGGTCTCGGTGCCAACCGCACCCCGCAACTGGCGGCGAAGTACGCGGCCGAGTTCAACATCCCGTTCGCGCCGATAGACGTGGCCGAGAAGCAATTTCAGCGGGTAGCGGACGCCGTCGCCGAGGCGGGCAGACCGGCCGGCTCGATGGTCTACTCGAGCGCGTTCGTGCTCTGCGCCGGCCGTCACGACCGTGAGGTGGCCCGCCGCGCCGCCGCGATCGGCCGCGACCTCGACGAGCTGCGCTCGAACAGCCCGCTGGTCGGCACTCCCGCGGAAATCGTGGACAACTTGGGCGCGTGGAAACTCCTCGGCGTGCAACGCGTCTACACCCAGCTGCTGGACCTAACCGATTTGGCGCACCTTGAACTGCTGGCGAGTGAGGTTATGCCGCAACTGCTTTGAGGATCAAAGCGACTCGGCGTCTGCGCGTTCCTCCTCGAGCCGATCCTTGCTGCGCAGCAGCCGCAGCAAGGTCACGAACAGCAGCCCGCCGATCATGTTGCCCACCACGGTGTAGCCGAACCAGCCCAGCCAAGTCAGGTAACCGAAGGGCGCGTTCCCGGTGACCAGCGCGCCGAAGATCAGCAGCGAATCAAGAATCGAGTGGAACAACCGCAGCCCGGCGAGCAGGAACGCGGCGGCGACGGCCGCGGCGATCTTGGCCGGCACGGAATCGGTGCCGTGCTGCATCCGGGTCATCAACGTGATGACCATGCCGCCGAGGATCGCCAGGACCATGCTCTGCGCCGACACCGGCGCGGTGGCGAAATGGGTGCCGGACTCGATGGTCTGGGCGTGCAGCTCGGGGAAACCGGTCATGATCAGCCACATGATCACCCAACCGCCGACGAGGTTGGCGAGCATGGTGCCGCCCCACAGCTTGGCCAGCTGCCCGAAGCTGGCGCGTTTGGCGGCCACGGTCACGACGGGAATGATGAAGCCCTCGGTGAACAGCTCGCTGCGGCCCAGAAGCAGGGCCAGGAAGCCGATCGAGAAAGCCAATCCGGCCAACAGTGGCCGGTGTGTCGCGTCCAGCACCGACAGGTAGGCGAGCACTCCGATCCCCACCTCGGTCCCGCCGAAAAAGCCGGTGACCAACACGCCGCGTCAGGTGCGGTGCAGACGCTGGGTGCCCTCGCTGAGCATCCTGCTGAAGGCATCCTCGAGCTCGTCCTCGATGGGACTGTCGGTGTCTCCGAGCTGGCGTTGGGTCGTGTCACTCATGGTGGATGGCCTAGTACCCGTTAATCGGGTGCCGGACCATCTGGTGTGAGGCATCTGACAGAGGCGCACCCCCGCTGTCACTTGCGCGGTCGCAGCACCGGTGTCACCAGCTCACCGGTGTCGAGGTAAGTCTCCAGGTTGCGGATCGCCAGCAGCGCCATCGCCCTGCGAGTCCTTGCGGTGGCGCTGCCGATGTGTGGGAAGAGCACCACGTTGTCCATGTCGAACAGCTCGGCCGGCACGTGGGGTTCGTCGACGAAGACGTCCAGCCCCGCGCCGGCCAGGGCACCGCCGGCCAGCAACTCCACCAGCGCGTCCTGGTCGACGACGCTGCCGCGCGCGATGTTGACGAGGTAACCCTCGGGCCCCAACGCTTCGAGGACGCTTCGGTCGACCAGATGGCGCGCGTTGGGGTCGCCCGTGGTGGCCACGACGAGGACGTCGACCGATTCGGCCAGCTGAAAGGGTGAGTCGGCATAGCGGTACGGCGATCCGTCGATGCGATGGCGGTTGTGATAGGCGATGGCGCAGTCGAATCCGGCCAGCCTGGCCGCTATGGCCGAACCGATGCGGCCCAGGCCCAAGATCCCGACCTGCAGGCCGCTGACGTCGCGGGCGTAGGGGAATGGGCCGTCGCGCACCCAGCTGCCCGCCCGCACGTAGCGGTCGGCGGCCCCGAAACGGCGCAGCGTCATCAGGATCAGGCCCAGGGCGGTGTCGGCCACGGTGTCCGACAGCACGTCGGGGGTGTTGCTGACGCCGATGCCGCGACGCCGCGCCGCCGGCAGGTCGATCAGGTCTACCCCGGCGCCGTTGTTGACGATCGCCTCCAGGTGGGGCAGCGCCGCGATCGTGTGGGCGTCGACGCCGGGCGACCCCGACGTGAGCACCACCCGAACGTCGGCCGCGTGCTCGGCCAGGAAATCGGCTCGCCCCGGGCCGTCGGGGAGCTTCGGAATCTCGTAGCGCGCGGTCAGCTCGGCTTCGAACGTCGGCTCGAAGTCACCGATCCGCAGCGCGTCCCTGATCTTTTTCGTTGTCACCCGACCATCATCGGGTCTCGGCGAAATATTCGGGCGGCACCCTTCGTTGAAGGACCCGACGGTGTCGGACATTCCCCCGGGTACCACCTCAAAACCGTCGCTTCGAGCGACCACTTGCCGAGAGGCGCGAAGACGGCACCGTCCCAGACTTTTTCATCGCGCGCGGGAAGCAATTCCGCTGCGGCTTGGTTGCACCGCCAATGCGCATAGGAGTTGTGTTCCCGCAAACCGAGCTCGGCGGAGACCCCGCGGTCGTGCGCGCGTACGGCGAGGGCGTCGAAGGACTCGGATTCACCCACATCCTCGCCTACGACCACGTGGTGGGCGCCGACCCGAACGTGCACCAGGGGTGGGACGGCCCCTACGACATCGACTCGACATTTCATGAGCCGTTCGTCATGTTCGGCTACCTGGCCGCGATCACGTCGCTCGAGCTCGTCACCGGCGTCATCATCCTGCCGCAGCGACAGACGGCGCTGGTGGCCAAGCAGGCCGCCGAGGTGGATCTGCTCACCGGCGGCCGGTTCCGGCTCGGCGTCGGATTGGGCTGGAACGCGGTCGAATACGAGGCGCTGGGCGAGAAGTTCACCAATCGCGGCAAGCGCTCCGAGGAGCAGCTCGAGCTGTTGCGCCGGTTGTGGACCGAACGATCGGTCACGTTCGACGGGCAGTACCACACGGTGACCGCGGCGGGGCTGGCCCCGTTGCCCACCCAGCGCCCGATTCCCGTGTGGATCGGCGCGGCCTCCGACCGGGGACTGGAACGTGCGGGCCGGCTTGCGGACGGCTGGTTCCCGATGACGGCTCCCGGCCGCGGGCTCGACCACGCGAGAGAACAGGTGCGGCGCGCGGCCGCGGCCGCCGGCCGCGACGCGGAAAGCCTTGGCATGGAAGGTCGCGTGAGCTGGACCGGCGACCGCGAAAAGACCGCCGCCGACATCGCGGCCTGGCGGGCCGCGGGCGCCACTCACTTGTCGGTCAACACGATGAACGCCGGGCTGGCGACCGTCGATGATCACCTTGCCGTGCTGAAGCGGATCGCCGCCGACCTGACGTAGCGGAACCCTACGGCCTACGCGTCCTGAGCGTGGCGACGGAGCTAGCCAGTGTCCGCTTCGACCAAGCTGAGGTGAACCGCGCGACGGTTGGCCTTGGACGGCTTACGCACGCCCCCATAGGATTCCATCGGTCCGCTGTCAACCGTCACCGCTCCCCCCGTGGCACAGTGCCGACGCTGCCAGTCGCTGATGGCTTGGTGGGCAGCGTGATCGAGGTAGTTGGCCGTCAGGTGGACGGTGACCCTGGTGCGTTCGGGGATCGTCGCGAGAACACCCGTCAGCCGGGGCAGGGCCAGGAACGTGCACGCCCCTTCGATGAACACATGCCATTCGTCGCCCACATGCCTGGCCTCCACCCTGGCCCGAACCACCCGCCATCCGGTCACCACGATCGCCACGGCCAGCCCGATCATGACGCCGTGCAACAGGTTCAGGAAAACGACACCGGCAATGGTCACCAGATAGACCATGAGATCGCCGTTGCGCAAGGCTGTCTCGATGTGCGCAGGCTTGAGCAGCTCGATACCGATGACGATGAGCAAGCCGGCGAGCGCCGCGGTCGGGATCTGTTCGACCAATCCCGCGAACGGGACGGCAAACAGCAGAATCCAGACCCCGTGCATGATCGTCGAGGCACGGGTTTTGGCTCCCGCGTTGACATTAGCCGCGCTGCGCACGATCACGCCGGCGATGGGAAGCCCGCCGATTGCGCCGGACGCCATGTTGGCCGCGCCCTGTCCGATCAGCTCGCGGTTGAAATCGGTGCGCTGCCCAGTGTGCATGCGGTCGATCGAGACCGCGGTCAGCAGGCTCTGAACGCTGGTGATCAGCGTGACAGTGATCACCGCGATCACGACGGCCCCCCAATTCCCATCCGGGAGTTGCGGCAGCTGCAGCGCCTCCAGCACCGAGCCTTCCAACCTGATGCGGGATACGTTGAACGGCAACGTGACCGACATGATCGTAACGACGACGATGGCGATCAGTGGGCCAGGGATCTTGGCCAATCGCGCCGGCGCCCGCCGCCAGGCGATCAGAATGGCGATGACGAGCAGGCCCAGCACGAGCCCCGGCAGGTGCGCGCCGACGATCTGCGCAGGCAGGCCGATGACGTTTGTCCAGGCCGAGCTCTGCGATTCGCCGCCCAGCAATACGTGCACCTGCTGCAGCGCGATGGTGATTCCGATGCCGGCCAGCATGGCGTGCACGACAACCGGTGAGATCGCCAAGGCGGCGCGCGCAATCCGGCTGATTCCCAGCATGACCTGCAGTCCTCCCGCGATCACCGTGATCAAACAGGTTACCGCCCAGCCAAACTGGGAGACCAGGTCGGCGACGACCACCGTGAGCCCAGCGGCCGGACCACTGACCTGCAACGGTGATCCGCCGATACACCCGGCGACGATCCCGCCGACGATCGCCGCTATCAAGCCGGATAGTACTGGCGCGTCCGAGGCGATCGCGATCCCGAGTGACAACGGAAGCGCCACCAGGAAAACCACAAACGAGGCCGGCAAGTCATATTGCATGGCCGCACCCCACCGGTCAGCTCGAGTTGATTGACCTGTTTCGGAGTCTTGTCGACCCGCCGTCCCGGCGTGTTGCATCGGCCCTCCCTGGAGATGTGCATGAGGAAGCGCGCCGGATATCAGCCCGTGATGCGCCCGGATCGTTGCGATGTAAAGCCCTGTGGCACTGGTAATTTCTGATCGCCACAAACGTCGTTGTTGTGCCAGGCGTGTACGGCCTTATGCATATCGAACGTATGGGGCAGTCAAGCGGCTCGCAACCTGACGGCCCGCCCGCATATCGAATGCAAATCTTTTGCCGTGGGCGGCGGTGAAATATCCGGCGGCGCTATTTACCGAAACAGGTTGACGCGCGGTTCATTACTCCAGCACGAAGACCGGTATCTGCCTCGTCGTCTTGGTCTGATATTCCGCGTAGGGCGGATAGGCTTCGACGGCCCGCTTCCACCACTGCTCGCGCTCCAACCCCGCGAGCTCGCGTGCCCTCAGCGCGACGGCCCTCTCGCCATCCTGCAACGTGACCTCGGGATTGGCTTTCAGATTGAAATACCACGACGGATGCGCGGGGGCGCCGCCTTTCGACGCGACCATCGCGTAACGACCCTCGCTCTCGACGCGCATCATTGGCACGTAACGCTTTTTGCCGGACTTCGCCCCGGTGACCGTCACCAGGACGACGGGCCGATCGAGAATCTCGACCCCATCGGTCGTGCCCTGTTTCAAGATCTGCTCGGTCTGCTCGCGTACCCAGTCCCTCGGGCTCAATTCGATGTCGTCGGCCATACCTGATCTCAACACGTCGTCGCGCCTTCGTCACCCCCGGGCGCATCGGCGAATGGTCGGTCCAGGAAGCGTAGAGTGGGCTTAGTCGCTTAAATGAGCTAACTAATAGCGGGGAGGAGGCGGGTAGTGGCCCGCACCGAGAACGACACGTGGGATTTGGCCTCCAGCGTCGGAGCGACCGCGACGGCGGTCGCCGCGCAACGGGCGATCGCCTCGCAGGGGCCGGACCCCCTGCTGAACGACCCCTTCGCCGATCCCCTGGTTCGCGCCGTAGGCAGCGACGTCTTCGTCAAGCTCATCGATCACGAGGTCGACCGGTCCGACGATCCCCTGCTGAACCGCCGGGCCGTGAACGAACAGATTACGGTGCGCACCCGCTACTTCGACGACTTCTTCACGCAGGCAACCGAATCCGGTATTCGTCAGGCGGTGATTCTGGCGTCCGGACTGGACACCAGGGCCTATCGGCTGGCCTGGCCGGCGGGAACAATTGTCTACGAGATCGACCAGCCCGAGGTGATCGAGTTCAAGACGCGGGTACTGGCCGAGCTGGGTGCCGCACCCACCGCTGAGCGCCGCACGGTGGCGATCGACCTGCGCGAGGACTGGCCGGCCGCGCTGGTCGAGGCCGGACTCGACGCGACGGCGCCGACGGCCTGGAGCGCCGAAGGCCTGCTGGTCTACCTACCGCCCGAGGCGCAGGACCGCTTGTTCGACAACATCGTCGCCTTGTCGGCGACGGGCAGCCGGATCGCCACCGAGCACATGGATCTGCGCAACATTCCGTCGGACTGGGCGCAGAAGCTGACCGAACGGTCGCAGCGTCTCGGCTCCAAGATCAACCTGGCCGAACTCTTCTACACCGGCGACCGCAACACCGCGGCCGAGTACCTGGCCGGGCATGGCTGGCGCGTCGACATCCGGACAACCGACCAGGCCTTCGCCGCCCATGGGTTCCAGGTGCCCGATGACGAGCTGGCTTCGTTCGGCGAAGACTCCGGTTACCTGACGGCGACCCTCGGGTAAGTCCGGATTGGCACGCATCAGGGTCGTTGACATATATCAGGCGCGTTGATATAAAGGGTCGTATGTCTCAGCCGACTCAAGATATGTTCGAATCCGCCTACCGGGGCGAGGCCCCCGAGATGGGTGAAGGCAATCGGCCGCCGTGGAGCATCGGCGAGCCGCAACCGGAGATCGCGGCCCTCATCGAGGCCGGCAAGTTCCATGGCGACGTGCTCGATGCGGGGTGCGGGGAGGCGGCGGTGTCGTTGTTCCTCGCCGAGCGCGGATTCACCACGGTGGGCCTGGACCAGTCACCCACCGCCATCAAACTGGCACGCGAGAAGGCCGCCAGGCGCGGCCTGGCCAATGCCACGTTCGACGTCGCCGACATCAGTGCTTTCGGCGGTTACGACGGGCGCTTCGGCACCATCGTCGACAGCACCCTTTTTCACTCGATGCCCGTCGAGTTGCGCGAGGGCTATCAGCAGTCCATTGTGCGTGCCGCCGCGCCGGGCGCCTCCTACTTCGTGCTCGTCTTCGACCGCGCGGGCATGCCGGCCGACGGCCCGGTCAACGCGGTCACCGAGGACGAGCTACGGGACGTGGTCTCCAAATACTGGGTGGTTGACGACATACGGCCGGCCCGGATTCACGCCAACGTGCCCGACAGCTTCCTGGAAGGCTTCCAGGCCTTCGGGGGTGCAAACATCCGCGACGAGGGCAACGGCCGCAAGTCGATGGGGGCCTGGCTGCTGTCCGCGCACCTCGGCTAGCCGGCCACGGACAGCCGACAGGTTTCGGTGCGTGGGATTCGGGAGACCCTGACTGGAGCACGCAGACGCTCAGAGGAGATCCCACGTGGACCAGCAAGTCAATTTCGACCCATCACCCGCCCCCGAGGACGCCAGGCAGGCGACCGAGGAACAGCGCAAGTTGCAGGAGCAACTGGATCACCAGGACGATGACCCGGACGCCCCGGGATTGCACCAGTCCCGGCGTGACCTGCCTGACGAGAGCACACGGTAGGTGGTTTTGCCAGCGGACCGGGCTGTCGCGCCGGCGCGATCATCGCCATCTGTTCTCCGTGGGAGATCACGGATCACGCAGGTGGTCAGCCATTGGATGATCAGTAACGACTTCGGTGCGCCGCCGGTCGTGTGCGAGTGCCATCGTGGCCAGCCATGTCAGTGTGAGGCCGCCTAAGGCTGCCGTGGGGATTGCCCACGCGCGCCGGATCGTCAGCGCGTCATCACATCGTGCAACGTAATTCGAGCGCGAGGCGCCGGTTGATCGGACCACATGATCTGGTCCGTTGTCGGCACTCGACGCTTGGGTCAGGTCGGTGGTGAATCCGCTGCCGCACTTGACTTGCCAGCCGTACTGGTCGTACGCGTCGATGAAGACCGGAAAGCGCAGCGCGAAAAGTCCTGCGGCCAAGGCCACTATGGCCACCGAGAAAACCAGGGGCCCGCGTCTAGTCATGTCGATTCTTACGTCATGCAGACGTTGGCAAACAGCAGCACGGGCCAGGACACGATTGAGCCGAGAAAGGACACCACCAAATCGATCCCGTGCATGTCACGTAGATGGCTCGTATGGGTGGACGACCAGATCACGCCCACGATCAGATACGGCGTGCCCAGCAGGACGGCCAGGCCCAGTAGCTCGGCGATCGTCAACTGGTAGTCCAGTAGTTGGCGAAGCCTGTGCAGCATCGGCGTGCCTTTCGCGCGGCAACCTCCCCCGGGCGCGTCGGCGCAAGAGCAAGGTGGAGAGTCCGTGACGCCCGGTACGGATGGCGACTATGTTAATCACGATTCGAGATATTGGGTAGCGTTCGTTGCCATGGAGCCATTCATCCGGTCGAGAGGTTTTCCTGAGCGGCATGGTGTTAGGGACAGCCTGGCGTGCCGTCACGCTTTAGTGACGCCAGAACAAGTGCAGCGTCATTCCGACCTGAAGTCGGCGTGCATCCCCGTGGAC
This sequence comes from Mycobacterium sp. E3251, assembly GCF_001666835.1. Taxonomy (GTDB): domain Bacteria; phylum Actinomycetota; class Actinomycetes; order Mycobacteriales; family Mycobacteriaceae; genus Mycobacterium. Next base: position 58,428 of record NZ_LZJF01000184.1, on the reverse strand, counting down.
TCAGCGGCGTTGCGTCCCGCCCCTAGCGGCCTTGCGGGGAGTTGTGTCAGATTCGCCAAGCAACGTGATTTCCATCAGGCGGCGCACCGTCATGCGTGCGGGCTCGCTCGGGCCGGGCATCACGAGCTGGCCGATGTCGACGGCGAGTGCGAGCGCAGCGTGTACGGCGTATCGAGCGCGGCCGAGCGTTAGGTCGGGTCGCGCCGCTACGGCCAGCCGGGCCCAGGACTCGACGGTGGAGCGGTTGATGTTGTAGAGGAGTACCGCGTCCGTGTCGGGCAGGTTGTTGCGCTCCGTGTAGTAGACACGGGCCAATTCTGGGTTGGCGAACGAACGCGTGACGAAGGCATCGATCAGCTGCGTGAGCGAGTGCTCCGGATCACCGCCTGCGGCCAAAATAGTGGACAGGTCACCGGAGACTTGGTCGGCGCCGCGCCGGTATGCGACTGCCAGTATCGCGGCCTTGCTCGGAAAGTACTGGTAGATGCTCGCTACCGGTATGCCCACAGCCGTGGCGATGTCCTCCATACCGGTTTCGCGGAACCCCCGTTCGTTGAACAACCGGACCGATTCGTGCAACAGCAATTCGTAGCTACCGACCGCGCTCGTAATCGTCGCTGCCCGTTGGGATTTCGGCCTGCTGGCCGGTGGCACCGGCACGTCGGACCTCATCACGGCGGCCGCGATGTCGGCCAACGTCGCCCGAATCTCGCCGTCGCCCAGCCGGGAACGATGGTCGGTGATGCTGCCGACGACACTCAGCGCCGCCACCGAGAGCACCCAACGCTCCCGTGATTGCAGTTTGGGCCGGAGGCTGATCAACGGCCGCTGCAGACGCCGGTTGACCAGCTTGACCTGCTCGGACAACACTCTCTGGTCTTCGGCGTGCAGGTAGCGACCTTCCCACCGGTAAAGTCCCCCCGCGGTGCGGTTCACAATCGCGGTGTCGATCAGCGATCCGATCAGTGCACGTAGCGTCTCCCCAGGATCGGCGTCGTCGGGCAGGTGATCGGCGAACTCCGTGGCGTCTACGAGCCGCTGCCCGAGTTCAAGGACCGCGGAGCGGAACAGGTCGTATTTGCCGTGCGAGTGCCGGTAGAGCGCCGCCGCCGAGACCCCGACGCGAGCGGCGATGTTTTCCATGCTGACCGCGTGGTAGCCGAGCTCGCTGAAAGCGTCTGAGGCGGCCCGGGCGATCTGCGCCTTGCGGTCTTTGGGGCGGCGCTTTACCGGCTTTGCGGAGGAACGGCTGGCCGGCGTCATAGAGATCACCGTAGCCGCAGTGTGCGGGGCCGGGCGCATGGCTGTCCACTTCTCGGAGACGGCTGCCACATCGCCGAGAATCCGGATCGCCGCCGTCCGCCCGCCACCCCCGGTCGGCCGAATGGCTTGGCATCGCGGCAAATCCGAAGCCCCGAGCGGGTGCTACCTTCGCGACGTCGACGGCCCGCACGACGCATGAATCGGCTGGCCTATCGGGGACCCCTCCCACGTCCGGATGGATTCAGCACTCTCCTTCGTCGCGCGACGAGGCCTGGACGCCCTGCTGTTGAGCCAGCAGGCGAAGCCGCCCAAGACCAGGCCGACCGCGACGCCGGCGTCCGGTCGTTGACCCAGGATGAGCCACGACAGCACCCCGGCGACCGCTGGAATTACGGCGAACAGCATTGCCACCGCCCCCGCTCCGTGGGTATTGATGGCGCGGACGTAGAGGCTCACCGCCAACGTCGCATTCAGCAGCACCATGCCGGCGACTGCGATCACGGCCTGCCGCCCGTCGTGCACGGTGAACGGCGTCAGCATCGCCAGCGCCGCGGCGGGAAGCAGCCCGACCGCATTCTGCAGTGCGCTCATCGTCCGAAAGTCGACACCGGCACAGAACCGCTGCTGATAGACGCCGCCGGCCGAAAGCCCAAGCAACCCAACCCCAAGCAGCACGATGACCGGATCGACCCCATGGGTGGCCGCAAGCCTTCGCGCGCATGCGGCCAACACCGCGATGACGCCGAAGCCGAGCGCGGCCACCCGGTGCCATCCCAGCGGCTCGCGCAAGAACACGGCGGCCAGGATGGCCGTGGCGACGGGGTTCATCGCGATCACCACCGCACACAGCACCGCTGGCGATCCGAGCTGGACGGCCTCGTAGAGGCAGCAGAACTGCACGGCTTGGATGAGCAGGCCGACCACCGCGACGTGGCCGAGCTGCGCTCCTCGCGGCCAGGGCGCCTTGGCCAGCGCGGCCCAGATCGCCAGAATCATTGCGGCCAAACCGAATCGCAGCACCAGCGCGGCCATGGGCGCCATGGCGGTCACCGCCAGCACTCCGATGGGATAGCCGAGCGCGTAGAAGAACGTCACCGCCGACGCGGTGGTCAGCGGCATCCGGGGCAAGTCCATGCGACCCATGCTGGCCCAGCCCGACCCCCGCGGTCCAACGATTATTGCTGATCACGATTGATCGCAATGCCTTATCGATAACGCGGTTCGTGTCTTGAATTTCGTTTGAACAACGTGCCGATTGATCGAATTTGCTAATCGGACTATGGTGCAGCTATGACCCAGGTGCTCGACATCGCGCCGCTGCGCAGCCTCGTCGCGGTCGCCGACTGCGGCGGTTTTCACCGCGCCGCCGCGGCGCTGCATCTGAGTCAGTCCGCGGTAAGCCAGCACCTGCGGAAAGTCGAGACCGTGGTCGGCCAGCCGCTGATCCAGCGCTCCGGGCGCGGCATCGTGTTCACCGAGATTGGCCTGAAGGCGCTGCGACACGCTCGCGCGATACTGGCCGCCCACGACACCGCGCTTGACGACCTGAGCGCCACCGAACCCAAGCTTTTGACGATCGGGGCCACCGAGCACGGCGCGGACGTGATGCTGTCCGGACTGACCGGCGTGCTGCGGGATCGGCTTCCCGACCGGCGGGTGCGCTTCCGACTGGACCGCAACGTGTCCCTGGCCGACTCGATCGAACGCGGGCTGGTCGACTTGGCGATCATGCTCGACGGGGCGGGCTTGGACCGCGCCAACGCCTCCGGGATCGTTCGCCTGCAATGGATTTCGGCGCGGACGCTGGCCGTGCCCGCACGCGAACCACTGCAACTGGTGATCTTTTTCGAGCCGTGCACCTTGCGTGAGCCGGCCTTCGCCATCCTCGAAAACCACGGCATCCCCTATGAAATTGCTGCCGAGTGCGGCGATCTGTCCGGACTGTACGCGGCGGTACGGTCGGGCCTCGGAGTGGCGTTGCTGCCGACGATCGGCAAGCTGCCCGACGGGCTGTGCCCGGCCGAGGGACTGCCGCCGGCCAATAACGCATCGGTTCTGGTTCGCGGTCGCGCAGGCATAGATCCCGAATTGTTGAGCACGGTCGACGATGCAGTGCGTGACGTGCTGGCCGCCGCGGACTAACCCTAGCTCCGGCGCAGCGCCTCCCACTGCCGAATTTCCTGCTCTCTCAGACGATTCGACGTGATGGCCCCGAACGGCGCGGCCTCGCGCGCGAATCGTTCCGGTGCGTCGGACAAGGCGTGGGCTCGAATCCTTGCGGCGACAGACGGCACGGTGACGCTTGTCATCCGGTAACCGTCGCACGGCCATGCCGGTGCGAGTGGCGGTTCACAGCGCGGCGGTGAGTCTCCATAACGCTGCCCGGTCCGCAGACGCTGAGCGGTCGATCGGGCTGATCACCACGTCGGTGGCGCCCGCATCGCGATAACGGCGTAGCTGCCGCACGACACGTTCCTCGGGTCCGATGGCGGCGAGCTCGGTGATGCTGGCGACTCCTTCCCTGGCGATTACGTTGCGATACGACGGGATGCTCTCGTACATGCTCAGCTGTTGCGCGGCGACGGCCTCGGCGGCCTCGACATCGTCGGACAACAGCACCGGAACGGCGGCGATGACGCGCGGCGCGGGGCGACCCGCATCGGCCGCCGCCTTCGTGATCTCCGGCACGATGAATTCGCCGATGGTCCGGGGCCCGGCCAGATACGGCAATGTTCCGTCTGCCAGTTCGCCGGTGACCCGCAACGCCTTTGGGCCCATCGCCGCCACATACACGGGGATGGGCGTCCCGCCCGGAACCTGTACCGGCCAGGTCGGGCTCGCGCTGAGTTCGCTGCCGTGGAAATCGACTGCGGCGTTGTTGAACACCGACCCGAGGATCGTCAGATGCTCCCGCAATCGGGTGATGGTGTTCGACCAGTCGGTGCCGAAGGCCTCGCGTTCGATCTGGCGGGCACCCAGCCCGAGCCCAAGGCTGAAGTTGCCGTGCGCAGCGGCCTGTGCGGTTTGCGCCAACGAAGCGACGATCAGCGGGTGGCGCGGATTGATCGGGACCACCGACGTTCCCACGCCCAGGCCGGGCACGGCAGCCCCGACGAGCGCCGCTAGCGCGATCGCGTCATAGTTCTGCTGCTGAGGCAGCCACACCTGGGTGACTCCGTGTCCGTAGGCTTCTCGGGCCTGGCCGATCACGTCGTCGACCAGGTTGGCAGCATCAGGGCGGGCCATGAGAATGATTCCGGTGGGCATAAGGTCAACCAACCAATCCGCCCGCGCGGGCATTCCTATCGCAATCACGGTGATCGAAAACGTGCCCGCTTGTGTCGGCCGCTCAGTGAAGCGTTGACCAGCTTGAACACGTGTCGCTAAGGTGCGCAAATGGCGCTGGAAGCTGTCGGTGACGAAGGCTGTTCGCGGCGGCCAGTTTAAGCCAGCGTCGTACTCAAAGGAGTTGTCGGCATGACCGATCCCGCCGCGCCGCTAGCCGGCAGAGTCGCCTACGTGACCGGGGCCGCCCGCGGCCAGGGCCGCTCCCACTGCGTCCGCCTCGCCCGGGCGGGCGCCGACATCGTCGCGATCGACGCGTGCGCGCCCGTCGCCGAACACAACGGCTATCCCCCCGCGCTCCCGGAAGACCTGGCCGAGACCGTCAGCCTGGTGGAAGGCGAGGGGCGCAAAATGCTCGCCGCGGAGGTGGACGTGCGTGACTTGGCCGGCCAGCAACGGGTCGTGGCGAATGCGATCGAGCAATTCGGCCGACTCGACATCGTCGTCGCCAACGCCGGCGTGCTGAATTGGGGCCGCCTGTGGGAGATTTCGGCCAAGCAATGGCAAGAAATCATCGACACAAACCTCACCGGGCTGTGGAACACCATGAAATCCGTTGTGCCGCCGATGATCGCGGCCGGTAACGGCGGATCGATCATCAACATCAGCTCCGCGGCGGGAATCAAAGCCGTCCCGGGCTGCGGACACTACTGTGCAAGCAAATTCGGAGTGGTCGGCCTCACCAACTCGCTGGCGATCGAACTCGGCGAATTCGGTATCCGCGTGAACTCGGTGCACCCGTACGGCACCGACACCCCGATGGGCAACGACCTGTCGATGTACCAGGTATTCCAGGACCATCCGCATTACATCCACAGCTTCTCGCCGGGCGCGCTGCCGACGGACTCACTGGCGGCACCCGGCCTGATCTCCGACATCGTGGTCTGGCTTGCCAGCGACGCCTCGTCGTTGGTCACCGCCGCCCAAATTCCCGCCGACAAGGGCTATTTGAAGATCTGACGTCCGGCAGGCGGAGGGTCAGGGCTGGGGTGGCGGTGGTGGCGGCGCTGGAGGCGGCGGTGCTGGCGGGTTGTCCCAACTGCCGGGCGTGCCCGCGGGCACTTGCACCCCAAGCCAGTTGCACGGCATCATCGATCGCCACGCGATGAAGGCGCACTGCTGCTCGGGCGTCAACGGACTAGGACCCGCACACGGCGGCGTTCCCGGCACACCGCAGACCGGATCAGCGGACGCGGTGGGTAACCCGAGGAAGTTGCTGGCGGCGATCAGCAACGCGACGGCTGCAATGAACCCACCGATGAGACGCTCAAGATGGCTCATGTCTAACTCGAATCTCCTGGCTGATTCACCGAGCGTAACGCCAGCGATTGACGCTCGCTGGCGGTTTGAACCTGCCGCCAAGAATGTTCACCGTCAGTGGTTAGGGGTTGAGAACCTCACTCTGCGAGCCGTTCGTACGGTAGCTGCACGGACGCGCGAGTGCCGCGCCTGCCCGTGTGCAGCCTCGCGACTACTGGCCACCCTTACGAGCCAGATCGATCGCGTACTGGCTCACGAAGGTGCCCGCTGCGGGATCACCTTTGCCGCATGACCCGTCGGACTCGCCGGGGCGTTTGATCCACAGGTAGGCGTCGGCGTGCGCCCCGGCCGTAGCCGCGGTCGGCGGGGTGCCCAGCGCGCGGCCGCTGGGATTGCACCAGTTGAGCTCGGAGTCGGGCGCAGGCCCGGCGCCATTACGTGACGTATCGATCACATAGTGCGATCCGTTTGTGAGCCCCGAAATCGCTTCGCCGTAGCCGATTTCGTCTTCGGTGGTGAAGAAGTTCGCCGTGTTGACGCTGAAACCTCGCGCGTGGCCGACGCCGGCCTGGTTGAGCCTCGCGGCCATGTCCTCGGCGCTGTGCCAGCGCAAGTGACCGGCATCGACGTAGACGGCCGCGTTGGGATCCCGCGTCAGTGTGTCGACCGCGTAGCGGATCATGTCGTAGCGTTCTTGGCGCTGATCGGCCGACAGGCAATCGGCCATAGCGAGCGCGTCGGGTTCGAGGACGACCGCGACCCGGGAGGCGCCCACGCCGGATGCGATGCCGTCGATCCACCCGCGGTAGTCGTCCGCCGACCCCATGCCGCCCGCGGCGAAGCTGCCGCAATCGCGGTGCGGGATTCCATAGATCGCCAGGACCGGGATGGCGCCGGCGGCATTCGCGTCGCCGACGTATTTCCCGACGGTGGACGCCGATGAGCCCGGGACAATCCAGTACGCCTGCGGGGTGTTGGCGATGGCGGTCAGCTCGGGACTCGGCGGATCGGCGCTCTGCGCCGCGCGCATGGCGGCCGAATTCGGATTGACGTAGAACGGCGCTCCGGCCAGCGGGTCCCCGTCGCTGGCCAAGCGCACCGCCGGAGCTGGAGCAACGTGCAGGGAGCCCATGCTGATAAGGCCCGCGATAGTCAGGACGGGAGCAACCCACCGCGCGAGGGTCCTGGCAGCTGACGAGATCACGATAGGAAAAGTAGTGCTTCGACGCATCGATCGCGAATCGATGTCCCATAGCGCGGCGTTGTCGAGGGGCGCCGAAGAAATGGCAGCAAACTCCGACCACTTTGACCCGGCGATCGAACCGCTCGCAGCCTTCGGCAGGAACGTCACCGCGGGTCGGGAACCTAAAATGGGTAACCTCGCATCGAGATGATGCGTGACAAGCCGATGAGTCGGGTGGCGCTGCCGGCGGCTGTCCGGTCGCTGGTCGTCGTGCTGGCCGCGGTCCTGTTCCTCTTCGGCCTTACGGGTGGGATGTCCATAGCGCCCGGTGCTGCCGCACCTGGACCTCCGCAGGGTTGTGAGTCTCAGCAGCGGGCCCTCGATTCGGTCAATGCCGAGATCGCCCGCCACAACGCCCAACCCCATGACTTCGTCGTGCCGAGGGAGCAGGCAGCGGCCGACGCTTACGATGCCGAAGCTGCCCAACTGAATGCTCGCGGCAGTCAGGCGCAAGCGAATCTCAGCAGTTGCGCGGCAGTCATAGCCAAGTTGGCCGACCATGGAACGCTGCCGAGACCTTCCCAGGACAGGATCGACAAGATCAACGCCGCGAAGGCCGGGCTGCCGCCGGGTTATGCGCCGCCTGCCCCGCCGCCCAGGAATTCGCTGGGCGGGGTAGCGGTTGCTCCCCCGATGCAGCCAGTCTTCAAGCAGCTGCGTCAAAAGGGGCCTTGGCCTGATGATCTGGTACTGCAGGGGCAGAGCAAACCGAGCGTCGGCACTCCCGACCCGGCGCGCAACGGCGCGCCGATACCGGGCATGGCGACCGATCCCTCGCGACCCGCGGTCGTCGTGGACCATATTGTTCCGATCGCTCAGCTGATGTACGTGCCCGGCTTTCTCAACCTGCCCGCCGAGTACATGTACGTGGTGGCCAACTCGCCACGAAATTTGCAATGGCTGTCGGCCTATGCCAATGGCATGAAGAATTCGGACAGTGTCGCCAGGATCGGTGACGCCGACCCCAAGTGGGTCCAGGAGCAAATACAACTGGAGAATGACACCCGCGCGACGCTGCAAGACCTGATCAACCAGTTGCTCACGACACTCCCGCCCAGCCGATGACAGTGGAAATCACGGAAATCGAAGCGATTCTCGGAAGGGTCACCCACTCCGAGCCGGTCATCCTCGCCGAAATCGGACGCACTGCCGATGTGCCGGAATCCTGGCGGCCGATCGCGCAGTCCGATGCGGCGGAAGCCCGGCGCGTGGCAGCGGTGTCGCTGTGGAACAACGACTTTCTGGACCTGGTTCCCACCTTTGCCCGCGCATTCCAGACCGAACTCGCGGACGTCCGACTCGGCCACGTCATGGGGGAAGCGGTCCTGGTCTACGCCATCGAGCATTACGACGCCGGCCGGCGGCATGTCGTCTGCTGGATCGGCTGGGACCCGGCGCTGTGCAACACCACCGAGTTGCGGTTCGCCGAAGCGATCCCCGACGTCGTGCGCCGCTTCTACCGCGAGACGCACGCAGGCTTCGTCGGCCCCGACTGGATGTCCAACGGCCCCATTCAACCTCGGCACCTGCAGACCTACGCCGAATACCTGGGGTGCCCAGAGGGGCTACCGGAATCCAACTGGCCGCGAGACGCGGTAGACCCCACGCGCCTGCTGCTCCTGGCCACCACCGCGGGCTCACACGTATGCCTCTCACCCGACCTTCCCCCCGGTCAGGCCGTCACCGTCTACGGCGGGGTGCCCGAGGACCCAGAGGATTTCGGCACACTGCTTGATGAGACCATGACCGCCCAATTCGATGAAATCGACTGAGCCCCAATATGACAACGCCCAATCACGGTAACCCGCCCGGCGGAGCGTCCTGGCCGCCACAGCCGCCCTATGGGCCGCCGCCCCTACCGCAACCGATATATGGGGCGCCCACACCGCAGCCCGGGCCGTGGGCACCGCCGGCCGGCGGCTGGTGGGGGCCACCCCCGCCTGCGCCGCCGCGCCGACGTAGAAACGGCTGGTTGTATGCCGCGCTCGCGGTCATCGTGATCGCCGTCGGCGGCGGCATCGCGACCATCGCGGCGTACCACCACTACCACAACAGCGACTCCACCAAGATCAAAGCGTTGATCAACGCCTTCTCCGAATCGGTCAGCAAGGGTAATCCGCAAGAAATCGCCGGGCTCATGTGCCGCGAGGAAGCCGAGCCGTATCTGGATTCCGTAGCAGACCCGGGAGGCGAGGTGGCCAACGCGGACAAACCAAAATTCAAGATCGGGGGGGTCGTGGTGCGCGGCAACGCGGCGTCTGCAAACCTCCTGTTCCAGGACAACCACTCGCAGACTATGTACTTCCGCAAGGAAGAAGGACGGTGGACCGTCTGTGCTCCCGCTAAGGATCAGCTGTAGCGCCGACCACCCGATGCGTTCCCGGCTTCGGCTAACGAGCCGCGTTCAGGATCGGCCTGAGGTCGTCGAGGCGGTCGAATAGGTGCCAAACGTATCCCGATGATCCGTTCTCACGATGCGGATGCAGATCGGCGATTTCCGGGTCGTTGCAGTAGTTGTCGAACGCCTCGCGTGATTCCCATTCCACGAGTACCAGGACTTGCCGCGGCTCGATGTCGCCGACAACCGCATGCTGGAAGCTCCCGAGCGCGACGACCCGACCGCCGTGCCTCGCCACCTCGGCGGGTGACCGGCGTGAGTATGCGCGGTACTCGTCGGCGTCGGCGATATTAAAGAGGTTCAGGGCATAAACGGTCATGGTCGGAGACGCTACGGGCCGCATAATGGCCGGCAGCCGGCCGGTGCTCCACAGCGGCGTTACCGGCTGGATGTCGGCACGTTAGGGTGCCTTGGTCGGCCGCCGCGAACCGGGCGATAGAAAAGTTGAGCAATTCATGACCGCAGCAGCAGAAAAGTCAACGCTCGAATCACGCGTCGGCCACTACTACCGAGTCGACGACAGCTACCGGGTCTCCTCTGAGAAGGTGCGCGAGTATGCGCGCGCGGTGCAGGACTATCACCCCGCGCACTGGGATGTCGCGGCCGCCGCGAAACTCGGCTATTCGGGCCTGGTGGCGCCGCTGACGTTCACGTCGATCCCCGGCATGGTCGCCAACCGGCACCTGTTCGAATCGGTGGTCGTCGGTTACGACATGTACCTCCAGACCGAAGAAGTCTTCGAGCAGCACCGGCCGATCGTGGCCGGCGATGAACTGCACACTGACGTCGAGCTGTCATCGGTGCGCAGAATCGCCGGCAGGGATCTGATCACTGTGACCAACACGTTCACGGACTCGGCCGGCGAACGGGTGCACACCATGCACACGACGGTCGTCGGAGTCACCGCGGACGACGTCGATCCAGCGATGCTGACTGCCGCGGAGAACGTGGTGATGCACGACGTGAATCTCGCCGGGATCGATACCTCCGAAGCGGCATACCGCAAGACGGAACGTCCCGAGGCCGACGTGCGGATAGCTCAGGGCGGCACGCAACGCATCCCGGGCACGCCCTGCTTCGAGGACCTCAAGGTCGGCGATGAGCTGCCGGTGCACCACGCCCGGCTGTCCCGCGGCGACCTGGTGAACTATGCCGGCGTGGCCGGCGACGCCAACCCGCTGCACTGGGACGAGAACGTCGCCAAGCTGGCAGGCCAGCCCGATGTGATCGCCCACGGCATGCTCACCATGGGTTTGGGTGCCGCGTTCGCCTCCGCATGGTCGGGCGACCCCGGTGCGGTGACCCGCTATGCGGTGCGATTGTCGCAGCCCGCTGTCGTGTCGGCCGCCGGCGGTGCGGACATCGAATACAGCGGCCGGATCAAGTCGCTGGACCCGGAGACCCGCGCCGGTGTGATCATCGTCGGCGCTAAATCCGGTGGCCGCAAAATCTTCGGCTTGGCGACGTTGAACATCCGCTTCCGCTGACCGGCCCCGCGGGGACGGTATGCAGTCGGCCCGCGTCAGCGGGCGCACGGGCCCGAAACACCTTGATTGCCTGTGTGATTGACCATCCCAAGCGGCTGCTGCGGTGGTGCAGCAAAACGCGCGGAATTTCTGCTTGCCGACTGCAGGTGCTGGCGGCCACGGTTAGGCGGCCGAGCTTGGCCAAGCTGCGCGAACGCCGAGGACCGGCTGCCGACGCCGGCCATGTCCCCACCGCGCATCCCAAGGCCAACGGCCCTTCTCGTCAGCCCAAACCAATTGCAGGGCACGAACCCGTGGGCCGAAGAATTCGACCGCGAACTTCAAGTGGACGTCGGGATGCTCGACCTCGACCACCTCGATAAGAAACCTGTCTTGGTAGTCGATGTGCATCGCCGGTGCCAGCACGGTGTGGTCGTCGACGATCATGTGAGCAATGGAATTCAGCACGCGACAAGCCGTGTCGGCGGGCAAACCTGTCATCAATAACTCTGGTAGCCCTCGATCGTGTAGCCCGACCGTGTAGGCGAACGGTCTATTTTCGCTCTCGACATACTGAACCGCCCAACCGCGTTCGCGCATGATTGCACGCAGTGCGTCCAGGTATTGCTCGGTTGTGCCGTCTGGATTGTCGCATTGCCAGCACATCGCCGTTCCCTTTCGTCGTGGTTGCGCACCAGCATGCACGCAGCCTCCGACAAGTTCCCGGACGCGCACCACCGAGACCACGCCCTAAGGTCACTAGGGCCTAGCAGACTTGCTCAACCACATTGTTCAACTATCCGTTGGGCATCAAAAGCTCAGTCGCGAGAGTCTTTTGACTCGCCGCCCACGATGCCAGGACGGCTAGACCGTCAGCGGTCGGCGTGCCCGCGGCTGCGGTGTAGACGTTGAGGTGCAGGTCGGGTTCGGCGGCCAGTTCCATGGACTCGTAGTCCAGGTCGAGCCGGCCGACGATCGGGTGGTGCACACGCTTGCGTCCGGACCGCAGTACCCGCACATCATGAGATGCCCACCGCCGCCGGAATAGCTCACTGCACGTTGAGAGTTCGCCGACTAGGGCGATCAGCTCGTCGTCGTGCGGATTGCGGCCGGCTTCCATGCGTAGCTTCGCCGCGACATCACAAACGATCTGGTCGTAGTCGACGAAGAGAGATCTTGCCGCCTCGGGATCTAGATACACGAACCGCGCCATGTTCGCGGGCCGTCGGGGACCGGCCAGCACCGGTGAATACAGCGCGCGGGCAAGTTGATTCATGGCGAGCACGTCGAAGCGGGCGTTGCGGATCCATGCTGGTGCATCGGTGATGGCGTCAAGCACCTGTTGTAGCGCCGGGCGCACCGTCACGTCCGCCTTGCGACGGCGCGTACCGCTGGGATTCCCGGATCGACGCGCCAGGTGAAACAGGTGCAGACGCTCCGCCTCGTCGAGCTGCAAGGCAGAAGCCACCGCGTCGAGCACGCCGGGGGAGGCGCTCGTGAGGCCGCCGCGCTCCAATCGCACGTAGTAATCGACCGATATCCCTGCTAGCAGCGCTACCTCCTCGCGCCGCAGACCTTTAACCCGGCGGTTGCCGCCGTACGCGGGCAGGGTCGTCTGTTCGGGTGCGATGCGGGCGCGACGCGAGCTGAGAAACTCCCGGATCTCGGTGCGCAAATCCGTCGTGGCCATTTCCTCACCGTAGGGCAGCCCCGCAACCGAAGGGAGGTCCTGCGGGTGCCCCGGTGACTGCGCTGCCCGTGGCTCCGGTGTCCACGGCAGCCCGCGTGCACGCTTACGTGCCGGACGCGGTCGTGGCTATGCCGCCGTCGACCGGGACGATCGCGCCCGTCAGATAGGCCCCAGCCCTGCTGGCGAGGAAGACGGCGACACCTGCCATGTCGTCGTCGCGGCCGAGCCGGCGCAGGGGGGCCGACGCCGCGATCGTATCGCCCATCGCATCGAGTGTGGTCGCCATCATCTGAGACGGAAATGCTCCTGGCGCTACCGCATTCACCGTCACGTGCTGGGGTCCGAGTTCCCTGGCGAGCACCCGGGTGAGCTGATGCAGTGCTGCTTTGCTGCTGGCGTACGAGTAGTTGGGCGACTGCGCGACGTGGATGGCAGCGATGCTGCCGATGTTGATGATCCGCGCGGGGTCGTCGGGGGTGCCCGCGCTGAGTAGCGCGGGTAGCAGAGCCTGCACCAGCCAGAACGGCGATTTCAGGTTGAGGTCGATGACGGTATCCCAGGCCTCGTCGGGGAAAGTCGCCAGCGGCTCACGCCACATCGCCCCCGCGTTGTTGACGAGGATGTCTAGGCGGTCGGAGCCCATGGTGACGACGTCGGCGAGACGCTGACACTCGTCGTGCCTGGACAGGTCGGCGGGGATCGCCTGCACCTCGCCGAACTCGGACAGCAGCTGTTGTGCCTCCGCGCAAGCGTCCGCGTTGCGTGAGCTGATGATCACGCGGGCACCTGCTTGGAGAAGCCCGCGGGCTATCATCATTCCGATCCCCCTGGTGCCACCGGTGACGAGGGCGTTCTTCCCGGTCAGATCGAAAAGCCCGGTATGCGTGGTGAATTGGTCATCGGACATGCGTCGCCTTCCATCATTCGTTGCGCGGCGCTTCGCTCAGCAGCGAACCGGTCACAACAAATTAGGCCGCCCTTCCGGGCAGCAGGAAGATCCTGGCGATACAGGTACTGGCAGAGCCACCCCGTCGCAGTGACCTGCAATCCGCCTGACGCGCGGGCGCTCCGTGAATGCTTTCAATGACCTGTCGACTCCGCCGAACACCAGCAGCGAGATTCCGAAATGTTCCGTGAGACCCCGAGCGCCGCGGCGCCCTACCGCGCCATGTTGGAGAACCGCGACAAGTGCAGCTGGTGCGCGACGGTGACTGTCTTGGTCGGGCCGTTACGGTGTTTGGCCAGAATGAAATCCGCCTCTCCCCCGCGCGGATCGTCCCGCTCGAAGGCGTCCGGCCGGTTCAGCAGGATCACCATGTCGGCGTCCTGCTCCAGCGATCCCGACTCACGGAGGTCGGACAGCATCGGCTTCTTGTCGGTGCGCTGCTCGGGACCACGGTTCAGCTGGCTGATCGCCACCACCGGCACCTCGAGCTCCTTGGCCAACAGCTTGAGTTGGCGCGAGAATTCGGACACCTCGAGTTGGCGCGACTCGACCTTCTTTCCCGACGACATCAGCTGCAGGTAGTCGACGACCACCAGACGCAGGTCGGCCTTCTGCTTCAGCCGGCGCGCCTTGGCGCGGATCTCCATCATCGTCAGGTTCGGCGAGTCATCGATATACAGTGGCGCCTCGCTGATTTCGCTCATCCGGCGCGCCAGGCGCGTCCAGTCGTCGTCGCTCATGCGCCCGGAACGCATGTCGGCGAGTTTGATCTTCGCCTCCGCCGAGAGCAGCCGCATGACGATCTCGGACTTGCTCATTTCCAGCGAGAAGATGACGCTGGCCAGCCGGTGCTTGATCGAGCAGGACCGCAAAAAATCCAATCCCAGTGTCGAGTTATGGGTCGGAATCATGGCGTTGCTCGCCAGGTACAGGTGGCTGTCGTTGTCCACTTCGACGCACCGCACGGGAACGCTGTTGATTGGGCGGACATCCACGATGAAGCGCGATCCGGTGCGGGCGGTTCCGGTCGCGGCCCGGCGCTCCTTGTGCAGCATAGCCTTTCGCGGTAGCGCGAACACCGCGTCGTCGGTGGAGAACGTCAGCGTGTAGGCGATGCTGGACGATTCGCTGCGGCCTCGCACTCGCTTGGTCGAAGTTTGGCAACGATAGCCGAGGCTCACGATCAGCTCGGCGACATCGCACGCCAGCCGCTGGTTGGTAACGGCAAACTGAACGGCCCCGCCACCCGTCACGGTCCCGTCGGTGTCGAGTAGACCGGCGAGCAGCGCGCGTCGCTGCGTCTCGGATGCCCGCAGGTAGTCCATCGGAATGTGCTTGTTTCCGAGCACTCCGAGCGTCCGCAGCCGCGCCTGCAACGTCCCCACGGCGTTGTGGCAGCTCTGGCACAACCGCAGCCCGCAGGAGGGCCCGCCGCAGCGCACGCACGTGGGAACCGGCACGGGAGCGGAGACAAACCGTGCGCGGCCACCGCATGAGCGTCCGCAAGTCCGCACCTGGCTGGTGTGGGGGGTGAAATCCTTGCCGCATACCACGCACTGCCGAGGAGCCGGCTCGGCATCAGCGGGAAGGCGCAGTTGGTAACGGTATCGAGCGGAGCTCGATGGGACCGCGACGAAGCCGTCGGCTTCGATCCGCATAATGAGCTCGGGATCGGCCGTGGTGATCTGGGCCGCGGCGCTGGTGCCGTCGCCGAGCCAGGCACCGAGAGTGTATGCGGGAACCAGCAATTCGCGATCCGGCAGGTCGAGTGCGCGCGCGTTGACCACGCTGTGGTTCAGCCGCCGGTCCAGCGTGTTGCAGCGCACGGTGTCGGCGATCTCGGCAGTCGTTCGCACCGCCGCAAAGGTGCGCTGATTCTTATACCGGTTGTAGCCGACGGCGGCCGCCTGCGCCGACTTCCGGGACGCGCGCGTCTCGGTCAGCCACTGATGCTCCGCGTCGGCGACGATGACCGTCCCGTCGGAGAACTCCACCTCGTAACAGGGCCGGCCCAGCATCACCTCGGTGGCGGCCACCACCCGCGTCGGCAGTCCGTCGGCGCCAAGCAACTCATCACCGACCGCGACATCGCCCATCGTCGTCCAGCCGGTCGGTGTGGGCAACGGCGTATCCAATGCGAGTGCCTTGCCCACGCCAGGCCTGGCCGCCACGATGATCATCTGCCCGGCGTGCAGACCGTTGGTCACCTCGTCGAGTTCGGTGAAGCCGGTCGGCACCCCGCGCGCCACCCCGCCGTTGGAGGCGATGGCGTCGATCTCGTCCATCGTCGGCTGCAGCAGGTCCTCCAGCGGAACGAAATCCTCCGTCGTCCGCCGGTCGGCAACCTCGTAGATCTCCGCCTGCGCTCGGTCGACCACCTCGGCCACGTCGGCGCCCTCGGCGCCCGCGTAGCCGTACTGCACGACGCGCGTGCCGGCCTCCACTAGTCGGCGCAGCAGCGCCTTCTCGGCCACGATGGTCGCGTAGTAACCCGCGTTGGCCGCCGTGGGCACAGTCGAAATCAGGGTGTGCAGGTATGGCGCCCCGCCGATGCGGCGCAGCATCCCCCGGCGGTCCAGTTCCGCGGCCACGGTCACCGCGTCGGCAGGCTCGCCGCGGCCGTAGAGGTCCAAGATGGCGTCGTAAACGTTCTGGTGCGCGGGGCGGTAGAAGTCGCCGGGCCGCAACCGCTCCAGCACATCGGCGATGGCGTCCTTGCTCAGCAGCATGCCGCCCAGCACCGCCTGCTCCGCCGCGAGATCCTGCGGTGGTTGACGGCCGAAGTCCTCACTGGGCGCCGACGAATCCATGCCCGACGCCAAGTCATCGACGACCGCCATGGATCCCTCCTCCCCTGCCACGCATCCGAACGTACATTCGAAAACCGCTTTCGTCAGCGTAAGTCAAGGAGCCGACACTTTCGCCCCACAGCACTCGCACGCCATGCGCCGGGACGACGTTAGACGTTGCTGGCTAGTAGGTGAAAGGGCCGCTGTTCATGAACCTGTGCATCGTGTGTGCATATCCATCGACACCTGTGTTGAGTGGGGTGTGTAGAACCTGTGTATGAATTCAAGGGGCTCTGACATCGGTGCTGTTAAGGGCCATGTAACGCGACGAAATTCGTGTGGACAAGAATCTCTACGGCGTGTCGTCGCAGGTTACTGCGCCGGGCGTGTTGGCTTTCGGCCATATTTTCGCAGCGTTACGGCCGGGTAAATAGGGTCCGCTGAGAACCCCCGGGCGATAGTTCGCTAGGACGCGCGTCCGCGACCACCCGCCATGCGGCCCGGGCGCGTGACTGCAGCACAACTAAGCCCGGCGGCGGCCGATGATGGCCGCCGCCGGGAAAGAGCAAACGCTGGAGGCTTAGCTCTCCGCGACGACCTCGAGAGCGATCTCGACATTGACCTCGGGATGCAGGTGCACGGACACCGGGTGGGTGCCGACAGCCTTGATGTGCGACTTGGGCAGCCGCACGATCCGCTTGTCCAGGTTCGGCCCACCGGCCTGCTTGATGGCCGCGACGACGTCACCGGACGTCACCGAGCCGAACAGCTTTCCGGAGTCGGCCGCGGTCCGCACCGGCAGTTGGACGGGACCCAGCGCCTCGATCGCGGTCTTGAGTTCGTTGGCGTGTGAGAGGTCGCGCACCGCCTTGCCTTCGCGGGAGCGGCGGATCTCGTCGGCCTGCTTCTGCGCACCGCGTGAGGCGACGATCGCCAGACCGCGCGGGAGCAGGAAATTGCGGCCGTAGCCGTCCTTGACCTCGACCGTGTCGCCGACGGTACCGAGGTGGTCGACGTCGGCCGTCAGAATCAGCTTCATCGTTTTCGTACTTTCGCTTTGGATTCGGCGGCTATCGTGCCGAGGACGTGAAGGGCAGCAGAGCCACCTCGCGGGCATTCTTCACCGCGATCGCGATGTCACGC
The DNA here is from genome assembly GCF_001666835.1 of Mycobacterium sp. E3251. Classification (GTDB taxonomy): domain Bacteria; phylum Actinomycetota; class Actinomycetes; order Mycobacteriales; family Mycobacteriaceae; genus Mycobacterium. The sequence goes on along the minus strand of NZ_LZJF01000184.1, from coordinate 40,885 downwards.
TGGTGCTGCACGCAGTTCCCGGTGACGCGCCGCGCCCGGATCTTGCCGCGCTCACTGATATAGGTGCGAAGCAACGCGGTGTCCTTGTAATCGATCGCTTGCCCCTTTTTCGAGCAGAAGACACACTTCCGCGTCTTGACCGGCTTTTCCGGAGCCGGACGTCGCTTGCTGGACTTAGCCATGACTGTCTTTCTTTCCGTTTCTTACTGTTGAAGTTTTTTAGAACGGCGGTTCGTCGTCGCCGCCGCCGAAGGACCCGGATGCCGGGGCGCTGCCCCACGGGTCGTCGGCGGGCGCGCTGCTCGCCGGCGCCGAGCCCTGACGGGACCCGCCCCCACCGCCGAAGCCGCCGCCACCGCCGCCGCCGCTGCGACTGGCCTTGTTGACCTTCGCCGTGGCGTACCGCAGCGAGGGCCCGATCTCGTCGACCTCGACCTCGACGACGGTGCGCTTCTCACCTTCGCGCGTCTCGAAGGAACGCTGCTTGAGCCGGCCCGTCACGATCACGCGTGCGCCGCGGGTGAGGCTCTCGGCGACGTTCTCGGCGGCCTCCCGCCAGATGTTGCATCGCAGGAAGAGCGCCTCGCCGTCTTTCCATTCCCCGCTCTGGCGGTCATAGATCCGCGGGGTCGACGCCACGGTGAAATTCGCGACGGCGGCACCGGACGGGGTGAACCGCAGTTCGGGGTCGGCGGTCAGATTTCCGACAACGGTGATAGTGGTGTCACCAGCCACAGTTTCCTCCTCGTTCCGCCTGCTACTCGCTTCTCCGACGGTGAATGGCACGTATCCTCGCTGAGCCTACGCAAGTCCACCGACCGTGGGCCCGCGACTCAGCCACGGGTGTTAGTGCTTGTCGGTGCGCATCACCTTGGTGCGCAATACCGACTCGTTGAGGCTCAGCTGGCGGTCGAGCTCGGAGACCGTCGCCGGCTCCGCCTTCAGGTCGACGACGACATAGATGCCTTCGGCGTGCTTGGCGATCTCGTAGGCCAGCCGGCGCCGGCCCCAGATGTCGACCTTTTCGACGGTCCCGCCGTCTTTCCGGACGACGTTCAGGAACGTCTCCAACGACGGAGCAACGGTGCGCTCGTCGAGCGTGGGGTCAAGAATGACCATGATTTCGTATGGACGCATGGAAACCTCACCACCTCCTCTGGTCTGCACGGCCACGGTCGTTCCGTGGCAGGAGGGTCGCCTGCGTCGGCAACCGCACAAGGCTACCGGATGGGCGCGGCGGCCTCCAAAAGCGCGACGAATCCGGGCCCTCGAGCAACCCGGCTACTGCCGGGCGTCCAAGTATTCGGTGGCCCTGTCGACCGTCGCCTGATCGGCCTTGGCCAGGGCACCCGAATCGAAGGGCGGCTGCGGGTCGTATTCGATGAGCAGCTGAGCGGCCTGGGCGGCCTGGCGGTCGACCAGGAGCTCGACCAGCCGCAAGGCCATGTCGATGCCGCTGGACACCCCCGCCGCGGTGATGAGCCGCTGCGGCAGGTGCTCGACGACCCGGTCCGGCACGTACCGGGCGCCGAGCTCGTTGAGCAGGTCCCTGGCGCGCCAGTGCGTCGTGGCGGTGAGCCCGTCGAGCAAGCCGGCGGCGGCCAGCAGCAGCGCACCGGTACACACCGACGTGGTGAAGGTCGTCGTCGGGTGTACGGCTTGTAACCATTCGCGGATGGTGTCGTCATGGATCAGCCGGCGCGTGCCGATCCCGCCGGGGACCAGCACCACGTCCGGCGAGGTGACCTCGTCGAATCTCGCGTCGCAGCTGAGGCCGAGCATCCCGTTTTCCGTGCGCACCTCGCCCCGGCGGTGGCCGATGAACACCACCTCGACCGACGGGATGCGTTGCAACACTTCGTAGGGCCCCACCGCGTCGAGCGCGGTCACCCGGGGGAATAACGGGACGGCGACGAGCGTCATGGCGCCACGCCGGCCGGCACCGGGGACTCGATCTCGGGCGCCGGCGCGCGGCGCGTGCCGGCCGGTCGTAGCCAGTCCGGCAGCCACCGGGGCGGGGCGTCGGGCGCGCGATCGAACGGACCGCCCGACGGATCGTCCACCCGGCCGTTCCAGCGCACCAAGTCTTCGTCGGGCCGGTAGATCTGACGGATCACCAAGGCGCACAGCCCAATTACGGCGATGTCGCGCAGCAACACCGTCGTCGTGAAGAATTGCTCCGGCAGCGAGCGGTTCGGGTTGCCGTATAGGTAGTACATCCGGGGCACCCACACCACCGCATCGATGGTCATCCACGCCAGCAGGATCCGGCGATGCGGCAAGGCCAGCACCGCCAGCGGCACCAGCCAGAGCGAGAACTGCGGGCTCCACACCTTGTTGGTCAACAGGAAAACGGCCACCACCAAGAAAAGCAGCTGCGCCAGCCGCGGCCGCTTCGGAGCGGTCAGCGCGACGTATGCGATTGCCGCACAACCGGTTACGAACAGGACCGTGACCACGGTGTTCAGCACGGCGGGCGGCTCCCAAAACCCGAGTTTGGCGTCGAACCCGTGCCAGCCGGTGAACGATTTCACCACGTTGTAGAGCGAGTCCATGTCGTCGCCGCGGCGGGTATTGAGCCGGAAGAACTCCGACCAGCCGCGGGGAAACAGCACCAACACCGGCAGGTTGACCAACAGCCAGGTGGCCGCGGCGGTTACCGCCGTTCGAGCCAGAGCGCGGTAGCGCCCCGTCCGGATCGCCAGGACCGCCATGGGACCCAGGAACAACAACGGATACAGCTTGGCCGCGGCGCCCAATCCGATCAGCACGCCGGCCGGCACCGGTTTGCGCCGCGCCCAGGCCAGCACTCCGGCCATCGCGAATGCCGTTGCCAGCGCGTCGAAATTGGTGAAGATCTGGAAGATCAGCAGCGGCGACGCGGCCACCAGGGCCGCATCCCAAATCCGGCGCCCCGCCAGGCCGGCCGTCGCCCAGACGGTGGCGAGCCAGGCCAGCGCCAGACCGAACGCGGCGACGTTGAAGAACATCACCACCTCGGCGACCACCGGCAGCGGAGCCAGCTTGCTCAGCGCGGTGTAGGTCTTCGCCAAAGCCATCGACACGTACTGATACATCCCGGTCAGCACCGGATACTCCATGTAGCGCACCGCGGGCCGGCCGTCGTAGCGGGTCTGCGGGGTACCGCTGCCGTCGGTCTCGACCCAGCTCGACTTGTACGGAAACTTCCCCTGGCTCAACAACTCCGCGCCGTAGAGCGGAACCGTATCCGAGTAGCACAGCTCGTAATACGCGCGTTGGTTCTCCCAGTTGGCTACCCGCTGATCCCCCGTCCCGGTGCCGGTGCTCTGCAGGCAGGCCGCCTTGGTCGACCAGCCGAGCGCCAGGAATACCAGTCCGATCAAGAACATCACCCGCAGTGGCGTCATCACCCGGGCACGCCCGATCAGCGCGTGCCTGCCCACCGGCCCCCCGGCGACTTCTGCCAGGGCGGCGCCCAGTGAGTCGGTGCGGCTCGGGCAGTCGCGGTTGTCGACGCTGCGCAGATCGCCGGCGAGCGGCTCTGGAGAAATGGTGGTGCTGCGATGCTCGGCCCCGGTCACGGCGGTGGCTGGCCAGCCGGCGCGGGAGCTTGCGGACCACCCGGCGGGACGCCCGACTCGGGACCGCCAGGGCCGCCACCGCCCGGCGGTGCCGGCCCAACAGTGACCGTCGTGGGCGGGCCGACCGGGATCGTGATGCCCGGCGCCACCTCGACGGTGGGCTGAATAACGGTCACCGAGGGCGCGGGCGGCGGAGGTGGCGGCGCCGGGACACCCGCGTATCCGCCGATCTCGGTCGGCTTGGGGAAGGATTCGTTGGAGGTGCCCTTCAGGGCGCCGTCCATCGTCGACTTCCAGATGTCCGACGGCAGCCCGGAGCCGTAAACCGGTGCGCCCGAGGCGGTTACGAGCGGCACATCACCTTTGGCGGTGCCCACCCACACGGCCGTCGACAGCGACGGCGTGTACCCGACCATCCAGGCGTCCTTGTCGGCGGTGGTGTCACCCAGCTGCGTGGTGCCCGTCTTGGCCGCCGACGGCCTGCCGCCGGATAAGGAGTGCCCGCGCGAGTAGCTGGCGATCGGCTCCATGGCCGCGGTGACGTTGTCGGCGACGGCCTTGGGGATGCGCTGCTCGCCGTTGTTGTCGGACTTGCTCGCGTCGAAGAGCACCTGCCCTTCGGAGTTGACGACCTTCTGCACGAAATGCGGCCGGTGGTACACGCCGGAGGCGGCCAACGTGGCGTACGCCGAGGCCATGTCGATCACCCGGGTCTGGTACTGCCCCAGCACGATTCCGTTGTTGGGTGGCCCGCCCTTGCCGTCCTCGGACAGCGTGTGGTCCACGCCGGGGAAGCTGGTCGCGATACCGGCCTGGTGCGCGGCGTCCGCGACGGCCTGCGGTCCGCCCTTGAGCTTGAGCATCAGCCGGTAATAAGAGGTGTTCAGCGATTGCTTGAGGGCCTGGGCGATGTTGCACGTCCCGCAGCCCTCGCCGTCGACGTTCGTGATCTTGATGCCGTCGACGGTCAGCGGCGAACTGTCGACCTGATATCCCAGACCGATCCCCTGCTCGAGCGCGGCGACCAAGGCGAACACCTTGAACGACGAACCGGTCTGCAGACCCGCCTGCGCGAAGTCGAAACCCTGGGCGTCCGCACCGCCGTAGTACGCGCGTATCGACCCGTCGTGCGGGTCGATCGACACCACCGCCGACCGCATGTCGGGGTCTTGTCCGTCAAGGTATTTCGATACCGCCTTCTCGGCGGCCTGCTGGGCTTTCGGGTCGATGGTGGTGGTGACCTGTAGGCCCTGCGTGTTCAGAGTCCGCTCGTCGATGTTGAACAGCTCCATCAACTCTTTGGTCACCTGGCGCTCGATCAGCCCGTTGGGTCCCGTCGTCTGGTTCTCCGCGCGGGCTTGATCGGGCGGCACCGTCTGCGGGAACTCCTGCGCGGCACGGTCATTTGACGACAGCGCCTTGGTCTCCACCATGCCGTCGAGCACCCAGTTCCAACGGGCCCGGGCCCCCTGCGGATCGACGGCCGGGTCGAGTGACGACGGCCGGCGGATCAGCGCCGCCAGGAGCGCCCCCTCCGAGACGGTCAACTGCTCGACGGGCTTGTTGAAGTACGCCTTGGCAGCGGCGGAGATGCCGTAGGCGCCCCGGCCGAAATAGATGATGTTCAGGTAAGCCTGCAGCACATCGTCTTTCGACCACTCCCCCGACATCTTGGTGGCGATCACCAGTTCCTTGGCCTTGCGCATCAGGCCGCTGACGCCGTGTTGAGCCGAGCCCACCAGCGCGTTCTTCACGTATTGCTGCGTGATGGTCGACCCGCCCTGCAGATCGCCGTTGCCGAACAGGTTGTTGTTCACCGCCCTGGCAAAGCCGCTGAAATCGAACCCCGGGTTCGAGTAGAAATTGCGGTCCTCGGCGGCGATCACCGCCTGGCGCACGTGGACCGGCACCTGGCTGATGTTGACGTCAACCCGATTGCCTTCGGGCGGAATGATTTTGGCGATCTCTGACCCGTCGCTGGCCAGGATGGTGGAGACCTGGTTGGTGCGCAAATCCCCCGGCTTGGGGATGTCGACGATGAAGTACGCCATGGCGAACGTGACGATCGGCAGGAGCACGAGCACCGCCGCCGACAGGTAGGCCGCGCGGCGCACCCACAACCAGTTGATCTGCTGGGTCCAGTGGACGTCACGCGGCGGCCGGGGCCCGAAACCGTCCGGCCCACCGCGGCGACCCCCCGGACCGAGCGGCGGTGGCGGCCCTTCCGGCGGCCGGCCTCCCGATGGTGGCCCTGCGCGGCGCGGAGGTGTCCGGCTGTCCAGCGCGGCCTTGACCTCTTGGATTGCGTCCCGCTGCACGGGCGTCGATGAAGGGCTGTCGAGCGCGGCTTTGACTTCCTCGATGCTGGGATCGGGCCGCCGGGGCGACCGGTCATCGACGACCGGCGGAAGGATCGTGGTCAGCCGGTCATCGGGCGGAACCCCTCGGCGTTGGCCGGCGGTCGACGGCGCGCCACGCGGGCGCTCGCCGCTTCCATGTTTTCCCACCCGCTCAGTCGCCGACCCATCCGCGTCGCCGGACGACTGGTTGTGGCGTCCGTCGTTATTCAATGGCCGTGCGCGCGCCGTTTCGCGCCGTCCGCGTACCGCGGGTGCCCTTGGGAGGGCGCGCCGCTCCGAGCACGTACGACTTGACCAGATGATTCCACTCGCAGGTTCGGCATACCTCCACCACGTGGACGGCGAACTCCTCGAATCGGGTCGCCAGCATGACCAACTCTTCGGCGGTGCGTGCCGAGCCCGATACCGGACCGAGGTGTTCACCGAACACCCACGACACCAGAGTCAGCTGCTCCTTGCGGCAGATCGGGCACATGACCTGGCTTGGTTTCCCGTGAAACTTGGCGGCCCGCAGCAGATAAGGGTTCGCGTCACACACCTCCGACACGCCCGTGCGGCCCGAGTACACCTCGGCCAGCAGTGCTCGCCGCCGGAGCGCGTAGTCCACCACTTGTCGCTGCAGTCGCACGCCCACCAGAGTACGTCGCCATCCGGACCACCGATACGCAACCAAACCCGTCGCGGCCCGAGCCGAGTACAGGCGGGTGAATTCTGTGCCGGACCGGGGCCGGACTCTACGATCATCCCCGTGGCGAAATGGCTCGGGACGTCGTTGGGCGGCGCTGTGGCGGCGAACACCCGCGCCAAAGACATCAACCGGCAGGACGCTTGCAAGATCCTGGACAACGCCCTGACCGACGGCGAGCTCTCCATGGAGGAGCACCGGGAACGGGTCAGCGCGGCCACCAAGGCGATCACGCTCGGCGATCTGCAGGCCCTGGTGACCGACCTGCAAACCGACAGCAGCGCGCTTCAGACGCCGGTGGTCAAAGCCCGGCCGGTGCCGCCGAAGCTCCGCGGTTGGGGGGTTCTTGCCGCCGCCTTCGTCGTCTCGGTGCTGTTGGGCGTCGGCATCGGGTGGGGCATGTACGGCAACACCCAATCACCGCTGGACTTCACCACCGACCCCGGAGCCAAGCCCGACGGTGTCGGCCCCGTGGTGCTGACCCCGCCCACCCAATTGCATTCGGTCGGCGGGCTGACGGGCCTGATCGAGCAAACACGCAAGCGGTTCGGCGACGCGGTGGGCTATCGACTCGTGATCTACCCGACCTACGCCGTCCTCGACCGGCCGGACCCCTCCGACGATCGCCGGGTGCTGGCCTACACCTACCGCGGGGGCTGGGGCGACCCGAGCAGCTCGGCGAAAAGCTCCGCGGACGCTCCCCTTGCGGTTGACCTGAGCAAGTTCGACGTCACGGCGACGGTGGGCATCATGCGCGGAGCCCCGCAGACCCTCCACATGAAGCCGTCGGACGTCAAAACCGAGTACCTGAACATCGAACCGGCGACGGACCCCACCACCCCCGGCGCGCTCTCGCTATCGCTGTATGTCTCGAGCGACTACGGTGGTGGCTACATCGTCTTCGCAGGTGACGGCACCGTCAAGCAACTCAATCTGCCGTCTTAGCCAGCCGGTCCCCGGCGCGATTCGATTTCGGCGCACCCGAACCAATAGCGGACGAACATTCGGTGGTGTTGTGGCGAATATATCGAGACGATACGATTACGCGAGGCGTCGAACCGTCGTAACCAACCGTGCAAAGGGGGTGATTCGATGCTTGAGCTCGCCATCCTGGGCCTTCTCATCGAATCGCCGATGCATGGTTACGAGTTGCGCAAACGGCTGACCGGCCTCCTCGGTGCGTTTCGTGCGTTCTCGTACGGTTCGCTGTACCCGGCCCTCCGGCGGATGCAGGCCGAAGGGTTGATCGCCGAGGACGCCGCCCCGGCCGGAACGCCCGTTCGGCGGGCCCGGCGCGTCTACCAGCTAACTGACGAGGGCCGTCGGCGCTTCGCTGAGCTGGTGGCCGACACCGGCCCGCACAACTACACCGACGACGGCTTCGGGGTGCACCTGGCGTTCTTCAACCGGACTCCGGCGGAGGCGCGGATGCGCATCCTGGAAGGCCGCCGCCGTCAGGTCGAGGAGCGGCGAGAAGGCCTGCGCGAAGCCGTGGCGCGGGCCAGTAACTCGTTCGACCGCTACACCCGCCAACTTCACCAACTGGGGCTCGAGTCCAGTGAGCGCGAAGTGAAGTGGCTCAACGAGCTCATTGCTGCGGAGCGGGCGATGCCCGGCCTCTCCGAGCAGACGTAAAACCCCTGCACGAAATTCATCAGCTGCGACACAGAGTTATGGAGTTAGGAGAACGCCCTTATGAGTGACCAGAACGCGCCAATCGCGTCGACGGAGGTACGAGTCGCCATTGTCGGCGTCGGTAACTGCGCGTCTTCGCTGGTACAGGGCGTCGAGTACTACCAGAACGCCGACGAGAACAGCACCGTGCCCGGCCTGATGCACGTCAAGTTCGGCCAGTACCACGTGCGCGACGTCAAGTTCGTCGCCGCGTTCGACGTGGACGCCAAGAAGGTCGGCTTCGACCTGTCCGACGCGATCTTCGCCTCGGAGAACAACACGATCAAGATCGCCGACGTGCCGCCCACCAACGTGGTCGTGCAGCGCGGCCCGACGCTGGACGGAATCGGCAAGTACTACGCCGACACCATCGAGCTGTCCGACGTCGAGCCGGTCGACGTGGTCAAGGCGCTCAAGGATGCCGAGGTCGACGTGCTGGTGTCGTACCTGCCGGTGGGCTCGGAAGAGGCCGACAAGTTCTACGCCCAGTGCGCCATCGACGCCGGCGTGGCGTTCGTCAACGCGCTGCCGGTGTTCATCGCCTCGGACCCGGTGTGGGCCAAGAAGTTCGCCGACGCGGGCGTGCCGATCGTGGGCGACGACATCAAGAGCCAGGTCGGCGCCACCATCACCCACCGCGTGATGGCCAAGCTGTTCGAGGACCGCGGCGTGCAACTGGACCGCACCATGCAGCTCAACGTCGGCGGCAACATGGACTTCCTCAACATGCTCGAGCGCGAGCGGCTGGAGTCCAAGAAGATCTCCAAGACGCAGGCCGTCACCTCTAACCTGCAGCGCGAGTTCAAGACCAAAGACGTGCACATCGGCCCGTCCGACCACGTCGGCTGGCTCGACGACCGCAAGTGGGCGTACGTGCGACTGGAGGGTCGCGCGTTCGGTGACGTGCCGTTGAACCTGGAGTACAAGCTCGAGGTGTGGGACTCGCCGAACTCGGCGGGCGTCATCATCGACGCGGTGCGGGCGGCCAAGATCGCCAAGGACCGCGGCATCGGCGGCCCGGTCATCCCGGCGTCGGCCTACCTGATGAAGAGCCCGCCGCAGCAGCTGCCCGATGACGTGGCGCGCACGCAGCTCGAAGAATTCATCATCGAGGGCTAACTCGGTTCGAACTACCGACCCGCGGGCGTAACGCCACGGCGATTTCTCCTTTGGATTCGCCGCAGCGTTACGCTCGCGGTCGTTGCAGCCGATTCGTCGCGCCCCCTGCAGCGAATGGCGTTGCGGCAGAAGCACGAATGATTACCGATCGCCCCATCGGATGGCCGAGCGACGCACCCCTTCTGGCCCGCCGATGGCCGACGTCGTTACGGCCTCTAAGCGGCGGCGCTAGTGTCTGTAGATCGTGACCGAAATCTCCGGAGACGAACTGGACGGACTGTCTGAGTTCTCGCTGCTGCACGAGAACGCCGAGCAGGCCGGGGTCGAGGGTCCGCTGCCCGACGTCCAGCGGGTCGAATCGGGCACGGCCGAGGGCAAAATCAGCGCGCTGCGCTGGGGTGCCTCTCCCCCGCGGATCGTCTTTCTGCACGGCGGCGGGCAGAACGCGCACACCTGGGACACGGTCATCGTCGGCCTCAGCGAGCCCGCGCTGGCCGTAGACCTTCCCGGGCACGGCCATTCGGCATGGCGCGAGGACGGTGACTACTCGCCACAGATCAACGCCGACGCCCTGTTGCCGGCACTACGCGAACACGCCTCCGACGCCGATCTCGTCGTGGGCATGTCGCTGGGCGGCTTGACCGCGTTACGGCTGGCCGCCGTGGCGCCCGAACTCGTCAACGAGCTGGTCTTGATCGACGTCACCCCTTCGGCGCTGCAGCGGCACTCGGAGATGACCAAGGAACAGCAGGGCACGGTGGCGTTGATGCACGGGGAACGCGAATTCCCAAGCTTCCAGGCCATGCTGGACCTGACGATCGCCGCGGCGCCACACCGCGAGGTGAAGGCGCTGCGCCGCGGCGTGTTTCACAACTCGCGCCGGCTGGACAACGGCAACTGGACGTGGCGCTACGACGCCATCCGCAAGTTCCCCGACTTCGACGTCCTGTGGGAGGACGTGGACAAGCTGTCGGCGCCGATCACACTTATCCGCGGCGGCAAATCGGGATTCGTCAGCGACGACGACGCGGCCGAACTCAGCCGTCGCACAAAGCATTTCCGCGCGGCGCACGTCGTCGAGGATTCCGGTCATTCCGTGCAAAGCGACCAGCCCCTCGCCCTCATCGGTCTGCTGCGCGGGGTGCTCGACGCGGGTTGAGCCTACGGTGGTCTCATGAGCCCTGACCGCCCCATCCGCATCGGCGTGCAACTGCAGCCTCAGCACGCGCCGCAGTATCGCCAAATCCGGGACGCCGTGCGTCGCTGCGAGGACATCGGCGTCGACATCGCCTTCAACTGGGACCACTTCTTCCCCCTCTACGGCGATCCCGACGGTGCGCATTTCGAATGCTGGACGATGCTCGGGGCGTGGGCCGAGCAGACCTCGCGCATCCAGATCGGCGCGCTGGTCACGTGTAACTCGTACCGGAATCCTGAGCTGCTGGCCGACATGGCCCGCACGGTCGATCACATTTCCGACGGCCGGCTTGTGCTGGGGATCGGCTCGGGCTGGAAGCAGAAGGACTATGACGAGTACGGCTACGAGTTCGGCACCGCGGGCAGCCGCCTCGACGACCTCGCGGGCGCGCTCCCCCGGATCAAGGCACGGCTAGCGAAACTGAACCCCCGGCCGACCCGCGAAATCCCGATCCTGATCGGCGGGGGCGGTGAGCGCAAGACGCTGCGACTGGTCGCCGAATACGCCGACCTGTGGCACAGTTTCACCTCCGCCGACGAGTTCCCGGCCAAGGCGGACGTCCTGGCCCGGCATTGCGCCGACGTCGGCCGCGACCCGGCGAGCATCGAGCGCTCGGCCGCCGTGCAGGACGGCGGCGGGCTGGTCGACAATGCCGAGAAGCTTGTCGGCCTCGGAGTCACGCTGCTGACCGTCGCGTGCGACGGACCGGATTACAACCTCGGCGCGGCGGAAGCGCTGTGCCGGTGGCGGGATAGTCGTTAGCCCCGTCGCCAACCATTTATCGGTGAAACCCCGGAAAATACGAGCCCGCTCGTGAGAAACTTCTCGCGCTGATGACCGCATCGGGTTTGTTTGAAAGAGACTCAACGACGAAATGCCGAAGAAATACGGGGTCAAAGAAAAGGACCTGGTTGTTTCGCACATCCTGCACCTCTTGCTGACGGGCAAGTTGCGCACCGGTGACCGCGTCGATCGCAATGAGATCGCGCTGGGGCTGGGCGTAAGCCGCGTCCCCATTCAAGAGGCGCTGGTCCAACTCGAACACGACGGCATTGTCTCCACCCGATATCACCGCGGGGCGTTCGTCGAGCGGTTCGACGAAGCCACCGTCCTCGAACACCATGAGCTCGAGGGTCTGCTCAACGGCATCGCCTCCGCGCGCGCCGCCACCAGCCCCACCCCGCGGATCCTGGGTCAGCTCGACGCCTTCATGCGATCACTGCGCACCGCGAAGGATTCGCGGGCCTTCTGCGACATCGCCGCGGAGTACCGGCGCACCATCAACGACGAATACGCCGGACCAAGGCTGCACGCCACGATCCGCGCGTCGCAAAACCTGGTGCCCCGGGTGTTCTGGCTGATCTATCAGGGCAGCCGCGAAGAGATGCTGCCGTTCTACGAAGACGAGACGTCCGCGATACACCGGCGCGACCCCGAGGCCGCCCGGGCCGCGTGCGTCGGCCGCTCCTACCTGATGGCCCAGACCATGCTGGCCGAACTCTCGAGGCGCAGGGTGTTCACCGCACCCGACGACGTGGGCCCCGTGGTGCCCGAGCCGCTCGAGGTGCTCGTCGACGCCGAAGCCGTAGGCGTCGCGCCGTCGCTGGCGCTGTAAAGCACGCTCACCCGACGAAGCGGCCGCCCTGTCGATACGGTGGCAGGGATGAATGCGCGCGTGGACCGGCGCACCCAGCGCCGCGCAAGGCTGTTCGGACTGGCCGCGACGACGGTGCTGGTGTGCGGCATGGCATTAGGCGGGCCGGCCGCACCCGCGGCTGCCGACTGGAATCAATGCGCGCCGGCCGGCTTGGACAGCGCAAGGGCCCTGCCCAAGGATCTGACCGAGACCGAGCCCAAGCCCCGGGAAGACCGGGACACCACACAATCCGTCGAACCGCTCACCGCGGTTGACGTCGGAGCGCTCGGGCTCGGCACGCCGGGCGTGCTGACCGTGGGCACGCTGTCGGATGCCCCGCCCAACATCTGCATCAATCCCACCGGCGAATTCAGCGGCTTCGACAACTTGCTGCTGCGCGCCATCGCCGACAAGCTGCATCTGCAGTTGCGCTTCGTCAGCACCGACTTCTCCGCGTTGCTCGCCCAGGTGGCGTCCCGGCGCTTCGACGTCGGATCGGCGTCGGTGAAAGCGACCGACCAACGCCGGCACACCGTCGCGTTCACCAACGGCTACGACTTCGGCTTCTACTCCCTGGTGGTGCCCCCGGGCTCACCGATCCACAAGTTCAGCGACCTGGCCGTCGGCCAGCGCATCGGCGTCGTCCAGGGCACCGTCGAGGAGTCATACGTCGTCGACACCCTGCATCTGCAGCCGGTGAAGTATCCCGGCTTCGCCACCCTGTACGCCAGCCTCAAGACCCGGCAGATCGATGCGTGGGTGGCGCCCGGAACGCTTGCCTCGACCGTCGTTCGGCCGCGCGATCCCGCGGTGACCGTCGCGAATACTTTCAGCCCAGGCAATTTCGTGGCTTACGCGGTCGCGAAGGAGAACAAGCCGCTGATCGACGCGCTGAACTCCGGGCTGGACGCGGTGATTGCCGACGGCACGTGGGCCAAACTGTACTGCGACTGGGTGCCGCGCACGCTGCCGCCGGGATGGAAGCCCGGGTCGAAAGCGGCGCCGGTCCCGAATCTGCCGGATTTCGCCGCGATCGTCGCGAGCCAACACCGTGCGCCGACAGGTCCGGCCGCGCCCAAATCGGCGCTGGCACAGTTGCGCGATTCGTTCTTCGACTGGGAGATGTACCGCCGAGCCATTCCCGTTCTGTTCACGACCGGGCTGCCCAACACCCTGATTTTGACCAACAGCGCCATCGTGATCGGCCTGACGCTGGGGATGGTGCTGGCCATGGCGGGCATCTCGCACCGGCGCTGGCTGCGCTGGCCGGCGCGGGTATACACCGACATCTTCCGCGGCCTGCCCGAAGTGGTGATCATCCTGCTGATCGGGATGGGCATCGGGCCATTGGTCGGCGGACTGACGAACAAAAACCCTTACCCCTTGGGAATAGCCGCGCTGGGGTTGATGGCCGCCGCCTACATCGGCGAAATCCTGCGCTCCGGAATACAAAGCGTGGACCCCGGCCAGTTGGAGGCCTCCCGCGCGCTGGGGTTCAGTTACACGACCGCGATGCGGCTGGTGGTGGTGCCGCAAGGAATACGGCGGGTATTGCCGGCACTGGTCAATCAATTCATCGGGTTGTTGAAGGCCTCCGCGCTGGTGTACTTCCTTGGCCTGATCGCCGATCAGCGGGAACTCTTTCAGGTGGGCCGGGATTTGAATGCCCAGACCGGCAGCCTCTCACCGTTGGTGGCCGCCGGCCTCTTCTATCTGATGTTGACCATTCCGTTGACGCATTTGGTGAATTACATCGACGCGCGCCTGCGCCGGGGCCGGGGCTCCCCCGACCTCGACGACAATGCCGAGCTGCTGGCGACGAAGTTCGGCCAGGAGATCACGTGAGCGCCCCGGCCCGTCGGTCGGTTTCATTGGCCGCCAAGGATATTCACCAGACACTGGGCGGGAACAAAGTGCTGCGTGGCGTCGATTTCGAGGCTCCGGCGGGCACCACCGCCGCGGTCATCGGACCGTCCGGCTCGGGCAAGTCGACGCTGCTGCGCACCTTGAACCGGTTGTACGAACCCGATAGCGGCGACATCCTGCTGGACGGGCGATCGGTGTTACGCGACGATCCCAACGAACTACGACAGCGCATCGGCATGGTGTTTCAGCATTTCAACCTCTTCCCGCATCTGAGCGTGCTGAAAAACGTCGCGATGGCGCCGCGCAAGTTGCGGCACCTGCCGGCCGACGAGGCCCGCGACCTGGCGCTGAACCAATTGGAGCGAGTTGGCCTGAAGCACAAGGCCGATGCCCGGCCCGGCATGCTGTCCGGGGGCCAACAACAACGGGTCGCCATCGCCCGCGCGCTGGCCATGGCGCCCCAGGTGATGTTCTTCGACGAGGCGACTTCGGCGCTGGATCCGGAAACGGTGAAAGGGATTCTGCAACTCATCGCAGACCTCGGCGCCGACGGCATGACGATGATCGTGGTCACCCACGAAATGGGCTTCGCCCGCTCGGCATCCGACGCCGTGGTCTTCATGGATCGGGGCAAGGTGGTGGAATCCGGGCCCCCGGAGCAGATTTTCGAAGCTGCGCAGACGGAACGGCTACAGCGATTCTTGTCCCAAGTACTTTGACGGCCCCAATGCTACTAATTAGTAGGCTTAGCTAGCTTGTACGCGCCTGATATCGCGTTAGACTCCCCGTTTATGGCGGACAGCGAATCCACCGCGGCCGAGGTGACCGAGCTTGCGGAAGGTTTGCACCGTGCGCTGTCCAAATTGTTTTCGATTCTGCGGCGCGGAGACCCGAGCGGCACCGCGGCCGCGGGCGAATTGACGTTGGCGCAACTGTCGATTCTGGTCACCTTGCTGGATCAGGGACCGATTCGGATGACCGACCTGGCGGCCCATGAACGGGTGCGCACTCCCACCACCACAGTGGCGATCCGCCGGCTGGAAAAGCTGGGCCTGGTCAAACGCTCGCGCGATCCGTCCGACCTGCGGGCGGTGCTGGTCGACATCACCCCGCGCGGGCGTGCCGTGCACGGCGAGTCCCTGGCCAACCGGCGTGCCTCGCTGGCCGCGATGCTCAGTCAACTGCCCGCGTCGGACCTCGGCACCCTGATGCAGGCGTTGGCGCCGCTCGAGCGGCTGGCCTGCGGCGAGCCGGCGTCCGCGCCCGCCGGTGAGTCACCCGCCTGTAAAGAGGCGTGAAAGTACCTGCGCTTCAATGATTTTGGCGGAGCCCGTAGACTGCGGTGCATGCCAACTGCACTCATCACCGGCGCCGGCGGCGGTATCGGTTCCGCGATCGCCACGGCGCTGGCCCCCACTCACACTCTGCTGCTGGCCGGTCGGCCCTCCGACCGGCTCGACGCCGTTGCCCAGAAACTGGACGCGACGACGTTCCCACTGGACCTGACCGACATTGCGGAGATCGAGGCCGCCTGCGAGATCGTGGACGAACTCGATGTGCTGGTGCACAACGCCGGGGTGTCGATACCCGGTCATGTCGCGGATTCCGACGTCGATGAGTGGCGCGCCACCTTCGCCGTGAATGTGCTTGGACCGGTAGGACTTACGCTGGCGCTGCTACCGGCGTTGCGGAGTGCCCGCGGCCAAGTGGTCTTCATCAACTCCGGTGCGGGGCGCAACGTTTCGCCCGGCATGGCCTCCTACTCGGCCAGTAAGTTCGCGTTGCGCGCCTTCGCCGACTCGCTGCGAGCAGACGAACCGCAGCTGCGGGTGACGACGGTCTACCCCGGCCGCACCGACACCGAAATGCAGCGCGAACTCGTCGCATTCGAGGGCGGGACGTACGACCCGGCGAAGTTTCTCAAGCCGGAAACCGTCGCGGCGGCGGTCGCCAACGTGCTGGCGACGCCGCCCGACGGCCACGTCCACGAAGTGGTGCTGCGGCCCGCGGGCCGGTGACTCGCGACCCGCTAGACGACGAGGTTCACCAGCCGACCGGGGACCACGATCACCTTGCGGGGATTGGCGCCCGCCAAGAATGCCTGGACCTTCTCATCCGACAATGCCGCGGCCTTTAGGGTGTCCTGATCGGCGTCGGCCGCCACCACCACTCGCCCACGCACCTTGCCGTTGACCTGGACCGGGTATTCGACGCTGTCGTCGACCAGGTAGGCCGGATCGGCCTGCGGGAACGGACCGCGCGCCAGCGACGTGGTGTGGCCCAGCCGCGCCCATAGCTCCTCGGCCATATGCGGGGCCAGCGGCGCCAACATCAGCACCAGCGGTTCGACCGCGGCCCGGGGAACGGCGTCGCGGTGTTCTTTGGTGAGGTGGTTGGTGTATTCGATCAGCTTGGCCGCCGCGGTGTTATTGCGAAGTGCGGCATAGTCTTCCGAGACCCCCGCGATAGTGCGGTGCAGCGCCCGCAGGGTGGCGGTGTCCAGCTCCTGTTGTCCGGCCACGTCGAGCACCCGGGTCTGGCCGGTGTGCTCGTCGACCACCAGTCGCCACACACGCTGCAGGAAGCGGTGTGCCCCGACGACGTCCTTGGTGGCCCACGGGCGAGATGCCTCCAGCGGACCCATCGACATCTCGTACACCCGCAGCGTGTCCGCGCCGTATTCGTCGCAGATCTCGTCGGGGGAGACCGAATTCTTCAGGCTCTTACCGATTTTGCCGAATTCCTGAAAGACCTCGATCTCGCCGCCGGGGCCCGGATGGAAGAATCGTCCCCCACGCTCGACCACCTCGTCGGCCGGAACGTACGACCCGCGCGAGTCGGTGTAGGCGAAAGCCTGGATATAGCCCTGGTTGACCAGGCGGCGGTACGGCTCCCGGGAACTGACATGGCCCAGGTCGTACAACACCTTGTGCCAGAACCGCGCATACAGCAGGTGCAGCACCGCGTGTTCGGCGCCGCCGACATACAGGTCGACGCCGCCGGGATCCTGCGGGCCATGCTCGGCCGGCCGCGGACCCATCCAATAGGCCTCATTCTCCTTATCGCACAACCTTTCCGAATTGTGCGGATCGGTGTAGCGCAGTTCGTACCAGGAGCTGCCGGCCCACTGCGGCATCACGTTGGTGTCGCGAGTATAGGGCTGCAGACCGTCGCCGAGATCCAGCTCGACGTGCACCCACTCGGTCGCCTTGGCCAGTGGCGGGGACGGCTCGCTGTCGGCGTCGTCGGGGTCGAACAACACCGGCGAATAGTCGGGCACATCGGGCAGCTCGACCGGCAGCGCGGACTCGTCGAGGGCGTGGGCGCGTCCGTCGCGGTCGTAGACGATCGGGAACGGCTCGCCCCAGTAGCGCTGCCGGGCGAAAAGCCAGTCCCGCAGCTTGAATTCGATCCGGGCCCAGCCGCGACCGTCCGCCTGCAGGCGGGCGGTGATCGCTTCTTTGGCCGCCGACACGTCCATTCCGTCCAGGTAGCCGGAGTTCACCAACACGCCGTCGCCTGTGTACGCGGCCTCCGAAATGTCGCCCCCGGCAATGACTTCCACGATGGGAAGGCCGAACTCATGGGCGAAGTCCCAGTCGCGCTGGTCGTGGCCGGGGACCGCCATGATCGCGCCGGTGCCGTACCCGGCCAGGACGTAGTCGGCGATGAAGATCGGCACCGGCTTGCCGTTGGCGGGATTGGTGGCGTAGCTCCCCAGAAAGACGCCCGTCTTCTCCCTGCTCTCCTGACGCTCGAGGTCCGACTTCGCCGCGATCGCCCGCCGGTACGCGGCGACGGCCTCCCCCGGCGTCGCGGCGCCGTAAGTCCATCGGGCGTCGGTCCCCTCGGGCCAGCTCGTGGCGACCAGCCCGTCGACCAGGTCGTGCTCGGGGGCCAGCACCAGGTAGGTGGCGCCGAACATGGTGTCCGGCCGGGTGGTGAACACCTCGATGTCGACCGTCTCGCCGCTGGCGTTGATCGCCGAGAACAGCGCCCGGGTACCGGTGGAGCGGCCGATCCAGTTGCGCTGCATGGTTTTGACCGGCTCCGGCCAGTCCAGCAGCTCCAGGTCGTCAAGGAGCCGGTCGGCGTAGGCGGTGATACGCATCATCCACTGCCGCAACCGTTTCCGGAATACCGGGAAGTTGCCGCGGTCGCTGCGGCCGTCGGCCGTGACCTCTTCGTTGGCCAACACCGTGCCCAGGCCCGGACACCAGTTCACCATCGAGTCGGCGCGGTAGACCAATCGGTGGGCGTCTATCACGTCGGCCCGCTCCCCCGCCGACAGCGTGGCCCAGTCCCGTCCGTCGTCGAGGCGCCGCGCGCCGGAGTCGAATTCGGAGATCAGCTCGGAGATCGGTCGGGCCTTGCGGGCCGCGGTGTCGAACCAGGCGTTGTAGATCTGCAGGAAAATCCACTGTGTCCACTTGTAGAACTCGACATCGGTGGTCGAGAAGCTGCGCCGGCTGTCGTGGCCGAGGCCCAGCCGACCCAGTTGACGCCGGAAGTTCACGACGTTGGCTTCAGTACGGGTGCGCGGATGGGTGCCGGTTTGTACGGCGTATTGCTCGGCGGGCAGCCCGAACGAGTCGAAACCCAACGCGTGCAGGACGTTATGTCCGGTCATCCGGAAATAGCGGGCGTATACGTCGGTGGCGATGTAACCCAGCGGATGGCCGACGTGCAGTCCCTCGCCGGAGGGATAGGGAAACATGTCCTGCACGAACAACTTGTCGGCGGGGACGGGGCTGCCGTCCGCCGGAGCCAACGAACCGACCGGGTTGGGCACGTTGAACGTCCCGAGCTTCGCCCAGTTCTCCTGCCAGGTGCTCTCGATACGGCCCGCCAGCGCCGCGGTGTAGCGATGCGTCGGCGCATCGGGGTCCGTCTGAACGGCACCGGAGTTGCTCTCGGCGGCGGTGGTCGGGGATTCGGTCACCTGAACAGGGTATAAGGGACGCCTCGAGCCGACCGCCGGCCACAGGATGATCTCGGTTCCGTTGCGCACCGATCAGGGGTTCATCCCAGCTGTATTTCGAGCCTATCCATGGCCTTTGACCTGTAGTTACAGTCGGCCTCTAATGACCTGGCAGTGCGCCATTGGAAGGACCGAGGCAGATGATTGAGATCGTCCCCGCCCGCCGTGCGCTCCTCGGGGGTATGGTCGCCGGCCTGATCGGCATGGCGGTTGTCACGGGCGCCCAGGCATCGGCAGACCCCTTACTTCCCGCGCCATCACCCGCTCCCGCCGTCCCGGCGCCGCAGAACGTCGCAGCCGCGCCCGGGCAGGCGCCGACCAACCGGTTCCTTGCCGCCCCGCCGGCGCAGAATCCCGTCGCATCTCCGACGGCCCCGGGTGCAACGGTGCCCGCGGCGGCCGCGCCCGCCGCGCCGGTGGCCCCCGCGGTCACTCCGGCTCCGGCCACCTCCGGGACCATCCGTGAATACCTGCAGTCGAAGGGCGTCAAGCTCGAGGCGCAAAAACCCCAGGACCTCAAGGCACTTGACATCACCTTGCCGGTGCCGGCCCGCTGGACTCAGGTGCCCGACCCGAACGTGCCCGACGCGTTCGCAGTGATCGCCGACCGGCAGGGCAGCAGCATCTACTCGTCGAATGCCCAAGTGGTGGTGTACAAGCTGGTCGGCGATTTCGATCCTCGCGAGGCCATCAGCCACGGCTACGTCGACAGCCAGAAGCTGCTGGCCTGGCAGCCCACCAACGCCTCGATGGCCGATTTCGGCGGCTTCCCGTCCTCGATCGTCGAAGGCACATACCGCGACGGCGACATGACGCTGAACACCTCGCGGCGCCACGTCATCGCCACCTCGGGGCGCGACAAGTACCTCGTGTCGCTCGCGGTGACCACCGATCGTGCGGTAGCCGTCGCCGACGCACCGGCCACCGACGCCATCGTGAACGGCTTCCGCATCACCGTTCCCGGGGCCCCGGCGCCGGCGCCGGTCCAGACCCCGGCGGCCTCGCCGGTCGGGCTGACCCCGGCCCAGGCTCCCGCCCCGCAGGTTCCCGCTCCGCAGGTTCCCGCCGCGGCTCCGGTCGGCCAGCTACCGGCCACCGCTCCGGTCGGGCAGGCGCCCGCCACAGCTCCGGTTGCTCAGGCTCCCGCCGTGGCTCCGCTCCGGCAAACATCGGCAACGGCTCCCCCGGTGGGCCTCCCCCCGGCGCCGATGCCCAGCCGTCAGCCCACGCCGAACCTGTTAGCCCTGGTCCCCGGCCTCCCCCCACTCCCCAATTTCTCGTTCTTGCAGCACTGAGCGGTGCCGCGGCTCCGCTGGAGCCCACTGAGCGGACCGGTGTCCGGGCTCGTATTGTGAGGCCATGCTTATTGCGGGAGTGCTGTGCATGTGTGCGGCGGTGGCCTCCGCCGGGTTCGGAACTTGGTCGTTGGCGCGCACCCAGAACGTCGACCCGACCTCGCTCGCGCTGCGGTCCATGGCCCCGGCGCAACTGGCGGCGGCGATCATGCTGGCCGCGGGCGGTGTGGTGGCGCTGGCAGCCTCCCCACACACCGCACTCGTGGTGTTGATCGTCTGTGTCGCGGGCGCCTTCGGAACGGTGGGCGCCGGGTCATGGCAGAGTGCGCGCTTCGCGTTGCAGCGAGAGGCGGCGGCGCCCGGCTGCGGGGGAACCTGCGCCGGCTGCACGCAGTCTTGCCACTGAAGCCCGCTGGACCCCCGCGGGCGGGGGAGGGGCGCTAGTTGCGGCTCAGGTCTATCGGGTGGGTGGCAAGCAACGACAAGGGCAACGGCTGGCGGCGCAGCACCTGCGCCCACAGGTCGGACCTCGCCCCCGCCAAAACGTCAGATGGCAACGCGGACAAGACGATCCAGTCGTCGCGTTCGATTTCACCTTCCAGCTGCCCAATGGTCCAACCGGAGTAGCCCGCGAAAATCCGGACGCCCTCCACCATGGGAGCGATCGTGTCGGGGTCGGCGTCGAGATCGACCATCACCACCCGGCCATCCACATGCCGCAGCCCGGCCACCCCTTGCGGATCCGCGCCAACCCGCAACGCCGCCAGGCATAGCGCCGCGTCCCGCTTCACCGGACCGCCGATGAACATCGTCTTCGGCTTGGCCGCCAATTTGGTCCACTGCGGCAGCACGTTGTACACCGCGGTCTCGCTGGCGCGGTTGAGCACGACCCCCAGCGTGCCTCCGTCGTTGTGTTCGACGATGTAGATCACGCTGCGCCGAAAAGTCGGCTCGAACAGATCGGTGTTGGCAAGCAGCAACGTCCCCGCGCGCACCCGCTGCGCGGCCGGCGCGACATAGTCCTCTGGGTCCTCGGGCGGCGGCACCCAACCATCATCGCATCCGGCGCCTGCCGCCCGGGGGAATCGAGCGCGGGGCGCGAAGATTTGTACTGTTGGTACGTCGGCTCGGACGGTGACGAGCTTGCTAGCCCCAACTTTGGAAGTCGGTTTCGTGATCCAATCCCGGATGCACTCAAGCGCACCCGTCGAAATCTGGCGGTCGGTACGGGGTTTGCCAGACTTCTGGCGGCTGCTGCAGGTGCGCATGGCGAGTCAATTCGGTGACGGCCTGTTCCAGGCCGGTCTGGCCGGAGCGTTGCTGTTCAATCCGGACCGTGCCGCCGATCCGATGGCCATCGCACGGGCGTTTACCGTGCTCTTCCTGCCGTACTCGCTGCTGGGGCCGTTCGCCGGCGCGCTGATGGACCGTTGGGACCGGCGGCTGGTGCTCGTCGGCGCCAACGTCGGCCGCCTCATCCTGATCGCCGCCATCGGCACGATCCTCGCCGTGAAAGCCGGCGACCTGCCGCTGTTGTTGGGCGCGCTCTTAGCCAACGGCTTGGCCCGGTTCGTCGCGTCCGGGCTGTCGGCGTCGCTGCCGCACGTCGTGCCCCGCGAACAGGTCGTGACCATGAACGCCTTGGCCAACGCGTCCGGGGCCGTCGCCGCCTTCATCGGTGCCAACTTCATGCTGGTTCCGCGGTTCCTGGTCGGTGCGGGCGACAAGGGCGCCTCGGCGATCATCTTCCTCACCGCGGTCCCCGTGTCGATCGCCTTGTTTCTGTCGCTACGGTTCGGGTCCCGCGTGCTGGGCCCGGACGACACCAAGCGGGCGATCCACGGACCGGTCCTCTACGCCGTGGTCACCGGCTGGCTGCACGGTGCGCGTACGGTCGCACAGCGACCGACGGTCGCCGCCACGCTGTCGGGCCTGGCCGCGCACCGAATGGTGATCGGCATCAACTCGCTGCTGGTCTTGCTGCTGGTGCACCACCTGACCGACCCCGCGGTCGGGGGACTGGGTACCGCGCTGGTGTTTTTCGGTGCCACCGGATTGGGCGCTTTTCTGGCCAACGTGCTGACCCCGCCGGCGGTTCGTCGCTGGGGCCGCTACGCCACGGTCAACGGCGCGCTCGCGGCCTCGGCGATCATCGAGGTCGCCGGCGCGGGCTTGCTGCTACCGATCATGGTGGGGTGCGGCTTCTTCCTCGGTGTGACCGGCCAGATGGTCAAGCTGTGTGCCGACTCGGCAATGCAGATGGACGTCGACGACGCCCTTCGCGGGCACGTGTTCGCCGTCCAAGACGCGCTGTTCTGGGTGGCTTTCATCGCCGCGATCACGGCGGCGGCGGCGTTGATTCCCGCGGATGGGCATGCGCCAGTATTCGTGCTGGTCGCTTCCGGGCTCTACCTGGCCGGCCTGGCGATGCACGGCGTTTTGGGCCGGCGCGGCGAACAGGCGAATAATCGCTACCCGGCAGGGGCGAGCGACGATCGGAGGCAATGATGGCGGGTCCGGAACAGATTGTGGCCGACCTACGTGCCGAAAGCGACGAGCTTGACGCCCTGGTCGCGCCGCTGCCAGCCGAACGCTGGGCCGAAGCGACGCCCGCGCCGGGTTGGACCATCGCGCATCAGATCGCGCACCTGTTGTGGACCGACCGCGTCGCGCTGACCGCGGTCACCGACGAGGCCGGGTTCGCCGACGAGCTCAAGGCCGCCGCCGCCGACCCGACAGGCTTCGTCGACGCGGGTGCCGAAGAATTGGCAGCTCTGGCGCCGGCCGAGCTGCTCGCCGACTGGCGCTCGACCCGTGCGCGTCTGCACGAAGAGCTGCTGATGGTTCCTGCCGGACGCAAGCTCCCCTGGTTCGGGCCACCGATGAGTGCGGCGTCGATGGCCACCGCGCGGTTGATGGAGACCTGGGCGCATGGGTTGGACGTCGCCGACGCGCTGGGTATCAAACGGGCGGCCACCGACCGGCTGCGCTCCATCGCCCACTTGGGGGTGCGCACGCGCGACTACGCCTTCGCCGTCAACAATCTCCCCGCTCCGGCCGAGCCGTTCCTGGTCGAGCTGCGCGGACCCGGCGGCGACACCTGGAGCTGGGGATCGCCGGACGCCTCGCAACGGGTCACCGGTTCCGCCGAAGACTTCTGCTTTCTGGTCACTCAGCGGCGTCCGCTCAGCGCCCTCGACATCACCGCCGATGGGCCCGACGCGCAGCGCTGGCTGGAGATTGCACAAGCTTTCGCGGGCCCTCCCGGCGCCGGCCGATGAGCGCGCACGCGCGAAGAGAGCCGGCGCCCATCCGACCCAAGCGCCGGTCGATGAGCGCGGGGTTAATGCAGCGGCCCGCCGTAAGTTGCCCGGTTCTCGGCTTCGGCCTCTTCGCGCAGCGCTGAGATCGCGAGGTTCAGCCTGTCGGCGAGCTCGCCGTGCGCGTATCCGGTCATCACGCCGGGGTGCAGAGTCAGCTTGAGCAATCGGCCGTCGGCATTCGCCACGGCATAAATGTCACCGAGGTCGACGCTGTAGGTGACGGCCTCGGCCTCTGCCACCAAGGCTTCCCATTTGTCGGCCGCCTCGCTGAGTTCGCGGAGAACTGATTCGACGAGGTCCTTGTCGCTGAGATTCGCGCGACCGCCCGAATCCGACACGATCACAGTATCGTCGCCCCCTCCAACCAGCGTCAATTCAAACTCGCGGGTGACCGGCGCACCCGTGGCGGCTACGGGCCCGGCGGCTGAGTGGCGAGTTTCTGGTACCAGGCGAGGTGATAGTTGGCCGATACCGTGTCTCCGCTCGCGATGCCTTCGGTGGCGGCCATCAACAGACACTTGAGCAGGAGGGCCGGGTTCACGGTCGGGGACTGGACCAAAAGCTGGTAGCGCGCCGTATCGAGGTGCACGCGCAGCACGTCGACCTCTTGGTCGATGACAACCGCGTCCGCGGCGGCCGCGTCCGCCAGCCTCTGCACGATGCGGGGGAGTCCGTCGAAGCGGCGCGTGGTTTCGCTCAGCACCCTGGCCAGATCCTCGATGGCCGGCAGCTCGCGCGGTTCCAGCGACGATTTCGTGGCGGCGAAATCGGGCGAGCGGCGCAGCGAATCACCAGGAGCGTAGGTCACGACGCGGGCCGCGTCGCCGATCAAGTCGGACACCCTGCCGGTACGTCGCTCGGGCTCCAACAACCGCACGCCGGCCGGCAGGTTGATACCTGCCGGTATCCAGCCGTGCGCGAGGTCGGTGACCAGGACGGTCGTGCCATCCAAAAGATCGCCGACCGCCCAGTTGAGCCGCGACTCTTGGCGGACCACGAATTCGAGCAGCCGATTCAGCCGGTCGATGTCGAAACTCGTTGCGGTGGTGGCCTTTTCCCTGTGAGGCTGGACGGCGGGCTCGGAAGGTTCGGCCGGTTGGTCGACCACGGGCTCGGGCTCGGTGATCACGGGGATGATCTGCGTCGCCTCCATCGAGGCGACCGGCTCCTCGACGGGTGCTGGCGGTAGCGCCTCGTCCTGGGCCGGTGCCTGCTGTTCGGGCACGGCGTGGTGGCGACCGTTCGCGACGGGTTCGTCAACCGCGGGTGCGGCCTCGGTGATGGCGGGGATGACCTGCGTCTCCTCCATCGAGGACGGCGGGGTCTCGTCCTCGGTGACGTGTTGGCGATCCGGCACGTCAACCACGGCTTCGGCCTCGGCGATGGCGGGGATGACCTGCGTCTCCTCCATCGAGGACAGCGGGGCAGCAGCCTCCTCGGCTTCGATCTGGGATCCCCATTCGGGCTGATCCTGGTGGGTTGCCGGCTCCTCCAGCTCCAAGTGGTGGCGACCGTTGGCGGCCTCCTCCCAATCGGGCTCGGCATTATCGACCGGCGCGTCGACCGTCGGCTCCAGCTCCGTGAGAGCGGGGATGACTTGCGTCTCCTCCATATCCGGCGCGAGGGCGTTCTCTTCGCTGACGGTGTCATCAACAGGTGCCTCGGCCTCGTCCACGCCTTGCGGCACCGAAGGGGCCGGTTTGTCGGCGACCCGCCAGCGCGGCCGGCGCACGTCCCTGGTGGGCGCTTCGGAAGGCCGCGGGTTCGGGACGGCAGGGATGACCTGGGTCTGGTCCATGTCCGATGACTGCGGTTCGCTGGCCTGCGGGCGGGGATGTCCGGCGATCACCCCGGACTTCGCCGCCTGCAGCTGACGAATCGTCGATTCGACTCGGCGCGCGGCGCGGGCACGCGCCTCGTCGATGACCCGGGCCTCCTGCGCCTGACGCGCGAGATCGGCCAAACCCGCCCGCTTGATCATTTTCAACTGCTCGTTGGCGCTGTCGGCAATCCGTTGCAGGTCCGTCTTCAGATAGTCTGCAAGCGGGGCATTTTCGGCGGTGATCGTTGACAACTCGGCAGGCCAAAGCCCACCGATCACCCACGGGGTGCAATCGATGGGAGAGCTGAAGGCCGGCATCGCCAGTGATTCCCGGGTAGCTCTCCGGAGGCGCTGACGCGCCGTCATCCGACCGAAGATCGCCACCGGCTCAGCGTACCGGCATCCGAGGGATGGCTTATTCGGTCAGTGAATTGTGCAGCTTTGACGGCCTGGGTACCGTGCAGATATGGCTGAATCTGCCCTGCAGCAGCAACTCGATGAGGTGCGGGCCTTACTCGCCCGCGCACGAGAGTTGTTCGGCCCCAACCCCGTAGAGCCGCCCACCGACATCGCTCCAGACCCCGAGGCGGCCAAAACCTGGCTGTTGTAGACCGTCTAGATCGCGCTGTGGCGACGGCGCAGTTTGTGCGCCAGTAGCTTCTCGATCGCCGCATCGAGGTCTCGCGGGGTCGGTACCTCGGCCGAGGGGGTGTGTCCGGCCGCCACGATCTCGTCGCGAATCTCGAGCAATGCCTTCAGGCACGAGACGTCGGCGGTCAGCAAAATGCCTCGTGCCAGCGTCTCGGCGTCGGTCTCCATCGCCTCCTCGCTCAGCGCAACGCTGTGCATGTACCCGCCGCGGCAGGAGCGGACGAGGATGTGCCCACTCGGGTGAACGGTGTCAAAAGCGGGATTCGCGTCCGTCATCGACCGCGGTCAGCGATGCCGCCGAGGCTGCGCGCCGCATCCTGCTCGTGCTGTTCCCACATCATCGCCGAGGCCGCTAACTTGTCCGCCAGGTCGGCGTGGTCCGCCGCTTGCTGCTCGTAGCACTGTCGTCTGAGCTCAAGCAGTTCCCGGCCGGCGTCGCGAAGTTCACCGAAGATCGGTCCCAGCGAATCCAGGCTTTCCTGGATCGCCTCGTGCGACGACGGGACTGTGCGCAAGTAGTCGGAGGTTTCCTGGTGCCGCGCAGCGGCTTGACGCAAGTGCGCGGGGACCACATGGATCGAATCTGCCATCCGCTGTCTCCTGTTCACGGCGCCGGCCAGACCGGCGAGGTCACTATTGTCAGGTGGTCGACGAGGTCGCCGGCCGCGTGGGTGTCGGTGTGTCGGGCTTCGCCGGCGCGGTCGCGGCCGCGCCCGGCGGATGTTCCCAGCCTAGAAAGCTCGGGCCGCTCACGGTGGCGATGTCTTGAATTTGGCCATCGAGAAGGGCTTTTCCGGGGCCGAGGGCGAGCGCGTGCCGGTCGATGAACATTCCGATATCGGCCGGAGTGACGTGCGCGGGGTCGATCGGGTGGGTGACCGCGGTGCCCGGCGGTGGGATCGTTATTCCCTGCTGTTGGAAGGCATCTGGTATCGCAGCTCCGCCAATCGCGGCTTTGATTGCCGCGGCCAGCTGAGGGCTGGCCGCCGTCACCGTTTCACCATCGGGCAAAGTCACCGTGGTGGGGCCCGCCGGTGGGGATTCGTCCTCGACCGTCGCAGCGTCCTGGTTGGTGTCGCCTGGCTGATCTGACGAACCGTCGTTCTTGGGATCCGCATGGTCCTCGGAATCCGGCACGCCCTCGTCGTCGAGGCCCTGCAACTCCGGCTCCGTGGCGTTGTCGCCCTGCAGGTTGGGAAGTGGTAGCCCGGCCGGCGTCGCGCCGAAGCTCGGCAGTCCCGAGCCGAAGTTCGGCATCGGCGGCAGCACCGGAGCCATGGGCGGCGCCGGAGCGGTCGCTACGTCCGGCGCAGCGCCTGCCGACAGCTCGTCCGCCGCGGCGCCCGGATCGTCGGCGAACAACGAATCCAGCAGCGGGTCCCACCCGGGGTCCTCGGTCGTAGCGGCGTCGGCGCCGACCGTCTGGGCCGACGGCCGTTCGTCGGGACCGCTCGGTTGGCCCTTGGAGGCGTCGTATAGCGATGTCCAAGCGGCCATCAGCGCCGACTTCGATGTGTCGTCGAGGCTGGCGTTGAGGACCACCGCACGAATGTCTCTGAGCTTGCCGATAAGGAACCGCTGGAAGTCGCGCGCTCCGGCCGGAGTGTCCAGGTCCGATCGCGTACGCACCGCGGCTTCGGTGTCTTGCTGCAGCTTGGTCAGCGCTTGGCTGCCTTCGACGGCGTTGAGGTGGGCGTTCAAGATCGCCGTGATGACCTGCATGTCCAGCTGAGAGCTCGCCGAATTCTGGTGTGACAGAGCAACTTCGGCGTGCGCGATGGCTTCCGCCGCCTCACCCGCCTCCCGGTCCGGTGCAGCCGTATCTTGTTCGCGGATCTTGCCCGCGATCGCCCGCAGCTGTTCCGGACGCGTCGTCGGGGTGATCACCGCGGCCAGCTCACCTTTGGACAGACCCGCCAGCCACGCGTTCGGGTCACCGGTACGGTTTCGGACATATTGCACCGCCGCAAGCAACTCCTCGTGCGCCGACATCAGCTACGCAAGTCCTCGCGGAATGCGTTGCGACCCCTCCATGCCCGGCGACAGTACCCATGCCTTTCCCCGCCAACAATTCACTATGCGGGGCCGTTGTGGATGACACCGAAATCGCCGCCAATGCTAGGCGTTGCCCGCGGCGTACCGGTCCCGGAGGCTTTCCAGCACAGCCTTTTTCGCTCGGCTCAGTTCGCGCGCCCCCTCGACGACCGCAGTGATCTCGCGATGTTTGACCAGTAGGAACCTTTGAAACTCGCGGGCGCCCATGGGCGTATCGAGCGCGAGGTTCGCTTGGTGCACGGTGGCGTGGTCGATCTGCTCGGCGATGGCATCCAGACGCCTGGCGCCCTCTCGCATTGCGGCATGCGCGCTGGTGAGCACCTCTGCCAGCACGCGGTCGGCGTCGGCCGTCGTGCCATGCTGGCCGGCCAGAGCCGCCTGCCGCGCCTGCATGGCGGCCACTGAAGGTCCTGCTTGTTCCGTCATCGGCTCACCTTGTTTGTCATAGTGGTCGGCGAATCGCAACGTTGGGGCCTAGCGGGCTGATCCGCACCGAGGCGCCCGAGTAGGGCGCCTCGACTACCAGATTGTTGCCGATGGCCAGCTGGACGTGGCCGGCGTGCGGGAAGACGAGGTCACCCGGCCGGACTTGCGAACGGGACACCGGGATCCCGTCGTTGATCTGCTGATAAGTGGTGCGGTCCAAGTGAATTCCCGCTTGTGCGTAGCTCCACTGGACGAGCCCCGAACAATCGAACTGGTCGGGGCCCGTCGCGCCCCACACGTAAGGCCGGCCCAGGCGCGACAATGCGGCGCGCACCGCGAGGGCGGCACGCCCGTTCAATCCGGCGGGGCGGTGTCGCAGGAGTTGGTACCGCAGTGCCCGCAGTTCGGCGAGGCGCCGGCGCGCCCTGAAGCGGGCCGAGAGGACATGCGCGCGTTGGGCCCGCAGTCGCGCCGCCCGACGACGCATCGCCTCGCGTTGCGCCATGGGTGTCGCCGGAACCTCCCCGGCGTCGGCGCGGGCTGCGTCAAGGACGCCCCTCGTCAGATCGTGAGCCTCGGCCCGATCGCGGTGGGCTCGGGCGATGACGCCCGCCGCTGCGGCGTCCGTGGCGGCGGCGGCCGCGAGCCGTTGCCGGCTGTGGTCGACCGCGAGCCGATATCGGCCGCGCGCCACAACGTCGTTCAGCCCGGCCGCCCTCTGCAGCAGGTTGTGGTAATGCCCGGTGCCCGCGTCCACCGGCGACGGGCGGCCACCGCCGGCGAACATGTCATGAGCACGGCTCAGCACCTCGATCTCGCTCTGGGTCACGTCGCCCCCTCGCCCAGCTGGCCTCCCGACTCCACGGCGTCGGTGAAGGCACGCACGCGGGGGAGTGCCCCCGGCGGGATCACCCCTCGGTTGCGGATGTCCCAGATTTCCTCGACGTCGACACCGACCAATGCGGCGATGACCGTCTCGGGCAGGGATGACCGTGCGCATGCCCCGTCGAAGCGGGCGCTCAAGCTGGTCGGCATTCGTTTCAGCAGGGCCGTGCGCGTCGCCTCGAGGGCTTGGAGGTGCGTCATCAGCCGGTCCGTCGAGTCCGCGCCCGCATTCACGGCGACCCGCCAGGAGCCGGCGGCCAGCATCTCTGCCTTCACGCACTGAGCGATCACAGACAGAATATACGTCTCATATTCGTTTGATGTTGTCGCAGGCAAGCGATCGATGACGGATTTGAGGGCTTCCAGTTGGGCTTCGGCATAGCCTTCCAGCACTTCTGTGTCGCTGTGCCGGTCCACAACCACCGGCCCGGTGCGCCTGGCGGGGACGGCGGCGGGCGGTTGCGCGGCCATCAGCCGGGCCAGTTCGGCGTCCGGATCGGCCGCCACCAACAGCCGGGAATAGGTCCCCGGCGGAAGGCCTAAACCATTTTCAACCTTCTGAACTGTGCTTTTGTGCGGCTTACGGGCGCCGCGCTCCAGAAAGCTCAACCCCATGATGCTGACACCGGTCGCGGCGGCGAGGTCGGCTAGCGACCAGTCGCGCGACTCTCGCAAAGCACGGATCGCCGCGCCTGCCGATTCACGGCTCACCGCAGGCTCCGGCCATAGGCCGGATAGTACACACGCAGTCGCGTATCGCTCTGTATATACGTTTTTGTCACGTTTCTCTTGCGCTAGGCGCTCATGTCTGTATACGCTTTTGCCTACGTTTCAAGCTCGACAAGGAGACCGACATGGGACACCCCTGCGCTAGCAACCCGGAACTGTGGTTCGGCTACCCCGACGACGACGGTGGCGACGGCGCGGCCAAGGCCCGTGCATACGAGCGGTCGGCCGTCGAGGCGCGCATCCAGTGCCTGCGGCGCTGCCCGTTGGCGCAGCAGCGTCGGTGCGCCCAACATGCCATCGCGCACCGCGAGGAGTACGGCGTGTGGGCCGGCGTCAAACTTCCCGGCGGCCAGTACCGCAAGCGCGAGCAGCTGGCCCAGGCCCACGATGTCCTCCGGCGCATCGCGTCCGGCGAAATCAACTCCCGCCAGCTGCCGGAGAATG
Organism: Mycobacterium sp. E3251; assembly: GCF_001666835.1. GTDB lineage: Bacteria > Actinomycetota > Actinomycetes > Mycobacteriales > Mycobacteriaceae > Mycobacterium. Next base: position 10,173 of record NZ_LZJF01000184.1, on the reverse strand, counting down.
CGGCCCTGCTCGCCAACCACGAACATGAGGCCGTTCCGGTGGCCGCGGTGGTGTTGCACCTGCCCCTCGCGCAAGTGGGCCCGCGTTCCGCGGCCTGACGGTCCATCCCGGGTAAGGCCGTTTGTCGACTCAGCCAACGGGGTAGAGCTTCGGCACAAACGAGTCTGTCGACCCGAAGGCGCGATCCATGACGTTCGACCTGACCCCGACGGCGGCGCAGCACGACCTGGCCCGGCGGACCCACGAGTTCGCCGAAGAAGTGATCCGCCCCGTGGCGCTCCACTACGACCAACGGCAGGAGTTTCCGTGGCCGGTCCTGGAGGAGGCGGCCCAGCGCGGCTTCTATAGCCCCCTGTTCTACCGCGACCTGATCGGCGATCCGACCGGGCTCTCCTTGCCGATGTTCATGGAGGAGCTGTTTTGGGGCTGCGCCGGGATCGGGTTGGCGATCGTGATGCCGGCGTTGGCCCTGTCGGCGATCGGACAGGCGGCATCGCCGGAGCAGATGTTGGAATGGGCGCCCGAATGCTTCGGCACCCCAGGCGATCTCAAGCTCGCCGCGCTGGCGATCTCGGAACCCGAGGGAGGCAGCGACGTACGGAATCTGCGCACTCACGCGCGCCGGGACGGTGACGACTGGATCATCGACGGCCACAAGATGTGGATCGGCAACGGCGGGATCGCCAACGTGCACGTGGTCAACGCGGTGGTCGACGAGGAGCTGGGTCATCGCGGTCAGGCGCTGTTTGTGGTGCCCGGTGGCACGCCGGGGCTCAAGCTCGTGCGCAAGCTGGACAAGCTGGGCTGCCGTGCGTCACACACCGCGGAGTTGCTGTTCGAAGGCGTCCGCGTACCGGGCGCCAATCTGCTTGGGGGACAGGACAAATTAGAGCACAAGCTCGCCAAAGCGCGCGAAGTGGTCGCGGGCGCAAAGCGGTCGGGCTCCGCGACATTGGGCACGTTCGAGCAGACCCGGCCGATGGTTGCCGCCCAGGCAATCGGAATCGCGCGCGCCGCGCTGGAGTACGCGACGGCGTACGCCACCGAGCGCGAGGCCTTCGGCGGACCGATCATCGACAACCAAGGCATCGCCTTCCCGCTCGCGGAGCTGGCCACCCAGATCGACGCGGCGCGGCTCTTGACCTGGCGTGCGTCGTGGATGGCGGCCAACAACATTCCCTTCGAGCGCGGGGAGGGCTCGATGTCGAAGATGGCCGCCAGCGAGGTGGCTGTCAAGGCCACGGAACGCGCCATTCAGACCATGGGCGGCTGGGGCTATATCACCGACCACCCGGTGGAGAAGTGGTATCGGGATGCCAAGCTGTACACCATTTTTGAGGGCACGAGCGAGATTCAGCGGATGGTAATCGCCAACGCGCTGGGTGCCGCTGTCGGCACGCCGCCACTGCATGTGGTGCTCGAGCCGTCCGGCGGTCCGCTGAACCGGGTTTTCGGTCGCGGCACTCCGCTGCGCTCCCGCGTCGCCGACACCGCGCTTTCCATGCAGGATCGGGTGCCCGAACCCGTCATGCGGCTGGCGATGAAGGTGCTCCGACCGCCGCGCAAGTAGCGAGTGCTGGGTACGGTCGATTGGACCATGAGCAACCTTGAGCCGACACCCGCCGAACTCGCCTGCGCTACCGCACCAGGCGGGGGCACCGAGGTGCTGGCGCCCAGGGAAGTTCCGCTGGGCGGCCCGCGGGCCATGCGGGTGCAACGCACGCTTCCGCAACGGCACCGTTCGCTGATCGGTGCGTGGTGTTTCATCGACCATTACGGCCCGACGTCGGCGCGCATGGACGTTCCACCCCATCCGCACACCGGACTACAAACGGTCAGTTGGTTGTTCAGTGGTGAAGTGGAGCACAACGACAGCGCCGGAGTGCATGCCGCTGTGCGGCCGGGCGAGCTGAACCTCATGACCGCGGGTGCCGGAATTTGTCATTCCGAGGTGTCGGTGATGTCGCCGGCCGCCTTGCACGGTGTCCAGCTCTGGGTGGCGCTTCCCGATTCCGATCGCGACACCGGCCGCGACTTCGCTCACTACGTGCCCGAGCCGGTGTCGCTTGCCGGCGCGACGGCGCGGGTGTTCCTCGGCGGGCTGGCCGGTAGCCGGTCGCCCGTGCGCACCTTCACACCCCTGCTGGGCGCCCAGATCGATCTCGATGCCGGCGCTCACCTGGACGTCGATGTCGACCCGGCATTCGAGCACGGTGTGCTCTGCGATCTGGGCGCCGTCCGTGTGGAAGAGACCGCCCTGTCGGTTGCCGAGCTCGCCTACCTGAGTCCCGGCGCTTCGTCGCTGCGGCTGAGCAACGCGGGGGATCAGCCCGCCCGGGTGCTGCTGCTCGGCGGAACACCGTTCACCGAAGAATTGGTGATGTGGTGGAACTTCGTCGGGCGAAGCCACGACGACATCGTGGGATACCGCGAACAGTGGGAGGACGGCGACGAACGCTTCGGGACCGTCCATGGCTACCGGGGTTCGCTCACCCGACTGCCCGCCCCGCCGCTGCCGACCGCTCGGCTGCGTCCCCGACCCGTACCGCAAGGAAAGGAAAGCAACTATGACCGCCGATAAGACCGGAGCAGAAGCGACCGTCAGCCTCGAGGAGGGCCGGTACACCATTGCCGTAGAAGGCAAGCAGGTCGGCCTCGCCGACTTCGCCGACCGCGGTGACCAGCGCGTCTTCTACCACACCGAAATAGACCCGGCGTATGGCGGACGCGGCCTGGCGACCATCCTCGTCGAGGAGGCGCTCAACGAGGCTCGGGGCGAAGGCAAGCGCATCGTCCCCGTGTGCTCGATGATCGGCACGGTGCTCAAAAAGCATCCCGAGTACGACGACATCACCGATGCCGTGACGCCGGATATTCAGCGGTGGTTGCAGTCGTCGTAGCAAAATTAAGTCCAGCCGCACCCTTGGCATACGTTGCTTGATTGGTTACGTCCTTCAAGGGGCCATGCTGGGCCAGATTCCAAGACAGCTCACGCAAGTCCTGCCGCAACCATGCGCCCGAGTTCGCCTACTGACTTGGACATAAGGTGGCTGAAAATGGTCGCGTACGGCTCCATCAAAATTGCTTTTCCACTTGGTGATCGCAGTTCTGCGATGCCCTCAGTTATAGGGGTTACTTCCACGTCCGGACTGAAACCAGAAGAATAGAGCTCCGGCCCCAAAGGGGGTGCACCGACGGCCCCGCGGGCAAGCGAGGACCAAATCCAGAGCAGGTACTTTTCAGCGAGTTCGAGTGAAGATAGCTTGGCTGTGTCATTGCGACGTTGTCCGCGGTCATTAACCGTATCAACGATCCACCAGTCAGCCTCGTGGCGAAGGTGCACCGAGAAATCCGTAGAAGTGAAAGCGATTTCGCAATCATCGCATTTCGTCGATACCGCCGCGTCGGGCAGGCGTGCGAGGCTAGACCACTCAATCCAGCTTGCAGAAATTCGCGAAAAGTCGGTCATTGGTTGCGCATGTCTCCTAAGAATCCGGAGTCCTCTAGGGCTTGTACTGGGGCGTCGTTTCCATCTGGTCCAATCACTCGGTATTGGATTCCGCCGCCCGGCTGATGGAACCAAGGCGCCACTTGGGATTGTTCAACGTGGTAGCCGGGTGGTAGGGCAGTCGGGTCCTTAACTACGTATTGATAATAGGGTTTGAGAGCGCTTTCGGGCGGGAGCGACAGTTCAGCAAATGGTGTTCCTTCAGGGGCCAAGTAGGAACCAAACGGGCTACCAAAACGGCCGAGCACCGCCCCGGGTTTGAGAGGCGCGTCGGGAATCACGGTGCCCGGCACCGCGTAGGGCTTGGTCGGCAGCGTGTCATCGGGATAGAACAGGCTCCCGTCTGGGTTCCTGAATTCCGGGCCTGGGTCGATCGGGTGGTACCCGTGGAACAACTCGTGGTCGGAAGGCAGCGGCGGCGGCGGCTCGAGTGGTGCCGTCGGCGTCGGGGCGCTGTCTGGTGCCACAGGTACATGCGGGCCCGCGGGAGCATGCTCGGGCGGAATGTCACCACCAGCCGGATGCGGCGCGTGCTCAACCACGGGTGGTGGTCCTGGATGGGCGACGCCCGGCACGGGTTGTCCGCTGACATCCGGTAGTGGCGAGCCATGCGGGGGAAGGTCCGCTTCGGCCATTGCCGCGCGCATCTCGGCCGCGCTCAGTGCCCGGGGGAGGACGTTGTCGGCGGAAAGGCCTTGCAGCGCTTCGCGACTGAAAAGTGTTTTCAGGCCTTGCCAGGCCACCTCCCCGCCGGCCTTGAGTTCAGGCCCGCCGACGGCCAAGGTGATGGCGCTCCACAGCGGCTCGGGGGTGGCTTCTACCTTCCCGGGATCCAGCGTGCGCATGCCGGTCAACTTGCCGCCGCTGAAGGTATAGGACGTGCTCATGGCCTGATCAAAGAATTCGCCCGCGCCGTTCTTGAGCTGTCCATAGACCTGCACCGGCTGCCCATCCACCGTGTGGGTGAACATAAAACGGCCGTCGGGAGTGATCGTTATCGACGCGGGGTCGACGTCCTTGTAGTCGGGGATCTTGCCCAAGTCGTCGAGCGCGTGAGCCAGGTCGGCCTTCAGCTTGGGCAGCCTCCCGCTCGCGGCCTCCCCTTCCGGTGACCCAGGGCCATGGGTATAGAGGTCAGCCATCGCCTTGTTCAAGGCTTCCTGCGCGGCACGTACCTTACCGATTTGATCGACCACCGCTTGGTCGGTGATCCGACGGAGATCGGCCAGCGCTTGTAGCTGGAGTTCGGTGGGCTTCGGCGAACCGTCGGCGTCGACATCGCGGAGGGGAGCGGGATCGTATCCGTCGGTTCGCAAGTTGCCCAGCGCATTGCGTAAGCCATCGGAGTAGCCATTGCGTATCGAATGCAGCTGTGCGAGTGCGGCTTTGGTGTCATCGATGGCATCCCTCTCGCAATTGCGAATAAGAGCATCGAGGGTGTGCTTATCCTCTGTGCTGAGGTGGCCGCTCTGCTCCATTTCGACGGCCTGGCCGATTAAGCCGTCGAGCGTTTGCAACTGCGCCTCGAGTGTCGCGACCTCTGCCGCTGCGGACTTCTGCGCCTCAGCCAAGGATGCGGCGATGTTTTCCAGGTCTACGCCGATCTTGGGCAACTGCAGGGACTGCGTGCCGAGCGACTGGGTCACTCGCTGCACTTCGGCGGAGTCGTTGATCGGATGACCGCCATCCCGGCGGTCCCATGCAGCGCTGAAGCGCTTGCGGGCCTGCTCGAAGGCGTGCTGCGCCTCAGAGGTACATCGGCCGGCCCGGTGGAAGACCTCCGCCAGCGACGAGATCTGCCCTGGGCTCCCGGACTGCAAGCTCTTGTTGATCGCCCACGGATCACCGCCGGCCTCGGCGATAAGCGCCGCAATGCTTATATACCGCAGCTGCATCGCATCACCCGTAGCTGCGCAGCGTCACGCGCCGCACGATCATTGCCACCCTTCAGGAGCTGGCAATTACGCTACTAATGCGATTGCAGACGTCAATTCACCCGATCCCGAGGAGCCGAGGCTATGGCGGTGCTGTTGCTGGCCCTCAAGGTTTTGTTGATCGCCTTCATCGTTGGGGGCGCCGTCGCTCTGGTCGTTCGCGCGGTCCGGCGCTCGCGGGCGAACCGATTGGATCCCCGTTGGAAGGTGGGCGGCACGCAACCGGGCTACGTGGCTTCCGCCCACGGCACGATGCCGAATACACCGCTCCCGGAGTGGGCGTACTGGGATGAGGACGGCGACGAGCACCCCGACGCTGGCCGAGCGCCCTGAGCCCACGACCTACCGAAAGCACTCCGCCTGCGGCGGGCATGAGAGACCGCTGATCCGCACTAACGCAAAGGGTCACGACCTCTTTCGAGCTCGTGACCTTTTAGCACCGCAGTTCGTAGAACCGCTCAAATGTGGGCGAAGGGGGACTTGAACCCCCACGTCCCGAAGGACACTGGCACCTGAAGCCAGCGCGTCTGCCATTCCGCCACTCGCCCGGAAAAACAACCGATGGACCATACCACTTTAATAGCCGCATTCCCCAACCCGCCTGGTCGGGCCCAGACGCCATGGGGCGCTGGGGAACAACGCGTCTGAACAGGGCCGACGCAGTTCTCAGAGTTTCGACGGTGCCGCCGCATCGTGCTGTCCCGATACGATGCTCTAGTGGGAGCTGACGGCGTGAATCGTTTGCCGCGCACCGGCGACAGGCCGTGGCAAGTGCGGGCCAACGCCGGCGCATGAGTAGCCAACGGGGGCTGGCGGCGCGGATCGAGCGCAAACTCGAGGCGACCGTCGACAACGCGTTCGCCCGGGTGTTCGGCGGCTCGATCGTTCCGCAGGAGGTCGAGACCCTGCTGCGCCGCGAAGCCCGCGACGGGGTCCAGACCCTGCAGGGCAATCGCCTTTTGGCCCCCAACGAATACATCATTACCCTCGGTAGGCACGACTTCGAGAAGGTGGGCGCCGACCCAGATCTCACGTCGGGCGCTTTCGCTAGGTACTTGGCCGACTACATCCATGAACAGGGGTGGCAAACGTATGGTGAGGTGGTCGTCCGGTTCGAGCAGTCGTCGAACCTGCGAACCGGCCAGTACCGCGCCCGTGGTGCTGTCAACCCCGATGTGCAGCCCCGCCCGACGGTCGACGATCCCGTCCGGCCACAATCAAATAGTGCGTTCGGCGCAGAACGAGGAGTAGCACCAATGACTGACGATTCGAGCTACCGCGGGGCTCAGGGGCCGGGACGGCCCGGCGATGAGTATTACGACGACCGCTACGGGCGTCCGCAAGAGGGTGGCGCGGAACCGCAGGGGGGACCTGATCCACGCGGTGGGTATCCGCCCGAGCAGGGCGGCTATCCGCCGCAGCAGGGCTACCCGCCACCCCGCCAACCCGAGCAGGGCGGCTACCCCGAGCAGCAGGGCGGTTACCCCGAGCAAGGTGGCTACCAAGCCCCGGGCGGTGGCTACCCCGATCAGCGCGGCTACCAAGGCGGCCAGGGCGGCTACCCCGAACAGCGCGGCTACCAGGGCGGCCAGGGCGGCTACCCCGAGCAGGGCGGTTACCCCCCGCAGTACGAACAGCGTCCTCCTGCGCCCGGTGGGTACGGCGGTCAAGGCTACGACCAGGGGTACCGCCAGGGCGGCGGGTACGGCCCGCCCGCCGGCGGCCCGCCCGGGGGCGGCCAGCAGGGCTACGGCGGGTACGGCGAATACGGTCGCCCACCGGCCCGCCCCGAAGAGGGTGGTTACGCTCCGCCCGAACAGCGGCCCGCCTATCCCGAGCAGGGTGCCGGATACGAGCAGGGCGGCGGCTACGAGCAGGGCGGCGGCTACGAGCAGGGCTATCAGCAGGGCGGCGGATACGGCCGGCAAGACTACGGCCCCGGCGATTACACGCAGTACGCCGAGAACGTCCCCGGCGGGGGATACCCGGCTCAAGGCGGATACGCCGAGCCCGCCCAACGTGACTACGACTATGGCCAGCAGGCCGACTACGCCCAGCCGAGTGAGTACGGCCAGCCCGCCGACTACGGGCAGCCGGCCGGGGGCTACGGCGGCTACGGCGGCGGTTACGGCGCGGCCGGGACGACGGTCACCCTCCAGCTCGACGACGGCAGCGGCCGGACCTATCAGCTGCGTGAGGGCTCCAACATCGTGGGCCGCGGACAAGACGCGCAGTTCCGGTTGCCCGACACGGGGGTGTCCCGGCGGCACCTCGAGATCCGCTGGGACGGGCAGGTGGCGCTCCTTTCGGACCTGAACTCGACCAACGGCACCACGGTGAACAACGCGCCGGTGCAGGAGTGGCAGTTGGCGGACGGCGACGTGATCCGTCTGGGCCACTCGGAGATCATCGTCCGGATCCACTAAACCCGCTGGGCTCAACGCTGCCGTGCTTCGCCCCGCGTCGACCGCCGTCCAAGTATCGTGACGTTGCCGATGTGCTCGGGGTCACGGGCGCCAGGGGGACGACGCAGTACGGAAAGGACGCCAGATGCAGGGACTCGTACTGCAGCTGACGCGTGCCGGATTTTTAATGTTGTTGTGGGTATTCATCTGGTCCGTGTTGCGGATCTTGCGGACCGATATCTACGCACCCACCGGCGCCGTCATGGTGCGCCGGGGCTTGGCGTTGCGCAGCACCCTGCTGCCTTCGCGGCAACGCCGCACCGCCGCGCGCTACCTGGTGGTGACCGAAGGGGCGTTGGCGGGTGCGCGCATCACACTCAGCGGGCAGCCGGTGTTGATCGGAAGGGCCGACGACTCGACCCTGGTGCTCACCGACGACTACGCCTCGACGCGGCACGCCAGACTGTCTCAGCGCGGTTCGGAATGGTATGTCGAGGATCTAGGATCGACCAACGGCACTTACCTTGACAGGGCAAAGGTGACCACTGCGGTACGAGTTCCAATAGGAACGCCGATTCGGATCGGCAAAACGGCGATCGAGTTGCGCCCGTGACGCTGGTTCTGCGATATGCCGCGCGCAGCGACCGCGGCCTGGTGCGCGCCAATAACGAAGACTCGGTGTACGCGGGTGCGCGGCTGCTCGCGCTGGCTGACGGCATGGGCGGCCACGCCGCCGGTGAAGTGGCCTCCCAGTTGGTGATCGCCGCGCTGGCCCATCTCGACGACGACGAACCCGGCGGCGACCTGCTCGCCAAACTCGACGCCGCGGTGCGGTCCGGCAACGCGGCGATCGCCGCGCAAGTGGAGGCCGAGCCCGAGCTCGAGGGGATGGGCACCACGCTCACCGCAATCCTGTTCGCGGGCGACCGGATTGGCTTGGTACACATCGGTGACTCGCGTGGGTATCTGTTGCGCGATGGTGAACTCACCCAGATCACCAAGGACGACACGTTCGTCCAGACGTTGGTCGACGAAGGCCGGATCACCCGCGAAGAGGCACACAGCCACCCGCAGCGGTCTCTGATCATGCGCGCGCTGACCGGTCACGAGGTCGAGCCGACCCTGACCATGCGCGAGGCCCGGGCCGGTGATCGATACCTGCTGTGCTCCGACGGGCTCAGCGATCCGGTGAGCGACGAGACCATCCTCGAGGCGCTGCAGATCCCCGACGTGGCCGAAGCCGCCTACCGCCTCATCGAATTGGCGTTGCGCGGCGGCGGCCCGGACAACGTGACGGTGGTGGTCGCCGACGTCGTCGACTACGACTACGGCCAAACCCAGCCGATTCTGGCGGGCGCGGTTTCCGGCGACGACGACCAGATGACGTTGCCGAACACCTCCGCGGGCCGCGCCTCCGCGATCAGGCCCCGCGAAGAGGCCGCCAAACGTGTTGCGCCGCAACCTGAAACGCCCAGCCGGCCGCGGTGGCCCAGGCGGCGGATGTTCTTCATCGCGACACTGGCGGTGTTGTTCGTTCTGTCCGGCATGGCCATCGGATGGTGGGTCATCCAGCGCAATTACTACGTCGCCGAATACGACGGAAAGGTATCGGTCGTCCGCGGCATTCAGGGATCCCTGTTGGGCGTGCCCCTGCAGCAGCCGTACCTGGTGGCGTGCCTGAGCGCCCGCAATGAGCTGTCCCTGATCGGTTACAACGAAGCCGGTCATCCGAACTGCCAGCTGATGACGCTGCGTGACCTTCGCCGGCCGGGCCAGGTTCAGGTTCAGACCGGGCTCCCGGGCGGCAGCCTGGACCAGGCCGAATCCCAGTTACGACAGTTGCTGGCGGAATACCTGCTTCCTACTTGTCCGTCGCCACGCGCCACGTCGCCGCCGGGCTCCCCGCCCACCGGGAGCGGCACCCCCGAATCAAGTGTCGCTGCATCGCCAACCCCCACTACCGCACCGACCACCGCTTCCCCCGGCCCTAGCGGCCCCACCAGCGCCACAGCCGGCCCCGCGACCCCGTCGCCGGCGGGCCCCACGACCACTTCCCAGACGGTCACCGCGCTTCCAGCGCCTCCACTGCAACCGGGCATTGATTGCCGGACGGTGGCATGACGACACAACTCCAGCCGCCAGTCGCGGTCACACCTCCGCTGCCCACCCGTCGCAACGCCGAGCTGCTGCTGCTGTGCTTCGCCGCAGTGATCACCGTCGCCGCGTTGCTGATTGTGGAGGCGAACCAGGACCGCGAATTGCGTTGGAATGTCATCAGTTACGGGCTGGTGTTCATGCTCGTGTTCGGGTCGGCGCACCTGGCCAT
>NZ_LZJF01000183.1 GCF_001666835.1 Mycobacterium sp. E3251 | reverse complement strand
CAGCGTGCCGCCGAGGTCGTAGATGACGCCACCGAACAGGAAGCTCAACTGGCTGCGGGTGGCCTCGTCCGCGTTGTCGGGCACCTCCAGCAGGACCGGCCAACCGAACACGCTCTCGTAAAACTGCCGGGATCGCTCGATATCGGTGACGGTGAGGCGGACGTGCGCGATGGAACTGCTGGTGAAACCCATCTGCTCCATGCTGCCACTTGTCCGCCCGCATGTTGACTGTCATGCCAGAATCGCCGTCGTGCAGATTGCGATGACGCTGCCGGTGATGGAGCCGGACTTGGACGCGGGAGTTTTGGAGAACTGGGCGCGCGCGATCGACGTCGGCCCGTTCTCGTCGCTGTGCTGGGGCGAGCGCATCGCGTTCGACAACCCGGACAACCTGACTCTGCTGGGTGCGCTCGCGGCCTGGACGAATCGGGTGCGGCTGCTGACCACCGTGATCGTGCCGCAGCTGCATGACCCGGTGATGCTGGCCAAGGGCCTGGCGACCGGCGACATGCTCTCCGGCGGGCGGCTGGGGGTGGGCATCGGCGTGGGCGGCAGGCACGAGGACTACCACGCTGTCGGCGCCGATCCGGCGACACAGACCATGCGCGAACTGGCCGAGCGCGTCGCCGTGATGAAGCGGGTGTGGGCCGGCGAAAAGCTCACCGAGTCGGTCCTGCCGGTTGGGCCGGCACCGGTGCAGCCCGGCGGTCCGCCGCTGTTCGTGGGCAGCATCGGCCCCAAGACCATCCGCAGCGCCGCTTCCTGGGCCGCCGGGCTGGCCGGGACCACGCTGGACCTGGACGTCGCCAAGCAGAACGAGTTGTTCGACGTCGCGCGCGACGCGTGGTCGCAGGCGGGCAAGGGCAAACCCCACCTGGTGACGTCGTTCTGGTTCGCGTTCGGCCCGCCGGAGCAGGCCCGGGCCCAGGTGCATCGCCACCTACGGCGCTACATGAACTGGATACCGGCGGAGTACGTCGACGCCATGGCGCCGACGACCGGGTGGGCCGGCACCGAGGACGAGCTGCTTGCGGTGCTGCGCAAGTTCGAGGACATCGGCACCGACGAGGTGCAGCTGATCCCGACGAGCGCGGACGTCGACCAGCTGAGCCGCGCGGCGGACGTCGCCGGCCGGCTTTAGCCCGTGCTCGCGATCGCCACTAGGCCAATGGTGGCGACCCGCTTCGCCCGGCTTCGCCGCGCTCGCGATCGCCACTAGGCCGATGGTGGCGACCCGCTTCGCCCGGCTTCCGCCGCGCTCGCGATCGCCACTAGGCCGATGGTGGCGACCCGCTTCGCCCGGCTTCGCCGCGCTCGCGATCGCCACTAGGCCGACGCGCGCTCGTCGCCCGCGGCCGGCTGCTGCGGCGGCTGCCCTTTGCGCAGCGTGGCCAACAACTCGCGATACGGGCCGACGAGGTAGACGGTGTCACCGCCACGAAGCCAGGCGTCCCGCCGGGGGTGCAGCTCGACGGGCGCGTCCTGTCGGGTGATCGCGATGACCCGGGTCTGGGTGGACAGCTCGAACATCTTCAGCCCGTCGAGCTCGCTGCCGGGCGCCACGTGCATCCCGCCGATCATGAACGAGCGCTGCCCGACGGAAAATGTCCCCAGCACTTGCAGGCCCATCGCGGCTCCGATGAACCACGGTGCGGCCAGTTCGACGGTGGACCGGACGTTTTCGAATCCGAACCGCTGCGCCACAGCGGCACCCAGCGCGCGGTCGTAGACGCGCAGCACCAGGGGAACGTCGGTACGAACGACTTCGGGCTTCACCCGGGGGCCGAGCATCTCGCGCAGCACGATCCCGGTCTCGATGTTCACCATGTCGTCCTGGGTCAGCACCGCAACCGCGCGGGCGTACTCGACGCGGGCGGCCTCCAGCGTCTGGCGCAGCGTCGCGTCCCCGAAGATGACCGGCACGTCGAGGTCGGCCGCCGCCGAGAGGAAGCGGTTGTTTTCGTCCCGCTCGATCACGGCGACGTCGTAGCCCGCTGACCTGAGGTCGGCGACGACGCGGCTGCCGAACGAACCGAGCCCGACGACGATGACGTGGTTACGCAGATGGCGCGCCCGGCGGCGGCCGACAGAATGGGCAAAACGTCGCGATATCAGCAGGTCGGCGACGAAAGCGACGAGGAGCGCGGTAGTCGTTACGCCGGCGAACATCAACATGATGCTGAACAGCCGCAGCCAGGTCGGCTGATGGAGAAAGCTGAAATCGCCGTAACCGACCGTCGCGATCGTTTCGGTGCTGAAATACAGCGCGTCGAGCCACGTCATCCTCGGACCCGGCTGGTAGCAGAAGCGCAGGATTACCGTCGACCCGATCAGCAGGCACGCCGCGGCCAGCAACGCTCGGGCGAACATCGGGTTGACGTCGTCGCGCAGCGCCCGCGCACTGTCGAGCATGCGCCGCAGCCGGGGCAGGCGATAGCGGGTCACGGTCGGCCGCGGGACCTTGATGCCGCGTTCGGCCAGTTCCTCGGCGGTGCCGATCATCGCGGTCCAGTCACCGGCGTGTACCGACAGGTCGCGGCCAGGACAGGACACCACCTCGCCGGGGGTGACGCAGTTCTCACCGTGAATCACCGCCACCGGTGCCAGGTCACCGTAGATTTCGCGCAGCGTCGCGCTATACGGTGCCTCGGCCCCGGAGACGACGAATTCGATGCCCGCCGCCTCGAACGGGTGCACGGTGTGCGCCAGACACGCCTCGACGACCGACGGCGCCGCGAGGTCGGCGACGTCCAGTATCGCGCCGGGACGCTTGTCGGCGGCCATCGCCGTGCGCAGCACGTCGTTGCCCAGCCGTGCCACCACGCGCACCCGGGAGTTGGCTTTCCTTGCCAGCAGTGCGATTTCGAGGTTGGTCGCGTCGTCGTCGCCGACGCAAATCACGGCGCGAGCCCGGGTCACACCGGCGGTGTCGAGCTCGCCGGCGGTCTGGAGCTTGACGATGTGCACACCGGCGTTGTTGAGCTCCTCGACGATCGTGGTCGCCAGCGCGTCGTCACCGCTGACGATGATGTGCCCGCGCATGGTCAGGCGCGCCCCGGGTCGTCCGGCATGACCCCCACCTCTGCTGACGTTGGAATTTTGTTCCTATGACTATCGGCCACCTTGCCGATTCATGCCAGCGCGACACCGGCCCCGGGGTGAATTGCGACGGGACCGCAGGAGAGATTCGATAGCGGTATGACGCAGCCGGAACTGCCTGGGCCGCTCGCCGCCTTGACCCGGCTCATCTCGGAGCGCATCGCCGCGGCCGATTTCGCCGGGGCGTTGCCACTCATGAACGAGCTGGTCGCGGTCTGCCGCCCGATCCTGGGGGAGCGCCATCCCAACGTCTTGGACATGAAGCTTGCGCTGGTACACCTGCAGCTCCAAATGGGAGACCAGGCCGGTGCCTACGCCGTCCTCGAGCAGCTGGTTCCCGAATTCGAGGAGGTGCTCGGCCGGGATCACATCACCACGTTGACGGCGCGCCACATGTTCGCGGACCGGCCCCAGCGCGAGACGCGGGCCGCGTTGGCCGAATGGTCGCAGCTGCTGGCCGACGAAGAACGCGTGCTGGGCGCCGAGCACCCCACCGTGCTGACGTCCATGGACCGCGTGGCGCACAAGCGTAAGGAGCTCGGTGACTATCCGGGTGCCATCGCCGAGGGCGAGCGCGTCCTTGCCGCGCGGCGCCGGGTGCTCGGCGACGACCACGAGGACACGTTGGGCATGCGGCTGTCGCTGGCGCAATGGCACGGCGAATCGGTGGACGGCGCCGGCGCCGTGGCCGAGCTGGAGTCGCTGGTCGAGGTGATGCGCGAAAAGCTGGGCGACGACCACCGCCACACGCTGATCGCGCGGCACACCATCGCGCTGTGGGAGCCAGAACCCGTGGACTGCGGGGACAAGGTGGCGACCTGGCAGGCCCTGGTTGCCGCCGAAGCACGGGTCTTCGGCGAAGACAATCCGCTCACCGTCGCGGCCAGGGAGGAACTGGCGAAGTGGCGCGACCGCGTCGAGGACCACCGTTGGGTGGCCGAGATGCGCGGCCGGGTCGAAGAAGCCGGCAAGCGCCGCCTGAGCACCAAAAAGCAAGCAACGCAGCGCTTTTCGGACGAGGAATACCTGCGATGCTGGCTTGCCGAGCGCGGGGCCCAATTCCCGGTCTGGGCGGGTCATTACGGCGGCGACGCCGTGTGGGACTTCTCGCCGGAGTCCTTAGACGCGTTGGAAGAGCTCGTCATTCAGAAGGCTTCGACACCCGAACAGCTTCTCAACGAAGAGCGCAATGAGCCGTTCGTAGATGGCGCCGTGTGGTATCTCGGGGAAGTGCTGCGGCGCGGACGGTCCCTGCCGTGGCAATACACGCGTGGCGAAACAGCGGATCCCACCGTCGGGCACGTCGATGTGTTCGCAGTACTCACCCGTGCGCTGCACTCCGTCGACCGGGGCGCCCTGCGCCGCACGTACGACCGCTTCACGGCGTCCCAGTGATACTGGGTTGGTGCCCTTCATCGAATGCATCGCGTCCCGCGAGATCTATCGGAGCCAATGGATGGTGCTCCGCGAAGACGACATCCGTCGCCCGGACGGCAGTCCCGGCATCTACGGCGTGGTGGACAAGCCGGATTATGCGCTGGTGATGCCGTTCGACGGGCACCGTTTCCGGCTGGTCGAACAATTCCGGTATCCGCTTGGGGAGCGAAGGTGGGAATTCCCGCAGGGCACCGCTCCCGGTTTGGCGGACACCGACCCGTCGGAGTTGGCCGAGCGTGAGCTGCGCGAGGAAACGGGATTGAGTGCGACGTCATTCGAGGTGCTGGGCCAGCTCGATGTCGCCCCGGGCATGACCAGTCAGCGTGGCTGGGTTTTCCTGGCCACCGGAATCGTCGAAGGGGAGCCCGAGCTCGAGCACGAGGAGCAGGACCTGCGAAGTGCCTGGTTCGCCCGCGAGGACGTCGAGCAGATGATCCGGTCGGGGGTGATCGCCGACGCGCAGTCCGTCGCCGCCTACAGCCTGTTTCTGCTGCGGCGACCATGAACAATGCGGGGGCCCGCCGGGGTCCCCGCACTGTAGTGGTCGATCTCAGGCCGACGTGACGTACTGCGGGCAGTAGGCCGAGGCCGCGTCGACGGCGAACGTCTTGGAGCCCTTGGTGCTCAAGCCGGTCGCCTTGGCCACGGCGCCGATGACCTCCTTGCTCGAGTGGCCCTGGTCGAGCGCGTTGCACACGGCGTGTGCGTCCTTGATGGCGACCGAAGCGCTCGGCGGGGTGATGCCATCCGATGCCAGCTGGGCGAGGAACGCGTCATCGACCGAGCTCGCGCCAGCGGCGCCGGCGAGGCCGAGCGCGGCCAGGCCCAGGGCGGCGGTGCCGACGACGGAGGCGGTGAAACGGCGAGGGAACATCGGGGTCTCCTTGTGCTGAGTTGGCTTCTCTGACGGACGCGGAGTGCGTTGATCACAGAATCAGCACGGGGCCTCAACGGCTTCTCAAAGAATTCTTGGCGACGACGCCTGAAGGCGCGGGCGCCGGAGTGAATCCCTCTGTCACCCAATCATTGCTGCGGCGCGGGCGTCATCGAGGCGATGTAGTAGACCTCGTGCCCGGTCGGGTAGCCGCCGCCGTTGGTGGCGATGTGCACGTGGTCGTAGTGGTTGAGGGTTTCCGAGCCCAGGTCGGCGGTCCAGCTGCCCCCGCCGACGCCCGGGTAGATTTTCTGGCGCCAGATCACGTGGTTGATTCCCCATCGCTTCGCATTCGCCAGCGCGTACCCGGCGATCTGGTTGCCGAGCTCGATACCCTCGGGGCTGCTGTGGTTCGGGATCATCACGTCGATCGCCAACCCGTTCGGGTGCCACGGCAGGGGGTCTTCCCGGTACCCATAGATGGTTTTGATCTGCGGAAACAGCACGCTGATGGCGCGTTCCGCCCAGATCGTCTTGACCTGCAGCCTGTCCTCCGAGGCGAGGCCCCGGGGCAACGCGACCTGGAATTGCTGGGCGGCGGCGGGCGCGCTGGCGGTCAACATTTCCACTTCCGCGGGGCTGGCGGTGTGCGGGGCGTTGGGCGGGGCGGCGGCGTTGGTCGACGCGGCGGCCGCGGTGGTGGGGACCGCCGCCACCGCGTTGGGCGCGCAGCAGCGCGGCTTGGTGTCTTGGGCGTAGACCATGGCGCCCGCCAGCGCGAACGAGGCAACGATCGCCAGCCAGCGGCTTCGCCCGTTGGCTAACACGTTCTTGCCCACGACCAGCAGCTTAGTTCCGTAAGCGACGTCTGTGACCCATTTTCGTCCAGTTATTCCGGCTCGGACGAATGGGCCCTAAGCGGCCCGAGGTCGGGTCACAATGTCACCATGCCCGGCCAATCCTTCGGCGATGCCAACGCGTTCCATCGGATCATGCGTCGCTTCGCGTCCACGCCGGTGGGTGTGGCGCTCCTTCGCCCCACGGCGCACCACCTCGACCGACTCATCACCAAGCTCACGGGCGGCAGAAGCAGCTTCGCCGGGCTTGCGACAGGCATCCCGGTGGTGATGCTCACCACGACGGGCGCCAAGTCGGGTGAGCCCCGCACCGTCGCCGTGTACGGAATCCCGCATCCGGACGGGTTGGCCCTCATCGCGTCGAATTTCGGCGGCGCCAAGCATCCCGCCTGGTATCACAACCTCAAGGCGCACCCGGAGGCGACGGTGTCGATCGGCCGCGACACCTGGCATGCGAACGCGCGGCTCGCCGCGCCGGGCGAGCGCGACGAGATCTGGGCGAAGGGTCTCGAGCTGTACCCCGGCTGGCGGAAGTATGAAGTGCGGGCCGGCAAGCGCCACATCGAGGCGTTCGTCCTACAACGGAGTTGAGGGTAAGCCCAGTTCTACTGTGTCACAGGCGGTCTGGGGTCAAACACCGTCGCCCAGGTAGGCGTCGGCCCAGGCGCCGATGATTCGCCCGGCGCGATGAGCTTGACCCCGAGCGGTCAGGAAGTGGTCCGAACCCTCGAGCGAAACGAAGCTCCTGGGGTGACGGGCTAAGCGGAAGATCTCGCTCGCATTCGCGATGCCGACCGTGTTATCGGTGGGCGAATGCAGGATCAGCAGCGGCAGGCGCAAGCCCTTGATCTTGTCGCGTAGGTGGGCTGCGCGGACATCCTCGACGAATGCCCGCTTGAGGGTCAGCGTGCGCCCACCGACCATCCACTCGGCACTGCCCTCCGCCAAGCAACGGTCGACGACTGCGTCGTAATGCTTCTCGACGTGGCTCGGGTCGACGGGCGCGGCAACGGTGACAACCGACCGCACGCCCTGGCACTGTCGTGCCGCCGCGAGCACCGCCGCGCCGCCCCACGAGTGCCCGACCAGGATGTCGGCCGGGGTCCCGCGGTTCGCCATGAATTCGCATGCCTTGGCGATGTCGTCGACCTTGACGGTGAACGACCCGTCCCCCCAGTCGCCCTCGGATCCACCGAGACCCAGCGCGTCGAAGCGCAGCATGCCGATGCCGTCGGTGGCCAGTTGCTTGCAGATTCGGGCCGCGGCCGGCGAGTCCTTACCGAGCGTGAAGCCGTGCGCGAAGACGCCCCAGCCGCGCACCGCTCCGTCCGGCACCTCGATGACCCCGGCCAGAGTCGCGCCCGTGGAACCTGGGAACGTCACACGTTCGCCCATGCAGACGATCTAACCCGCCCCGGACGACGGTCGTAAGACCGACATGTTCGTTCTCGTCTGCAGTTAAGGCTCAGGGCGCGACCGAATATCGCGGCGAGGGGCCGGGGGAGCCGACGAGCAGGCCCGCGATGTCCCCGAGCGGCCGGGCGCGGGCAACCAGCTCCGCCCACGGAAACCGGTCGCGGGTTGCGAGCAGAAAGCTCAGCGCCGCACTGAGGTGCCGCGGCTCGTAATTGTGCACGCCGAAGATCGACAGCTGCCGGCGGACGACTTGCTCGGGGTCGAGCGCG
>NZ_LZJF01000182.1 GCF_001666835.1 Mycobacterium sp. E3251 | reverse complement strand
GATTTTCGCTCAGCACGTGGCGGGCCCGGCGGGCGTCGACCGGATCACGCACCGCGGCGGCGAGCGTCGGGCCGCGGTCCTGGATTTCGCGCAGCGACGACACCCCGAGATCCGCGGCCGCACGTTCGCACGACGCGCGGCGCGCGGCATAGTCGCCGTCGGCGTGACTGTGGGGGGCGCGGGAGTCGA
Source organism: Mycobacterium sp. E3251 (assembly GCF_001666835.1). Taxonomy (GTDB): domain Bacteria; phylum Actinomycetota; class Actinomycetes; order Mycobacteriales; family Mycobacteriaceae; genus Mycobacterium. Next base: position 58,136 of record NZ_LZJF01000182.1, on the reverse strand, counting down.
TCACCAGCAGCGTGACACCGGCGGTGTCCGGGTCGAAGGCCACCGGCGTGACCGTGAGATCGCGGAAATCGATCAGCAGCGCGGTCGCCGGCCGGCCGAACAGTGAGGCAAGCTGGTCGAGCAAACCCGTTGAGGCGCCGACGTAGTCGTTCTCGGCGCGCTGGGCGAGCCGCGCCCGCTCTTTCGGTTCGATGCCCGCCCCGGCGGCCGTCGCGATGGCGCCCAGCGCCGCGCACTCCAGCGCCGCAGACGACGACAGCCCGGACCCCATCGCCACGTCGCTGGTGATCCGCATCGCGCCGCCGGGCACCGGGTGGCCGGCCTGGCGCAGCGCCCACACCACGCCGGCCACGTAGGCGGCCCAGCCGGTCACGCCGCCGGGAGCGGTGTCGAGCGGGATGCGCACCGGTCCGTCCGCGCGGTCGCTGGCCACCGTGATCGCATTGCCCCCGTCGGGCGCGAACGTCACCACCGTGCGTTGCGGCAACGCGATCGGCAGCGCGAACCCCAGGTTGTAGTCGGTGTGCTCCCCGATCAGGTTGATCCGCCCGGGCGCGGAGTACCGCACGGTCACGCGAGCTCCCGCAGGCGCTGAGCCACGCTCTCGGGCGTCACATCGCTGATGAACGCCTCCATCGCCGACTCGGAGCCCGCGAGGTACTTGAGCTTGTTGGCGCCGCGCCGTACCGACATCAACTCGACGTGGAAGTAGCCGTCGGCCTGGGCGTCGGTATCGGCGTACTGGTGCAACGCCGAAATGTAGGGCAGCGGCGAGGAATACATCCGGTCGAATCGCCGCAGCACATCGAGGTAGACCCGGGCGAACCCGTCCAGTTCGTCCTCGTCCAGCTCGATGATGTTGCGCACGAACCTGTTCGGGTAGATGTGCACCTCGACCGGCCAGCGCGCGGCGAACGGCACGAACGCGGTAAACAGGTCGTCGCGCGCGACGATTCGGCTGCCGTCCGCGACCTCTCCGGCCAGTAGGTCGGCGAAGAGATTGGTGCCGTGGCGCATTCGATGCCGGCCGGCCCGATCCAGCATGGCGGCGGTTCGCGGCGTCAGATAGGGATAGCCGTAGATCTGACCGTGCGGGTGCGTCAACGTCACCCCGATCTCCTCGCCGCGGTTCTCGAAGCAGAACACCTGCTCGATGCCGGGGGTGGCCATCAGGTCGCCGGTGCGTTGTCGCCACGCGTCGATGACCAGCCGGGCGTGCGCGGGTTCGAGCCCGGCGAAGGAGCCGGTGTGGTTGCTGGAAAAGCAGATCACCTCGCAGCGGCCATGCCCCGGGGCGGACACGAAGCCGTCACCGGCGGGCGCGAGCGCCGGTCCGGTGCCGGATAGGCTCGGGAACCGGTTTTCGAAGACGACGACGTCGTAGTCCGGGGCGGGCACCTCGCTGGTCAGCCCGGTCGGACCGGGGCACAGCGGGCACTGGTCGGGGGGCGGCTTGTAGGTGCGGTCTTGGCGCAGCGCCGCGACGATCACCCATTGCCCCGTCGTCTGGTCGAACCGCAGCTCGGTGTGCTGCCCGTCGCGCGCCGGCAGCGGCCTACGGTCTTCGACCGGCGCCGGGCGGTGCCCGGGCAGCGCGAAGAACAGCAGGTCACGGCCGTCGGCCAGCTTCGCCCGCGTCGGCGCTGTCACGATGTCGAAGACTAGCTTGTGCCGAAGTTCGGGTAACCATGATGCGTTCAACATCAGAGAAGGGGGCGCGGCGATCACCGTTCTCTACGAACAAGCCGGCAACTGGTTGATCGGCTCCGATCCCGGTTTGCTTCGGCTGCGGATGGCGACGCGGACGACGGCCGCGCTCGGCTGTTCGCTGCTGGCCCTATACGTCCTGACCCGGGCGACGGGACAGCCGCTGACCGTCGCATTGCTGGGCGTTGTCATCACGATGGTCGCGTCGCGGTCCGTCAACGAGCCGGATCCGCACCAGCAGCGGATCACCATGGCGCTGCTGCCCCTGCCGGCCGCGGCCTCCATCACGGCCGCCGCGGTGCTCGCTTCCCACCCGGTGGTCAGCGACGCGGTGTTCGTGATCGTCGTGTTCACCGCCGCGTACATTCGCCGCTTCGGGGCGCGGGGCCGGGCGCTGGGCATGGTCGCGTTCATGTCGTACTTCTTCACGTTGTATCTGCGAGCGCGTATCTCCGAGCTGCCGTGGATGATCGGGGCGGTCGCCGTGGGCACGGTCTGCACGTTCGTGATGACCACTTACGTCATGCCCGATCGGCCGGAGCGCGTGCTGCGGGCGACCGTCCGGGCGCTGCGCGCCCGGATGGCGATCGTCGTCGACACCACGGCCGAAGCGGTGCGTACCGGCCGCCTCGACGAACGCCGCCGGCGTCGCATGCGGGCGCGCACCCTCCGGCTCAACGAGACCGCCCTGCTGGTGCAGAGCCAGATCGAGGACAAGGCCGACCCCGCCGCGCTGTGGCCGGGTGTCACCGCCGAACAGCTGGCCCCGTGGCTACTGGACGCCGAGCTGGCCATCGAATGGGTGGCCACGGCCGGGCGCGGTGCCGCGGCGCTGGCCGCGGAGAACCCGGACGCCATCCCCGTCCAGACTCGGGCCGCGCTCGTCGACACGCTCTCGCTGCTGGCGCGGGCCATCCGCCTACCCGAGCCCAACGGCCTTCGGCAAGCCGCCGCCCGAGCGCAACGCCTGCTCGACGAGCACTGCGCTCCCGCGGACGATGATGAGGGCAGCGCCGCCGTGCGCCGCCTCGCCCTGGCGGTTATCAACGCCGCGACAGCGACTTCCGACGTCCGGGCCATCGTCGACCGCGCCGCCACCGGGGGTGGCGGCGCCGTGGAAACCGGGGACAGCGAGCGGCCGCCGGCGTCCGACGGCGCGCCCCCGGACGCTCCCACCGAGGCGGGCGAAGAGGAACACACCACGGGCCTACGGCCGACCACCCGGCAGGCCATCCAGGTCGCCGTCGCCGCGTCGCTGGCGATCGTCGCCGGCGAACTGGTGTCGCCGGCGCGGTGGTATTGGGCGGTGATCGCCGCGTTCGTCATCTTCGCCGGCACCAACTCGTGGGGCGAAACGTTGACCAAAGGCTGGCAACGCCTGCTCGGCACCCTGCTCGGCGTGCCCTGCGGCGTGTTGGTAGCCACGCTGCTCGCCGGCGACAGGACGGCCGCGCTGGTCGGCATCTTCGTGTGCCTGTTCTGCGCCTTCTATTTCATGACGGTCACCTACAGCTTGATGACCTTCTGGATCACCACGATGCTGGCGTTGCTGTACGGCTTGCTCGGCCAATTCTCTTTCGGCGTACTGATGTTGCGGATCGAAGAGACCGCGCTCGGCGCTCTCATCGGAGTCGCGGTGGCCATCGTGGTGTTGCCGACGCACACCAGAGGCGCGATCCGCGACGAAGCGCGGACGTTTCTGGCCAGCCTGGCGGCTCTGATCGAGGTCTCGACCGCGACGATGTTCGGCGAGGACGAGAGCGTCAGCCCGTCCGAGCAGGCCCGCCAGCTGGACCGCGACCTGCAGCAGTTCCGGGTCACCGCCAAGCCACTGCTGGCGGGGGTCGCCGGCCTCGCGGGCCGGCGCAGCATTCGCCGGGCGCTGCGCATCTTCGCGGCCTGCGACCGGTACGGCCGCAGCCTGGCGCGCAGCAGCGAGCAGTACCAGGACCCGGTGGGTTCGCAGCCGCTTGCCGACACGTTCTCGGCGGCCGCGACGCAGACCCGGCGCAACATCGACGCGCTGGCCGCCGCGATCGGCAGTGGCAGCGCGCCGACCATCGTCTCGGCCGCCGACGACCTCGACGCCGCCGAATCTTTGGTGCGGCAGCACGACGGCGGCGCGGGATCGCCGGGCCAACCGGGGCCCGATACCCGGCGCTTCCTCACCGCGGTGCACGCGCTCCGTCAGATCGAGCGGGCCATCGTGACCGCGGCCACCAACCTCGGCGGGCGCGAAACCGTGAAGGCGCCCAGCCCAATTCGGGGCTGACGGCCGCTCAGAGGCCGGGCAGGCAGGCGGGGAAATAGCAGGGCTGGTTGGGCCCCTGGGCCTTTCGCACGAGGTCGAATAAGGCAAACGTGGTTTGCAGCAGCCGTAGTTCCACCCCGGGCCGCTGCGCCGGGGGGAGGTTTTGCACCTCGTTGGACACCGTCGTGGACTGCTGCTGCAGCTGCGTCAGCCGCTGCTGTCGTTGCGGCGGGGTGAGGTTGTCCCAGTTGTCGTGCAGGTCGTTCACCTGCCGCTGCAACTCTTCGACATCGGCTTCGGGATCGGACTGCACGCCCGGTGCCAACGCGTAGAAGTGGCTCGGGATGGGCGCCGCGGGAATCTCGGCCTGCGCGCACCCGGCGGCCGCCACCGCCCCTGCGGCGAGGCCGGCCGCGACGATCGCGATGATTTTCATGAAGGCTTCTCTTCTTCAGGGCTCGGCTTTATGGTGCTGGCAGTAAGACACGTCCGGTTTGCTACCGATCCCAATAGCGCATCGTCTCAGGAGAAATGCGATGGCCGCACCGAACCTCCCGCCGGGCTTCGATTTCACCGATCCCGATATCTATGCCCACCGGCTGCCGGTGCGGGAGTTCGCCGAACTGCGCGCGACGGAACCGATCTGGTGGAACGCGCAGTCGCCCGACGCCGGCGGCTTCGGCGACGGGGGCTACTGGGTGGTGACCAAGCACCGCGACATCCGCGATGTCTCGCTGCGCAGCGACGTCTTCTCGTCCGCGACCAAGTCGATCGTCCCGCGTTACCGGGGCGACTTGGCGGCCGGACAGATTGAGGCGGGCCGGGCGTCGATGATCATGATGGACGACCCCGAGCACAGCCGGTTGCGCAAGATCGTCTCGCGGGCCTTCACGCCCCGCGCGGTCGAGCGGCTGCGCGCCGGACTATCGGAGCGGGCGCGGCGCATCGTGACCGAAGCCGCGGCGGCCGGCTCGGGCGACTTCGTCCGTCAGGTTGCCTGCGAGTTGCCGCTGCAGGCCATTGCCGGGCTACTCGGGGTCCCGCAGGAGGACTACGACAAGCTGTTCGACTGGACCAACAACATGATCGGCAGCGACGACCCGGAGTTCGCTGGTAACGACGCGCTGACCTCGGCGGCCGAATTGATGTGGTATGCAATGCAATTGGCCGCACGCAAGCGCGAAAATCCCGGGGACGACATTGTCACCACGCTGATACGGGCCGATGCCGAGGGCCAGCACCTGTCCGAGGCGGAATTCGGCATGTTCGTGGTCACCCTTGCCGTCGCCGGAAACGAGACCACCCGCAACTCCATCACGCAGGGAATGATGGCCTTCGCCGACCACCCGGACCAGTGGGAGTTGTTCAAGGCGCAGCGGCCCAAGACCGCCGCCGACGAGATAATCCGATGGGCCACACCGATCACGGCCTTCCAGCGCACCGCGCGCCAGGACACCGAGCTCGGCGGCGTCCGGGTCGGCAAGGGCCAGCGCGTGGTGCTGTTTTACCGGTCGGCCAACTTCGACGAAGAGGTCTTCGATAACCCCTACGCCTTCAACGTCTTGCGCAGCCCAAACCCGCACGTCGGATTCGGCGGCACCGGAGCTCACTACTGCATCGGCGCCAACCTGGCCCGCATGACGATCGACCTGATGTTCAACGCGCTCGCCGATCACCTGCCCGGCCTGACTCCGCTGGCGGATCCCGAGCGGCTGCGGTCGTCGTTCATCAACGGCATCAAGCACTGGCAGGTCGATTACCGGGGCGCCCCTACCCCGGCCTCCCACTAGGCCGGCGTCTGCGTGGTTGCGGACGCTGCAACCGGGACGTCCCTGAGCGCCCGCAATCGAATACGCGCGCCGCGATGCGGTACCAGGACAACGAATTTCAGCTTCTGCCGTTCGCCGGCCGCGGTGGTGGTGCGCAACTCGGCCCGGCGCAGAATCTCGCGCAACACCACGCGCATCTCGACCATGGCGAAGCCGGCGCCCAGACAGCGGCGGTTGCCGCCACCGAAGGGGAACCACGTCGTCGGTGTCAGGGTGGCGCCCAGCATGCGATCCGGATCGAATCGGTCCGGGTCGGGGTACACCGTGGCGCTGGTATGCACCAGCCCGATTCCCGGCGCCACCATGACCCCGGGCGGCAGCCGGTAGCCGGCGACTTCGGCCGGTCGGGTGAGCACCCGCCCCACGTCGAACACCACCGGACGGATCCGCAACGTCTCCTTCACCAGCGCGTCGAGATACTCGTCGCCGGCCGGATCGCCCGCGGCGCCGGCCTCGGCAGCTCTCACTGCCTTGGCCAATACGGCCGGGTGGCGGGTCAACCGCTCGAGCGCCCAGGACAACCCGTTTGCGGTGGTGTCGTGCCCGGCCACCAGCAACGTCATCAGCTGGTCCCGCAGCTCGCGGTCGGACATCGTGCGCCCGCCGTCGTCGGCGCGGACCAGCATGGCGAGCACGTCGGTGCGCCCGGCCAGGTCGGGGTCGGCGCGGCGCTCGGCGATCTCCGCGTAGAGCAGGCAGTCGGCTTCGGCCATGCGCCGACGCAGTCCCCGCCACGGGAGGTAGCGCTGGAGCTCGGGCTTCGCCAATGCCAGCGTCGCCCACGGACCCACGGTGAGCAGCTGCGGCATGATTTCACGCAGCGCGGTGAGTCGAGCCGGGTCCGTTGCGCCGATGACCGTCCGCAGGATCACTTCAAGGGTGATCTCCGACATCTTGGGCGAGACCGGGAAGCTCTCCCCCACCGGCCACGCCGCAATGTTCGCCGCGGCGATCTCGGCCATCAGCCCTGCTTGGCGTGCGACGGCGTCGCGATGGAACGGCGGCAGCATCAGACGGCGGCGATCCCGGTGGACGTCCTCGTCAATGACAAGGAGGGAGGTATCGCCGAGCAACCCGCTCAGAATCGAATTCGCTTCGCCGGCGTGGAAGACGTGCGGGTCACCGGCGAACACCGTCTTGATGTCTGCCGGGTCGGCCAGATACACCAGCGTGCCCATGCCGGCGACGCGCAGCGTGAACACGCTCCCGTAACGACGGCGGCAGGCGGCGACGAAGTGCGAACCGCGGTGCAGCATCAACGCAGCCTGCACCGCCCGGGGCAGCCGGGGCCCCGGCGGAAGCGCGGTACGCGGGCCGGTGCGCATCACCGCAATTTTACGACCGGACTGCGCGGCGAAGCGACTTAGATCACAAGCGCGGCTGTGTGCTCTCCGCTTGCTGGCGATCGCCGGTCGCGATGAAGTCCTCGATCAGCTCCACCACCTGGGTCGGCGCCTCGACCTGCGCGAAGTGGCCGACGTCGGGCAGGATTTCGAGCCTGGCGTCGGTGCGGGCCTCGTGCGCGGCGTACGCGTGATCGACGGGAATGATGGCGTCCCGCTCCCCCCAGATCGCCATGACCGGCAAGTCCTCGCGCAGCCGCAGCCTGCTCAGGGCGCTGACCGCCTGGCCCCGGTAGTCGACCACCGATCGCAGCGTCCGCAGGAAGGACTGCCGCGTCTCACCATCGGACAGCGACGAGTAGGCGCTCCACATCTCTGCCCCACGGGGTGAGTGGATGCCGGCGCTTCTCAACCACGACCTGAGCTTGTTGCCCACGGTCAGGACGGGCTTCGGCGCAATGACCGGCAACACCAGCTCCGCGCCGGGCGCCGAGAGCAGCCGCAGCACCCACCCGACGTCGGGGCCCAGACCGCCGCTGCTGATCAGGATCAACCGCTTGGCGTAGTCGGGGTGTTGATAGACGAACTGCATCGCGACCCCGCCGCCGAGCGACTGACCGACCAGGGTGGCTTGGCTGACGCCGAGCTCGTCGAGCAGGTCACGGAGCCAGACCGCGAAGGCGCCCAGCGAATAGTCCGTGCGGGGCTTCGCCGACTCCCCGTGACCGAGCAGGTCGGGGGCGATGACCCGGAACTTCTTCGACAACGGCGGGATCACCGCCCGCCAGGTCTCCGAGCTGCCGGCCATGCCGTGGATGAGCAGGAGCACCTCACCGTCACCCTCGTCGCGGTATGCGACGCGATCGCCGTGCAGCTCCAAATACTTCAACTCGTTCATTGCCCGGGGATACCCGCTCTCGGCCCGATTAGGGCCCCGAGCGGACGAATCGTGACGGAAAACGCTTCCGGGCCCCACAGTGCCGGAGGCCTCAGCGATGATTTAGACCATGACCGAACCGGTTGCGGCCCGCGTGGCCGTCTACCTCGACTTCGACAACATCGTGATCTCCCGATACGACCAGGTCCACGGCCGTAACTCGTTCCAGCGTGACAAAGCCAAGGGGCTCGAGCAGTATTCCGAGCGGCTGGACCGGGCCACCGTCGATGTCGGCGCGATCCTCGACTTCGCGTCGTCGTTCGGGACGCTGGTGCTCACCCGCGCCTACGCGGACTGGTCGGCGGATATCAACGCCGGGTACCGCGGGCAGCTGGTGGCCCGCGCGATCGACCTGGTCCAGTTGTTCCCCGCCGCGGCCTACGGCAAGAACGGCGCCGATATCCGGCTGGCCGTGGACGCCGTCGAGGACATGTTCCGCCTGCCCGACCTCACCCACGTGGTGGTCGTGGCCGGCGACTCCGACTACATCCCGTTGGCCCAGCGCTGCAAGAGGCTCGGCCGCTACGTGGTGGGTATCGGGGTCGCCGGCGCCTCGAGCCGGGCGCTGGCGGCGGCCTGCGACGAGTTCGTCATTTACGACTCGCTGCCGGGGGTGCCGGCGCTCGAACCGCAGCCCGCGGGCGCCGAGTCCGAGGCGAAGCCGTCCAAGCAACGGGCCGGGCGCGCGAAGCCGCCGCAGGCCGACGAGCCGGAGCCACCCGATCCGCAGGCCGCCGCCACCGCGCTGCTGACGCGCGCGCTGCAGATCGGCCTGGAAAAGGACGACGTCGACTGGCTGCACAACTCGGCGGTGAAGGCACAGATGAAGCGGATGGACCCGTCGTTCAGCGAAAGATCTTTGGGATTCCGGTCTTTCAGCGATTTCCTGCGTTCTCGGTCGGACGTCGTCGAGTTGGACGAGACATCGACGACACGGATGGTGCGGCTTCGTGCCCCAGAGTGAAACCGACTCGAGGCCACGCTGGCTCACCCGCAACGTGCGGGTGCTCTCCGGGGTCTCGTTCCTGCAGGACACCGCCAGTGAGCTGTTGTATCCGCTGTTGCCGATCTACCTGACGGCGGTACTGGGTGCGCCGCCGTCGGTGGTGGGGGCCGTCGAGGGCGCGGCCGAGGGCGCCGCCTCGCTGACAAAACTCGCGTCGGGCCCGCTCGGCGACAGGTTCGCGCGGCGCCCGTTGATTGCCACCGGGTACGGGATGGCGGCGCTGGGCAAGGTGATCATCGCCATCGCCGCGGCGTGGCCGGGCGTGCTCGCGGGTCGCGTTGTCGACCGGCTCGGTAAGGGCGTGCGCGGCGCGCCGCGGGACGCGCTACTGGTCGACGATGTCGACGACGCTTTGCGCGGCCGGGTTTTCGGCTTCCACCGCGCAATGGACACCTTCGGTGCCGTCTTCGGTCCGCTGCTCGGGCTGGTGGGTTACGAGCTGCTCGACCACCGAATCGCACCGTTGCTGTATGTCGCCATCGTGCCCGCCGTCCTGTCCGTGGCGCTCGTCTTCGGTGTACGCGAGCGCGGCCGTCGCGCCCCGCGAACGCAGCGGCAATCGATGTGGGCCGGCGTGCGCTCATTGCCGCGGCCGTATTGGCGGGTGACCGCACTGCTCGTGTTGTTCAGCGTGGCGAATTTTCCCGACGCCCTGCTGTTGTTGCGGCTCAACGAGATTGGCTTCTCGGTGGTCGGGGTGATCCTGGCATACGTCGGCTACAACGCGGTGTACGCCCTGGCCAGCTATCCCGCCGGAGCGCTCGCCGACCGCATCGGCAGGCCGGCGTTGTTCGGCCTGGGTCTGGCGTTCTTCGCGGTCGGCTACATCGGGCTGGGGCTGACCACCGACATCGTGACGGCGTGGTTGCTGCTCGGCGCCTACGGACTGTTCACGGGGTGCACCGACGGCGTGGGCAAGGCCTGGATTTCGGGGCTCGTCGACCCGGGGCACCAGGCCAGCGCGCAGGGCGTGTTCCAGGGCCTGATCGGACTGGCCGTCCTGGCGGCGGGACTATGGGCCGGCCTCCTGTGGGGCGCGAACGGTCAACTGCCGCTGCTCATTTCGGGAGTCATCGGGGGGGTGTTCGCGGTCGTGCTGATTGGCGGCCAACTGGTCCGCGGGATGAGACCCGGTTAGGTCCCGAACCGCACGGCCACACATGCCCCCCAACTTGTATGGCCCGCTGGGCCGAGAAGCTGCAATATCGTTGACACTCAACCGGCGCGGCCATACATTGTGTGAAAGTTGTCGCGAGCGGACGGCTCGCGCGGCCTCGAGGAGACCGTCATGACCGTCGGTACCGCTCCCACAAGCGTTTTCGATGCCGATCTGCCGACGCTGGCCTACGACGCCGAAGAAACCCCCGCCGACGTCTATCCCCGCCTGCAGGCGGCGCAACGGCGGGCTCCCGTCGCCATGGGGCCGCACGGACCCGAAGTCCTCTCCTACCAACTCGTCCGCTCCGTTCTTCGCGACGCCCGATTCCACATCCCGCCGGGGATCAACCTGCTCGCCCAGGGCGTCACGTCGGGACCCTTGTGGGACAAGGTGGTCAACAGCCTGCTGTGCCTGGAAGGCGACGCGCACCACCGGCTGCGCAGCCTGACGTCCAAGGCGTTCACTCCCCGCGCGACCCTGCGGCTGCACGACACCATGGTCGCGGTGATGAACGAGCTGGTGGATGCGGTCATCGACGCGGGCCGCTGCGACGTCGTCACCGACCTCGCGCGCCCCTACCCCGTCCCGATCATCTGCGCATTGCTCGGCGCTCCGCGCGAGGACTGGCAGCAGTTCTCGGCGTGGGCGGACGACGTCTTCAAGGCCTTCAGCTTCAGCGTCGACCTGCGAGCCGTCGAGCCCGTCGTCATGAGCGCGTGGCACCAGCTGGACGCCTTCGTCGACGACATGGTCGCGCGGCGACGGCACAGCCTGACCGATGACCTGCTCTCCGACCTGATTCGCGCCGAGGACCCGACTTATTCGGGCGACCGGCTGAACACGGCCGAACTGCGGATGCTCGCGGGCGGTCTCCTGCTGGCGGGGACCGACACCACCCGCAACCAGGTGGCCGCCTCGGTGCACGTCCTCTGCGAGCACCCGGAGCAGTGGGCCCTGCTCAAGGATCACCCCGAACTGGCGATGCGCGCGGTCGAGGAGACCATGCGCCACTCGCCGATCGCGTGCGGGACCCTTCGCCTGGTGGTCGAGGACGCCGAGCTGGACGGCTACCTCTTTCCCGCCGGCACGATGGTCCTGGTGAACACCGCCGCGGCCAACCGCGACCCGGCGGTGTACGACGAGCCCGACCGGGTCGACATCACGCGCGAGGGGGCGCCGCCCATATTGACCTTCGGCGGCGGCGTGCACTACTGCCTGGGGGCCAATCTGGCCCGCCGGGAGATCGCCGAGGCGCTCAACGTCATCGCGGGCCGCCTGCTCAACCCCCGCACCGCGGGGCCGGTGCCATGGAAACCGATGGTGAGCCTCAGCGGGCCGAAAAGCCTGCCCATCGAGTTCGACCGGTAGCCGGTCCCTCGCCTGGTGTGACGAAGACGTTCTGACATAAGTCGCGGTGAGTCCCGGCCCGCCTTACGCTCGTTGGTTACACGAACTTAACGGGGGTTTTCCGATGCGGGCGTTCACTGGGCAAACTGTGCCCAAAGTTGGGCTTGCCCTCGTCGCGGCGGTCACCTGTTTGGCCGTCGCGTCCTGTTCGGAGACCGCGTCCCCGCCCGCGGCGACCCCGACCACCTCGACTTCTTCTTCGAAAACCGCCACCAGCGCCGCCCCCTCGCCGGCCGCGATAACCGGTCCGCTGGAGAAGGATTGGAAGAGCTACGGCGGTACGGCGTACTTCGGTTGCCCGGACAAACTTTCGACGGGCAAAACCGCGCTCGAGGACATCCGCCCGAAAATCTTCGATCCGAAAACCGGTCAATACATCGCGCCGGCCGTTCCGGCGGTCGCCGCGGGCGAGAACCTCACCGGCGCCATCTGCGCGCTGACGGGCACGGCGGACGACATGAGGGTCGTCTACATCGTCACGACCGCCAAACCCGCCCAGGCGCAACAACCCGCGGTCAGCAAGGCGACCGCGTACGCCTACGACTTCAAGGCGGGTCAACCGTTGGCGACAAAAGAGCTGCAGCCGCCCACCCCGGATCTCAAGTTCACCGCGGCGAAGGACTGGGGGCTCGCCTCGACGGCGACGGGAGTGGCGTGGACCAACGCCTTCACCGACGGGCATGGCGCCACGTCACCGCCCCGCACCGTGCTGCTCTCGGGCGCCGACCTGTCGACGCCGTGGAGCGACCCACAATCCGGGCGTGCGTGGCAGGACGTCCTCGCCTTTCAACGCAATACCGACCCGGCCAAGACGTCGGGCGCCGAGCTGCGCCGGCCCAGCGGAGAGGCGATCTATCAGGACAACGACATCCGCAGTGTGGACGCCGAATTGACGGATGGCCCAAACAAACTGGTGCAGATCACGCATTGGGACTCCTACAATCCCCCGGCGCTGTCGACGATGTTCTATGACCTGAACGCCAAGGCCGTCATCAAGGTCGGCGACTCCGACCGCATTCCCGGTGGCGGACTGTCCGCGACGCTGTCCGACGGGAAATTGTTTGTCGACGGCCATGATTCGGACAGTTCCGCATTCGGCTTCGGGGTGTGGAACCTACGCGGCCAGCAGTGGGATTACCTGAAGACGCGGGACGACGCGAAGAAGATGTCGATTGCCAAGGTGGCGTTCTTCGAAGACCACCTCTACATCACCAACACCGGCAACACGTTCGCCGTTCTCGCCCTGCCCGCCACCGATCCGATTGCGACCACGTGGTCCGTTCGGCCCTTCACGCGAATATCGGGCTGGACGCTGGTATGCCGCGGTGAGAATGCCGCGGCCCTCAACGGGGACTGCAAAGACATCGTGATGGTGCAAGACCAGGACGGCCACTTCCCGGGCCCCTGGTCCTGAACTCGTCAGGGACCCAAGTGGCGGCGCAGAAACTCCGTCTGCACCGAGCTGATCGCCTCGAAGAGCGCGTCCGTGTAGACGTCGAAGTGACCCACCGGATAGCGGTGCAGTTCAACGTTATTCATTCGCGACGCGATGCGCACCGCGAACCTGGGTGACGCTTGCAGGTCGTGGTCACCCACGCACATCAGGACGGGCATGCGCAGCTTCTCCGCGGTCCCTTTTCGGTAACGCGGCAACGCGAACAACATGCGGGGCGCCAGCGCATTGCGCCAGCCCACGGCTTCGCCGCCGAGCGCCTCGAACGCTGCCTTCGCCTCGGGTTCGGTGAACACCGCGGTCTGGCCGGGATCGGCGACCACCGGAACCAGATACGGTCCCCGGCCCCACTTCGCGCCAACCACATCGCGCACCGCTGCGACGGTGAATTGCAGCGTCCGCCACGTGACGTCCCAACTGAGACGCTCGCGCAGCCCGCGGCCGCGGTGCCAGCCGTCGATCAGCGGAACCTGCGTCACCACGGCGGCGATGTCGGGATCGGTGGCGGCGACCGCCAGGACATGGCCGCCGCTGAGCGACGTTCCCCACAAGGCAATTCGACGCGGATCGATGTCGTCACGGCCGCGTGCGTACCGCACCGCCGCCCGGTAGTCGTCCTGTTGTTCGGCGACGTTGATGACTTGCCGGGGCTCGCCGCCGCTGGCTCCGAAATGCCGATAGTCGAACGCCAGCACCGCCAGGCCCGCCGCGGTGAACTTCTCCGCGTACGCGGGCAGACCCAGTCGCTTGGTGGCGCTGCCGCCGTGTCCCATCACCACACATGCGAGCCTGCCGGCCGCCTTCGCGGGCCGGTAGAGATCGGCCGCGCAGCGCACCCCACCGGACTCGAAGAGCACTTCCTGGAGCATCGGCACACTGGTTCCACTCTGCATCGGTACAACCTGGTCCCAATCTGCCCCGCGGCGCGCCGCCCCACCAGAACCAAGAGGACCACCCTTCGGTGACCTTGGCCCCTACTGAACGGTCAAGCGGATGTCGATGCTCTCGGTATGCGTGGCAGGCAACCGCAGCTGTTGCTCGACCGACTGCACGACGAACGCGGCCGGCGGGTTGTGCTGGTCTCGCACTGCCTGCTGAACGAGAACACGCGTTACGCCGGCGGCGCCACCCGGCCCGGTGCCGTGTCGGAGGTGGTCGAGGAGCTGATGAAGGCGGGTTACGGGATTCATCAACTGCCGTGCCCGGAGCGGCTGGCCTGGGGCGGGGTATTGAAGCCCCACAGCCTGCACCTGTACCACTCCAAGGGCGGATGGCTGTATCCGCTGCGCGGCCCATTGCTGCGCGTATTCGTGCTGTGGACCCGCCTCGTCTATCGCCGCTTGGCGCGGCAGGTCGCCCGCGACGTTGCCGACTACCAGGGTTCCGGGATCACGGTGGCCGGGATCGTCGGGATCGGCGCGTCTCCGTCGTGCGGGGTGACCACGACCCTGGACATGCGCGCCTCGCTGGAGGTGGTGGCGGCCTGCCCGGCCGCCGCCTTGACCCGCGATGTGATGAACGAGCGGGCCGTTCTCGGGTGCCGCCGCAAGGGCAAGGGCTTGTTCGTCGCCGCGCTGGATCGACAGTTGCGCCGTCGGGGGTTAAGAGTTCCGGCGTTCGAATACGACCTCGCGGCGGAGCTTCGCGGTTCGCGGCAGGCACCGCTCGCCGTGGGCGCGGTGCGGACCCTGGGGAACGAGAGCGACATCGCAAGCCACTGACCTGCTTTCGATCTGAGAGTTGTGCACCTGCAACGACGAGGCACGGACGTTCGCGTTGACGCGATTACCCTACGGGGGTATGGTTGCGGCATGAACGCGGCGCCGCCTTGCTGCTGCGAACCGACTGAGTCCACCCGCGGTCGCGGCGCTAGTTGCATACCTGGCGACAGGCCGTAAGTGACCTATTCCCAGGTGATTACGAGACTCCTCGGCAGTATTGCAATCGCCCTCGGCGCCGGTGTTTGGCTAGCTCCACCCGCCAGCACCGATCCGAATGTGTTCGGTAGCCTGAGCTGTCGTTGCCAGCCGCCAGCGGGAACCAGTTCCGACGTGTCCGCTCAGATTGCCCGGGGACTCCACGACGGCCTCTTTAGGACCCGCGAATTCGGACAGAGATGAGTTGCGCCCGAACCCGTTCGGGCGATGACGCGCCGGGCCGTTAGAAGAGGTGCGGGGTGCTTCGGTGATGCCGGTGGTCGTAGTGCACGACCGCCGCGACCACGCCGGCCCCGAGACCTACGCAGGACAGCAACGCGGCGGCCGCCACCATCGCCCAGCCCGGATGGCCGGAGCCGGCCGCGAAGAGGGCCATCGGCAGGGCAGCGAATGCGAGCAGTGCGGACATCAGCCCGGTCCAGGCGGCGAATCTATTGAGCATCATGATTGAGCCTCCTTAGCCGTCAATCACGATCATCGTCCTCGTCGTGACTTTCCGGCAAGGTTGCCGATTACCCGGAAGTTCGCGGAGGCCAGTAGGTTGCCCTATTATCTGCGTATGCATGCAGGTAAGCGGGCAGCGTGGCGATGACTGCGGAGAGCGGCCATCACCACCACCATGGGCATGGGCACGACCACGCCCATGGACTCCGCGGCCTCGTGGCCCAGTTTTTCGTCCCGCATAGCCACGACGCCGCCGACAGCGTCGACACCGCCCTGGAATCCAGTGCCGTCGGCATCCGGGCGGTCAAGATCGGCCTCATCGGCCTGGCCGCGACCGCCGCCATGCAGGTGGTCATCGCCGTCGTGTCGGGGTCGATCGCCCTGGCCGCCGACACCATTCACAACTTCTCGGACGCTCTGACCGCGATCCCGCTCTGGATCGCATTTTCGCTGGGCCGTCGCGCGGCAACCCGCCGATATACCTACGGCTACGGGCGCGCCGAGGACATCGCGGGCTTGTTCGTCATCGGCATGATCGCCCTGTCGGCGATCATCGCCGGCTACGAGGCCGTCCTGCGGCTCATCCACCCCGTCGCCGTCGAGCACGTGAGCTGGGTCGCGGCGGCCGGCGTCGTGGGCTTCCTCGGTAACGAGGGCGTCGCGAGCTACCGGATCCGGGTCGGCCGCCGGATCGGCTCGGCCGCCCTGGTCGCCGACGGCCTACACGCGCGAACCGACGGATTCACCTCGCTGGCAGTGCTTTTCGGAGCGGTCGGTGTCGCTCTGGGCTACCCGGTTGCCGACCCGGTCGTCGGCATGATCATCACGGTGGCGATCGCGGCAGTGTTGTACCGGGCCGTGCGCGACATCTTCCGCCGGCTCATGGATGCGGTAGACCCCAGGCTCGTCGACACCGCCGAGGCATGCCTCGCCGCTCGGCCGGGTGTCCGCAGCGTGCGCAGCATCCGGATGCGCTGGATAGGTCACCAGCTGCACGCCGATGCGGAACTCGACATCGATCCCAACACCAGCCTCGAGGACGCCCACCGCATCGCTCATGACGCCGAACACGAGCTGACTCACGCGGTGCCGAAGCTCAACAGCGCCCTCGTGCACGCCTACCCGGCGCACCGCGACGAGTAGACGGCTCAGATCAAGCCGAGCGCCTGCGGAACCATGTACAGCCCGAAGCCCATGACGACGAGGCACAGAAACCAGGTGATGTATTTGTGCGGTCCGCGCATGCGCCACTGCTCGGGCAGTGCCTTGGCCTCCAGTGCCAGCAGCAATCCCAGCACGATCGGTAGCAGCAGGGCGTTCATCACTTCGACGTCGACGGCCAGGTTGACCAGGTCGACGCTGGCCAGAACGAGCACCGCGCCGACGATGTGGGCGAGCGCGTAGGTGATGTAGAACTTGGCCGTCTCGCGGTTGGGCCGCTCGTTGAGCGTGTGCCGCCACCCGAACACCTCCGCAAGCCCCCACGCCCCGGCGAGTGAGGCGACGATCGCGGCAACCAGCGCCGCGCCGAGCATGCCCAGCCCGAAGAGGACCGTCCCGCCGGTGCGGCCCAGGTACGGGGTGAGCGAATTGGCGACCTCGCCGACGGTGTTCAGCGACCCCCCGCCGTCGTGCGCCCCTACGGTCGAGGCCATGGTGACGACCACCGCGATCATGATCAGCTGGGTGAGCACCGCGCCGGTGGCCGTGTCGTAGCGGGCCTGCCGAATCGTGTTCTCCGACAGATGCTTATCCACCACCGCGCCCTGCTGGTAGAAGACCATCCACGGCATGATGACCGCGCCGACGTTGGCCGCGACCAGCAGCAGATACGACGAGTTGCCCAGGGGCATCGAGGACATGCCGTCCAGCAGCGCATCGAGCCGCGGCCGCGCCAGCACCATGGCGACCAGGAACGCCAGCTCGGCCGCGCCGACGATCAGGCCGATGCGTTCGACGCGCCGGTAGCTGCCGGTGAACGCCAACGCCAGCAGCGCGGCCGTCGCGACCGGGATGCTGACCGACCGCGAGATGCCGAATAGTTCCCCCACCCCGGCGACGCCGGCGAACTCCGTGAGCAACGCCCCGATCGCCGAGGCGAACAGCGTGAAGGCCGACAGCCACGCCCAGCCGCGGCCGAATCGCTCCCGGATCAGCGCACCATGCCCGCGCTTGGTGACGATGCCGAGCCGCACCGTCATCTCCTGGACGCAGTAGAGGATCGGCATCAATATCAGCTGCGGCAGCACCATCCGGTAGCCCCACTGGGCGCCGGACTGCGACGCGGTGATCAACGACCCCGCATCGGTGTCCGCCAACATCACCACCAGGCCGGGGCCCCAGACCGCAAGCAGACCCCACCGCAGCCATCGGCCGCGGGCTCGTAGCGACACCGACGGCTGACCGTCGAATTCTTCCGCCACTGGTGTGGTGGTATCGGTCACCCTTGCCCCATTCCTTCACTGCGTTGACGCGGCCCGACTGCCGATGATAACTAAGGCTCACCTAACCGCTGCAGTTTTGCTGCAGAGAGCCATTCAGATTTGAGATTTGCCCTCTCCGACTGCGGGGGATCAGGCGTCGATCACGAGGCGATCGCCCTTGGCCCGGGAGACGCAGACCAGCATGTCCCCGTCGCCCTCCACGGTGCGGCCGCGGCGATCGACCTGCCCCGCGAGCACCTTCACCTTGCAGGTGCCGCAGAAGCCTTGCTGGCACGAGTAGGCGGTGCTCGGGTCGTCGTCGAGCATGACGTCGAGCGCCGACCGGTTTGCGGGGACCGCGAGCACGCGCCGCGAGCGGGCGAGTTCCAGCTCGAACGGGACACCGTCGACGACGGGCGGCGGGCCGAAACGTTCGTAGTGCAGGGGCGCGTTCGCGTGCTGGTCGCGCTCCGTGCGCACCGCTTCGAGCATGGCGGTCGGGCCGCACACGTACACGGCCGTCGTCGGCCCGGTGCCGGCGAGTAAATCCCCGGCGGTCGGGATGCGGCCGCGCTCGTCGTCGGCCCACACGGTGACCCGGTCGGGCGCGATCGCCACGAGCTCGTCGAGCAGCGGCATGTACGCACGGCTGCGCCCGGCATACACCGCGCGCCAGTCGATTCCGCGCTGTTGGGCGAGCCGGATCATGGGGAGGATGGGTGTCACGCCGATGCCGCCGATCACGAACAACGCCTCGCGCTCATCGGTGACGAGATAGAACGCGTTGCGGGGGCCCTCGAACTCGAGCGTGTCGCCCACGTCGAATGCGTCGTGCATCTCGATCGAGCCGCCGCCGCCGTCGGCGATCCGGCGCACCGCGATGCGGTAGTCGGTGCGCCGACCGGGCGGACCGCACAGTGAGTACTGGCGGCGGCGGCCCGAAGCCAGCCGGACATCGATGTGCGCGCCGGGAGTCCAGGACGGCAGCAGTCCGCCTTGCGCGTCGGCGAGCGTCAACGCAACCACGTCGGGCGTGAGAACTTCGCGCTTGGTGACCACCGCGGTGTTGGTACGCGGCACCGGTATCACCCGCGACGGGTCCCACCGCGACGCGGATGCCAACCCGCCGAAGAGGGTGCCGACTCCCCACAACGCCGTGTAGAGCCGATCGCGCTTGCGGCGACCGTACAGGTCGGCCGGTCTGCTACGCCAAATAGTCTGTGCCACAGCGGTTATCCTAGGTCTGCCCAATGGCGTTCTGATCGACCCACTCGCTCGTGAGCCGCGCGATGACCTCGGGGTGGGAGGACACCACCCAGTGCCCGCCCGCGATCTCGACGACCCTGCCGAGGGGCGGTATCGAGCCGGTGAACCGCTGCAGGGGCGGCGAGACGAAGTAATCCCTGCGCGCCACCAGCACCTGCACGGGGACCTTGGTCTGTGGCAGCTGCTTTCCCGGCGCCAGGAACGGCCCAGGCATGTTGGCGCGGTACAGGTTGAGCCCGTTGACGTAGTCGCGGATGGACCGGGTGGGCGCAGCGCGCTGCCGGCCGGTGCCGCGTGGACGGCCGATCAGTTCGACCGCCGCGAAGACCGCCACGGTCGCCCGGGACCAGATCGCCAGCTCGGGCACCCCCGGACACAGAAAAAACCAGATGTACGTCGACGCCAGCGCCTGCTTGAGCACATCGAAGACGCCGCGGGGGGTGCGCGCGGACCGCAGGAACTTGCCCGCGTAGTTCAGGTGCGGGCCGGAAATCGACGTGAATGAGGCGACTTTGCGCATCACCGCATCATCGGTGACCGCCGACCACGCCTGGATGGAACCCCAGTCGTGGGCCACCAGGTGCACCCGCTCGACGCCGAGGCTGTCGATCACCGCGCCGATATCGGAAACCAGTTGGGGCAGGCGGTATCCCGAGCGCCTGGCCGGCCTGGACGATGCACCGACGCCGCGCACGTCGAAGGCCACGAAGTTGTAGCGCCCGCCGAGCTGTTCAGCGACTCCGTCCCACACGTGGTGGTTATCCGGGTAGCCGTGAATCGCCAGGATGGTCGGGCGCCCGCGGTCGATCTCCGAGTGGGCGTGGACCGCAAGGGACACGCCGTCGGAGGCGATTACGTTGCTGCACTGGGTCATTCGCGCTAACCCCGGAGCTCAGTGGGCCGCGCGGGCGGCTGGTGACCGGGCCAGGTAGTCCACCGCGCGCCCGACTCCGCCGAGTTTGGAGGGGTGGAAACTCGGCGTGTAATAGGCGCCGATGACCCGCAGGAACTGGAAGGGGCCGGGCACCAGGCCACGCCGTGCCGCGCTGAAGTAGTCGCGCCAGCGCGGTTTGGTGCCCGGCGGCAGGTACGGGTCGACCGAGTACATGAACCGCACGCCGCGAATGAACAACCACAGCAGCGCGGGTGTCACCAGTAGCTGGGTGCGCACCTGCCGCCAGTAGCCGGCGCGCAGGTGCTTCATCGTGTCGAACGCCACCGCCTTGTGCTCGACCTCCTCCGCTCCGTGCCAGCGCAGCAGGTCCAGCATCACCGGGTCGGTGCCGAGGGCGTCGTGTTGCGGGGTGTCGAGGATCCATTCGCCCAGGATGGCGGTGTAGTGCTCGAGGGCCGCCACCATCGACACCCGCTCGAGCAGCCAGCTCTGGCGCCGCCGCCGGCCCCATCCGGGCCGGTCCCCGATGAGTTGGGAGAACAGCCAGCGCATCTGGTCGGTGAACGGCGTGACGTCGACGCCGTTGGCCGCGAAATGGTCCAGCACCCCCGAATGCGCCTGGGAATGCATGGCCTCCTGGCTGATGAAACCCTGCACGTCCAGCCGCAGCTGGTCGTCTTTGATCATCGGCAACGTGTTCTTGAACGCGTCGACGATGAACTCCTCGCCCGCGGGCAGCAGCAGGTGCAGCACGTTGCAGAAGTGCGTGGTGAAGGGCTCGTTGGGCACGTAGTAGAACGGCAGCTTCGCCCAGTCGAAGTCGACGTCGCGCGCCTGCAGGACGATCCGCTCATGGTCGAGCGACGCGTCATGCGGACCCGTCGCCTGATCGTCGACGGTGAACATAGAAGACCCCCTTACGGCTAAGCGCTGCGTTGCGCCTCGGCCTCAGCCTCGGTGATCAGGCGCTCACTGCGCAAGAACCGGACGAGATTCTCGACCGTGTCCGCCAGCGCCGGCTCACGCAGGCGGACCGCGGCCAGCGCGCGCGCACTCTGGTATTGGCTGTTGCCGTAGCGCTTGTCCCGCATCGCCGCGATCTTGTCCGCCGAGCGGGTGAGGAAATCGACCAGCGGGTAGATGGGATCCCGCGGCGTGCAGCGCCGATTCATCTCGGCGACGAACGACGGGATGTCGTGGTAGTCGAAGCGGTAGCCGTAGCGCTCGGTAAGGACCCGGGTGATGTCGGTCATGTTGTAGTAATCGTCCGCGGTCATATTAAAAACGTTGCCGCACACCGAGCCGGCCTCGGCCGGAAGCTCCATGAGCGCGACGATGTGGTCGGCGATCAGGTCCGCCGGCAGCAGGCTGAGCTGGTTGAGCGCGTTGGCGGCGACGCCGTGCTCGATCATGAACGCCATGGTGCGCACCAGGATGTCGTCCTGGCTGCCGAAACCCGCACTGGTCGGTGAGATCAACGAAGGCCGGAAGATGCGCACGTCGAGCCCCTGCCGCTGGGCGGCGAAGGCCAGCTGCTCGGCGACCCACTTGGTCTGCGAGTAGCCGAAGTCCAGGGCGTTCATCTCCAGGTTCGCGTCGGACTCCCCGACCACCGGCTTGACGCTCCACCCGTAGATGAAGGTGCTGGAGACCAGGTGGAAGGTTTTGCGGTGCGCCGTCATGGCCAGCCGCAACAGCTCGTGCGTCCCGATCACGTTGGCGGGCCGCAGGGCGTCGTAGGTCCTGACGTAGTTGACCAGGGCGCCGTTGTGGACGATGGCGTCGATGCTCTCGGCCAGCCTCTGGAACCCAGGCTCACCGATGCCCAGCTGCGGCGCGGCGAGGTCACCGCAGACCACGCGCACCCGCTTGCGGACCTCGACCTCCAGGGCCGGCGTCCACAGCCGCGCCTTACGCAGCGACGCGACGATCCGGTCCAGGCCGTGTGCCTCGTCGGTCGCGCGAACCAGCGCGTGGACGGTGAACGACGTCCGGCCGAGCAGGCTGCTGACCAGGAACGGCCCCAGGAACCCGGTCGCGCCCGTCAGCAGGATGTCGCTGGGCGCGCCCGAGCGCGCCGGCGGCAGCGCCGGCAGCGGAAGCTGTGCGTCGGCACGCATCCGCGACATCTCGTAGGCCTCGTACTCGGCCGAAATCTGTTCCAGTGCCTGTCGCAGCGCGTCCAGCGGCTGCCCGGATCCCTCACCGAACTGCCGCATGAGGCGGAAGAACTCGGCCACCGTCAGTCGCTGCAGCAGGCGCGTGTTGACCTCCTCGGCCAGCTCCCCCGCGCCGTGCTCTTCCAGCAGGGCCTGCAGGTCGGCGCGCAGTTCGGCGAGCGCCAGCGAGTCGATGCCGAGGTCCGCGAAGGAGCAGTCCTCGTCACCGGTCAGGTCGTAGCTCTCGATCAGGTTGCGGAACCGGTCCAGCGGCCCGGGGTTCACCTCGGCCCGGTCATGGGGCTGGTGCGTGTAGGTCGACAGGACGGGCAGCTTGCCGTCCAGCCAGAGCTGGCGCGTCGACGAGCGCCTGATCTTGCCCGACGTGGTCTTCGGGATGCTGTGCGGCGGCACGAACGCAATGGTGTGCGGGTCGATGTGGCCGTGCCGCCGGACGGCCCGCGCCAGGGCCTTGCCGTCGGGGAGCGCGTGCTCTCCGCGGACCTCGGCCACCACGGTCAGCACTTCCTGCTCGTCGTGCTCCACCGAGAAGGCGGCGACGCAGCCGCCGCGGACCTCCGGGGCCGACCGCTCCACGATGCCCTCGATGTCGGAGGGGTAGCAGTTGACGCCGCGCACGATGATCAGGTCCTTGCTTCGGCCGCAGACGAACAGCTCGCCCTCGTAGAGGAAGCCGAGATCGCCGGTCCGCAGGTAGGTGTGCTCGGTGTCGCCGGGGATGCGGGCCGCGAAGGCCTCCGCGCTCAGCTCCGGGCGGTTCCAGTAGCCGCCGCCTTTGGACGGCCCGTCCAGCCAGACCTCGCCGACCCGGCCCTCGCCGAGGGCCTGCCCGGATTCCGGATCGACGATGCGGACGACGTTGCCGTCGATGGGCTTGCCGCAGCTCACCACCGGAGCCTGGTTGCTGTTCTCTGGCTGGGCCTTTTCGACGCGCGCGAGGTTGTTCTCCAGCGCGCGCTTGTTCAGCGCCAGCGTCTGGCGCCCGCGAAGCGAGACGATCAGGGTGTTCTCGGCCATGCCGTACGCACCCGTGAGCGCGTTGGGCTCCAGGCCGTAGGGGGCGAAACGCTGCCGGAATCGGGTAAAGGTGCTGGCGCGCAGCGGTTCCGCGCCGACGACGATGCTCTCCAGGCTGCTCAGGTCGATCCCGGCGAGCTCAGACGTGGGCAGCTTGTCCTCGCGCAGGCACAACTCGAGGGCGAAGTTGGGCACCGGCGTGTGGGTGGCGCGCACGTCACTGATGAGCCGCAGCCAGGCCGACGGCCGCTTCAGGAAGTCAAGTGGGGACATCGCGTGTGTCGTCCCGCCGACCAGCAGGATGAACAGGTACGCGGAGATCAGGCCCATGTCGTGGTGTTGCGGGAGCCAGCTGACCAGCACCTCGCCGCCCGTAAAGGCCGAGGCGTTGGCGATGACGTTGGCGTGGCTGACCACCACACCCTTGGGGTCGCTGGTGGAGCCGGACGTGTACTGCAGGAAGAGCACCGGTCCAGGCGTGTCGGGCACGGGCGTGCCGCCGAAGTCCTGCGTGCCGTCGGTTCCGTACCAGGGCAGTTCCGGGGGCCGCTGGGCGTCCGGCCAGGGTGACCCCTCGTCGAGGTGGTTGAGGAGCAGGCGGTAGTCGTACTCGAACTGCTTGGTCGACAGCACCGCCTTGGCCTGGCAGTCGCGGGCGATGAAGCTCAGTTTGGCCAGCCCCGACTCGAACGACATCGGCAGCGGGGGGCTGACCGGCACGGCGACCACCCCGAGGCGGGCGCACGCATAGAACGCCGCGACCATCTCCAGACCGGGCGGGTAGACCAGCAGCGCGCGATCTCCGGGGCGCAGCCCGGCCTCCGCCGACAGGTACGCGGCCAACTCACGCGTCCGCTCGGCGAAACTCTGATAGGTGTAGTGCTCCTGCTCGCGACCTTCGTCGTCGACGAACCGGAAGAGGGTCTTGTCCGGAGTCAGCGCTTCCCGCATGTGCAGGTGATCAATGAGCGTCTCCATCGCAGGAGCCACCCCCTTCCGGGTCACTATGGGCGATAAGAACTTTGGGATCAATCGATAAAGCCCAATGTAGCGCCGCTAATGGATGCCAGGCAAAGCGGGCGGAGGCTTTTTCAGCGCTGCACATTACTTTCACAGGAAAGGCTTATCTCGGATCGCGCATTGCGCGGAAGCCAGGTCCGCAACTACGGACTTCAGTATGTCAGTTGCCAGCCTAACCAGTGGGTTTGGTTACTCTAGCGCTCAGCATGCGCGCGAATACTGAGATACGGATTTGCGTTAGTCCTGAATTCTCGCCTTCGAATGTGTGCGCAATTCCGCCGACATTTCGTATCGCCATCGCAAAGGGGACATCCGCACCCAAAGGATTTGAAATCCTCGGCTTCCGGATGGCGCAGGCAAGTGATTTCCGCCACGGTCCGGGGTCAGCGGTGCGGATCTACTGAGATGCGGAGTCAGCCGGTCTGGGCGACGCGGATGAGCGGACCGGCGCGGGCCACCAGCCGAGTGATACCGACGAACCGTTCGCCGTCGATAATCGGGGAGAGCGGCTCCCCGTCGGCCTCGATGACCATTTCGCGGCCATTGACGTCGCGCACCCCGCGACCCCTGAGCGTGCCGTTGGTGAGCGCAGCGGGTAGCTGCACAACGATTCGCGAGGGCCGGACCTCGCCGGCCTGGAAGTGCAACGCGCCGGGCTTCTCGGCCTTCGGGAAGAGTCGGAACGGCCCGCCGATGCGCAGGTCGATGGCGCCCGCGTGCAGCACGCGGTGCATTCGCGTCGGAACCTCCTCGCCGTCGATGACGACCCGGGCGCGCGTCGGGGCGAACAGCACGGACGCGTAATTGGAGTTCTGCGAACGGCCGACTTTGGTACCGAGGTAGTCGCGGAACGAGCGACCGATCACCCGGACGACTTCCCCGCGACCATGGTCGGGCTTGCCGTAATACATGTCGTAGAACCGGTTCCCGACGCCCCCGGCGGCCAGCCCGAAGCACAGACGATGGAACGCGGCGCCGTCGGCGGTCTCACCGTCGAGCCGCAGGGTGTCAAGGCGCATCTCGGGCGGGGGCCGATCCGCCTCGGCGGCGGCCGCCAGCGATCGGATGATGGCATCGGGCCGGCCGCGGACGCGCGCCTTGCGGGCGACGGCGTTGACACTGCCGCCGTTGGTGGGGACGAAGGTCGGCCAGCGCTCGGGGTCGCTCTCGCAACGCTCGATCTCGTTGATCAACCAGTGCAGCGCGCCGTCGCCGCCGTCGCCGATGAGGTGAGTCACCCGGGGATGCAGCCGGTCCAGGGTCTTGCCGAGATCCTCAATCGAGGCGGTTTCGTGCACCTCGCCCCACGAGCCGACGATGCGGCGTAACTCGGCGACGCGGTCACCCCGCCCGCGACGATTCCTGCGCGCGAGCGGATTGACGATGACCCCTAGATACATCCGGGACGTCCAGGTGAGGTTCCGCTGGCCATCCCACGCACGATACCTGCGGCCGGACGGCGATCGAGATCACGTAGTTAGGGTGGGCTGCATGCCTGGTTGGACCGCAGCAGACCTGCCTTCGTTCGCCGGACGCACCGTCGTGATCACGGGGGCCAACGCCGGCCTGGGCGAGGTCACGGCGCGCGAATTGGCGCGGGCCGGGGCCCGCGTCATCCTGGCCGTGCGCAACACGGAGAAGGGCAAGTCCGCCGCCGAGCGGATGGCCGGCGACGTCGAGGTGCGCCAGCTCGACCTGCAGGACCTGGGCTCGGTGCGGCGCTTCGCAGACGAAATGGCCACGCTGGACGTGCTGGTCAACAACGCCGGCATCATGGCCACCAACTATGCGGTGACCGCCGACGGTTTCGAAGGCCAGATCGGCACCAACCACCTCGGCCACTTCGCGTTGACCAACCTGCTGCTGCCCAAGCTGACCGACCGGGTGGTGACGGTGTCCTCGCTGATGCACCACTTCGGTTACATCAGCCTCAAAGACCTGAACTGGAAGTCCCGCCCGTATTCGGCGTGGCTGGCGTACAGCCAGTCCAAGCTCGCCAATCTGCTGTTCACCAGCGAACTGCAGCGGCGTCTGGACACCGCCGGTTCTTCGCTGCGCGCGCTGGCCGCCCACCCCGGCTGGTCGCATACGAACCTGCAAGGCAACTCCGGCCGAAAGCTGGGCGACGCGGCGGTGTTGGCCGTCGACCGGATTGTGTCCACCGACGCCGACTTCGGCGCCCGCCAGACGCTGTACGCGGTGTCGCAGGACCTGCCGGGCGACACCTTCGTCGGCCCGCGTTTCGGTCTGTACGGCCGCACCCAGCCGACTTGGCGTAACTGGCCGGCCAAACGGGCCGGCACCGCGCTGGCGCTGTGGGACCTGTCCGAAGAGCTCACCGGTACCGCGTTCCCGCTCTGAACCGCGCTCGGCGGGCGGTTTGCGGGGGCCCGACTAGATTAGTGGCATGTCGAGGGCTGATATGGCGGCGATTCTCGCCCTGTGCGCCGCGCTGGCGTCCGCGATCGGCAACGTGGTGCGTCAGCGATCCGCCCAGGAGGTCACCGACAAACCCGTTGGCCACCTGGCGCTCTTCGGCATGTTGTTGCGCGACACGCGGTGGTGGATGGGCGGTCTCGGCGACATCGCCAGCTACATCTTGCTGGCTGCGGCCCTGGACAAGGGCTCGGTGCTGTTGGTGATGTCGTTGCAGGTGACAGCGCTGCTGTTCGCCCTGCCGATTTACGCGCGGATGAGCCGCCACCCCGTCACCCGCGCGGAGTGGGTGTGGGCGGTGCTACTGACCGCGGCGTTGGTGGTCGTGATCGCGGTCGGCGATCCGACCGGCGGCCAGCAGCGCGCGGCGCCACACGTGTGGCTGATCGTCGCCATCGCGATGGGTCCGCCGCTGCTCCTGGGGTTGCTGGGCGCCCGGATCTGGTCGGACCGTCCGGTGGCCGCGCTGTTGCTGGCCGCGGTCGCCGGTTCGTTGCTGGCGGTGTTCGCGGTGCTGATGAAGGGCGTGGTCGACATCCTCGAACACAACCCCGAGCAATTGTGGACCCGACCCGAGGCGTACGGCTGGGTGTTCTGCGGGGCGGCCGGGATGATCTTCCATCAATCGGCTTACCGCGCAGGGGCTTTGACGGCGTCGTTGCCGACGATCATCGCGGCGAAACCCATTGTCGGCGCGGTCCTTGGGATCACCGTGCTGGGCGAGACGTTGGACGCCCAGGGCTTCGATTGGGTCGTGCTGGCGGTGGCGGCGGTGTTGGTGATCGTCGCGACGGTGGGGCTGGCTCGCGGCGAGGCCGCGACGGTGTCGGCCGGCGCCGGCCGCGACGTCAGGACCCTAGACGAGCCGAGACCGCCGTCGCCGCAACGCTTGGGTGGGTGAACCCTCGAGTCTGTTTGCGCGATACTCGACTGCCCTCATCACGAAGTGCGACACTGGGTTATGGCCTAAATCGGTCATCGGGTCAGGAGAGGAAGAACTGATGAGGAGGGCAAAGGGGGCGTCCGTGGCGGCGCTGACAGCACTGGCAGCCCTCTGCATTGCACCAGCACAAGCGCGCGCCGACGACCCCTGTGCCGGCATCACCGATCCCACCGCCTACCAGGCTTGCATCAACAGACCTTCGCCCGATGGCCCCATGGAAGGCCCCCGAATGGGCAATTGTCAGGCCAGCCCCGACTACGGACAACTGGGCCAAATTTGTCGCGACGCCTGGGTTCGAAAGCCCGCGCCCCCCTGGTGAGTTGGCAACCCTCTAACGCGCAAGTGCACTGACGGCCAGCCGCGTTCAGCACTCAGGGCTTGTGTGCGACGGGTTTTCGACTAATTGCGGCCGCGGCCCGCACGGGCATCTACGTGCTGAAATTGGCGCCGCGAGCTGACCAGCCGAATCTCACGATTCCCGAAGTGAGTGGCCGCGCGGGCGCATAGGCTGTAAATCGGCGGATCGGGCCATGTACCAGACAGGAACGCCACCGAAAGGGACAACACGTGGGACGCGAAAATCGGTTCCGTGGCGGACGACAGGCCGCGCAGGCCTGTACGCGCGGCATCAGGATTATCGACTCCAAGCTTTGACGGGGGGTCGGGATGGACTTCTGGGCTCCTCCCGAGATCACATCGGCGCTAATTCATTCAGGGCCCGGGCCCGGATCGTGGCTCACCGCTGCCGAGGCCTGGCGCCAGCTGGCGATCGAGCTCGGACAAACCGCCGCCGGCTACGCCTCCATCGTGACAAGCATTCCCTGGCAGGGGCCGTCAGCGACGGCGATGACCGCATCCACGCTCCCCTATGTCGCCTGGCTACAGACCACCTCGCTACAGGCCGCTCATATGTCGATGGCGGCGACCACGATGGCCAGCTCCTTCGCCGCCACCCAGGCAGCCATGGTGCATCCCAGCGTGGTGACCGCCAACCGCGCGCTGCTGGCTCATCTGATCGCGACAAACGTGTTCGGCATCAACTTCCCCGCGATCGCCGCCACCGAGCTCCAGTACCTGCAGATGTGGGCGGATAACACGACCGCCATGCTGGGCTATCACGCCAGCAGCCTGCAGACCATGGCGATGCCGACGTTCAACGCCCCGTCCCCGATGACCACTCCGGCCGCCGCTACGGTTCAAACGGCCGCAGTGGGCAGGGCGGTTACGGCCGCACCGCTACTCGGCGCCCCGGCCGCAGCCGCACCCGACCCCACGCAATTCTTCGCCAACCCGTTTGTTCAGACCGTCAACGGTTATCTGCAAAACCTGGTCAGCAGCGGCGTCTTCAACCCGCAGGCCTTCATAGGTTTGGTCACGGGCGGCCACGATTTCTACCCCGGTCAGTTCCCGGATGTCCTGGCCCCCACGCCTCGCAACCTGGCCATTGCCTACAACCTCACCGGTCCCGAGGCCGTCGGAGGGGCTCCCAATTTCTTCGCCCCACCTGCCAGCACGGCCAGCGCGATCGAGAGTTCCGCCACGGCCTCTCTGGGTAAGGGCATGTACGTCGGCAACCTCGTGGTCCCGCCGTCGGCGGTTACCGCCCCGATCCAGCTGTCCGCCGCTCAGGGCCCATTGATGGCAACGACAGCCGAGGGCGCGCCGCTCACCCCGATGTTCATCCCGCCGATGCCACCGGGGGCACGCAAGGCCCAGCGGGATAAGCCCGACGAAAAGGGCTATGGACCGCCGATCTTCGGCAGCATCATGCGGCGACCTCCGTCAGGCGGATGAGACGCGGGCTTGCCCGTGCGCATTTGTCGTCCCTTCTCGCCCAACTACGTTGTGCTGCAAGCGTTTACCCTGGGTCATGAAGATCCGGAGACAGCGGCGCCGCTCGGGTGCCTGATTGACGATTGATCTGACTAGTTTGCTGGTCGGATTTTCGGCGGCTGCCTCATGCGCGCCAAGTCGCCGTCCATCCCGATCTACCCCATAATCAGTGGCCATCGGGCGGTGCGGAAAGGACTGACCAATGAAGACGGCACGAATCAGCGCGTCGGCGGCGCTAGTCCTGGCACTCCTCTGCACTCCGACGGCACAAGCACACGCCGATCCCTGTAGCAGCAGCACCACCGATCCCGCGGCCCATCAGGCATGCATCGACCAATTCCGGCCCGATAACGGCATGCGCAGACGCCTGCTGGGCGATTGCGAGGGCGCAAGCCCCATCGACGGACAGTTGGGCCAGGTTTGTGGGTAACGCTGTGCCCGCGGCACGGGTTTTAGCGTTCACACGTAGCCCTGCACCCGTTGGGGCGCCCAGCGCACGCAACCTGCACTGAGTCCGGCCGCGGCGGCACAACCTGGTCCCTCACGAACGTTGGTGGCAGGTACAGGATTCGAACCTGTGAAGCTTTCGCGACGGATTTACAGTCCGCTCCCATTGGCCGCTCGGGCAACCTGCCGCCAGACAGGTTACAACGAGGGGGTAGACAAAGCACAAACGGCCATCACGGGATGAAGGGACGGATCGAATGGCGGACTCATCGTTCGACATTGTCAGCAAAGTCGAGCGCCAAGAGGTCGACAACGCACTCAACCAGGCCGCCAAGGAGCTGGCCACCCGCTTCGACTTCCGCGGCACCGACACCACGATCGCGTGGAAGGGCGACGAGGCTATCGAGCTGACGTCGTCCACCGAGGAACGCGTCAAGGCGGCCGTCGACGTCTTCAA
The DNA here is from genome assembly GCF_001666835.1 of Mycobacterium sp. E3251. GTDB lineage: Bacteria > Actinomycetota > Actinomycetes > Mycobacteriales > Mycobacteriaceae > Mycobacterium. The sequence goes on along the minus strand of NZ_LZJF01000182.1, from coordinate 27,746 downwards.
GGAGAAGCTGATCCGCCGCGACATCTCGATGAAGGCCTTCGACGCCGGCGAACCGCAGGCGTCGGGAAAGACCTACAAGGTCAGCGGCACCCTCAAGCAGGGCATCGACAGCGAGCACGCCAAAAAGATCACCAAGCTGATCCGCGACGACGGGCCCAAGGGCGTCAAGACCCAGATTCAGGGGGACGAGATCCGCGTCAGCAGCAAAAAGCGCGACGACCTGCAGGCCGTCATCTCGATGCTCAAGCAGGCCGACCTCGACGTCGCGCTGCAGTTCGTCAATTACCGGTAGCTGCCAGCGTTCGGTTCGTGCAGTAGAATGAACTGCACGAACCGAACGTTGGAGCGATCGCCATGACCACCGTCGCCGAACTGGCCACCGCGCACGAGCGCCTGCGCGAAAGCGCCCATGCGGTGGGCATCGCGCTGTCGTCGGTCGCCGTCTACACCGAGCCCGCCGTCGCGCGGGCGGTGCAGGCCGAGCAGAATCTGTATGCCCGCATCGAGGCCGAGTTCGGGATGCTGAGCAGCACCGACGCCGGTAAGCGGATGGGCTCACGGTCCAGCGCACCGCGCAACCTGGCCACCACCGCCCACCGCAACAAGACGCTGGTCGCCGTGCGGCGCGGCAACTACCTCGCCTATCCCGGGTTCCAGTTCGGCCCGGACGGCAAGCCGCTGGCGGTCATCGCCCGGCTGCGCGAGGTCGCGGAAGACAACGGCTGGTCGGAGGCCGGGCTGGTGCAGTGGCTGTGCTCGCCCACCACCTACCTGGACGGGGAGCGGCCCGTGGACCGCCTCGCCACCGATCCGGACCGCGTCGTCGCGGTTGCTGCGGAGGCCCTGGCCGTCTCGTGGTGAGGCGACCCCCGGACCCTTTCGACCCGGCCACCACCACCCTGCCGGCGGGACACCCGCTCTACCGCGTGCTGTCGGCGACACGCACCGCCACCGACTTCAACCCCGGCATCGGCGCGCGCACTCGCTTCGGTTTCTTCGGCGACCCGGTCGTGCCGATCATGTACGCGGCCGACACCGAGGACGCGGCCATCGCCGAGACGCTGCTGCACGACATCCCCGTCGAGGGCGGCCTGCTCCCCTACGACCAATACGCGGACAAAGTGCTCGTCCGGCTGGAAGTGACCCGGCCCGTGCGCCTGGGCGTCCTGCACGGCACCGGGCTGCGACGCCTCAAAGTCACCGCCGCCGAGCTCACGGCGAGCCCGGCGTCGAGCTACGACACCACGGTGTGGTGGGCCGAGGCCGCGCACCGCGCCGGGCTGGACGGGCTGGTGTGGATGTCGCGGCAATGCAACGACACCAAGGCCTACGTCTTCTTCGGTGACAGGTGCCGGAATGCCTTCGCGCAGGACCCGTCTCACGCGCGCATCTTCGCCAGCCCCGCCGACCAGATCTGGCTGATCGACCGGTGCGCGCCGCTGCACGTCGACGTGCTGATGGAGCCGTTGTGACGATCCCTGGCCCGGCCAACCGGTGGATGCCTAATGTAGTGACCAGTCCCACGATGTGAGCGAGGTTCACGATGACCGTGACTCCCCAGGAAGCCGGCCAGACACCGACCGAGGCCGACTACTCCGACGTCATCATCGTCGGCGCCGGCATCTCCGGCATCGACGCGGCCTACCGGATCGGCGAGAGCAATCCCCGGCTGACCTACACGATCCTGGAGCGGCGCGCGCAGATCGGCGGCACGTGGGACCTGTTTCGCTACCCCGGGGTTCGCTCGGACAGCAGCATCTTCACGCTGTCCTTCCCGTTCGAGCCGTGGACGCGAAAGGAAGGCGTGGCCGACGGCGTCCACATCCGCGAGTACCTGGCCGCCACCGCGCGCAAGTACGGCATCGATCGCCACATCCGCTTCAACAGCTACGTCCGCTCGGCCGATTGGGATTCGTCCACCGACACCTGGACGGTCACCGTCGAGCAGGACGGCGCGCGGAAGCTCTACCGCGGCCGATTCCTGTTCTTCGGCAGCGGCTACTACAACTACGACGAGGGCTACACCCCCGAGTTCCCCGGCATCGAAACCTTCGGTGGCGTCGTCGTGCATCCGCAGCACTGGCCGGAAGACCTGGACTACAGCGGCAAGAAGGTCGTGGTGATCGGCAGCGGGGCCACCGCGGTGACCCTGCTCCCCTCGCTGTCGGATCGGGCCGCGAAGGTGACCATGCTGCAGCGCTCGCCCACATATCTGATCTCGGCGTCGAAGTACGGCAAGGTCGCCGCCGTCGCGCGGAAAGTATTGCCGCGCAAGCCCGCCCACCTGATCGTCCGGATGTACAGCGCGCTGACCGAGGCGGTGTTCTTCGCGTTGTCCCGCAAGGCGCCCGGGCTGGTGCGATGGCTGCTGCGGCGCAAGGCGATCAGCAGCCTGCCCGCCGGCTATGACGTCGACACCCACTTCAAACCGCGCTACAACCCGTGGGACCAGCGGATGTGCCTGATCCCCGACGCGGACCTGTACAACGCCATCGCCGCCGGCCGCGCCGACGTGGTCACCGACCACATCGACCATTTCGACGCGACCGGTATCGCGCTGAAATCCGGCGGCCACCTCGACGCCGACATCATCGTCACCGCCACCGGCCTGCAGCTGCAGGCCCTGGGCGGGACCGCGATCAGCCTGGACGGCAACGAGATCAAGCCCAACGACCGCTTCGTCTACAAGGCCCACATGCTCGAGGACGTGCCGAACCTGTTCTGGTGCGTCGGCTATACCAACGCATCGTGGACGCTGCGCGCCGACATCACCGCCCGGGCCACGGCAAAGCTGTTGGCGCACATGACCTCTCACGGCTACACCCACGCCTACCCGCATCGGGGCAACGAGCCGATGACCGAGAAGCCGTCGTGGGACATCAACGCCGGCTACGTGCTGCGCTCGGTGCATGCGCTGCCGAAATCGGGAACCAAGCGGCCCTGGAACGTGCGGCAGAACTACCTCGCCGACGCCATCGACTATCGCTTCGACCGGATCGAGGAGGCGATGGTGTTCGGCCGGGCATCCGACCGGGCACCCCTGGCGGGATGAGGATGGTCGTGCGGATCCGAAGTTTGTGAACCGCTACTAAATGAGAGGTGTCGGCAATACGCTGATCGCCATGGCAGCTCAGATGCGCGAACCCAACGTCGTTGTCCTTGGTGGCGGTTCCTGGGGAACCACGGTGGCGTCCATCTGTGCGCGCCGCGGGCCGACGCTGCAATGGGTCCGCTCGGAGGAGACCGCAAGCGACATCAACGAGAAGCACCGCAACAGCCGCTATCTCGGCAATGACGTCGTGTTGAGCGACACCCTGCGGGCCACGACCGACTTCGCCGAGGCGGCGAACTCCGCAGACGTCGTGGTGATGGGCGTGCCCTCCCACGGCTTCCGGGGCGTGCTGGCCGAGCTGGCCAAGGAACTGCGGCCGTGGGTGCCGGTGGTGTCACTGGTCAAAGGGCTCGAGCAGGGCACCAACATGCGGATGTCGCAGATCATCGAGGAGGTCCTGCCCGGCCATCCCGCGGGCATCCTGGCGGGGCCGAACATCGCGCGCGAGGTCGGTGAGGGCTACGCCGCCGCGGCGGTGCTGGCCATGCCCGACCAGCATCTGGCGACCCGGCTGTCCGGGCTGTTCCGCACCCGGCGTTTCCGGGTGTACACCACCGACGACGTGATCGGCGTCGAGATGGCCGGGGCGCTGAAGAACGTCTACGCCATCTCGGTCGGCATGGGCTACTCGCTGGGCATCGGGGAAAACACCCGTGCGCTGGTGATCGCCCGCGCGCTGCGCGAGATGACCAAGCTCGGCGTGGCCCTGGGCGGCAATCCCGAGACGTTCCCCGGCCTGGCCGGGCTGGGCGACCTCATCGTGACCTGCACCAGCCAGCGCAGCCGCAACCGCCACGTCGGTGAACAACTGGGCGCCGGCAAGCCGATCGACGAGATCATCTCCTCGATGAACCAGGTCGCCGAGGGCGTCAAGGCCGCCAGCGTGATCATGGAGTTCGCCAACGAGTTCGGGCTGAACATGCCGATCGCCCGCGAAGTCGACGCGGTGATCAACCATGGGTCGACCGTCGAAGAGGCCTACCGGGGCCTCATCGCCGAGGTCCCGGGCCACGAAGTGCACGGTTCCGGCTTCTGAAATGTCCGTCAGATGGCGCGGAATTTAAATCTTTGCGTTCCATATGGGCTGGGCCCGTTCCCTTGACCGCGGGTTTGCCAGCAAAATACCGTCACTAACGCAGCCAGGGGTTCCCGGCCATGATCCTGCGCATCCGGCCGGGTTGTAACCGTTTGTGCGACAAGGTGTTACGCCGACGTAATACAACGCAATATGGGGCGGATATCGGAAGTTCCCCCGCTAACTCCTAACGAGGGACGAGACCGGTGCAAAACATCGAACAGCTCGGCAATCAACCTCCCGACCAGGCCAAGGACTCAAGCAAAGATCGCGTGCGATCGCTCATCCGCCACGACCTTCCTTCCTCACTCGTAGTTTTTCTGGTCGCACTTCCCTTGTCCTTGGGGATCGCGATCGCTTCCAACGCCCCGGTGCTCGCCGGCCTCATCGCCGCGATCGTCGGCGGCATCGTGGTCGGCGCGATCGGCGGGTCGCCGCTGCAAGTCAGCGGCCCCGCCGCCGGTTTGACCGTCGTCGTCGCCGACTTGGTATCCGACTTCGGTTGGGGCATAACGTGTTTGATCACTGTCGCGGCGGGTGCCGTGCAGGTGCTGCTGGGACTCAGCCGCGTCGCACGGGCCGCCCTGGCGATCTCGCCGGTGGTCGTGCACGCGATGCTGGCCGGCATCGGCATCACGATCGCGCTGCAGCAGGCGCACGTGTTGCTCGGCGGAAAGTCCAAGAGCACCGCCTGGCACAATCTCATCGGCCTGCCGGGCCAGATCATCGGCGCGCATCGGCCCGGGGTCATCCTGGGCGTAATGGTGATCGCCATCCTGGTGGCCTGGCGGTGGGTTCCGGCCAAGGTGCGCCGCGTTCCCGGGCCTTTGGTCGCCATCGTGGCGGTGACCGTCGTGTCGGTCGTCTTTCCGTTCCATGTGCGCCGGATCGACCTCGACGGGTCGCCGCTGGACGCGTTGCAACTGCCCGACATCCCGCACGGCAACTGGGGCGCGGTTGCGATCGGGGTGATCACCGTCGCGCTGATCGCCAGCGTCGAGAGCCTGCTGTCGGCGGTGTCGGTAGACCGCATGCACAACGGGCCGCGCACCGACTTCAACCGTGAGCTGGTCGGGCAGGGTGCCGCCAACATCGTGTCGGGGACCATCGGTGGGCTGCCGGTCACCGGTGTCATCGTGCGTAGCTCCACCAATGTCAACGCGGGCGCCAAATCGCGCGCCTCGGCCTTCACGCACGGCGTCTGGATCCTGTTGTTCACCGTCCCCTTCGCGGAGTTGGTCGAAGAGATCCCCACCGCCGCACTCGCCGGGCTGCTGATTGTGATCGGCGTTCAGTTGCTCAAGCCGGCCCACATCGAAACTGCAATGAAACACGGCGATCTCGCCGTGTACATCGTGACCGCGGTCAGCGTCGTCTTCCTCAATCTGCTGCACGGCGTGCTGATCGGGCTCGCGTTGGCCATCGCGCTGACCGGTTGGCGGGTGATCCGGGCCAGGGTCGATGCCAAGGCCGTCGACGACGAATGGCGGGTGCTGATCGAGGGTGCGGCCTGCACGTTCCTGGCGCTTCCGCGGCTGACCCGGGTGCTCGCGTCCATACCCGCCGGATCCGTTGCCACCGTTGAGGTTTCGGTGCACTACTTGGATCACGCCGCGCATCAGGCGATCAGCGACTGGCAGCACCAGCATGAGGCCAACGGCGGCACGGTCCGCATCCGGGGAAGGCTCGAGACGGGCCATTCCGCTCGCAGGGATGCAAGGGAGGCCATCGAACCCGAAAAGCCCGAGGCGGCTGCATGATTTCGGGCCGGCCGGCTTAGTCCCACCCGGAGAGCCCGAAGGTCCTGCTTGGCGTCCGCCCGCTCAGTTTCTGGACGATCCACTGGTTCATCGGCACCCCCTGCTCGATGGCTTCCAGCGCCAGGCGGGCATGCAGCTGCGGCGACGTTCTGACGAGGAATCTCCCGCTGTAGCGGCGTTCGGAAAGCGGCGTGGGGACTTGCTCTCCAGTGGCGCGCAGGCCCTCCACATGCTCCTTGACCGCCTCCTCGATGGCTGCCACGGCCTGCGGCGCGGTCGGCCCTTCGCGCCTCATGTAGGGCAATTCGATACACACGCCCAGGTACTCGTTGTAGTCGGGCAACCACTGGGCGCGGTAGGTGTAGCGGTTCACGCGGTTTTTGATAGCGCGGGCGATATCAAAAACGGCGACCCACGCATCCTCCGGGAGACCCCGGCTCCCCAAGCATGTGACTAACCCCGCGCCATCTCCTCCAGCCGCCGGATGCGGTCCTCGATCGGCGGGTGGGTCGAGAACAGCGACCCGATGCGCTCGCCCGCACGGAACGGGTTGGCGATCATCAAGTGCGCCTGGCTGGCCAGCTGCGGCTCCGGCGGCAGCGGGGCCACCTGAACACCACCCGAGATCTTGCGCAGGGCCGACGCCAAGGCAAGCGGGTCGCCCGTCAACACCGCGCCCGATTCGTCCGCCTGGTACTCGCGCGAGCGGGACACCGCCAGCCGCACCACGGTGGCCGCGATCGGCCCCAGCAACGAAACCAGCAGCATCGCAAAGGGATTACCGCCCTCCCGATTTCCGCCGCCGAAGAACATCGCCATGTAGGACAGGGCGGTGATCACCGACGCCATCGCGCCGGCGATGCACGAGATGAGGATGTCGCGGTTGTACACGTGGGACAGCTCGTGTCCGAGCACCGCGCGCAGCTCACGCTCATTGAGGATGTCCAGAATGCCGGTGGTGCAGCACACGGCGGCGTTGCGCGGGTTGCGTCCGGTCGCGAACGCGTTGGGCGCGTTGGTGTCGCTGATGTACAGCCGGGGCATCGGCTGGTGCGCGGCCGTGGCCAGCTCGCGCACGATCCGGTACATCACCGGCGCCTGCAGCTCGGAAACCGGTTGCGCGTGCATCGCCCGCAGCGCCAGCTTGTCGCTGTTGAAGTATGTGTAGGCGTTCATGCCGATGGCGAACAGCACCGCCAGCCACATCGCCGTCCGGCCGAACAGCGAGCCGACAAACACGATCAACGCGGACATGCCGACCAACAGGGCGAAGGTCTTCAGCCAGTTGGCATGCGGATGCCAGGTCATCGGTGTCCTCCTACGAGAGCCCGTTCATTGCTTGACTGTTGTCAATTGAACGCCCGAGGGGACCTCTGGGGTTCCTGGACGCGCTATCCGTGCCGGCTGATGGTGTACTCGACGAGCGTCTGCAGCGCCTGCCGGCCGGGAACGTCGGGCAAAAGGGCCAGTTCGTCGCGCGCCTGGGCCGCATATTCGGCCAGCGTGTTCTTGGCCTTCACCATGCCCGGCGACGCGCGCAACAGGGCGAGCGCCTCGGCCACCGCGTCGTCGTCCTCGATGGGCCCCGCCAGCAGTTCACGCAGCCGCGCCGCATCGGGCCCGGGTTCGCGCAGCGCGTAGACCATCGGCAGGGTGTGCACACCCTCGCGGACGTCGGTGCCGGGTAGCTTGCCGGATTCGTGCGAGTCGCTGTCGATGTCGATGATGTCGTCGGAGATCTGGAAGGCGGTGCCGACGATGCCGCCCAGCCGGCTGAGCCGCTCGACCTGTTCGGCGTCGGCGCCCGAGAACATGGCGCCGAACCGGCCCGCCGCGGCGATCAGGCAGGCGGTCTTCTCGTAGACCACCTTCAGATAGTGCTCGATCGGGTCGGCCCCTTCGGCCGGGCCCGTCAGGCCGCGCGTCTCGCGCATCTGTCCCGTCACCAGTTGGGCGAACGTCTCGGCGATCAGCCGCACGGCCTCCGGCCCCAGCCTCGAGACCAGCCGCGACGCCGTGGCGAACAGGTAGTCGCCGGCCAGGATTGCGACGTTGTTCCCCCACCGGACGTTCGCGGTGGGTGCGCCGCGGCGCACCTCCGCCTCGTCCATCACGTCGTCGTGATACAGCGTGGCCAGGTGCACCAGTTCGATGACGGCGCCGGCGATGGTCACGTCGTGCGCGTCGGGGTCAGGGCCGATCTGGGCGGACAGCACCGTGAACAATGGCCGGAATCGCTTGCCGCCGGCCTTGAATAGGTGCGTCAGCGACTCGGTCATCACGTCGTCGGCGCTGCGCAGTTCGGTGTCCATGAGCTGCTCGATCCGCCCGACGCCGTCGCGCACCGTCGCGGCGAACGCGGGGTCACCGAAGTCAACGCCCGCCACCACCGTCGCCGGAGTACTCACCCGACCAACATACTGGTGAGCGTGGAGACCCAAGCCGACCTGGTGGTCGTGGGCGCCGGACCCGCCGGTTCGGCTGCCGCCGCGTGGGCCGCACGCGCGGGCAACGACGTCCTGGTCATCGACTCCGCCAGCTTTCCCCGGGACAAGCCCTGCGGTGACGGGCTGACCCCGCGCGCGGTCGCCGAGTGCGAGCGACTGGGGCTGGCCGACTGGCTGGACACCCGCATCCGGCATCGCGGCCTGCGGATGAGCGGGTTCGGCGGCGAGGTGGAAGTCGACTGGCCGGGCCCGTCGTTTCCCTCGACCGGCAGTGCGGTGGCCCGTCTCGAGTTGGACGACCGGATCCGCAAAGTCGCAGAGGATTCCGGTGCGCGGATGATGCTGGGAACGAAAGCCGTTGCGGTGCATCATGACTCATCCAGGCGAGTGGTTTCGCTGACGTTGGCCGACGGCACGGAGGTGGGTTGCCGGCAGTTGATCGTGGCCGACGGGGCCCGGTCGTCGCTGGGCCGCAAGCTGGGTCGGCGCTGGCATCAGGAGACGGTTTACGGCGTCGCGGCCCGCGGATATCTGGCCACTCCGCGCGCCGACGATCCGTGGCTGACGTCGCATCTGGAGCTGCGCTCCCCCGACGGCGCAGTGTTGCCGGGTTACGGCTGGATCTTCCCGCTGGGCAACGGGGAGGTGAACATCGGCGTCGGGGCATTGTCGACGGTGAAACGGCCGGCCGATCTCGCGCTGCGACCGCTGATCAACTACTACACCGACCTGCGCCGCGACGAGTGGGGCTTCGCCGGGCCCCCGCGGGCCGTGTCGTCGGCGCTGCTGCCGATGGGCGGCGCGGTGTCCGGGGTGGCCGGGCCCAACTGGATGCTGATCGGCGACGCCGCGGCCTGCGTCAACCCCCTGAACGGCGAGGGCATCGACTATGGGCTGGAAACGGGGCGGCTGGCGGCCGAACTGCTGGACTGTCGCGATCTCTCGCACGTGTGGCCGTCGCTGCTGCAGCAGCACTACGGCCGGGGGTTCTCGGTCGCGCGCCGGCTGGCCTTGTTGCTGACCTTTCAGCGGTTCCTGCCCGCGACGGGACCCATTGCGATGCGCTCCCCGAAGCTGATGACCATCGCCGTGCGGGTGATGGCCAACCTGGTCACCGATGACGACGCCGACTGGGTGGCGCGGGCCTGGCGGGCCGGCGGGCGGCTGTCCCGGCTCATCGATCGCCGGGTGCCGTTCGCCTGAACCAATCGAATACCCCCGTTGACGTGCGTAAACTGGCCTTCCGGTGCGCTTGCCGCCGTCGGGGATTTTTCGGCGCGCCCCGGATCCGAGGTGTATAGTCCGGCTAATGAGGGGAACGAAGCTAGCTACCATCGGCGGCCTGGCCGCCGCCGCCATCGCGTTGGCCGCTCCGGCGCTGGCCTCCCCGCCGCCGCCCAACGACCAAGACGCGCCGTTCAAGAACACCGTCAACGGCTTCGGCATCTACCAGCCGCAAGACCAGCTCGCGTGGCTGGGCAAGATCACGTGCGAACGGATCGCCAGGGGCGTGGACGGCGACCCGTACAAGTCGGCCACTTTCATTCAGCGGAACCTGCCGCGGGGCACCACCCAGGGCCAGGCGTTCCAGTTCCTCGGCGCCGCGGTTGACCACTACTGCCCCGACCAGATCGGCTTCGTCCAGCGGGCCGGTACCCACTAGCTCGTTCTCAACGCAGGGGCTTGTATCCCGCGTGTAAGGCCACGATGCCACCGGTGAGGTTGCGCCACCGGACCGCCGCCCATCCGGCACGGGAAATGTCGTGCGCCAGGCTCGCCTGGTCCGGCCACGCCCTGATCGACTCCGCGAGGTAGACGTAGGCATCCGGGTTGCTTGAGACCGCGCGCGCCACCCGCGGCAGCGCCCGCATCAAATATTCCTTGTAGGCCGTGGCGAAGATCCCATTGGTGGGCGTGGAGAATTCGCACACCACCAATCGCCCACCCGGACGGGCGACGCGCGCCATCTCGCGCAGCGCGGCCCGAGGGTCCACGACATTTCGCAAACCGAAACTGATTGTGACAGCGTCGAATACGTCGTCACCGAACGGCAGCCGCATGGCGTCGGCGGCGATTTTGGGCACGTTGCGCGCGGCACCGGCCGCGAGCATGCCGACCGAGAAATCGGCCGCCACACACCACGCCCCCGATTTCTCGAGCTCGACCGTGGATACCGCGGTGCCCGCGGCCAGGTCCAACACCTTCTGTCCGGGCCCGATCGCCAGCGCCGAGCGGGTGGCCTTGCGCCAATACCGGTCCTGCCCCAGCGACAGCAGGGTGTTGGTCACGTCATAGCGGCGGGCGACGCCGTCGAACATCGACGCGACATCCCGGGGGTCCTTATCCAACGCCGCGCGATTCACGGTGAAGACGCTACCCGCCGGGAATTACGTGGCGACATCGGCGTTGTACCGCTGCGTGACTGAAAAAGTTTGGTTTATCACCGGTACATCGCGGGGTTTCGGACGGGCGTGGGCGAAAGCGGCGCTGGAGCGTGGGGATAAGGTCGCCGCGACGGCACGCAACACGGCATCGCTGGACGACTTGGCCGAGAAGTACGGCGACGCGCTGTTGCCGATCCGTTTGGACGTCACCGACCGGGACGCGGACTTCGCCGCGGTCAAGCAGGCGCACGACCACTTCGGGCGGCTGGACATCGTCGTCAACAACGCCGGCTACGGACAGTTCGGCTTCGTCGAGGAGCTCTCCGAGCAAGAGGCCCGCGATCAGATAGAGACGAACGTCTTTGGGGCACTGTGGATCACCCAGGCCGCGTTGCCGTACCTGCGCGAGCAGCGCAGCGGTCACATCATCCAGGTCTCCTCGATCGGGGGAATCACCGCGTTCCCGTTGGTCGGCATGTATCACGCGTCGAAGTGGGCGCTGGAAGGTTTCTCGCAGGCGCTTGCCCTGGAGGTCGCCCCGTTCGGCGTGCACGTCACGTTGATCGAGCCCGGCGGCTTCGACACCGACTGGGCCGGAGATTCGGCCAAGCACGCCGATCCACTGCCGGCGTACGACGACGTTCGCGCCGCCGTCCAGGCCGAGCGCAGCAGGCGCTGGGCCAGCCCGGGCAACCCGGAGGCATCCGCCTCCGCATTGCTGAAGGTAGTCGATGCCGAAAAGCCGCCGCTGCGAGTGTTTTTCGGCGCTTCGCCGCTGGCGACGGCCAAGGCCGACTATGAAAGCCGGCTGCGCACCTGGGAGGAATGGCAGCCCGTCGCCGAGTTGGCGCAGGGGTAGCCGGCGACGACCGGCTCAGGGACCAGCCGATGGCGGCGGTGGTGGTGGGCCGCTCGGTGCTGGCGAGCGGGGCTCGCCTCGATGACTAACGCGGGGCGCGGATCACGAAGGCATCGATGTTCTCGTCATAATCGACCGACTCGTCCACGAACAGCTCGCCCACCGGGTGGCCGTCCTCGGCGACGGCGATGAAGGTCGATTCCTCCGGGTTGTAGGTCACCGATCCTTGCACGAACATCGCTGCAACCTCGTGCCCGTCGGCTCCAAAAACGACGAGCTTCAAACCTCCGGCATCTTTGACGTATTGCGCCGCTTCGGCACGTGTCGTAATCATCGCTGCGCTTCCATTCCTGTTGCGGGTCAACTCTTTCGCCTCGCCACTTACCTGCAGTCAGGTTAGCGAATGGGCGTCGCGCCGACGAACCCGCGCAACCCTGGCGAAAAAGTGTAATCCCTGGACGTCGCCGGCGCTGCTACCTATGAGCGGGCCCACCCCGGGCTCGGTGGGCTTACGCGTGCTCCAGGACCGACCCTTACCAAATGGGTAGGAAACCCTTCCCTTGTGGAAGGGGAAACTGGCTTCCGCGGTAATTACCAAATCACCCACCAACCACGAGCATTTCAGTCATGACTTTCATGACCACGGTGCCGAAGAACCGCATCATCAGCGACACGGACCTCGCTCGCGCCGCGGCGAATGGCGATCGCGCGGCGTTGGCCGGCATTTACAACCGCTATGCAGCCCCACTGCACGCCTACTGCGTCGGCATGCTGCGTGACCGCCACGCGGCCTCCGACTGCGTGCAGGAGGTCTTCTGCATCGCGACGACGGAGTTGCCGAAGCTGCGTGACGTGGACAAGCTGAGGCCGTGGCTGTACGCCATCGCCCGTCGCCGCGCCCTGCGGGTGCTATCCGAACGTCGCCGGGAGGCCGCCTGTGACGAGCTGCCCGACGATGTGGCGACGGGTCCGGGGCCGTTTACGCTGACGGCCCAGAACGAACTCCGCCAGTTGATCGACCAGGCCGCCGGCGGATTGTCCGAGCGGGACCGGCACGTGCTGGATCTTGCCTACCGCCGCGGCGTGACCGGAACCGAGCTCGCGCAGGCGCTCGGCATCAGCTATGACTCCACCAAGAAGCTCCTGCAGCGGCTGCGCGACACCATCGAGCGCTCGCTGGGTGCGCTATTGGTGGCAAGGCGCGCCCCGCGGAACGGGTGCCCCCGGCTCGCCGCGGAGTTGTCGGGCTGGGACGAAGAGTTCACCGTGCTGATGCGGAAACGCATTGCCCGCCATATCGACTCGTGCCCCACCTGTGACGAATACCGTCGCAGTGCCCTCAATGCGGTCGCCATGCTCGGCGGCGGGGTGCTCGGCAAGGTCTCCTAATCACCCGGCCGCTCACCGTTGCGTACGACGGTCACGCAGCATGGAGCGGTTGACGGCACCGAGCCGGATGGCCGCATTGGCCAGCCGGACCCGGCGATCTCCGTCGGCGTTGATGCCGAACTTGTCGTACAGGTGTTGCAGGTGTTGCTTGACGGCCGCCTCCGTGACGAATAGCTCCTGGGCCATCCGGCGAACCGATGCGGGCTCGGGAAACGGGTCATCGGAGACAAAGGGGCGACACAAGACTTTGAGGACGTCGAGTTCGCGCTGGGTCATCCGAGGCGGCCGCAGGATGGACTTGCCGGTTTCGGTTTCCTGATCGCCCGGTGCATCGTCCGCACCCCTGGTCATCCAGAACACCAACCGTGAACTGCCGAGCCGCAATTCGTCGCCAGACCGCAGAATCCGCTCCGCGGTGATCTTTTCTCCGTTGACATAGGTGCCGTTGCGGCTACCGAGATCGCGCACCGACCACGCTTGACCGAAGTTCTCCAAGACGGCGTGCACGCGGGACACGGTCGGGTCGTGCTCCAACGACACCGCGTTGGTCAAGGACTTGCCGAGGGTCATTCGTTCACCGCTCAGCGCGATCAGCTCCCGCCCTGACGGTTTCCACACCTCCAGATGGGAAGACATACTGAGCCCTCCTATCAGGCCGATCTGCCCCTGCGAATCAGAGCCCTTGCCGCGCCGATCCGGCACCAAACTTGGATGTTAAGCCCAAGACACGGCCACGAGAAGCATTCAGCCGGACTGACGACAGCAAAATCGTCGTCGCGTGGGCCGGCGCCGGGTCGACCGTTGGCTCAACCGCCCTGCGCGTACCGCTTGGCGAACATCCGCCTGCGGGCAAACGGCGAGAGCACCGCCTCATAATGGCCGAGCAGCTCGTCACAGATGACCGGCCAGCTGCGGCCGAGCACGCTGCGCCGGGCGGCCAGCGCGTAGCGGTGGCGTTCGTCGATCAAATGGGTGACGGCCGCGGGCAACCTCGCCTCGAATTCGCCGACGCCCAGCAACAAGCCGGTGCGCCACGGCGTGACGAGGTCGCGTGGGCCGCCGGCGTCGGGGGCGATCACCGGCAACCCCGACGCCAGCGCTTCCTGCACGACTTGGCAAAACGTTTCGTGCTCGCCGGGATGCACGAAGACGTCCATGCTGGCGTACGCCGTCGCGAGTTCTTCGCCATACAGCGCACCCGTGAAAACGGCTGTCGGCATTGCCTTTTGCAGCTTGTTCCGGTCGACGCCGTCACCGACGATGACGAGCTGCACGTCGTCTCGGGCCGCCAGCGGGATCAGCCGCTCGACATGCTTCTCGGGCGCCAACCGGCCCACGAAGCCAACGATCGGCTTGGCTTGCGGCGACCATCGCCGCCTGAGCGTCTCGTCACGCGCCGAGGGGGCGAACCGCAGCACGTCGACTCCGCGTGCCCAGTGGTGGACCCGCGGGAAGCGATGCGCCACAAGTGATTCCATTGTCACACTGGACGGCGCCAAGGTTCTGTCGGCGAGGCTGTGCAGATGACGGAACCAGGCCCACGCGGCCCGTGCCGTCATGGGAATGCCATAGCTCGCCGCGAAACCCGGTACGTCCGTTTGATACACGGCGACCGTCGGGACCCCGAGCCACCGGGCCGCCTTCACGCCGCCGTAACCCAGCAGCGCCGGCGAGGCCAAATGCACGACGTGCGGATCGAATCCGCGTAACACGCTCACCATCCGGGGCATCGGCACACCCAGGGGCAGCGTGGTCACTTTGGGAAACATGCGCGAGGGCACCCGATGTACGCGGATCCCGTCGTGAATGCGATCCGCCGGGGTTTGACCGGGAGGGGTGTCCGGGGCGATGACTAGGGCTTCGTGACCGGTCAAGCGCAGGTGCTCGAGTATCCGGAGCACCGAGTTGCTGACACCATTGACTTCCGGCAGGAACGATTCGGCGACGATGGCAACGCGCACACCACTACGTTGTCAGCGCTGGCTGTCGCGAAGGTTGCCTGCGGGCATACGTCGCGCGAAATCTGCTGGTCGGGCGCTTTGAACCCCGCTAGGCGGGTGTGATTTCCGCCTCAGGGCGACGATCCAGCAGCTTGTCCAGCATCGCCAGGCCTACCAGGAGGACCGTCGCCGTCAGCCAGCACACCACCGCGATCGACCCCGCCGGGATGATGGCCAGCCCGGCGTTGCGGTGCTGCACGCGAACCAGATTCGGGTCGTTCTTGTTGTACTCGACGTAGATCCGCATGCCCGTGGCCAGATGCGACGGGTACAGCACGCCGAGCTCGGGTCGATACGTGACCCGCTCGGGTGTTACGAATTCGATGGTGGAGCGGCGCGGCCCGGCACTGAGCACCTCGGCCTGCGCCACCCCCATGTTGTGTCGGATCGCAAGGTCATCGCGCCACGCGCCCGCGACGAGCAGGACCGATTGCAAAGTGACCAAGCCGGCCACGATCAGCACCGCAATCCGCGCCCAGCGCAACGCAATCCTTGACGGGGTGCTCGGCGGCTTATCGCTGCGGCCGTGAATCAGTATGTGCAGCACCCGTTTCGGGTAGTTCACGAAACCCTCACAGGGCCGCCTTGATGGCCGCATGCAGCTGTCGCAGCGAGGATCGGTCGGCCTTGACCTCCAGCACCCGCATCCCGGTTGCCGGCTCGTCGAGGGCGGCGCTGAGCTGATCCACCTCGATCTGGCGGCTCTCAACGTGATAGGCGCGGCACAGAGCGCCCACGTCGACGTCGTGCGGCGTTCCGAAGATTCGCGACGACACGTCGGAGAACCGCGGATCGCCCTGCTCGAGCAGTTCGAAGATGCCGCCGCCGTTGTCGTTGGAGACCACGATGGTCAGCTTGCGCGGCGTCGGCTCGGTGGGGCCGATCAGCAGGCCGGAGCTGTCGTGGACGAACGTCAGGTCGCCGATCAGCGCGACGGTGCGTCCCTCGTACGCGAGGGCGGCCCCGATCGCGGTGGAAACGGTGCCGTCGATGCCGGCAACCCCGCGGTTGGAGCGAACCTGGATGCCGTGCGTGTCCAGGCCGACCAGCGCCGCGTCGCGGACCGGGTTGGACGCGCCGAGCACCAGCTGATCTCCCGGCCGCAGTGCGTCGGCCACCGCGGCGGCCACGTGCAGGCCGGTGGTGAGCGGGTGCGCCTCGAGTTGGCCGCGCACCGCTTCGATCGCGTGCCTGTTGAGCTCCGCGCAGCGCTTCAGCCATGCCGGATTCGGCGTCCCGCTGGTCACCGCCCGCGTGCCGGTCGCCTGCGAGTTGCCCGAGACGTCGGGCCAGCGCGGCCCGGTGGTCAGCGCGTAGACCGGCACCTTCGGGTCGGCCAGCAGCGCCGAGACCGGCCGGTGCAACGTCGGGCGGCCGAGCATGATCACCTGCCTGGGACGCAGCAGCGGCAGGGCCAGCGGGTGCAGGGGGTTGGCCGGGGCGGGCGCCGTCGGCTCGGCGACGGTCGGCAACTCCGCGAGGTTGGGGTGCGCGCCCGCGCCGTGTCCGGCGATGACGACGGTGTCGGGCGACAGGTCGATGTCCAGTGGCTGGTCGAACGTGACCGGCGGCGTGTACGTCCACGGCCGTCCGCCGGGCCGTCCCTGCGGGACCGCGGCGCCGTGTGGCTCGGGACCCGGCACCAGGGGTTCGCGCAGCGGGATGTCGAACTGCACCGGGCCGGCGTTGGCCGTGCGAGATCCCGTGGCGGCAGTCAGGACCCGGCAGGTGGCCGATCGCCAGGTGGCGTTGAGGGCGTCCAGCCGTTCGGGCGCGTCCTCGGCCAGACCCAGGCTGATGGCCGCGCGGACCTGGGTGCCGAAGTAGCCCAGCTGTTCCATGGTCTGGTTGGCCCCGGTGCCCAGCATTTCGTAGGGCCGGTTGGCCGACAGCACGATCAGGGGCACCCGCGCGTAGTTGGCCTCGACCACGGCCGGCCCGAGGTTGGCCACCGCGGTGCCCGACGTCATCGCGACGCACACCGGGGCGCCGGCGGCGATCGCCAGCCCGATGGCCAGGTAGCCGGCGGTGCGCTCGTCGATGCGGACGTGCAGCCGGATCCTGCCGGACCGGTCCGCGTCCTGCAGCGCGAACGCCAGCGGCGCGTTGCGCGACCCGGGGCACAGCACCACGTCGCGGACGCCGCCGCGGATCAGCTCGTCAACGACGACGCGAGCCTGTGTCGTCGAGGGGTTCACTCCTACAGCCTGTCACAACCCCAAAGAACTAGTTGCTGGCGAAGAACTTGAGCGCCGCCTCGTTGACGGCGTCCGGGCGCTCGAAGAAGCCGAGGTGGCCAGCGTCGGGGATCTGCACGTAACGGCCGTTGGGCAGCGCATCGGCGACCTCGCGCCCCAGGTAGGGCGGGGTCAACACGTCGTCGGAGAAGCCGATCACCAGTACCGGCGTCGCGATGCTGCGGTACGCCGGCAGCCGGTTGGTGTGCGGGGCGATGTCGAGCTGGCAACGCGTTCCCGGGGTGGCCTTGACGGGCCACATGCTGAACATGGCGATCCAGTCCGCGACCGCGACGTCGTCGTTGAGCGTCTTGTGCGAAAAGTTTTCCAGCAGGCGGATTTTCGCCTCGTACGAGCTCGGCACCTGGACACCGGCGTCGGCCAGCTCGGCCTCGGCGTCGCGGAAGAACTCGCGGGTTTTGTCCATGCGGCCCCGGGTGCCCATCAACACCGCGGAGCTGACGAGCTCGGGCCGCGCGAGCATGAGTTCCTGGGCGATGAACGCACCCATCGACATCCCGACGATGCGGGCAGGGGCGGCGTTCAGTCCCTCGATCAGCGCGGCCGTGTCGGCCACCATGGTCTGCGTCGTGAAACCCTGCGCGTTCTCCGTGGCGCCGATGCCCCGATTGTCGAAGGTGATGACGCGGTAGCCGGCCGCCAGGAACGCGGGGACCTGATACGGCTGCCAGGTCCGGCCGGCCCCGCCGTGGCCGCTGATGAACACCACCGGCTCACCGGAGCCGCGGTCGTCGTAAGCCAGGTTGATCACTCGGACGACGGTACAAGGAGTGCGTGGCAGGCCTTGACCCGGTCGATCCACCATTGCCGCCGCTCCGCGGGCGCCGCGAGGGCCCGCAGCCGCGCCGGGTCGGGGGTGACCGGCGCGACCGCCAGGGTGCCGTCGACGGGGGAGGCGACGTCGGCGACGTCCTCGACGAACAGCCCGCCGGTGCCGAGCCCGCACGCGTGGCGCAGTACCGGCAGGGCCGCCGCGGCGGCCAGGCCATGGCTGATGCCGACCGCCGAGTCGATCGCGCTGGAGACCACGACCGGGATGTCGATCTGCGCGGCGATCGCGAGCATGGCCGAAATGCCGCCCAGCGGCGCCACTTTGAGCACCGCGATGTCGGCGGCGCGGGCGCGGACGACGGCGAGCGGGTCGTCGGCCTTGCGGATGCTTTCGTCGGCGGCGATCGGCACGTCGATCCGCGCGCGCAGTGCCGCGAGCTCGTCGACGGTCGCGCACGGTTGTTCGAGGTATTCCAGCGGGCCGTCGGCGGTCAGGGCGGTGGCCGCCCGCACCGCCTGCTCGACGGTCCAGCCGCCATTGGCGTCCACCCGCACGGTCGGCACGAGTTCGCGCACGGCGTTGACCCGCTCGACGTCGTCGGCCAGCGTCTGGCCGGGCTCGGCGACCTTCACCTTGGCGGTGCGGACGCCCGGGAACCGGGCCAGCACTTCGCCCACCCGGGCGGCGTCGACGGCCGGGACGGTGGCGTTGATCGGGATGCGGTCCCGCCGTCGTGGCGGCGGCGGGCGGTAGGCGGCCTCGATGCCGGCGGCCAGCCAGTGCGCGGCCTCGGGCGGCTCGTACTCCAGGAAGGCCCCGAATTCGCCCCAACCCGCGGGGCCCTCGATCAGCGCGACCTCCCGGGTCGTGATGCCGCGAAACCGCACCCGCATCGGCAACGCGACCACGTGCAGGCGGTCCAGCAGGTCTTGCAGGCGGGACGGGCGCGTGGGCGTCACCGGCCGTAGACCTGGCGGCCCGCCAGGAACGTCGCACGCACCTGAAGGTCGGCGATTTCCTCGGGCGGAACGGTCCGGGGATCGGCCGACAGCACCACCAGGTCGGCGTACTTGCCCACCTCCAGCGAGCCGACCACGTCGTCGGCGAACAACTGCCACGCCGCGTCGATGGTCTGCGCGCGGATCGCCTGATCGACCGTCAACCGCTCCTCGGGCGCCAGCACCCGGCCGCTGGGCGCCGTCCGGGTAACCGCGACGCTGATGTTGCGCAACGGCTCCTCGGGCGTGACCGGGGGGTCGTTGTGCAACGAGATGCGCATGCCGGTGGCGACCGCGGAACCGGCTGGCATCCAACGGGATCCGCGCTCCGGGCCGAACAGGCCGTCGACGATGATGTCGCCCCAGTAGTGGATCTGGTCGACGAAGATGCTGCAGGTGACCCCGAGGTCGGCGGCGCGCTGCAGCTGCTCGGGCCGGATGGCGCCGACGTGCTCCAGCCGCAGCCGGTGGTCGCGGCGCGGGTGGCGGTTGAGCGCCTCTTCGTAGACGTCGAGGATGGTGTCCACCCCGGCGTCGCCCTGCACGTGGCAGGCCATCGGCCAGCCCAGCGGGAAGTAGGCGCCGACGATCTCGCTCAGCTGTTCTTTCGTGTAGTTGGCGTGCCCGCAGGAACCGGGCGGCACCCCGATGGTGCGGGTGGCGTCGGTGTCCAGGTAGGGGAAGGACAGGGCGATGTTGCCGACCCACGGGGAGCCGTCGACCCAGATCTTGATGCCGACCTGGCGCAGCATGTCGTCGCCCTGGCCGGGAGTGGCGTCGGTGTGCATCTGCGGGTTGGAGATCTCGTAGGTGCGCAACCGGACCGTCAGCTCGTCGCGCAGCCGCTCGACCACCGGCCCGAACGCCGGGTCGAAGGCCATCTCCGAGCAGGTGGTCAGGCCGGCGCGGTTGAGCCGCGCGCACTCGGCGAGCAGCATCGCCGGATAGTCGCCCGGCGCGATGGCACCGGTCAGCAGCGGGAACACCGCGCCGGTCTCCTCGGCGGTGCCGTCCAGCTCGCCGTTCGCGTCGCGGCCGAACCGGGCGCCCTTGGGATCGGGGGTGTCGCGGGTCAGGCCGGCGCGGCGGGCCGCGTGCGAATTGAAATAGGCCTTGTGCCCGGAGTTGTGAATGATGATCAACGGCCCGTCCGGCGCGATCTCGTCCAGCCAGGACAGCGTCGGCTGAGGCAACCCGGACTGCAGCAGCGGATCCCAGCCGTTCAGGTAGGCGCCGGCCGCTCCCCTGGCGGCGACCTCACCGCGGACGGCGGCGACGACGTCGTCGGCTTTTCGTATGGTGACGGGCCGGATGTCGACGATGCGGTCCGACAGCGCCAGGGCCTCCATCAGCGGATGACCGTGCGCCTCAATGAATCCCGGCATGACGCAGCCGTCACCGATGTCGAGCGTTTTGGTGTCGGGGCCGATGTAGGCGTTAATTTCCGACCGGCTGCCGACGGCGACGATGCGGCCGTCGGCGACGGCGAGCGCCTCGGCGGTGGGCCGTTTTTCGTCGACGGTCAGTACGGTTCCGGTGACGACGAGATCTGCAGCGGCCATGTGCAGGGATGCTAGTGCTCCGGGGTGTCAGAGGCGTTCGAAACAGGACTGCAGCTTGAGTGCCTTCCACGGCCGGCGCCCGCCGACGATCATCAGGCCCCTGCGAGCAGCGGTCAGCGGACCGATGCGCTGGTAGAGCATGTCGCACAATGTCGAAGCGGGCATCCTGAGCACGGCGTCGGGGCGATCCGCGGGCCGGCGCTCGCGCATTTCCGCGGCACCGTCGTGAATACGGATCACATAAGGGCGCGCACCGGGGAGCTTGAAGGCGACACAGACATCGGTGCCGGCGGGCAACCCCGCGCGCACGTATCCCGGCCCCTCGCCAAGCTGCATGAGACCGCGTGCGATGAGCAGCATGTCGCGTTCCTCAACCTCCCACGGCGTCCTGGTCGCCCGCGCGACGTCCCGCCCGTGGAGGATCAACTCACCGAGCCAGTTCGTCTGCAGCGTGATGCCGTCCGCGAAGGCGCCGCAATGGGCCTCGTACACAAGGTCGTTCGAGCAAGTATCGAAGAACGCGTCCATGACGGGGGCGAGATCGCTGATCTGGTCGGCGATTTCGCCGACCGGCGCCAACAACTCGTCGAGCTCGGCGCGGTTGATTTCGTCCAATTCGCGCGGGTAGGCGGCGCGGCGGAAGTCCCGTCCTTCAGCAAACGCCTGGTAGCGGTGCGCGACTGATAGCACGTGAGCGACGACCTGCTGAACAGTCCAGTCCAAGCCGGGAACGGGGGCATGCGGGTCGGCGGTGCGGATCAACCGGTCGAAGCGGTCCCGCGCCCGCCCGATGCGATCCCTCAGTTCGTCCCGGGTGGTGTCGACAAGCGCGACGTGGTCGGTGTCGTTCATCCTGCACCTCCAATACTCCAGTTTGGAGTTAAGTTACTCCAGGATTGAGTATTGTCAAGGGATGGCCTCGAAACCCACCACGACATCTTTCGCGCTTCTCGGTCTGCTCGGCATCAGATCGTGGACGGCGTACGAGATCGTCGCCCAGATCAAACGCGGCGTGCACTTCTTTTGGCCGCGGTCGGAGGCTCACCTGTACGCGGAGCTCAAGCGGCTCGTCGAGCGCGGTCACGCCAGCGCCGAGACAGTCGAGGGCCGTCGCCGTCAACGCACTCGGTACACCATCACCCCGGAAGGCCGTGCGGCACTTGAGGACTGGTTCGGCACCCAGCCGGCCGTGCCGGTGGTCGAAGCGGAGGGATTCCTCCGGCTGTTTCTCGGAGACCAGGCAACAAAGCACGACCTGCGCGAGTCACTCGAAGCCACCGCCCGCGAGGCGCGCGAGATGCATGCCAAGGGCAAGGCGCTCATCGAAGAGCTCCTGCACACGGGTGGACCCTTTCCGGAGCGGCTTCACCTCGTGGAACCCGAGGCGACGTTCATCGCCGAGTTCTACCGAAATGTCATCGCATGGTGCGAACAGACAATCGCGGAAATCGAGGAGTGGCCCGACACCCGCGACGTCGGCCTCACGGCAAGGGGACGACAACGGTGGCAGCGCATACTTGCCCAGCCCGACCCCTAGGCGTCTCTTTCGAGGGGGTGGCTGACTAAAACTGCAACACGTTCTAGTCTTGGCCACATGAGTGACGAGCTGCTGCGCCATCCCATTCATTCCGGACACCTGACCGTCGGTGCGCTCAAGCGCAACAAGGACAAGCCGGTGCTGCATCTCGGCGACACCACGCTGACCGGCGGTCAGCTCGCCGAGCGCATCAGCCAATACATCCAGGCGTTCGAGGCGCTCGGTGCGGGCACCGGCGCGACCGTCGGGCTGCTGTCGCTGAACCGGCCCGAGGTGCTGATGATCATCGGCGCCGGCCAGACGCAGGGCTACCGGCGGGTGGCCCTGCACCCGCTGGGCTCCCTTGACGACCACGCCTACGTCCTGGGCGACGCCGGCGTGACGTCGCTGATCATCGACCCGAACCCGATGTTCGTCGAGCGGGCGCTCGGCCTGCTGGAGAAGGTGCCCGGCCTCAAGCAGATCCTGACCATCGGGCCGGTCCCCGAGGCGCTCGGCGATTCCGCGGTGGACCTGGTGGCCGAGGCGGCGAAGTATCCGCCGAAGCCGTTGGTGGCGGCCGACCTTCCGCCCGACCACATCGGCGGCATGGCCTACACCGGCGGCACCACCGGCAAGCCCAAGGGTGTGCTGGGAACCGCGCAGTCGATCACCACCATGACCACGATTCAGCTCGCCGAATGGGAGTGGCCGGAGAACCCGCGCTTCTTGATGTGCACCCCGTTGTCGCATGCGGGGGCGGCGTTTTTCGTGCCGACGATCATCAAGGGTGGCGAGCTGGTCGTGCTGACCAAGTTCGATCCGGCCGAGGTGCTGCGGGTCATCGAGGAGCAGAAGATCACCGCGACCATGCTCGTGCCGTCGATGATTTACGCGCTGATGGACCACCCGGATTCGCACACCCGGGACCTGTCCTCGCTGGAAACCGTCTATTACGGCGCCTCGGCGATGAACCCGGTGCGGTTGGCCGAGGCCATCCGCCGCTTCGGACCGATCTTCGCCCAGTACTACGGGCAGTCCGAGGCCCCGATGGTGATCTCGTATCTGGCCAAGAAGGACCACGACGAGAAGCGGCTCACCTCCTGCGGGCGGCCCACCCTGTTCGCCCGCACGGCGCTGCTGGGCGCCGACGGCAAGCCGGTGCCGCAGGGTGAGGTCGGCGAGATCTGCGTGTCCGGGCCGCTTTTGAGCGGCGGGTACTGGAACTTGCCGGAGGAGACCGCCAAGACGTTCAAGGACGGCTGGCTGCACACCGGTGACATGGCCCGCGAGGACGAGGACGGCTTCTGGTTCATCGTCGACCGGGTCAAGGACATGATCGTCACCGGCGGGTTCAACGTGTTCCCGCGTGAGGTCGAGGACGTCGTCGCCGAGCACCCGGCCGTCGCGCAGGTGTGCGTGATTGGCACGCCCGACGAGAAGTGGGGCGAGGCCGTCACCGCGGTGATCGTGCTGCGGCCCGACCACCCCTCCGACGAGGAGTCGGTGGCGCGGGTGACCGTCGAGATCCAGTCCGCGGTCAAGGAGCGCAAGGGTTCGGTGCAATCGCCCAAGCAGGTGATCGTCGTCGAGTCGGTGCCGGTGACAGCGCTGGGCAAGCCCGACAAGAAGGCCGTGCGCGCCCAGTTCTGGGAGGGCGCCGACCGCGCCGTCGGCTGAGTTTGTGTCGCCGAGTGTGGAGTTAGCTTCACGTTCGAGGTCGAGCGTGAAACCAGCTCGACGTCAGCGGGCGGCGATGCCCGCGACGAGCAGGTCGAGCATGCGGCCCGTCTGCTCGGGCGAACCGCTGGCCAGGAAGATGCCAATCAGGCTGGACACCACATCGTCGGCCTGCACGTCGGCGCGCAGGCTGCCGTCCTCGGCGCCGGCCCGCAACAGCAGGTCGACCGCGCCGACGATGCTGTCCCGAGTCTGGTTGGCCTGCATTGCGCCGGAGGCGAAGATCGCCTGCAACGACTCCGCCATCCCACGCTTGGCGGCCACGAATGACGCGTAGCGGTCCATCCAGCGGCGCAACGCCGTCTCGGGCGGCTGGCGCTTGAGCAGCCGTTCGGCCGCCGCGGCCACTTCGGCGAGCTCGGCGCGATAGACCGCCTCGACGAGCGCCTCCCGATTCGGGAAATGGCGGTACAGCGTGCCGATCCCGACGCCGGCCTCGCGCGCGATGGCCTCCAGCGACACCGGTCGCCCGTCGGCGGTGGCAAACGCCGCCGTCGCCGCCTCGAGCAGGCGCTCACGATTCCGGCGCGCGTCCGATCGGATCTCGGCCAAGCGGAGGCTCCTCCGTTTCTGCTACGCTCAAATAAGCGGAGGACCCTCCGCATCTTCTCCAGTGTGGCACGAGGGAGCACTCATGACGGACACACCACGGCCCGGCGGTCACGGCAGCATCGGCGGGTCGACCGTCGCGCGCATCGGCTACGGCGCAATGCAGTTGTTCGAGGCCCCATCCGTCGAGGACGCGGCCGCGGTGCTGCGCCGCGCGGTCGAGCTCGGGGTCAACCACGTCGACACGGCGTCGTTCTACGGCCCGGGCGAGGTTAACCGACGGATCCGGGCGGCGCTGTTCCCCTACGCCGACGACCTCGTCATCGTCAGCAAGGTCGGCGCGCGCTTCACCGGCGAACAGCCCATGCCGCTGGCGGCGGCGCAAAAGCCCGCCGAGCTGCGCGCCGCAGTCGAGGACGACCTGCGTCAGCTCGGCCTGGACTGCGTCCCGGTGGTCAACCTGCGGCGCATGGACCTCGGCCCCGGCGTGGCCGCCGAGGGCGATCAGCAGGTGGACGTCGACGACCAGCTCGCCGAGATGATCGCGCTGCGCGACGAGGGCAAGATCGGCGCGATCGGCATCAGCGCCGTGCCGGTGGACGTGGTGCGGCGCGCGCTGCCGGCGGGCATCGTCTGCGTACAGAACGCTTACAGCGCGCTGGACCGCTCGCAGGAGGACACGTTGCAGCTCTGCGCCGCAGCGGGTGTCGCGTGGGTGCCCTACTTCCCGCTGGGATCGTCGTTTCCCGGTTTCCCGAAGGTCGCCGACCATCCGGTGGTGGCCGAGATCGCCGGCCGGCTCGGGGTCACCGGCGCCCAGGTGGGCCTGTCCTGGCTGCTGTCCCACGCGCCGAACGCGCTGCTGATCCCGGGCACCCGATCCGTCGGGCACCTCGAGGAAAACCTCGGCGCGGGCGACGTCACCCTGGATCCCGAGGCGCTGGAACGGCTGGACGCCATCGGCGCAAGTGCGCTGCGTCGAGCGTGAAGTTAGTTTCACGTTCGCGTCCGAGTGTGAAACTAACTTCACATTCGGCGCCTAAATGGCCGCGAGGTAACGTCGCTGCCTATGGGAAGCGGCAAACCGATCAAACCGCCGTGGTGGCTGAAGCCGGCCAACAAGGTCTTCATCCAGATGTCGCGGCTGGGAATGAGTTTCGGCGGCGAGAGCCCCGTCGTGCTGACGGCGCCCGGCCGCAGGTCCGGCGCGCCACGCTCGACCCCGGTGACCCCCATGACCGTCGACGGCCGGCAGTACGTCGTAGCCGGGTTCCCCGGCGCCGACTGGGTGGCCAACGTGCGGGCCGCCGGCGAGGCCACAATCGCGCGTGGTCGTCACGCCCAGCGGGTACGGATGGCCGAGCTGTCCGCCGACGACGCGCGCCCGATCCTGCGACTCTTCCCAACCGAGGTGCCGACGGGCGTCGGCTTCATGAAGCGGGCCGGGCTCGTCACTGAGGGGCGCCCCGACGAATTCGAAGCCCTGGCCGGCCGCTGCGCCGTGTTCCGCCTGGACCCGTTATAGGAGTTCGAAAGCCTTGACTGACAATCCCTTTGACGCCCAGGCCTGGCGGCCCGTGGCCGGTTTTGACGACCTGACCGACATCACCTACCACCGCCACGCCACCGACGCGACCGTGCGGGTGGCGTTCAACCGGCCGGAGGTGCGCAACGCGTTTCGCCCACACACCGTCGACGAGCTCTACCGGGTGCTCGACCACGCGCGGATGTCCCCCGACGTCGGCGTGGTGCTGCTGACCGGCAACGGTCCGTCGCCCAAGGACGGCGGCTGGGCGTTCTGCTCCGGCGGCGATCAGCGCATCCGGGGGCGCAGCGGGTACCAGTACGCGAGCGGCGACACCGCCGAGACCGTCGACCCGGCCCGCGCCGGCCGGCTGCACATCCTGGAGGTGCAGCGGCTGATCCGGTTCATGCCCAAGGTGGTCATCTGTCTGGTCAACGGCTGGGCGGCCGGCGGCGGGCACAGCCTGCACGTGGTCTGCGACCTCACCCTGGCCAGCCGCGAGCACGCCCGGTTCAAGCAGACCGACGCCGACGTCGGCAGCTTCGACGGCGGCTACGGCAGCGCGTACCTGGCGCGCCAGGTGGGCCAGAAGTTCGCCCGCGAGATCTTCTTCCTCGGCCGCGCGTACACCGCCGAGCAGATGCACCACATGGGCGCGGTCAACGCGGTCATCGACCACGCCGACCTGGAGAAGGCGGGCATCGAGTGGGCCGCCGAGATCAACGCCAAATCGCCTCAGGCGCAACGGATGCTGAAGTTCGCCTTCAACCTGCTCGATGACGGGCTGGTCGGCCAGCAGCTGTTCGCGGGCGAGGCCACGCGGCTGGCCTACATGACCGATGAGGCCGTCGAGGGCCGCGACGCCTTCCTGGAGAAGCGGCCGCCGGACTGGAGCCGGTTCCCCCGCTACTTCTAGCGAGTCACGCTGGCGTGACGCTCGTGGGATTCAAGGGCGCCCCTAGACTCCCCTCGTGAGCAAGAGTCCCCTGCGCCGGATCGCCGATCAGCTGGTCCTGGCCACCATGCGCCCGCCGATGGCCCCGCAGGTGCTCATCAACCGGCCCGCCATCAAGCCGGTCGACCTCAACGGCAAGCGCATCCTGCTCACCGGCGCGTCGTCGGGCATCGGCGAGGCCGCGGCCGAACTGCTCGCCCGTGAGGGCGCGACGGTGGCCGTCGTCGCCCGCCGGCAGGAACTGCTCGACGCGCTCGCGGAACGGATCACGACGGCGGGCGGCACCGCGTTGTCCCTGCCGTGCGACGTCTCCGACATGGACGCCGTCGACGCGTTGGTCGCCGACGTCGAGAAGCAACTCGGCGGGGTGGACATCCTGATCAACAACGCCGGCCGGTCGATCCGCCGGCCGCTGGCCGAGTCACTGGAGCGCTGGCACGACGTCGAGCGGACGATCACGCTCAACTACTACGCGCCGCTGCGGCTGATCCGCGGCCTGGCGCCCGGCATGCTCGAGCGCGGCGATGGCCACATCATCAACGTCTCCACGTGGGGTGTGCTGTCGGAGGCGTCGCCGCTGTTCGCGGTCTACAACGCATCGAAGGCGGCGCTCTCGGCGGTCAGCCGCGTAGTGGAAACCGAGTGGGGCCACCGGGGCGTGCATTCGACGACGCTGTTCTACCCGCTGGTGGCCACGCCGATGATCGCGCCGACGAAGGCCTACGAGGGCATGCCGGCGCTCACGTCGGAAGAGGCCGCCGAATGGATGCTGACCGCCGCCCGCACCCGGCCGGTTCGGATCGCGCCGCGGATGGCGATCGCCGCGAAGGCGATCGACACGTTCG
>NZ_LZJF01000181.1 GCF_001666835.1 Mycobacterium sp. E3251 | reverse complement strand
CGTCGCGACCACGAACACGACGCCGGCGACGATGACCACCCACGCGACCACTTGACCCAGCCGACTGTGCGCGCCGAATCGATGCCCGTCCCCGGGGTGGCCGGTCACGGTGGTCGGTTCGCCGCTGGATTCAGGATTTTGCGTCATGCCCCAAACGATGGCACGGGTATACCCACCGGGGGTAGGGACCATTGGCCCTAGAAAAGGGCGTGGCCCATCTGGTCGGCTTACCTGATGGCCGGATTCACTCGGCGGGCCGCGCTCGCCGCGCTCGGCGCGGGCAGCGTCCTGGGTCTGGCGCATCTGCGTGCGCGCGTCTTTGGTCCTCCCTCGACCGCTATCCGCCTCACGGACGGGGGCGGTTTCATGGGCGCCGGTCACATGGACATGAGCCGCTACATGGAGATGTTCATGCGGCACAGCGAAATCGACCGGATCGTCGAGGACATCCCCGGCGGCGTGCGCACCACCACCGAATCGGCATCACCGGACCTGACCGCTCAACTGCAAGAGCATGTTTCGAGCATGTACGCCCACCTCGATCAGGGCACCGAAATCCGTTGTATGAGCCAGAGCCTGCCGACACTTTTCCGTCGCGCCGGCGGCTACCGGCGCCAGCTCACGTTCACGCCTAGAGGCGTGATTGCCGAGGAGACCGCCGAGGATCCGGCCCTCACCGATGTCATCCGTGCACACGCGCGTGAGGTCACCGGTTTCGTGCGGGACGGGATGCCCGCCATGATGCAACAGTCGATGGGCTGCGGCCGAATGATGGGACCTCGCAGGCCTTGACGGCCAATGCCTTGAAGGCGTCGTGGCCAGGGGCGGAGTTGCTACGTCATTTGCGCGCCCACCAGCGAGGCGCTGATGTCGTAAAATCCCGGGCCGTCGGGGGCCTTTATCCTTCTGCACGAGACAAAGTTCGATTCGCCACGTTTTAGGTCGTAAACGTACCGATCGTTGAATTCCTGACTACCCGATTTGCGTTGAACCGCCACGGTCGCGCGGACCGAAGCATCCTTCAAGTTGTTGATCACATGCCAGGACGAAAAGCCGCCGCACGCGTTGTCCGGCCAACTCTCCACCGAAGCGAGGCCATTCGGGGCGACGGTGTCCGCGGACACGACCCCCGGCCCACCGATGGCCGGAATGCAAACGGCGAGTAGCGCAAGACTATTAGCGACATATCTCACGGTCGTTCTCTCCACGATCAAAGAAGAATCGTACCGCCACAGCCGCCCGACAGTTGGTCAAATCGGGCGCATTCATCGGCCCGCCGCCACGAAATCGGCGCCGTGGTCGGTAGTGGCGAACGGAACTAGAACGGCGCCGGTTCGTCGGCCGGGGGTGCGGGGCCGCATGCGGTGGGTTGGGTGGCTAGTCGCGTTCGGCGGTTGTGGTGGCGTTCGGTGGCGATGCGCTGGGCCCGGTTCTGGGCACGAGTCCTGTTACGCAGCGGCATCATCGCGGTGCGCTCGCCGCAGCGCTCGGCGCCGGTGGCGGGGGCGGGCAGGTCGCCGGTGGGCGCGCACAGGCTGGGGAACAGCAGCGCGCTGCCCGGGGCGGTGACGTAGGTGTGTCCGTCGGGCAGGCGCCAGATGAGGGTGCCGTCGGGCAGCTGCTCGTCGCGCCAGCCCCAGAACGTTTTGAGCAAATGATGTTGGCGGCAAAGACATTTCAGGTTCGACGGATGAGTCGGGCCGCCATCGGCGTACGGGATCGTATGGTCGATATCGCAGTCGACGGCCGGGCGATCACACCCCGGCGCCCGACACGTCAGATCCCGGCACCGCACGAAATCTGCCAGCCGGGCCGACGGGATGTAGCGCGGTTCGGCCTGCGTTGGGACGCTCACCGGCACCAGCCTCGCCGAGCCGGCCAGCTCGGCGACCACCTCGGCGGAGATCAGCCGGTCAGCACCCACCTCCGTCGCCGGGGCCGACCCGTGGCCCTGGCCGCTCGCCTGCTCGGCGACCACATGAATGACGACCGGCGTTGCCGCAGGACGCTTTCCCGCCGCGCAATCGGGCCGCCCACAACGGCAGCCCAGTCGATCCGCCCCGGCTGCCAGCGCCCCGAGGGCGTCGGCACGCCGCTGATCGCGGCCGCGCGGATCATGCTCACACACCGTCGCCGCCAGGGCATCCAACCGCTCGTCCAAGGCGTGGGCATCCGGGCTGAACAAGCTGCCGCGGATCTCGGACATGCCGCCCTCGAGATCCTCGATGCAGACCTCACGCTCGGCCCGACACTGCTGGCGGCGCCGCACCGCGTCGACGTCGGCCTTGGCGACGATCTTGTCCACCTCGCCGGCCAACCGTCCCCTGGTCATCGACGGCCAACGCGCCGCGCGCACAGCCAACTCGCCATCCACGGCGGCCAAGACTTCAGCGTCGGTGATCAGATCGGTGCGGTAGACGATGGTCTGAAACAACCGGAAATCGATGTCACCGGCGCGGAACACGGCGGCCACCTGCGGCAGCCGCTCACGCATTGCCAGCGCGTACCGCATGAAGCTGCCCGCCATCGCCAAGCTGACCCGAAACGCCGCAGCTATCTCGGCCCCCACCGCCGCCCAGGTGTCCACCGCCCAATCGGCCTCCTCGCCACGCTGGGCGCGGCGCAGCTCGAACAACTCCCCGACCGCGTCCAGCCGAGCCGCCACCACCTGGGCCTCTAGCCGCCACGACTCGCACATCCGATCCAGCAACGCCCGCGAGCGCTCACAACGCGGGGGCTTCCAATACTCGTGCAGTCGCGTATCGAACATGTGTTCGAGTATAAGAAGCACCGCCGACAAGTGCGGCGATTACGGCATCCGGGTGCGATGGCGCTTGTCGTGCGACGGGACGCCGTTCACCCCGCCGGTGGACTGCGCGTAGCTGCCCACGGCGTAGGCGACGCCGGAACCCATGATGGCCAACGCGTCGCGGTTGACGTTGTCGACGGTTTCGTGGGGGCCCTGATAGTTGGGATCGAACGGGACGCCGGCCTGCCCGCCCCACAATCGGGCCTGCACCGTGGTTTTCGGCTGCGTGGCGCCGGCCGTCATGCCCCCGATCGGAACGCCCGCGACCATGAAGGGGTGGTAGTCGGCGAGCGTGCTCAGCGGCATGTCCGCGGGCCGCTTCCCGGCCAGGTTCAGATAGCCGGCCAGGGTGCGCTCGATGCCCGCCGACCCGTCCGGGATGTCCGCGTACGTCACCCCGGGCGCCGGCGGACCGGACTGATCGCCGTCGTCGGTGAAGAAGCCGGCGTTGGGCGAGCCCAGCCGGGTGAAGTTCAGGTACA
Source organism: Mycobacterium sp. E3251 (assembly GCF_001666835.1). Classification (GTDB taxonomy): domain Bacteria; phylum Actinomycetota; class Actinomycetes; order Mycobacteriales; family Mycobacteriaceae; genus Mycobacterium. Next base: position 1,371 of record NZ_LZJF01000181.1, on the reverse strand, counting down.
TCGCCAGATCGTTGAGCTGATCGCCGTCCAGGCCGAACACGTAATCCATGACGCCGTTGAGCCCGTCCTCGTCGGCGCCCCAGAACGCGAATCGCACCGCGTTGTTCACCGGCGCCAACGGGCCGAGCTGCAGCGCCGTTTCCAGCACCGCGGCCACCCCGGATCCGTCGTCGTTGATGCCAGGCCCGCCACGCGAGCTGTCGAGATGCGCCCCGACCATGATCACTTCATGCGGAGAACCGGTCTTGGTCTGCGCCAGCACGTTTCGCGAGGTGATCTTGGTGTTCTGGGCGTCCAGCACCAGATGGATGGGCGCGCTCGCGCCGGCGAGCGCGGTCGCGGCGGACCTGCCCGCGACCGCAACCGGCACGGTCAGCTGCTTGAAGTAGCCCGGATTGAACAACGTCGGCGGGGCGCCCTGGCCGGCGGGCGCACTGAGCACGACCAGCGCGGCCGCGCCCTTGGCCACGGCGCTGTTCTGCTTGTCGACCACCGAACAACGCGCGTCGTCGACGACGGCGATCGAACCCTTGGGCAGCGCGGCCGGGTAATCGCTGGCCGCACAGCCCGAGGGTTGGGCGGGCCGGGCGGCCTGGCCGGAAAAGTGACCGCCGATCGGATGTTCGCGCACCTGCGCGCGCTGCAGAATATCGCCAACGCCAACAAAGGAAACCGGGCGGACGGCACCCCGGGGTACGACGCCAGCGTCGACTACGTGGCCAAAGCGCTGCGCGACAGGGGGTTTGAGGTGATGACCCCGCAGTTCGACCGGTTGTACACCGTTTCCCCGGGCAGGCCGGCGATGACGATCGCCGGACGCAGCTACCCCGTCGACCAGGCGTCGTTGCTGGTCCAGACACCGCCCGGTGGACTGACCGGCCAGCCCGCCCGGCCCGCCACGCGAGCTGTCGAGATGCGCCCCGACCATGATCACTTCATGCGGAGAACCGGTCTTGGTCTGCGCCAGCACGTTTCGCGAGGTGATCTTGGTGTTCTGGGCGTCCAGCACCAGATGGATGGGCGCGCTCGCGCCGGCGAGCGCGGTCGCGGCGGACCTGCCCGCGACCGCAACCGGCACGGTCAGCTGCTTGAAGTAGCCCGGATTGAACAACGTCGGCGGGGCGCCCTGGCCGGCGGGCGCACTGAGCACGACCAGCGCGGCCGCGCCCTTGGCCACGGCGCTGTTCTGCTTGTCGACCACCGAACAACGCGCGTCGTCGACGACGGCGATCGAACCCTTGGGCAGCGCGGCCGGGTAATCGCTGGCCGCACAGCCCGAGGGTGGGCGGGCCGGGCGGCCTGGCCGGAAAAGTGACCGCCGATCGGATGTTCGCGCACCTGCGCGCGCTGCAGAATATCGCCAACGCCAAC
>NZ_LZJF01000180.1 GCF_001666835.1 Mycobacterium sp. E3251 | reverse complement strand
ACCCGGCCCTCGTCGGATTCTGCCAAGTCGTCGGAGCCGTCACCGTCGATCAGGTCTTGATCGTCTTCGGGAAGGATCCGGTCGCGGATGGCGAGCTTCATCCACGTGGTCACCACGCCGGGGGCGATCTCGAGATCGATGGTGTCCTCCGTGATCGCGACGACCGTCGCCTCCAGACCGGACGTCGTGTGCACGCGGTCCCCCGGCTGCAATGACTCGTGCAGGTCGATGGTGGCCTGCATCGCGCGCTTCTGGCGCCGCGACGCGAAGTACATGAACCCACCCATGATGAGCAGGAAGGGCAGGAACAGGATCAAACTCTCCATGGACGGGCCTGTCTTTTCGTAGTGGCATTCGGAGCATTAGTGCGGGGACGGCCCGCGGGCCGCGCACCTCATACCGGCCAGTGTGCCAGTGCCGCAGGTCGCTCCCGACCGCCGCCGTGCGCGGGAGGCCCGTCGGGGCCGGGCCGGATAGGCTTGGGTGGCGACGTGACGGGCGCGCCGCGGTGAGGAGAAAATCGTGGCCGGCCTCGAGCAGACCCGCCAGCTGGTCACCGAAATCCCCGGTCCCGCTTCGCTGGAACTGACCAAACGGCGCGCCGCGGCGGTGTCGCACGGGGTGAACGTTTCGTTGCCGGTGTTCGTGGCGCGCGCCTCCGGCGGCATCATCGAGGACGTCGACGGCAACCGGCTCATCGACCTGGCTTCGGGCATCGCCGTGACCACCATCGGCAATTCCGCGCCCCGGGTGGTGGAGGCCGTGCGCGCGCAGGTCGCCGAGTTCACCCACACCTGCTTCATGGTCACGCCGTACGAGCAGTACATCGCCGTCGCCGAGGAGCTGAACCGGATCACGCCGGGCTCGGGCGAGAAGCGCTCGGTGTTGTTCAATTCCGGCGCCGAGGCGGTCGAGAATGCAGTGAAGATCGCGCGCGCGTACACCCGCAAGCCCGCCGTCGTGGCGTTCAACCACGCCTATCACGGCCGCACCAACCTGGCGATGGCGCTGACCGCCAAGTCCAAGCCCTACAAGAGCGGCTTCGGCCCGTTCGCGCCGGAGGTCTACCGGGCCCCGGTGTCCTACCCCTACCGGGACGGCCTGCTCGACAAGGAGCTGGCCACCGACGGCGAGAAGGCCGCCGCACGGGCGATCGACGTGATCGAGAGCCAGGTCGGCGCCGACAGCCTCGCCGCCGTCATCATCGAACCGATCGCCGGCGAGGGCGGGTTCATCGTGCCGGCCGAGGGATTCCTGCCCGCCCTGCTCGACTGGTGCCGCAGGAACGACGTGGTGTTCATCGCCGACGAGGTGCAGACCGGCTTCGCGCGCACCGGCGCGATGTTCGCGTGCGAACACGAAGGGCCGAACGGTCTGGAACCCGACCTGATCTGCACCGCCAAGGGCATCGCCGACGGGCTGCCGCTCTCGGCGGTCACCGGCCGCGCACCGATCATGGACGCATCGCACGTCGGCGGTTTGGGCGGCACCTTCGGCGGTAACCCAATTGCCTGTGCGGCCGCACTGGCCACCATCACCACGATCGAAAGCGACGGACTAATCGATCGCGCTCGACAATTGGAACGGCTGATCACCGAACCGTTGTTGCGTCTGCAGGCCAGCGATGACCGGATCGGCGACGTGCGTGGCCGCGGCGCCATGATCGCCATCGAGTTGGTGAAGTCAGGGACCTCGGAACCCGACGCGGAGCTGACTCGGAAATTGTCCACCGCGGCCCACGCCGCCGGGGTGGTCGTGTTGACCTGCGGCATGTTCGGCAACGTCATCCGGCTGCTACCGCCGCTGCCGATCAGCGACGAGCTGCTCGCCGAGGGGCTCGACATCCTCGGCCGGCTGCTGGGCGACCTCTAAGACCTGGGGACTCGTCGAGCCCGCGTGGGCAATCTCACAACCCCCGCCGCGGCGCGGCCGTGGTGGAATACCGTTACTTTAGCTAACGTTCTAAACGTCAGCGCATCGGCGCGAAACGACTCACTATCTTTCATTGCAAGGGAATTTGTTTATGTCGACGATCAATCACGACGAGCGGCTCGAGCGCCGCATCGAGGAACTGACCGCAAGCGACCCCCAGTTCGCCGCCGCCCGCCCCGACCCGGCGGTCGAAGCGGCGCTCGAGAAGCCCGGACTGCGACTTCCAGAAGTCATCCGGACCGCACTCGAGGGGTATGCGGATCGGCCGGCCCTCGCGCACCGCGTGGTGGAGTACGTCGAGGACGCGGCGACCGGGCGCACCAGGCTCGAGCTGCTCCCCCGCTACGAGACCATCACGTATCGCCAGCTGGCCGATCGCGTCGAGGCGCTCGGCCGCGCCTGGGCCAACGACGGGGTGCACGTCGGTGACCGGGTCTGTGTGTTGGGCTTCAACAGCGTCGACTACGCCACCATCGACATGGCGCTGGCCATTATCAGCGCGGTGTCGGTGCCGCTGCAGACCAGCGCCTCGCTCACGTCGCTGCAGCCGATCGTCACCGAGACCGAGCCCACCGTGATCGCGGCCAGCGTGAACCAGCTGCCCGAGGCCGTGGAGTTGATCTTGAGCGGCCACCGGCCCGCCAGGCTGGTGGCGTTCGACTACCACCCCGAGGTCGACGACGAGCGCGAGGCCGTGGAGACCGCGCGCACGCGGCTGGCGGACGCCGGCGTGCCGGTCGAGACGCTGGCCGAGGTGCTCGAGCGCGGCAACGCGCTGCCGGAAATGCCCATCCCCGCCAGCGAGGAATCTGACCCGCTGGCCCTGCTGATCTACACCTCCGGCAGCACCGGCGCACCCAAGGGCGCGATGTACCCGCAGAGCAACGTCGCCAAGATCTGGCGTCGGGGCAGCAGGAACTGGTTCGGCGAAAGCGCCGCGTCGATCACCCTGAACTTCATGCCGATGAGCCACGTCATGGGCCGCGGCATCCTGTACGGCACGCTGGGCAACGGCGGCACCGCCTACTTCGCCGCCAAGAGCGACCTCTCCACGCTGCTGGAGGACCTCGAGCTGGTGCGGCCGACCGAGCTGAACTTCGTGCCGCGCATCTGGGAGACCCTGTTCGGCGAATTCCAGCGCCAGGTTGACCGGCGGCTTTCCGAGGGCGGCGACCGCGAGGCTGTGGCGGCTCAGGTCCTGGCCGAGCAGCGCCAGTACCTGCTGGGTGGGCGGTTCATCTTCGCGATGACGGGCTCGGCCCCGACCTCGCCGGAGTTGCGCACCTGGGTCGAGTCGCTGCTCGAGATGCACCTGATGGACGGCTACGGCTCGACCGAAGCCGGGATGGTGCTGTTCGACGGCGAGATTCAGCGCCCGCCGGTGATCGACTACAAGCTCGTCGACGTGCCGGACCTGGGCTACTTCAGCACCGACCGGCCGCACCCGCGCGGCGAGCTGTTGCTGCGCACCGAGAACATGTTCCCCGGCTACTACAAGCGGGCCGAGACCACCGCGAACGTGTTCGACGAAGACGGCTACTACCGGACCGGCGACGTGTTCGCCGAGATCGCGCCGGACAAGCTGGTGTACGTCGACCGCCGCAACAACGTGTTGAAGCTGGCGCAGGGCGAGTTCGTGACCCTGGCCAAGCTGGAGGCCGAGTTCGGCAACAGCCCGCTGGTGCGCCAGATCTACGTCTACGGCAACAGCGCCCAGCCCTACCTGCTGGCCGTCGTGGTGCCCACCGAAGAAGCGCTGGCCTCGGGGGACCTCGAGACGCTCAAGGGAAAGATCGCCGACTCGTTGCAGGCCGTCGCACGTCAGGCGGGCCTGCAGTCCTACGAGGTGCCGCGCGACTTCATCATCGAGACCACCCCGTTCAGCCTGGAGAACGGTCTGCTGACCGGGATCCGCAAGCTGGCGTGGCCGAAGCTGAAGCAGCATTACGGCGAGCGGCTCGAGCAGCTCTACGCCGAGCTGGCCCAGGGGCAGGCCAACGAGCTTGCCGAATTGCGCCGCAACGGCGCGAACGCGCCGGTGCTGCAGACGGTGAGCCGGGCCGCCGCGGCCATGCTCGGCACGGCGAGCACCGAGCTGACCCCGGACGCGCACTTCACCGACCTGGGCGGAGACTCGTTGTCGGCGTTGACGTTTGGGAACCTGCTGCGCGAGATCTTCGACATCGACGTCCCGGTGGGCGTCATCGTCAGCCCGGCCAGCGACCTGCAGGCCATCGCCAGCTACATCGAGGGCGAGCGCCAGGGCACCAAGCGGCCGACCTTCGCCGCGGTCCACGGACGCGATGCCGGCACGGTGCACGCAGGCGACCTGACCCTGGACAAGTTCCTCGAGGCGGAGACCCTGACCGCGGCACCGAGCCTGCCCCGGCCCACCACCGAGGTGCGAACGGTGTTGCTGACCGGCGCGACCGGCTTCCTGGGCCGCTACCTGGCGCTGGAGTGGCTCGAGCGCATGGACATGGTGGACGGCAAGGTGATCGCGCTGGTGCGGGCCAAGTCCGACGACGAGGCGCGCGCCCGGCTGGACAAGACGTTCGGCGTGGGCTCACCGCACGGCGACCCGAAGTTGGTGGCGCACTATCAGCAATTGGCCGCCGACCACCTCGAAGTCATCGCCGGCGACAAGGGCGAGGCCAACCTCGGCCTGGACCAGCCGGCCTGGCAGCGGCTGGCCGACACCGTCGATCTGATCGTCGATCCGGCCGCTCTGGTGAACCACGTCCTGCCGTATAGCGAGCTGTTCGGCCCCAACACGCTGGGTACCGCCGAACTGATCCGGATCGCGCTGACCACCAAGCTGAAGCCGTACGCCTACGTCTCGACGATCGGCGTCGGTGACCAGATCAAGCCGGGCCAGTTCGTCGAAGACGCCGACGTCCGGCAGATCAGCGCTACCCGCGAGATCAACGACAACTACGCCAACGGCTACGGCAACAGCAAGTGGGCCGGCGAGGTGCTGCTGCGGGAGGCGCACGACCTGTGCGGCCTGCCCGTCACGGTCTTCCGGTGCGACATGATCCTGGCCGACACCACCTACGCCGGGCAGCTCAACCTGCCCGACATGTTCACCCGGCTGATGCTGAGCCTGGTGGCGACCGGTGTCGCACCCGGTTCGTTCTACGAGCTGGACGCCGAGGGCAACCGTCAGCGTTCGCACTACGACGGCCTGCCGGTCGAATTCATCGCCGCGGCGATCTCCACGCTGGGGACGCAGGTGCTGGACACCGGGGACGGCTTCCAGACGTACCACGTGATGAACCCGTACGACGACGGCATCGGGCTCGACGAGTACGTCGACTGGCTGATCGACGCCGGCTTTGGGATCCAGCGGATCGCCGACTACGGCGAATGGCTGCGCCGGTTCGAGCAGACGATGCGGGGCCTGCCCGAGCGGCAACGCCAGTACTCGCTGCTGCCGCTGCTGCACAACTACCAGCAGCCTTCAGAGCCGATCAACGGATCGATGGCACCGACCGATCGCTTCCGCGCCGCGGTGCAGGAGGCGAAAATCGGCCCCGACAAAGACATTCCGCATGTCTCGGCGCCGATCATCGTCAAGTACATCACCGACCTGCAGTTGCTCGGCCTGCTGTAAGCGCAAAACAGCGATCGCCCAGTCCGTCGCGGACTGGGCGATCGCCGTTCTCGTGAATCGGCTACTGCTGTGGGTGTGGCCAGCGCAGGTACGCGGCGTTGGCACCCGACGCCGGGCGTTGGCGACGCCACCCCCGCTTCGGCTCCGGGTCGGCGGCCGAACGCGGCTTGGTCAACGCGCCCGAGGACACCTCGGCGGGCTCGTATGCCGCTTCGCGGTAGGGCTCGACGCCCGGCGCCGACACGGCCGCCGCCGGCGGCACGGGCTGCACGTCACGCGCCAGCCGCACGGCCGTGCGCGCCAGCACCACACCGCCGACGAAGACGATCAACGCGCCCAGTCCGGAGAAATAGCTGACCTCGAGCACCGCACGCTTGCGATCGGTGGCGGCGACCGGGTCGCCGGCGGAGCCGATTCCCAGCAGCGGCGCGAGCTGACCACCGACGACGAACCAGGCGCCGGCCAGCACCGCCAGCCAACCGCCCAACATGGCCGCCACCCGGTTTCCGGCGACGATCAACAACAGACCGCCCAGCACGGTCGCGGCTCCCGGCAGGACCTCGAGCCACCCACGAGCCGTACTCCACGCCCACTCCCGGTCGGGTGTGTAGGCGAAATTGAAGCGCGGTCCGACAAACGGTATTAACGCCCCCCAAGCTCCCAAGATGACCAGGAGCAATCCGCTGACCGCGCCACGCGAACGCGGCATGCTCAGCCCGCGGGTTTGGCCGTCTTCTGCGTATTTCATGACATCCCCTCGTTAAATACCGGGCCTATTTCCGGCCGGAGATGGGTACCCGGCGTTTTCCAGTCGTAACCCATCGGGCGCGCGCAAACCACCCCGCCCCCGTGGCCATTGGGGCTGGTGAGGCTGCTGTTACTGGTGAAGTCCGAGCAGCAGCAGCACGATCGCGATCACCGGAAAGGCGCCCTGCGTCACCGCGGCCCGCGCCTTGTCCGGCGCGGACAGGAGCAGCACCACCGCGGCCGCCGCCATCGAACCGACGCCGGCGAAAATCAGCGCCGCACCAACGGCGTTGTGCCGCAACACGATTGCGGCAATGCCCGCGCCGCTGACCACCGCAAGGAACAAGTTGTAGAAACCTTGGTTGAAGGCCAGCAGCTTGGTGGTCTCGGCCTCCTCGGCCGTCGTGCCGAACGTGGCACGGGTCCGCGGCGAAGTCCAGGTCAACGATTCCATCACGAAGATGTACACGTGCAGTAACGCCGCCAATGCGGCGAACACCAACCCGGCGGCGATCATCGCTCCTCCTCGCTCGTCGAGGCCTGCGTGTCCCGGCAGACTTTACCGACCCGCGGCCGGCGGGACTGCCCTGACACGAAAGGGCGCCGGTAGCCAACGGCTACCGGCGCCTCCCGAGTTACCGGTTACCGCCTACACCCCGGCGTGGTGGTGGCGGTGGAAAAGACCGCCACCGGCGCGCCGACCGAACAGGCCCCGCCCGCGCGGCTCGGGCTCGGCTGTCAGTGCATCCGCCCGCGCCCGCGTCGGGCCGCGAGTCTCGTCGTACATGGCGGGCTCACCCGCAGGCACGGCGTCCGCCGCCACTGGCGCCGGTTCCCTCACCACGACATCGCGCGCGTGCCGAACGGCCACGCGCGCGACCGCCGCCCCGCCCAGGAACACGATCAGGGCGCCCAGACCGGTGAAGTAGGTGATCTCCAACAGGGCTCGTTTCAGGTCCGTCGACGCCACCGGTTGACCGAGGTCCCCGATGCCCAGGGTCGACGCGAACGCGCGGCCCACCACGAACCAGGCGCCGCCGGCGACCGCCAGCCAGCCACCGAACACGGCGCTGGCCCGGTTACCGGACAACAGCACGAGCAGGCCACCCACCGCCGTGGCGGCCCCGGGGAGCACCTCGAGCCAGCCCTTGGTCGTCGTCCACGTCCAAGCCGGGTCGGACATGTACGCCCAATCGATGTTGGGCCCGAAGAACGGCACCAATGCGCCCCAGGCGCCCAACAAGATCAGGAGCAGGCCGGTCAGCGCGCCGCGGGTGCGCGGCATGTAGAGCGCGCGAGGGCGTTCATAGTCGTAGCGCGTGTTCCTCATCAGGATCTCCTTCAACAGGTATTGCTGTTGTGAGCCTGGTTACCCGACGGCGCCCGCGCATAACCTGCCGCGGGCCGCGCATCCCGTTTGCTGCGGCCCTGCGCCGAGGTACCTGCGGCGCCGGTGGCGGCGCTCTGAGCAGGCCCGATCCGGGCAGCCGCCCGTACGCGCGCCGGCCAGCCGCAAAGGTCACGATTTGGCTGCAATTCGCCAGGCGGTCGGTGAGGGCGGCGAATTAGTCGAACAGCCCGGGTTGGCCCAGCCCGGCCGCCCCCGCCGGCGGGCTCATGCCCAGGTGGGTCCACGCCTGAGCGGTGGCCACCCGGCCTCGGGGGGTGCGGGCCACCATCCCGGCGCGCACCAGGAACGGCTCGCACACCTCCTCGACGGTGGCGGCCTCCTCGCCGACGGCCACCGCCAGCGTCGACACCCCGACCGGCCCGCCGCCGAAACTGCGGGTCAGCGCCGACAGCACCGCCCGGTCCAACCGGTCCAAGCCGAGTTCGTCGACGTCGTAGACCGCCAGCGCGGACTTCGCGACGTCGCGGGTGATCACCCCGTCGGCGCGGACCTCGGCGAAGTCCCGGACCCGGCGCAGCAGCCGGTTCGCGATGCGCGGCGTGCCGCGCGAGCGCCGGGCGATCTCCTCGGCCGCCTCGGCGCCCAGCTCGATACCCAGAATCCCGGCGGAGCGGGCCAGCACCCGCTCGAGCTCGGCGGGCTCGTAGAAGTCCATGTGTGCGGTGAAGCCGAACCGGTCGCGCAGCGGGCCGGTCAGCGCGCCGGACCGGGTGGTGGCGCCGACCAGGGTGAAGGGCGCGACCTCCAGGGGGATCGACGTCGCGCCGGGACCCTTGCCCACCACCACGTCGACCCGAAAGTCCTCCATGGCCAGGTACAGCATCTCCTCAGCGGGCCGCGCTATGCGGTGGATCTCGTCGATGAACAGCACGTCGTGCTCGACCAGGTTGGACAGCATGGCGGCCAGGTCGCCGGCGCGTTCCAGCGCGGGGCCCGACGTCACCCGCAACGACGTCCCGAGTTCGGCCGCGATGATCATGGCCAGCGACGTCTTGCCGAGCCCGGGCGGACCCGACAGCAGGATGTGATCCGGTGTCCCACCGCGGTTCTTGGCTCCCTCGATCACCAGCTGGAGCTGTTCGCGCACCCGCGGCTGGCCGATGAACTCTTGCAGCGAACGCGGCCGCAGGCTGACGTCGATGTCCCCCTCCCCGACGGCCAGCGCCGGGGACAGCTCGCGGTCGTCGTAGTCGCTCATCGGGACTTGCCCAGCAGCGACAGCGCGGCGCGCAGGGCGCCCGACGTCGTCGCGTCCTGCTCGGTGGCCAGCACCTTGTCGGTGGCCTCTTCGGCCTGCTTGACGGCGAAGCCGAGACCGACCAGGGCCTCCACCACCGGGCCCCGGACCGCGTGCCCGTTTACCGCGGATGCGCCACCCGGAGCGCCCGCCGCGACGGCACCGACCTTGTCCCGCAACTCGAGCACCATCCGCTCGGCGCCGCGTTTACCGATCCCGGGCACCCGGGTCAGCGCCGTGACGTCGCTGTCGTGCAGCACCTGCCGCAGCGCCGCGGCGTCGTGCACCGCCAGCGTCGCCATGGCCAGCCGTGGCCCCACGCCCGACACCGTCAGCAGCGTGAGGAACAGGTCGCGGGTGTCGGAGTCGGTGAACCCGTACAGCGTCATCGAATCCTCGCGCACCACCATCGCGGTGATCAGCCGGGCCTCGGTCCCGGTGCGCAGGGTCGCCAACGTCGACGGTGTCGCGTTCACCCGGTAGCCGACCCCGGCGGCCTCGATCACCGCATGGTCGAGCGCCACCTCGAGCACCTCGCCGCGCACCGACGCGATCATCGTGCGGCCTTCAGCTTCGCTAGATACTTGTGCCGCTGCTGCTCGGCCAGCGCCTCGGCCGCGGCCATCCGGGCCATCATCGGCGCCCTCCAGCAGTGACAGATCGCCAGCGCCAGCGCGTCGGCGGCGTCGGCCGGCGTCGGTTTGGCTTGCAGCGCAAGGATTTTGGTGACCATCGCGGTGACCTGGGCCTTGTCGGCGGCGCCGTTGCCCGTCACCGCGGCCTTCACCTCGCTCGGGGTGTGAAAGTGCACGTCGATGCCGCGTCTGGCGGCCGCGAGCGCGACCACCCCGCCGGCCTGCGCGGTGCCCATCACCGTCGAGACGTTCAGCTGGGAGAACACCCGCTCGATGGCCACGACATCCGGTTGGTGGGTGGCCAGCCAGTGCTCGACGGCATCGCTGATGGCCAGCAGCCGATGGGCTAACGGCGCATCAGACGGGGTCCGCACCACGTCGACGTCGAGCGCGACAACGTTTCGCCCGCGCCCGGTTTCGACCACCGACAGTCCGCATCGGGTCAGTCCGGGGTCGACGCCCATCACGCGCATTGCCCGCTCCCACCTGTAGAACAGCTGTTCGATACCCTAGCGGCCGGGGCCGACGGCTCCGCGGAGGACACGCGGCTTCGCCGCCGATTCCCGGCTCGGGACGTTACAGCGCCGAACCCGCAAAAAAGCTGTTAGCTTTACCCCACGTTCGCTCAAGCAATGTGGCAACGGAAGGGTTCGCGTGGGATCACTGCTGGTCATTATCGCGATCGTGCTGTTCATCGCGTCAATCGTGGTGTTGGTCATCGCTTTGCGGCGGCCCAAGCAATCGGCCCCGCCGCGCGGACGCCAGGATCCCCTCTCGTTCAACGCGATGCCCGAGTTCGGGCCCCGGCAACTCGGCCCCGGCGCGATCGTCAGCTACGGCGGCGTCGACTACGTGGTCCGCGGATCGGTGACGTATCGCGAGGGCCCGTTCGTGTGGTGGGAACATCTGCTGGAGGGCGGCGACCAGCCGATCTGGTTCAGCGTCGAAGAGGACGACGGGCGCCTCGAGCTGGCGATGTGGGTCAGCCGCAAGGACGTCCAGCTGCAGCCGGGCGACTCCTACGTCGTCGACGGGGTGACGTTTCACGAGTCCGAACGCGGTCGCGCGTCGTTCACCACCGAGGGCACCACGGGCCTGCCGGCGGGTGGCGAGATGGAGTTCGTCGACTGCGCCAACTCCGACGAGTCCGCGCTGCTTTCGTTCGAGCGCTGGGCGCCGGGCATGCCGTGGGAGGTTTCGACCGGCAAGCCCGTGCTGACGGGCGAGCTCACCGTGTATCCGGCGCCCCCGCCGTCGACCCCCTAGGGCGCGTCGGTGCCCCTTCATCAGCTCGCCGTTGCGCCGTCGGACGTCTCCGGGCAGAAGCTCGGACTCGCGCTCAACGCGCCCGCACCCCTGCCGCTGGCGGACTGCCTTCTGCACCACCCGGGCGGCGGCGCCCTGCGGCTGGGGGTGCTGGGCGCATCGCACGTCGTCACCGTCGAGCACGGCGCGGGCCGGTTCTCCGAAGAGGTCTCCTGCACGGCGCGCGGCCTGGGCGTCGACCTGCCGGAGCGCACCGCCGCGCCCGGGTACTCCCTGCAATCCCGCACCGACTCGTACGACGAGGCGGCCTTCCGCCGCTTGGCGCGTGAGCTTCGTGACCGGTGCGCGCGGGAAAAGGGTTGGCTCGGTGGCACTTTCCCCGGCGACGACGCCGCGCTGACCGCGTTGGCTGCCGAACCCGACGGCGCCGGCTGGCATTGGCAGACCTGGCACCTCTACCCGCGCAGCCCTTTTGGGTCCGGCGGTGACGTGGTCCATACGGTGAGCCGGTGGCACCCATGAGCCGCAATCGCCTGTTCGTGATCGCCGGTGCGCTGGCCGTCGCCGCCGTCGCCTGCCTGGTGCCCGGAATCATCTTGTCGCAGAAGAATATTGCTTCCTACATCGCCAGCCACTATCACGAGTACGCCCACGACGCGAACGGGAAGCGCTACGAATGCAACGGGCCTCCCGACGACGTGGCCGACACGCTTGCCGAGTACCAGTCCCCCGAGGCGCGTGCCGCCAACGGCGACAGTGAGTACCTGCGCTACAGCAACAACATCGTGATCGTCGGCCCCGACGGCAGTCGCCCGTGCAGCATCCGCCTGGAGGGCCTGAACGCCGGATACAGCCACGGCGCCTTCATCTTCCTGGGCCCCGGCTTCACGCCCGGCTCGCCCTCGGGCGGCGCCGGCGGTACGCCCGGCGGCCCCGGCGGAACCAAGTGACGGCTCACCACCACAAAGGAGAAAACCATGTACCTCGCCGTCGAGATCGGCACCGTCGACCTCAATCCCGTCCTGAAGGGCGCGGTCGCAACGATCCTGTACTTCCTGGTCGGCATGGCAGTGCTGCTTGTCGGGTTCTACGCGGTCGACGTGTTGACCCCGGGCAATCTGCGCCGGCTGGTGTTCATCGACCGTCGCCCCAACGCCGTCATCGTCGCGGGCGCGATGTACATCTCCCTAACCGTGGTCATCATCACCGCGATCGCGAACAGCTATAGCCAGCTGGGCCAGGGGCTCGTCGGCGTGGCGGTGTACGGGCTGATGGGCGTGATCCTGCTGGGGGTGGCGCTGCTCACGATGCACCTGCTGATACCCGGCAGCTTCCACGAGCACATCGACGAGCCGGAGTTGCATCCGGGATCGTTCGCCGTGGCGCTGATATTGCTCGCCGTGGGAGGAGTCACGGCCGCCGCGGTGTCATGACATCCGTTGATCGGCCGGTGCCAGAGGTGAGCCGGCCCGTGGAGCCTTCGGCGCGGTGGCGCGCCGTGTTGCTGGCCGCCGTTGCGGCATGTGCGGCGTCCGGCATCGTCTACGAACTCGCGCTGCTCACGCTGGCGGCGAGCCTCAACGGCGGCGGCATCGTCGCCACGTCACTGATCGTCGCGGGCTACATCGCCGCGCTCGGCGTGGGCGCCCTGGTGGTCAAGCCGCTGCTGGCGCACGCAGCCATCGCGTTCGTCGCGGTGGAGGTGCTACTGAGCATCGTCGGCGGCCTGTCGGCGGCGGCGCTGTACACGGTGTTCGCATTCATCGACGACGAGTCGATGTGGATGCTGGCGGTGGGCACCGCCCTGATCGGCGGGCTGGTCGGCGCCGAGGTGCCGCTGCTGATGACGATGCTGCAGCGCGGCCGCAGCGGCGAGGCGCCCGAAACCGGCCGGACGCTGGCCAACCTCAACGCCGCCGATTACCTCGGCGCGCTGCTGGGCGGGCTGGTGTGGCCGTTCCTGCTCTTGCCGCAGCTCGGCATGATTCGCGGCGCCGCGGCCACCGGCATCGTCAACCTGCTGGCCGCGGCCGTCGTGGCGATCTTCGTACTGCGCCGGGTCGTTTCGGCCCGACAACTGGCGACGGCGCTGTGCGCACTCGCCGCCGCGCTCGCCCTCCTCGTCACGCTGCTGGCCCGTTCGGCCGACATCGAGACCACGAGCAGACAGCGCCTCTACGCGGACCCGATCATCGCCTACCAACACTCCGCCTACCAGGAGATCGTGGTCACCCAGCGCGGTAACGACATGCGCCTGTACCTCGACGGGGGGCTGCAATTCTCCACCCGGGACGAGTACCGCTACACCGAAAGCCTGGTCTACCCCGCGTTCGGGGCGGGCGCGCGATCGGTCCTGGTCCTCGGGGGCGGGGACGGACTGGTGGCCCGCGAGCTACTGCGTCAGCCGGGCGTCACGAGGATCGTGCAGGTGGAGCTCGACCCCGCGGTGATTCAGCTGGCGCGCACCACGATGCGCAGGGCCAACGGCGGCTCGCTGGACAGCCCACGGGTCAGGGTGGTGATCGACGACGCGATGCGCTGGTTGCGCTCCCCGCACCCGGACGTCGTGCCGCCCGGCGGCTTCGACGCGGTCATCGTCGACCTGCCCGACCCCGACACCCCGGTCCTGGGCCGGCTGTATTCGACCGAGTTCTACGCACTCATCGGACACGCGCTCGCCGAAAACGGCCTGATGGTTGTGCAGGCGGGCAGCCCGTTCTCGACGCAGACCGCGTTCTGGCGCACCGCCTCGTCGATCCGCGCGGCCGGCTACTCGGTCACGCCCTACCACGTGTATGTGCCGACGTTCGGTGACTGGGGTTTCGTGCTGGCGCGCCGCGGGGGCAGTGCGCCCACACCCACCGTGCCGCCCAACGCGCCCCCGCTGCGCTTCCTGAACCAGCACGTTCTCGACGCCGCGACGGTGTTTCCCGACGACACTCGCCCCCGCCCGCTCGAGCCCTCGACGCTGGACAATCCGCGCATCGTCGAGGACATGCGGCACGGCTACGACTAGGGCCGTTTCGAAATTCGACGGCGCTTTTAGCGTCCCGCGGCGCACACTGAGCAGCGAGCGCCGGAGATCTCGCGGTTTCTGGTGTTGGGATCGGTAGCCCACCGATACCGGTGTACTTGCAAGGCGACGCCACCTAGGCGACCCGCCGGACGCAAGCCGAAGGAACGCACATGAATATCGCTAGAAAAGTGTTGCGGGCTGCGGCGGGCCTGGTTCTCTCAGTCGGCCTTGCAATCGCAGGTATCGGACTGGCCCAGGGCATCGCGCATGCCAACAAGGGCCCGTTCACTTGGTGTCCAGGGCAGTCAATGGAGTGGCCGAGCGGGCCGAATTCGTCCCGCGGTGTCGCACAGAACTACGTCTGGGATATGTCTGTGTGCCACACGTGGTACATCGTCGCCGACGGGTGGGGAAACGTTCCGCGGATCGCCCTCAACGGACAGCCGACGCTGCAAAGTTCACACACCTGGGACGGCGACAATCCGCCGCCCGACAATCCCTCGGGTGTGAATTGCGGCCCGGGTTGGTGCCCCGTGCCGCCGCACTACGACCCGGGGTTCCACGGATAAGCCGGTGACGGGCGAGCAAGGAGTCGACATGAGTGTCAACGGAGAGTCTTCCGCGTCGCGCCCGTTCGTGGCGTCCTGCTCGATCTACTCGCCCAATTGGGCCAAACTGACCGGCAAGCGCGCGACGATCTACATCCAGATCGGCTTTTGGGCGATCGTTTTGAGTGTCGTGCTGATGATGGTCGGACGCACCTTTGGCAACTCGCGCGGCTCCCACCGGTCCTTCCCGAACGTTCCCGGCCCGGTGATCGCCTACGGCTGGCTCGCGTTGTTGGCCGTTTTGGGGCTCGCCCTCGGCGCCCTGTTCCTTTGGCGATGGCGCCGCAAGTACCACCTAGACGTCACATCCGAGGGACTCACGATCGACGGCGCTCGGGGCGATTTCTACTCATTCGCTGACGCCGAGCTAGGCCTGTGGGCGAGTACGGGACTGGCGCTTCATCTGCGGCGCGGCCGCCATCAATTCATTCTCGGCGGACGTGACTGCCGGATTGGCCCGACGACACCTCTCAGTGCCCCGCCGGCGCCGCTCGTCGATGCCTGGTTGTCCCAGCCGGAGTTCGTCGCGATGTTGTCCCTGAGCGGCCGCTGGCGCGGCTTGGCTGTGGGCGAACCCGCACCGGGAGATCCGGCTCGCTGTGTGCTGTTTCCGAACCCCTTGTTGATCCAGCAGATGGGGCCGTTTGCGCTGATGAAGAAACAGCGATTGGCGCAATCGCTGTCGCAGCCGCAGCTGTTCGTCGACGTCGATGACGACACGATCCGGGTGATCGACGCGGACAGCAACGCGCTCACCGCCTCGGCCTCGCTTTCGCAGGTGACCGCGACCAGGGCCACCTACCGGCTCGACGATGTTGCCGGCCAGTACTTTTCGACGATGCCCGCTGTGACCCTAAGCATTCCCGGCAGCCAACCACTGACCATCGGATGCCGCGACTTCAGCGGGCTTCAGCAGCGATTCCTATGGAGCGACAACGTGGCCGTGATTCACGACCCTCCGGCTTATGCGGTCTCGGGCGCCGACTGGATGACGCTGACAGGAAGGCTCGACTTGGCCTCGTAATGCGGCCCGCCCCTCAGTCCTCGTCGAGAGCGGCCAGCACCTCATCGGACAGGTCGACGTTGGTCCAGACGTTCTGCACGTCGTCGCTGTCCTCGAGGGCGTCGACGAGCTTGAAGACTTTGCGGGCGCCGTCGACGTCCACCGGGACGCTGACCGACGGCTGGAAGCTGGCCTCGGCGGACTCGTAGTCGATGCCGGCGTCCTGCAACGCCGTCCGCACCGCGACCAGGTCCGTCGGCTCCGAGATTATCTCGAAGCTCTCACCGAGGTCGTTGACGTCCTCGGCACCGGCGTCGAGAACCGCGGTCAGCACGTCGTCTTCGGTCAGCCCGTTCTTCTCCAGGGTGACGACGCCCTTGCGGGTGAAGAGATACGAGACCGAGCCGGGATCGGCCATGGTGCCGCCGTTGCGGGTCACCGCCACCCGGACCTCGCCGGCCGCGCGGTTGCGGTTGTCGGTCAGGCATTCGATCAGCACCGCCACGCCGTTGGGCCCGTAGCCCTCGTACATGATCGTCTGGTAGTCGGCGCCGCCGGCTTCCTCGCCTGCGCCGCGCTTGCGGGCACGCTCGATGTTGTCGTTGGGCACCGAGGTCTTCTTCGCCTTCTGGATGGCGTCGTAGAGCGTCGGGTTGCCCGCTGGGTCCCCACCGCCGGTCCGGGCGGCGACCTCGATGTTCTTGATGAGCCGGGCGAATTCCTTGCCGCGGCGCGCGTCTTTGACGGCCTTTTGGTGCTTGGTGGTGGCCCACTTGGAATGGCCGCTCATGGGTGTCTCTTACCTCTTCTGTCTCCGAAAGTTCGCCAGACGAGTCTACGTGGACGGCTGGCGGAGATTGCCCGGCCGCTCCCCTCACGGCCCGGCCGCCCCAGCAGTCACAAGAACACAGGGATATGCGCCTTCCCGAAATTGATATCGCCCGCGCTATCAATTTCCGGGGTCACATCATCACCCGAAAGCTGGTGCTGATGTGACTGATGGGTCAGGCGGTGCCGTTGACGATGTCCACGAAGAGCTGGTGGACGCGCCGGTCGCCGGTCACCTCGGGATGAAACGCCGTCGCCAGCTTCGCGCCCTGCCGCACCGCGACCGTGTGCCCCGACGCTTCGGCCAGCGCCTGCACGTCGTCGCCGGCCCGCTCCACCCACGGGGCGCGGATGAACACCGCGCGCACCGGGCCGTCCAAACCGGCGAACGGGATGTCGCCCTCGAACGAGTCGACCTGCCGCCCAAAAGCGTTGCGCCGCACGGTCATATCGATCGCACGCAGGGGCAGCGCCTCCCGGCCGCCCGCGCCGGCGTCGAGGATCTCACTGGCCAGCAGGATCATCCCGGCGCAGGCGCCATAGGCCGGCAGCCCGTCGGCCAGCAGCCCGCGCAGCGGCTCCAACAGGTCGAGGTCGAGCAGCAGGTGGCTCATCGTGGTGGATTCGCCACCGGGAATGACCAGCCCGTCGACCTTCTCCAGCTCCGCGCGGCGCCGCACCGGGATCGACTCGGCCCCGGCTTCGCGCAGCGCCGCCAGGTGCTCGCGGGTGTCGCCCTGCAGCGCCAGCACGCCGATCAGGGGACGGCTCACGACTGAAATCCGCGCGGGAAGCGGGTCAGCCCCTCCTGCATGACCGCCGCCACCATCTCGCCGGACTGGGTGAAGATCTTGCCCTGGCACAACGAGCGACCACCGCTGGCCGACGGCGACGACTGGTCATACAGCAGCCACTCGTCGGCCCGGAACGCCCGCATGAACCACATCGCGTGGTCCAGCGACGCCACCTGCAGATGCTCTCGCACGTCGAGGTGGTTGACCTGCGCCGACCCCAACAAGGTGAGGTCGCTCATGTAGGCCAGCGCGCAGATGTGCAGCACCGGGTCGTCGGGCAGCGGGTCGCGATGGCGGAACCACACCTGCTGCTGGGAGGCCTTGCCGGGCGACAGCTGCAGGCGCTCGCGCGGCACGATGCAGACGTCCCACTCCTCGAACTGCTTGAAGCCGGCGTCGTCGAACACCTTGATCGAGTCCAGGCCGGGCAGCCCGTCGGGCGGCGGCGCGGCCGGCATGACGTCCTGGTGGTGGATGCCCTCCTGGTCGGTCTGGAAGGACGCGCCCATGCTGAAGATGATCTCGCCGTGCTGGATGGCGTTGACGCGCCGGGTGGCGAACGAGCCGCCGTCGCGGGTGCGCTCGACGATGAAGACCGTGGGCTCGTTGGCGTCCCCGGGCCGCAGGAAGTAACCGTGCAGCGAGTGCACCTGGTAACGGGGGTCGACCGTGCGCACCGCCGAGACCAGCGACTGCCCGGCCACGTGGCCACCGAACGTGCGCTGGAAATATCCCGACTCGGGGCTGAACACCCGACCGCGGTAGATGTTGACCTCGAGTTGCTCGAGATCGAGGATCTCTTCGATCGCCACGGACTGTTTTACCAGCCGCGTTCGGCCAGCCGGTGGGGCTGAGCGAGTTGCTCGACGTTGATGCCCACCATCGGCTCGCCGAGGCCGCGCGACACCTTGGCCAGCACATCCGGGTCGTCGTAGAACGTGGTGGCCTTGACGATGGCGGCGGCGCGCTGCGCGGGATCCCCCGACTTGAAGATCCCCGACCCGACGAAGACGCCCTCGGCTCCGAGCTGCATCATCATCGCCGCGTCGGCGGGGGTGGCGATGCCGCCCGCGGTGAACAGGGTGACGGGCAGCTTGCCGGCCCGGGCCACCTCGACGACGAGGTCGTAGGGCGCCCGCAATTCCTTTGCGGCTACATACAATTCGTCTTCCGACATCGAGGTCAGCCGCCGGATCTCGCCACCGATCGCCCGCATGTGCGTGGTCGCGTTGGAGACGTCTCCGGTCCCGGCCTCGCCCTTGGACCGGATCATCGCCGCGCCTTCGCTGATGCGGCGCAGCGCCTCGCCCAGATTGGTCGCCCCGCACACGAACGGCACGGTGAACTTCCACTTGTCGATGTGGTGGGCGTAGTCCGCGGGGGTCAGCACCTCGGACTCGTCGACGTAGTCGACGCCGAGGCTCTGCAGGATCTGCGCCTCGACGAAGTGCCCGATGCGCGCCTTGGCCATCACCGGGATCGTCACGGCGGCGATGATGCCCTCGATCATGTCGGGGTCGCTCATCCGCGACACGCCGCCCTGGGCGCGGATGTCGGCGGGCACCCGCTCCAGCGCCATCACCGCGACGGCGCCGGCGCCCTCCGCGATGCGGGCCTGCTCCGGGGTGACGACGTCCATGATGACGCCGCCCTTGAGCATTTCGGCCATGCCGCGCTTGACGCGCGCGGTTCCGGTTCGTCCGCTGCCGTTGGGTGACGCGGCGGTATCCACTGCTGATCTCCTTCAACCGTTGTCGACCCAGTCTAGTGGGGACGGGAGACGAGTTTTCCCACTGTGGGACCCACAAAGGGCCGATTGGCCCTAGGCCCGTAAATCGACCCCTTGCTACACACACTTGATCGTTAGTTTGCTCACACCCGTGGATACGGGCGCGACGAAAAGCGTGGCCACCTAGTTGCGGTACGGCGGCCGCCAACCTGGCTGAGGAGGGGTCGGGATGGTGCCGGATTTTGGGCTGTTGCCGCCCGAGATCAACTCCGGATTGATGTATGCCGGTCCGGGTGGGGGGTCCATGCTGGCCGCCGCGGCCGCCTGGGCAGGGTTGGCCGCCGAGTTGGGGTGGGCGGCCTCCTCGTATGCGACGGTGATCTCGGCGCTGACGAGCGGGCCGTGGCTGGGTCCGTCGGCCGTCGCGATGGCTGCCGCGGCCAGCCCGTTCGTCACCTGGCTGGCGGCGACCGCGTTGCAGGCCGAGCAAGTGTCGACCCAGGCGACGGCGGCGGCCGCCGCCTACGAGGCGGCGTTCGCGATGACGGTGCCCCCGCCCGTGATCGCCGCTAACCGCGCTCAGCTGATGGCGTTGATCTCGACGAACTTCTTCGGCCAGAACACCCCGGCGATCATGGCCACCGAGGCGCACTACTCCGAGATGTGGGCCCAGGACGCCACCGCGATGACCGCCTACGATGCCAGCACGCTGGCAGTGGGGGCGCAGTTGACGTCGTTCGCCGAACCGCCCGACGGCCTCGGCCCCGCGCCTCAAGCCGCGGCATCGGTGGCGGATCAGGCGCAATCGGCCATGTCGGACGCGCAGCTGATGTCGTCGCTGTTTCAGTCGTTTGGGCTCTCCCCGTCGTCGACTTCGGGGCTGTCGCCGCTGGAGATGCTCTCGATGGGCGGCGAGTTCGCCATGCAACCCATGAGCATGCTCGTCAGTCAGGTCCTGGGCCAGTTCATGGGTGGCGCCAATCCGTTGATGAGCAGCGCCGTCGCCGGCATGCCGTCCATGGGGTCGGCCTTGGCCTCCGCCGGTTCCGCCGTTGGGGCGCAGGCCCCGCCACAGCTGGGCGCTCCCGCGGTGTTGGCCCAGGCGGGCAGGGCGGGTTCCATTGGGGCGCTGTCGGTTCCGCCGGGCTGGGCCACCGAGGTGCAGGCGGCCACGTCGACTGCTCCGGTTGCCGGCGTGCCGACCGCCGGCGTGAGTCAAGCGGCGCCGAGCGTGCCGAGAGTGCCGTTCAAGCCGGCGGTTACCACGTCCGGGCGCGGGATGGCCGGGGTGAATGCGGCGACCGAGGCGCCGCGCTCCGGTGTGCTGGCGCGCCCGGTGGTCGGCTAGTCGGGGGCGATGCGATGTCGTTCGTGGTCACGGCCCCGGAGACGCTGGCAGCGGCCGCCGGAGATTTGCAGGGCATCGGTTCGGCGATAGCGGCCGCGGACGGGGCGGCTGCCACCCCGACGACCATGGTGTTCCCCCCGGCCGCGGATGCGGTGTCCGTCCGCACCGCGGCGCTGTTCGCGACGTTCGGCCAGCACTATCAGGAGATCGGCGCGCGGGCGGAGGCGTTTCATCAGCGGTTCGTGCAGTCGTTGATCGACAGCAGCGATTCGTATGCCCAGGCGGAGGCCTCCAACGCGGCCGCCACGCAAGCGCCGGCCCTGCCCTCGCAGCAGATGGTGAGCGGAAGCTTGGGCCTGGCAAGCCAATTGCAAAGCACGCCGACGACGACGTCGTCGAGCAACATCGCGCTGATCATGGGCGGCACCGGAAACCCGCAACCCACCCCGTCCTACGTGAGTTCCGTCTACGGCACCTACATCGCCCCGCATTACCCCGGCTATACGCCGGTGGGCCTGACCACTCCCGAGGACTTCTGGCCCGTCACCGGGCTCACCAGCGAAACCTTCGGGCAGTCGGTCCGGCAGGGCGTCTCGATACTCAACAGCGCCATTCTGAGCGAGACCGGTGCGGGCAATCACGTTGTCGTATTGGGCTATTCGCAGAGCGCCACGATTGCCACCCTCGAAATGCGCTATCTCGACGCCCTGCCCGCGGCCATCCGGCCGAGTTCGGACCTGCTGTCGTTCGTGCTGCTCTCCGACCCGAACGTTCCCGGCACCGGCATCCTCACGCACTTCATCCCCGGCTTTGGCGCGTTTCACGTCGTGACTCCGGTGGACACCCTCTACCAGACCGCCATCTACACGCTCCAATACGACCCCATCGCGTACTTCCCGCGGAGCATCTTCAACATCGGGGCGGACCTCAACGCCCTCTTGGGTTTTCCCTACCTGCACTCGACATATCCGACGCTCACCGCCGCGCAGCTTGCCACCGCCATCCAGACACACATCGGCGTGACCACCTACTATCTGATTCCCCAGAACCTGCCGCTGCTGGACCCGCTGCGGATGATCCCCATCCTGGGGAATCCGCTCGCCGACCTGCTCCAGCCCTTCCTTCAGCCGTTCATCGACTTCGGTTACGCCACCGGGCTCCCCGGACCCTTCCAATCCATCTCGTTCGCCACCGCCTCGGGCCTGACTCCGGTTGCGGCGCAAGCAATTCCGGAATCGCTCGCCGCCGCATTGAGCGCGCCGACCGACTTCGGCGTCCCATTCGACCGGCTATAGCGCGGTCAGCGGATCGATTGCAGCGGTCCCGGCGCCCGGCCGCCGGCGAGCGCGGCCGCGTCGGTGAGCAGTTCGGACAGCTGCATCGGGTACACCGTCTCGCCGGCCGCGGCCAGTCGGACGATCTCGGCGGCATCACACCAGCGGTGGCCGTGGATGTAGCTGCGTTCCAGGTCCGTTCGGTCCGCGACGGATGGCTCGAACCGCTGGGTGCGGTGGACGAAGTAGAACTCTTCGCTGTCGATCAAAGCGCCGTTGAACTCGAACACCTCGTCACGCCGCCACACCGGGCCGACCATCTCTGCCGGCGCGACTCGTAACCCGGTCTCTTCGGCCAACTCCCGGGCGGCGGCCTCGGCCAGCCGCTCCCCCTTGCGCACCTCGCCGCCCACCGTTATCCACCAGCTCGGCGCGTGCTCCCGGGCGATCGCGGGATCCGAACCGCGCAGCAGCAGCACCGCGCCGGTCTCGTCGAGCAGCACCACGCGCGCCGACGTGCGGTGGCTGAGCACCCCGTGGTCGCCGTGTGCCAGCGCGTGCGGCCGCTCGACGATCTCGAAATAGCTTGGCAGCGCGGCAGTCCCGCCCAGGCGGAGCGTCCGCACCAGGAATCGCTCGCGCAGTGCCAGGGTGTCTCGCACGGCGTCGTTGTGGAAGCGGCGGGCCAGCACCACCCGGGCCTCGGCGTCGGCCAGCTCGGCGATCAGCCCGGCCGGCAGCGACGCCGGATCGACGATCGCCAGCGCGGCCGAGAGCTCGTTCTCGCACGACTCGCGCGCCTGCCGCGGCGCGGCCTCGGCGGCGTCGGCCAGCGCTGCCAGCCGCCTGCCCTCCGAGGCGCCGCCGTACGCGTCGATGGCGACCGCACGCGCGACCACCGCGCGCCGCGCCAGCGCACCGTCGAGCGCCTGCCACGACAGGTCGTAGCGGACGTGCAGCCGGTCCAGCCGGTTGGCCGTCTGATAGGCCCAGGCGCCCAATATCGCGAGGAGCCCCACGAGGATCGCGATGGGGACGATCAGCCACGACATCAGCTCGCCACCTCGACCTTGGCGCCGGACGCGGCGACCGTCTCGTATACCCGCATGATCTGGCTGGCCACCACCGACCAGTCGTAGCGCTGGACCGCGGCCGAACCGGCCGCCACATAGCGTTCGCGCAGCACATCGTTTTCTAGCACCGAAACCAGGGCGTCCGCGAGCGCTACGCCGTCGCCGACCGGCACCAGGCAGCCGACCTCGCCGTCACACAGCACGCGCCGGAAGGCGTCCAGGTCGCTGGCCACCACCGCGGTGCCGGCGGCCATCGCCTCGACCAGGACGATGCCGAAGCTCTCGCCGCCAAGGTGCGGCGCGCAGTACACGTCGGCGCTGCGCATCGCCGAGGCCTTCCCGGCGTCGTCGACCTGACCCAAGAAGCGGATGTGCTTCACCAATTCGCCCGCCTGGCCGCGCAATTCGTCCTCGTCGCCGCGGCCGACGACCAGCAGCTGCACGTCCGGCAAGCGCTGGACCACCCCGGGCAGGGCGTCGAGCAGCACCGACATGCCCTTGCGGGGCTCGTCGTAACGGCCCAGGAACAGCACCGTCTTGCCCGGCCGCGGGTAGCCCTCGAGTCGCGGCGCCTTGGCGAACGAGTCGACGTCCACCCCGTTGGGGATCTCCACCGCGTCGGTGCCCAGCGCCTCCATCTGCCAGCGCCTGGCCAGGTCGGATACCGCGATACGGCCGACGATCTTCTCGTGCATCGGGCGCAGGATGCCCTGAAACACCGTCAGCGTCAGCGACTTCGTGGTTGAGGTGTGAAACGTCGCAACGATCGGCCCCGCGGCGATGTTCAGGGCCAGCATCGACAGGCTCGGCGCGTTCGGCTCGTGCAGGTGAAGGACGTCGAAATCGCCTTCGGCAAGCCACTTTTTGACCTTGCGGTGAGTGGCCGGGCCGAAGCGCAGCCGGGCCACCGAGCCGTTGTAGGGAATGGGGACGGCCTTGCCGGCGGACACCACGTAGTCGGGCAACACCGCGTGCGGCGAGGCCGGCGCCAGGACGCTCACCTCGTGGCCGCGCCTGCGCATCACCACGGCCAGCTGCAGGACGTGCGACTGCACCCCGCCCGGCACGTCGAACGAGTATGGGCAGACCATCCCGATTCGCATCAGGTCTCCCTGAGCCGCGCCTGTTTGGCATCGGACAGGTCGGCCAGCCACTGGGGTTGCAGCATGTGCCAGTCCTCGGGGTGGGCGGCGATGTTCTCGGCGAACCGGTCGGCCAGCGCCTGGGTGATGGCCTGCACGTCGCCGCTGCTGCAGTCCAGCGGCGGCTGAATCCAGACGCGCGAACCGTCGTCGGCGAACCAGCAGTGCGAGGGCAGCAGCGCCGCCCCGGTCTCGATCGCCAGCTTCGCCGGCCCGGCGGGCATCCGGGTGGGTTCGCCGAAGAAGTCGACCTCGACGCCGGAGCGGGTGAGGTCACGTTCGGCCATCAGGCAGACCACCCGGTTGTCCCGCAGCCGGTCACAGAGCACCTCGAAGGGCGGCCGGTCGCCGCCGGACAGCGGCAGCACCTCGAAGCCGAGGCTTTCCCGGTAGTCGATGAAACGCCGATACAGCGATTCGGGCTTGAGCCGCTCGGCGACGGTGGTGAAGGTGCCCCGCGTCTGCGCCAGCCACACCCCGGCCATGTCCCAGTTGCCGCTGTGCGGCAACGCGCAGACCGCCCCGCGGCCCTTCGCCAGCGCCGCGTCCAGGTTGTCCGCACCCTTGAATGTCTCGTCGAGTTGGCGGGCGACCGCGCGAAGATCCATCCCCGGCAGGCGGAACGCCTCACGCCAGTAGCGGGCGTAGGAGGCCAGCGAGGCCCGCATCAGCGCATCGGGCACCTCGGCGGGCGGCACGCCGATGACGCGGGCCAGGTTCTTGCGCAATTGGTCCGGGCCGCCGCCGCGGGCCGCGTAGCGCGCCCCCGCCCCGAACGCGGTGCGCGCGGCGAATTCCGGCATCGCCCGCACGGCCATCCAGCCGGCCGCATACCCCCAGTCGCTCGCGGTGCCGGATGCCAGGCGCCGGGGGGTGCCGATCAAACTCAGGCCCGGGATCACGGCATGCGCTCCGTCGCGCCGGGCGAGGTCCACACGGTGCGCAACCGCTGCACGCAGGTGACCACGCTGGCCACCGCCAGCAGCCACATCGCCACCGCCAGGGCGGGCGGCCAGGCGACGAAGGGGAAGTCGGACACGCCGGCACCTACCAGCACGATGATCAACCTTTCCGGGCGTTCGATGATGCCGCCGTCGCCGCGCAGTCCGCTGGCTTCGGCGCGCGCCTTGATGTAGGAGATGACCTGTGACGTGACGAGGCAGATCAGCGTCGCCACCGTCAGCAGCTTGTCGTGCAGGCCGAACGCGATCCACCACAGCAGCCCGCAGAACACCGCGCCGTCGCTGATCCGGTCGCACGTGGCGTCCAGCACGGCGCCGAAACGGGTGCCGCCCCCGCGCTCCCGGGCCATCGCCCCGTCGAGCATGTCGAACAGCACGAAGAACCACACCACCAGCGTGCCGATGAAGAGCTTGCCCATCGGGAAAAGGATCAGCGCCCCCGCCACGGCGACGATGGTGCCCAGGATGGTGACCGCGTCGGGGGTCAAACCCAGCCGCAGGCACGCCCGGGCGGTCGGAGTGGTGAGCCGCGCGAACGCCGCCCGCGACAGGAACGGCACCTTACTCATTGGCGCCGCTCCTCAGCATCGCTCCGCTCTGCATCGTCGCCGCCGCGGCTCATGGCTGCTGTGCCCACTCGGTGGCCAGCAGCCGCCGGGTTTCGCGCAGCAACTGCGGGATCACCTTCGACCCGCCGATGATGGTGATGAAGTTCGCGTCGCCGCCCCAGCGCGGCACGACGTGCACGTGCAGGTGTTCGGCCAGTGACCCGCCCGCCGACGTCCCGAGGTTGAGCCCGACGTTGAATCCGTGCGGCCGCGACACGTTCTTGATGACGCGAATTGCCTTCTGGATGAAGGCCATCAACTCCGCGCTCTCGTCCTCGGTGAGGTCCTCGAGCTCGGACACCCGCCGGTACGGCACCACCATCAGGTGCCCGGGGTTGTACGGGTACAGGTTGAGGACGGCGTAGACGAGCTCGCCGCGGGCGACCACCAGGCCTTCCTCGTCGGAGAGTCGCGGGATGTCGGTGAACGGCTGCTCGGTCTTGCCCGAGGAGTTGGGGTCGCGCTTCATCGGCGCCTCAGCCAGATAGTTCATCCGGTAGGGCGTCCACAGGCGCTGCAGATGGTCACTTTGGCCGACGCCCGTGTCCAGGATGGTGTCGTCGGCGCGTTCCTCTTCGGTCATTGTCTACTCACCGCCGGTCACCTTTACGAGTTCGGCTGTGGGAGATGCATTTTGGCGATCGGCGACCCAAGCCACGATGGCGTCGACGGCGCTGTCCCGTGGCACCCCGTTGATCTGCGTGCGGTCACCGAAGCGGAAACTGACGGCATCGGCCTCGACGTCGCGGTCGCCGGCCAGCAGCATGAACGGGACGCGCTGGTTGGTGTGGTGGACGATCTTCTTGGCCATCCGGTCGTCGCTGGCGTCCACCTCCACCCGCACACCCTGCGATTTAAGCTGCGCGGCAACGCTTTCCAGGTAGGGCACGTGTTCGTCGGCGACCGGGATGCCGACCACCTGCACGGGCGCCAGCCACGCCGGGAACGCGCCGGCGTAGTGCTCGGTGAGGATGCCGAAGAACCGCTCGATGGACCCGAACAACGCGCGGTGGATCAGCACCGGCCGCTGACGCGAGCCGTCGGCGGCGGTGTATTCGAGTTCGAAGCGTTCCGGCATGTTGAAGTCGAGCTGGATGGTCGACATCTGCCAGCTCCGGCCCAGCGCGTCCTTGACCTGCACCGAGATCTTCGGGCCGTAAAACGCCGCGCCGCCGGGGTCGGGGATCAGCTCCAGCCCGGAGGCCACGCCGACGTCGCGCAGGACCTCGGTGGCCTCGTCCCATAGCTCGTCAGAACCGGAGTACTTCTCCGGGTCCTTGGTGGACAGCTCCAGGTAGAAGTCGTCGAGCCCGTAGTCGGCCAGCAGGTCGAGCACGAAATGCAGCACCGACGCCAGCTCGTCGCGCATCTGCTCGCGCGTGCAGTAGATGTGCGCGTCGTCCTGCGTCATGCCCCGCACCCGGGTCAGGCCGTGCACCACGCCGGACTTCTCGTAGCGGTACACGCTGCCGAACTCGAAGAGCCGCAACGGAAGTTCGCGATACGACCGTCCGCGCGACCGGTAGATCAGGTGGTGCATCGGGCAGTTCATCGGCTTGAGGTAGTAGTCCTGGCCCGGCTTGCGCACCGTGCCGTCCTCGTTGAACTCGGCGTCGAGATGCATCGGCGGGTACATTCCGTCGGCGTACCACTCCAGGTGACCCGACGTGACGTACAGCTGCGCCTTGGTGATGTGCGGAGTGTTGACGAACTCGTACCCGGCCTCGATGTGCTTGCGCCGCGAGTACTCCTCCAGCTCCCTGCGCACGACGCCGCCCTTGGGGTGGAAAACCGCCAGCCCGGAACCGATTTCGTCGGGGAAGCTGAACAGGTCCAGCTCGGTGCCCAGCTTGCGGTGGTCGCGGCGCTGCGCTTCCTCGAGCAGCTCGAGGTGGCGGTCCAGCGCCTCCTGGGATTCCCACGCGGTGCCGTAAATGCGTTGCAGGCTGGCGTTTTTCTGGTCGCCCCGCCAGTAGGCGGCGGAACTTCGGGTCAGCTTGAACGCCGGGATGTGCTTGGTGGTCGGGATGTGCGGCCCGCGGCACAGGTCGCCCCAAACCCTTTCCCGGCTGCGGGGATTGAGGTTGTCGTAGGCGGTGAGCTCGTCGCCACCCACCTCCATGATGTCGGGGTCGCCGGACTTGTCATCGACGAGTTCCAGCTTGTACGGCTCGTTGGCCAACTCCGAGCGCGCCTGGTCCTTGGACTCATAGACGCGCCGCTCGAACAGCTGCCCCTCTTTGACGATCTGGCGCATCCGCTTTTCCAGCGCCGCCAGATCCTCGGGCGTGAACGGCTCCGCCACGTCGAAGTCGTAGTAGAAGCCATCGGTGATGGGCGGCCCGATGCCCAACTTGGCGTGGGGGAACATGCCCTGGACGGCCTGGGCCAGCACGTGCGCGGCCGAATGCCGGATGACACTGCGCCCCTCGTCGGTGTTGGCCGCCACCGGGACGACCTCGACGTCGGCCTCGGGCACCCAGCTCAGGTCGCGCAACCTGCCGTCGGCGTCGCGCACCACCACGATCGCGTCCGGGGAACCCCGGCCCGGCAGCCCCGCCTCCCGCACCGCGGCGGCCGCGGTAGTGCCGGCAGGAACCCGGATCGGGGCTTGCGGCGTGAGCTGTGCGGCGGCACTCATCGGGTCAATTCTCCAGGCTTTGGACATCTCGGAACGATCGCGACCATGCTATCCGTGTGGCCGACCACCACCCCACACCGCCGGGCCACCACTCATTGACCCCTCGATCGAACTGCGCCTACCGTGCCAGCGTGGTCACCACCATCGAACGGTTGGCCGGGTGGGCCGCTGAGCTGCGTCTCGAGGACGTCCCCGACACCGTGGTCGACCTGTGCCGCACCCAGCGCCGATCCGTGTTCGCGGCCACGGCCGCGTCGGCCCGCGACGCCGCGTCACGGCGCGTGCTCGCCGGCGTCGAGAGCTGGGCCGGCGACGGCCCCGCGGCGGTGCCGGGATTACACCGATCCGTCGCCGTCGACGACGCCCTCTACGCCGCGGCCGCGTTGTCGATCGCGCTCGACTTCGACGACTACATGTGCTTCGCGCACGCCGGCCACTCCGCCGTATGGGTACCGGTCCTCCTCGCGGCCGAGACCGGCGCCCCGGCGGCCGAGCAATTGGCCGCCCAGGTCGCGGCCAACGAGCTCGAGGCCCGCTTGGGCGGCGCCTGCCTGCTGGGGCCGCTCAACGGTCAGCTGTGGTCGTTCGTGCATGCCGCCGGAGCCGCCGTCAGCGCCGGACGACTGCTTGGACTCGATGCGCGCCGGCTGGCACATGCCCTGGCCCTTGCTCTCTACCAGGCTCCGCGCGCCACCGTCCCGGGATTCATGGCCCCCGATTCGAAGCTGCTGACGGCCGCGGAACCGACACTGGCCGGCGTCCGGGCCGCCCGCCTGGCCGCCAACGGCGTCACCGGCCCACTGGATGCCCTCGACCACCCACAAGGCTTCTTCGATGCGTTCTCCTATGCGCCGCTGCCCGCACTTCTGGGCGGGCTTGGCTCCGGTTGGGCGACACGGACTCTGAGCGTCAAGCGGTATCCGGGCTGCGCGTATGTCGACACGACGGTCGACGCGCTGCACGAGCTCGGGCCGCCACCGGCCGCGGACGTCGCGTCGGTGGCGGTCGATGCGGGCGTGCTGACGTGCGGCATGGATGCCATGTCGCACGGGTACACGGCCGGCCGCACGCCCACCCCGGTGACCATCAACTTCTCGATCCCGTGGACCGTTGCCGCCACTCTTGTCGCCGGCCGGCTCACGCCGGACGAGGTCAACGAGGAATGGCTGGCCGGCCACCACCGCGAGCTCGCCGACGTCGCCGCACGGGTGTCGTTGCGGCACGACTGGTCGCTCACCTTGCGTACGGCCGAGGCGATGGCGCCGCTTCTTCCGGTTCGCGCTATGACAGTCGGCACGCCAGCCCGCCGGCTGCTCGCCGCCGTCCGGCGAACTCGCAAGGAACACAAGGGCGTTCGCTTCGCCCTCGGCGACTCGGTCGCCCTACTCCGCGCGCTGCGCGATGGTGGAATCGGGGCGGCCGGACGAGCGGCGACAGGACAGTTGTGGGCGCCGGCAGCGCTGGACGCATTCACCATGACCTTCCCGGCCCGGGTACGGGTGAGGTTGCGCGACGGACAGGAGTTGGCGGCCGAATGCGGTGTTCCCCGCGGCGGCGCCGGCAATGTGAAAACCAGTCCCGACGCCGTCAGCCGCGAAAAGCTGTTGGCGAGTGGACCTGCCGTGTGGGGCCAAGAGCGGACTGCCGACATCTTCGAGGCGATTGACGCCGACGCCGCCGACCTGTGGCGCCTGCTGGGCCGCTAGGGCTGACCCGGCTTGAGCCGCACGAACAGGGCGTCGGCTTCGGTCAGCAGCGTGTCACCGTCGGTCAACCGGCCGGACACGAAGATCTTGCGCCCGTCCACCCGGTCGATGCCGGCGTCGAACTGCAATTCCTTCTCGATCGGCACGATGCGGCGGTAGTCGATCTTCAGGTAGGCCGTGCGCTGGTAGGGGCCCCCGGTGAGGACCGAGGACGTCAGCCCCAGCACGCTGTCGAACAGCATTCCCAGGCAGCCGCCGTGCACGGCACCGTTGCGGCCCAGGTGAAACCGGGCGAACCGGGCCGAACCCTGGATGCGGCCGTCGTCGGTCTTGCGGGCCTTCATGGGCACCGACAGGATGTTGCCGCGCATCGGCAGGTCCATGCGACGCCCCGACGGGGACTCCCACTCGTCGGCGTCGAACGGGCTCAGCAGCGCCGACACCTTGTCCAGCAGGTTGGCGGCCTCGGTGATCACCGCGTCGGGGGCGTCGACGGCGCGGGCGTGGTCCTGCAGGGTGCGCACGGCATCGATGAACCTGCCGTAGTCGGGTCCGCCCTTGGTCGTCGGCTCCGGTGGGTTGAACCCGCCGCCGGGGTGCTGCTGATGTTCCGCCACCAGCACACCGTATTGCGCGGCCGAAGGGGCGGCGCGGTCAGACCGTCTGTTGAGCCCCGGCCGCTGAGAGGGTGTCGAACTCGTCGTCGGACAGCGTGATCTCGGCGGCGGCGACGTTCTCCTCCAGGTGAGCCACCTTCGAGGTGCCCGGAATCGGCAGCATCACCGGCGACCGTTTCAGCAACCACGCCAGCGCGAGTTGCGACGGAGTCGCGTGGTGCTCGCCGGCGATGCGCTGCAGCGGGCCGTCGGGGGCGGCCAGCGGCCCGGCGGCCAGTGGGAACCACGGGATGAAACCGATGCCCTGTCGGGTCGCGGCGTCCAGCAGCGGTTCGGCGCCCCGGGCGGACAGGTTGTACATGTTCTGCACCGACACGATCTCGGTGGTCCGCTGGGCCTCCGAGAGTTGGTCGACGTTGATCTCGGACAGACCGATGTGGCGGATCTTGCCCTCGTTCTTCAGGGTCAGCAGCTCGCCCACCTGGTCGGCCAGCGGGAAGTCGCGGTCGATGCGGTGCAGCTGGAACAGGTCGATGGTGTCGACGCCCAGGCGGCGCAGGCTCATCTCGCATTCCTGGCGCAGATAGCTCGGGTTGCCCAGCGGGATCCAGACGTCCGGCCCGGTGCGCAGCAGCCCCGCCTTGGTCGCGATGACCAACCCGTCGTAGGGGTGCAGCGCCTCGCGAATGATGTCCTCGGATATGTAGGGGCCGTAGGAGTCCGCGGTGTCGATGAAGTTCACGCCCAGTTCGACGGCGCGACGCAACACCCGGACGCATTCGTCGCGATCGGCGGGCGCGCCCCAGACACCCTTGCCGGTCAGGCGCATGGCGCCGAACCCGAGCCGGTTGATGGTCAAGTCGCCGCCGAGGGTGAAGGTTCCGGACGCTTGTGCAACAGTTTTCGAGTTTTGTGCGGTCACTTTTACGACCGTACGCCGGAAATGTCGCCGCGCACCTCGGCGTGGCAAGCTGGGCGGGTGGACTTAGCAGCGCTCGAGGAACTCCCGCTGACCTATCCCGAGGTGGGGGCGACCGCATCCGGCAACTTGCCCGCCGGATACGGCCACCTGCACACGGAGACTCAGATCGGCACGGGCCAGCAGCGCTTCGAGCGGGCCGCCGACGCCGTCATGCGCTGGGGCATGCAGCACGGGGCGGGGTTGCGGGTGCGCGCCAGCTCCGACGTCGCCGAGGTCGGCACAGTTGTGGTGGTGCGCATGGGTTTTCTGCCCGCGCCATGCCGGGTGGTGTATGTCGTCGACGAGCCCGACATCCGCGGATTCGCCTACGGGACATTGCCGGGACATCCGGAGTCCGGCGAGGAGCGCTTCGTGGTGCGGCGTGACCCCGTCACCTCCGCGGTGTTCGCGGAGGTGACGGCATTCTCGCGGCCCGCGACCTGGTGGAGCAAGGCCGCCAGGCCAGTGGTGGCGGTGGCCCAGCGCGTCATCGCCAAGCGCTATCTGCGCGGGGTCTGAGCCTGGCAGGCTGTCGATGCTAGGAGCCCCAGACGCTCAGCAGACGCTCTGCGCCCGAACACATTTCGTCGATCACCTCTGCCACCGACGCGTCGTCGCGGATCATCCCGACGCCCTGACCGGCGTCCACGGGGGCCACCCGGCGGTCGTCGGCGGCGATGGAGGCCGCGAGGTCGTCGCAGGCCTGCGGGTTGAGCGTGTCCTCTTTACCCGTCCAACGCTCGACGAAGTCGTTGGTCAGCACCCGGGACGGGAACCGCGCGGGCCACGGCCGGGCCTGGGCGACGTCGAAGGCCCGGGTGACGGCGGTGTCGGTGGCCCGGGCCGCGATCAGCGCGCGGCGGCTGCCTTCGCCGGAGAGCGCCTCCGGACACGCGGCCAGGCGGGTTCCCACCCACGCCCCGCTCGCACCGGCGGCCAGCACGGCGGCCAGGCTGCGCGCCGAAGCGACACCGCCGCCCGCGAGGACCGGCACCGAGACGGCGTCCAGCACGGTGTCGAGCAACGGCAGCGTCGCGAGCTTCGTCTCGCCGTGACCGCCACCCTCGGACCCCCGGGCGACCAGGATGTCGACGCCGGCATCGGCCGCCTGGCGCGCCCCGGCGCCGTCGTAAACCTGTGTGGCGGTGGGGATCCCGGCGTCGTGCGCCTTTGCGACCCAGGACCAGTCGGTCCCGAAACTGACTGACAGCAGGGCCGGCCGAGCCGCCAGCGCATCCTCGAGCAGCCCCGCCTCGGTGCGCATCACCCAATCGACCAGGCCGATGCCGAACGTTCCCTGCACGTGCTGCAGCTGGCTTTGCAGCAGTTCCCTCGTGGCGACGCTGCCCATGCCGACCATGCCCAGGCCACCGGCCGCGGTCACCGCCGCGGCCAGCCGGCCCCCGGCGACGCCGCCCATGGGCGCGTTGACGATCGGTACCCGCAACCCGAATTCCCTTGACCAGGGCGTGGAAAGCATCCGGCTAGTGAACCGACGGAAGGGTCTTGAGCACGGTCAGCATGACCACCGAATCCTCGACCGCGTGCAGGGCGTGCCGTTCGGTCGGGATCGCGACATAGTCGCCGGTTTTGCCCTCCCAGGCGTCGTCGCCGGTGGTCATCCGCACGTGGCCCTGCAGCACCTGCAGCGTTGCCTCGGCGGGGCCGTCGTGTTCGGAAAGCTCATGGCCGCCAAGCAAAGCCAGCACGGTCTGCCGAAGCTCGTGGCTGTGGCCACCGTGGATGGTGTGGGCGGCCCGCCCGCTGTGCGATTCCTTGGCCTCGGCCAGCTTTTCGGACGCGAGGCTCGTCAACGAGATTGATTCCATAGCTGAGTCCTTTGCGGTTGAGCGGACACCATCAGGCCGTCAGTAGCAGTATCCCCGCCACGACCAACGCGATTACCTTGACCACCTCGAAGCCGACGTAGACGTAGTGGGCGCGGGAGCGCGGCCCGTCCGACCCGGCGAGCACGCTGTCCGAGCGGCGGGTCAGTCGGGGGCGCACCGCGATCAACTGCACGGCCAGCGCGCCCGCCGCGACGAAAACCGCGGCGGTGGTGCCCGTCGTCGTCAAGCCCCCGGCCACGATCGCCACGAGGACCAGGGCGAAGCAGACCTCGACGGTGTTGAGGGCCCGGAACACCAGCCGCCCGATGCCGAGCCCGATCTGCAACGTCACGTTGGGCGCGCGGAATTTCAGCGGGGCTTCCAGGAACGAGATCGCCAACACCATGCCGAGCCACACGAAGGTGAGCGCAACGGCGACCGCCGGCCCGGCGCTCATTTGGCCGCGGTCCGCGGCGCCAGGTGCGCCACGCACAGATCCGGTTCGACGAACGCTTCGAGCCGATCGACCGAAACCGGCGCTCCCCAGGCCTCCATGGCGCCTTGCATGAGACCCAGATGCACCGGGCACACGACGGCGGTCCGGTTTTCGGCCAGCTCCAGGAACGGGCAGTGCCGCAGGCCGACCTGTTGCTCTCCGTCGGCCGCCCGCCGTTCGGGCGCGAAGCCGAGCTCGTCGAGCATGTTGACCAAGTGGTCGATGGCGTCGTCGGCGCTGGCGGGTTCCGTGGGCACCGCTTCCAGGCTGGCATCCAGTTTGCGGCCCCAGGCCCGGCCCGCGGCCTGCGCCTTGGCGCCGGCATCGCGCTCTCCGGCGAACGCCACGGCCAGGATCTCGGCGAGCAGGCGGTAGTGCCGCGTGCCACCGCGGTCCATCTGCCGGACCGCGCGGAACATCAGCGGCGGGCGACCCGGCCCCTTGCGGTCCAGCTCGACGTGCTCCACCTGCCCGTCACCGACCAGGCTGTCGAGGTGGAAGCGGACCGTGTTCGGATGGACGCCAAGCACGTCGGCGATCGCGGCGATGCTCATGGGATCGGGCGACGCCCGCAGCACCCGCAAAACCTCGCGGCGGCGGCTGGCGGATTCCCCGATCGACGTCGGCGACAACTTCACAGGACCCTCACGCTCCTTCCGCTTGGTCGGCCCTCGGCTGAGCGGCCACCAAAGGCGTGTCTACACCGAGCGGCCCGAGCTTGGCCGCCCCACCCGGGGATCCCAGGGGGGCGTCGCGGCCGGGCAGCGTTTCGGTGAAGAACGCCTCGTTGTCGGCCAGGTACGGTCTGAGCTCCTCGGGCAGGTCGTCTTCGTAGTAGATGGCATCGACCGGGCACACCGGCTCGCATGCTCCGCAGTCCACGCATTCGTCGGGATGTATGTAGAGCGCGCGGCCGCCCTCGTAGATGCAATCGACGGGACACTCGTCCACGCAGGCGCGATCCATCACGTCGATGCATGGCTTCCCGATCACGTACGTCATGGGCAAGAGTTTACACAACATTGCTTGTAAAAACGAGGCCTACTAAAAGCTTTGCGCTGACGCCGGTTTCGCGTCTTCGGGATGGGCAAGCCGATAGACCTCGATGAGGCGCGCCACATCGGTGGGCGTGACGATGCCGACCACCTGAGCCCCCTCGAACACCAGGGCACGGCTGCGGGGACCGGCCGGCGCCATCCGCTCCAGCAGGGCCGTCAGCGGCTCCTGCGGCGCACCGGACGGGACCTCGTGAAGCGGTTGCGCGACCTCCCCCACGGTGACGGTCGCGCGCTGGGCGGGCGCGACCTCGCGCAACCGGCGCAACGTGATCAGACCGGTAATCGCCCCGCTCCGGTCGACGACCGGGTATGCCGAATGCCGGTCACCGAGCACATAGCGCTGGACGAAATCGTCGACGGTGATCCAACCGGGCGCGGTATGCGGCCCGGCGGTCATCGCGTCGGCGACGCGCACGCCGGACGGGTGGTCGCCTTCATCCTGATCGGGCTGGGGCTGGCCGAATTCTTGTTGGGCGGCGTGATCGGCGGTGTCTGGCTGGCGTTCATCGGCTGGTTCATCTTCGCGGCCAGTCGCGAGGAGGAGACGCGGATATCGACCCAGCAGATGTTTTCCGGCGTGCGCGTCGCCGACGCGATGACCGCCGGGCCGCATACCGCGCCCGGTTGGATCACCGTCGACGATTTCGT
>NZ_LZJF01000179.1 GCF_001666835.1 Mycobacterium sp. E3251 | reverse complement strand
TTCTCCGGGTCGATGCCGCGCTTCTTGAAGGCGGCGTCGACGAACGGCTGCAAAATCCAGTACGGCAGCAGGTTGGCCAGGACGATCTTGAAGTACGGTCCCGACGCCACGGATTCCCCGAGCGATGCGGCGAATTGACTTACATAAGTGAGGGTTCGAGCCAGGTCGTCTTTGCGTTCCACCAACACGTCGCTGATGGCACGCAACTGCTCCAGCACGGGATTGAGGTTCGGGTTGTCGTTGATGAACCCCTGCACCTCGGCCGAGAAGGCGGAAATGTTCTGCAGCAGGACGCCGACGGCGCGGGCGCGTTCGTTGAACGCCGCCAGCAGCGTCTTCGCGTTGACCAACAACCGGTTGATTTGTTCGCTGCGGTCACCGAGGACACCGGCCACTTGGTGGGCCTGAGCGAGTAAGTGTTTGACCTCCTCGTCGCGCTTGCCGATGGTGTCGGAGAATTGGGTCAAACCGTCGAGCGTGGCGCTCAGATGCGGGTAAGTCTGATTGATGGTCTGCGACACGACATTCAGCGACTCCTTGACGGTGTCGATGTCCCAGCCCGTGGCGGCCTTGGTGATGTCGAAGTTCGCGTCGTAAAGCTGGTAGGGCGTGGTGCTTTGGCCCAGTGGCAACATGGCCCCGGGCCGTAACGTCTGGGTTCCCCGCGGCTCGATCTCGAGCACCTTTTTACCCAGGATGGTGTCGGTCTTGATGGCGAGCCGGCTTTCGCTGCCGATGGTGTTCGCACCGATGTTGAACTTGATCACGACATGGTCGCCGTCGATATCGAACCCCTCCACCTTGCCGACGTTCACGCCGGAGATGCGCACCTTGTCGCCCTTATTGAGCTGACCGGTGTCGGTGAACTGCCCGTAGTAACTCGGGCTGGCGAACATCATCGGGATACTGGTGAAGCTCTGGCCGACGGCGACGACGAGCACCAGCACAGTGATGCCCATCAGCCCGACCCGGCCGCGGTTGAATTCCGTCAGTATTCTCATTGCGGCGTGCACCTACCGGTCGGTTGCTGCCAGATCCGAACCGTGCGTACCGGACCGCCGGGCTGCAGGCCGTTCCACTTGATGGTGAGGTCGCAGACGTAGTAATTGCCCCAGTCCCCATACAGGCCGGTGCTGCGGCCGATCAGATTGAGCGCGGTCGGCATCGTTTGGATCAGGTCTCCCAGCTGATCGCGCTGGTCGACCAGTGGCTGCTGAAGGGCCTGTAGGTAGTTGATCTCCTTGTGCAGCAGAGCGCGGTTGTCCGCGAGCAGGTCGGCCACCGTGCCGGCGGCGTTGCTGATATACGCGGTGGCGGCGGCCAGCGGGTCGGCGTGGTGTTCCAGCCCGGTGATCAATCGCTCGAAGTTGTCGATGGTCTGGTCGAATTCCTTGCGGTGCCGAACGGTGGTGTCCAGCACGGTGTTCAAGTTCTTGATCACCTCACCGATGGCCTGGTCGCGTTCGGCGATGTGCGCGGTCGCCTGTGCGGTCTGGTCGAGGATGTCGTTGATCGTGCCGCCCTGGCCCTGGAACACGGTGATGATCGCCGACGCGATGGTGTTGACCTTGTCGGGGTCGAGCGCCCGGAACAGCGGCTTGAAACCACCGAGCAGGGCGTCGAGATCTAGCGCCGGTGAAGTTCGAGACAGCGGGATGAAGCCGCCCGGCGGCAGGACCCGGTCGGCGCCCTCACCCTCGCCGCGCTTGAGCTCCAGGTAGCGGTCGGCAAACAGGTTGAGATAGCGGATCTGCGCGGTCGTCGACTGGTAGAGCGGGATCGACCGGTCCACATCGAAATCCACCAGGACTCGTTGGCCGCCCTCGATCAGCCGCACCGCTTTGACCTTGCCGATCTCCACGCCCGCGGCGCGGACGAACTGGCCGTTTTTCAGCCCGGTGGCGTTGCCGAACTCCGCGTGATAGCTGTTGGTGCTGTTGAAGCGCATCTGAGCGAAGACCACGACGATCGACACAGCGATCAGCAGCAGCACCAGTGAGACGATGCCGAGCTTGATAGCGGAGCCGGTGATTTTCATGGGTTGATCGTGTTGTCTCCGACTTGGCGGCCCCACACGTACTCGATTGCGTACGGCGAGCCGGTGTCTAAGTGGTTGTAGGGGGCGAGGCTGGCGCCGGTGTCCACCACCAGACTTGGCGCCGGCCACAGGTCATGGGTGACGGCCTGCCAGCATCCCGGCGCACCTCCGGGCCCGCCGCGGGCGTTCACCCGGGGCAGATTGTCCGGATACACAAAGGGATTCGGTGCCCCGCCGACTAGTCCGGCCAGTCCGAGGAGCCCCATGGTGGCCGCCGTGCCGGCTAACCCCGGGAGCGTGAGGATGCCCCCCAGGCCTGATGTCAGCTCGGTCATGGTTCTCAACGCGTAGCCGTTGCCGCCGCCCGTCGTCGCATACGCGGCCGGTTCTTCGTCGTAATAGTTCCGGATGGTGCAGAAGATCTCGGGGCTGTAGGTGTCGAGCAGCTGGGCGGTCGGCACCAGATCGGCGGCTCCGCGCTGAAAGTAGGGCCCGCCGCGGGCGAAGATGTCTTCGCCGGTGTTGCCCAACCCGGCCGCGGCCAACAGCGCGGCATCGAGGTCGGCTTCGTGCCGGTGCAGCGTGCGCGCTGTGATGACCGCGTTGTTGAGAGAGTCGAACAGGTCGGGTGCCGCTTTCGCGTAGACGTCGCCCAGGGCCGCCAGCCCTTGAATGTCGTGCCGGATCTGCGGCATTTGCGGATTGATGTCATCGAGGATGGCGTTGGCGTTGACGATCGACTGCCCGAACTTGTCGCCCAAGCCGGTCAAAGCCTGCGCGGCGGCAGCCAGCGTCAGGTTGACCTTGACCGGATCCAGCTTCTCCGTGATGGAGGTCAGGGTCTCGAACAGAGTATTGAACTCCGTTGTCACCGACCGGGCATCAATTACATGCTGCGGTGTGATACGTTGCGGCGTAGGCTTTTTCGGCGAAGTCAACGACACGTACTTGTTGCCGAAGACCGTGGTCGCCTTGATATTGGCGTCCACGTTGGCCGGGATCAGCTCGATGTACTTCGGATTCACGTTCAAGTCGAACTTGGCCACCTGGGTGCCGTCACGTTCGACCTCTGAAATGCTGGCCACCCGGCCGATTTCCACGCCGTTGTAGGTGACCTTCGACCCCGGATCCATCACCAAACCGGCCCGTGGAGCCAGCATCGTCAAACGAGTCGTCGGCGTGAGCCGGCCGCGAAACTGCAACCAGACGACACCCAGCACCACGGCGAAGACCATCAAGAACACCAACGCGGCCGTCCTGTACGGCGGAATGCGTTGCGGGTTCTCTCTGGCGTTCGGGGGCGGGGCTGTCATCGGCGGCTACACGGTGAGGTTGAAGTTCGGGGTTTTGCCGTAGACCGCCATCGCGGTGAGCACGACGACCACAACGATCGTGATCAACGACAGCCGCATGGATCGGCCGACCGCTTCACCGACACCGACCGGTCCGCCGGTGGCGGTGTAGCCGTAGTAGCAGT
>NZ_LZJF01000178.1 GCF_001666835.1 Mycobacterium sp. E3251 | reverse complement strand
GGCCCGACGCCGACCAGTTCGATGACCCGGCGGACGTCACCGATCCCGACGAAACACAGTCGCGCTCAGGGGTCGCCTCCGGCGCGGTGGCGCCCATCCCGGAAATCGATCCGGAAGACGAAGTTGCCGAGGCGGAAGCGCGCGCCCAGGCGGCTCGGGCACGCCTCGCCCGGCTGCGCGGGGCAGCCGAAACCGAGAAAGCGGACGACCACGCCGCTTCCCAGGATGCCGAGCAGCGGCCCGCAAAGTCGATCCGGGCACGACTACGGTTGCCGCGGCGGCCACGGTGGCTCCGGCGCCCGAGGCGGAAGACCATAGCCACCGCCGTCGGCATCGCGCTCTTCTCCGCTTCCCTCGCAGCGAGCGGTTACATGGTGTCGCAGCACCGCACCACGGTGCACAAGCAACGGCTCGCGGCAGAGTTCACTTCCGCAGCCCGGCAAGGGGTTACGGCGCTGATGTCGATCGACCCCGATCATGCCAAGAGGGATGTTGAGCGCATGATCGATGCCTCCACCGGTGACCTCAACAGCCAACTGTCGGCGATGTCGCTGCTCATGGTCAAGAAGGCAGAGGACACGAAGGTCGGCAGCAAGGTGACCGTGGAAGCCGTCGCTGTCGAGTCGTTGGGCGACAATTCTGGAGTCGTGCTCGTGGCGGCGAAAACCGATGCCATCGGGCCGGATAACGCCAAACCGCCACCGGCTTTATTTCGGCTCAGCGTCACGATGGACCGCGCAGGCGGGCAGCTCAAGATGTCGAAAGTTGATTTCCTGTCATGACTGTCGAGCCCGGGCCGTCGCTGGACAGCATGGAATCCGCACCGTCCGATGAGACGGGGTCGTCATCGGCTTCCGCCGGATCGGCTCCCGACAACCGACGGGCCACGATCAAGCGCTGGAGCCTACGGTGCCTGGCGAGATGCCGTTCGATAGTTGCGACCGTGTTGGTCGTTACCGCGATGGGCGTCGCCGCCGGTCTGTACCTCCATCTCTACCGGCCGGATCAAGAGGTCGGCGACGCGGCGGCACGCCGGGCAATCCAGGCTGCGTCAGAAGGTTCGGTGGCGGTGCTGTCGTACGCTCCCGACCACCTGAACCGTGATTTCACCAAGGCGAAGTCATATCTCACCGGTAATTTTCTCGCCTACTACACCAAGTTCACAGAACAGATCGCCGCGCTGGCACAGCAGAAGCACGTCACGGAGACAGCCAAGGTGGTTCGGGCCGCGGTTATGGAGCTGCACCCGAATTCGGCAGTGGTGCTGGTGTTCATCAACCAGACCGCCACAAGCAAGGAAAAGCCAGAACCGCAGACAACCGCGAACGGCGCCCGGGTGACCTTGACGAAAGTCAAGGGCTCCTGGCTGATCTCGAAGTTGGAACCGCTGGCGTGAGCCCTTTCCATTTTGGTTCGATCGCCATTTTGTCGGAGCGGAAGCGGTGTTAATCTCATTACACGAATAGCCGCACGCAATGTTGATACCGCATTAACAATGGCGGTTAGTTGAAGCGGGTCAAGGAGCGCCTGATGCGATCAGTTCGAACACTCACCACCGCAACGCTGGTCGCTGCCACCGTATTTGGTGGTGTGGGCACGGCATCCATCGCTCGGGCGACAACCAAGGAAGAAGTCGCCGTCAACGGCACGTTCCGCGTTACATCCATCGGCGATTATGCCCAGCGCAACGATCAGTACTTCGGGGAGCCGACGGTCGTCCAGACGTGGACGATCAGCTCGACATGCGAGACGTTCCAGGAATGCCACGGCACGTTGAGCAGCGACCAGGGCTGGACGGCGCCTCTCTACATGAACGACGGGGAGATGTGGAAGGCCAAACGCGAGGTGCCGAACTGGGAGCGATGCGAGGACGGCACCGCGTTCAACGGACAGCAGACCTTTTTCTTCTATCCGGTCAACCAATACGGCGGCTACCAGCTCGGGTCGTCGACCTACGCCGGAAAGGACAAGACGGTCGGCCCGTCCGGTGCGTGCGGGCAAAACCAGTGGCTTGACATCACGATGCCGTTGCGCCTGGACAAGCTGAGCTGACCGGGCCTTCGTAGCTTTACTTTTCGGGGCGGCCTCAGGTTGGGAGCATGTCCTGCCACGTCTTGGGTGCTTTCGGGGCAACGAGATCCGACTGCTGGTACAACTTGCCGTCCGGACCGACGTAACGACCCGTATGCGGGTCATACCGGGCGATGGTGACGGACGGCGGCACTGGCTTGCCGGCCCCACCACCGAATGAGCTCGGCGCCGCCTGCGGCCCACCGCCGCCGCCCGCATCTGCCGGCGCGGCGTCGGGAGGAGCGGGCGCGGCGGGGGGCGGAGGAAGTTCGCCGGCCGCAGGAACGTCCAGTGGCGCTATGGGCGGAAGGTCAGCCGACATTCTCGACATGGGCGCCAGCGGAGGTGGTCCCGACGACGGTGCGGGCGGTACAGCCGCTCCAACCGTTCCCGGTGGTGGATTTTCCCCCCGCGGCCCCGCCGGTGTGCCGCGCGGCACCGCCCCCGGCGGCAGCGGCGTTCCCTCCACCGGGCCGAAGATTCTGTCGTTGGAGGTGATCCGGTCGTCGGGCGGGACGCCCTGGGAGAGCAGGTTGGGGTC
The DNA here is from genome assembly GCF_001666835.1 of Mycobacterium sp. E3251. Taxonomy (GTDB): domain Bacteria; phylum Actinomycetota; class Actinomycetes; order Mycobacteriales; family Mycobacteriaceae; genus Mycobacterium. The sequence continues at coordinate 3,021 of NZ_LZJF01000178.1, read as the reverse complement.
CAGCGGATAGGGGCCGAGGACGTGCTGGCGCATCGCCAGCGGCATGTACGGTTTGTCGCTGTTGCAGATTTCGACGGTGGGCGCGCGCTTGCCCGGGTGGCCCATGCAGGGATAGTTGCGGGCACCGCGAACCGAAAGCGGTGAGTCCTGCGGGAGTTTGCAATACAACCCGTCCGGGGTGTCGATGTCGGTGAGATCGTCCGGGGATCGCCACGTGTTGGGGGGCATGAATCCGACAGTACAAATCGGCGGATCATCGATCGTGAGCGCAAAGTCGCCCTTGGCCAGACCGTCGGGATCATTGGTGGGGGAAGCAGCCTGCTCGATGGCAACCGCCGAGGGCAGCAGCACCAGCAGTTGCTCCAGCGAGGGGTGGTAGGTGATGCCGATCTGCCCGATGGTGGTCAGGTTGGCGAGCAGCACCGGCAGCGTCGGTTTGATTTGTTCAAGAAGACGGGAAGCTTCGTTCGCGGCCTCGGGGCCGTTTTGCAGGATGGTCCGGAAGTGGGAATCGTTGTTCACCAACACATCCGAGATGCCGGCGAGGCTACGCGCCCACGTCCTGATCGAATCGGTGGTCTGCGCCTGGGTGTCCAGTAGCGGCCCGGTGTCTTCGGTCAGGGCCCGAGTGCGATCGACGACGCCGTTGGCGTCGCGGGACAACGTCTGCGAAGAATCGATCAGTGACCCCAGGTCGTAACCGGCGCCATTGAAGCCCTGGAAGGACTCGTCGAGCAACTGACCGAGCTTGGTCTTCGGTATGCTCTGAACCAAGGCATTGAGCTGGTCGAGCATCGGGCCAACCGGCTGCGGAATCCGGCTGTCGCGCACCGAGATTACCGAACCGTCGTGCAGGTAGGGCGGTGAATCGGTCTTCGGCCGGAGGTCGACGTACTGTTCACCCACCGCGGAAACACTGAGCACCTCCGCTGTCAGGTCCGCGGGGACCTTCGGCGAAGTGGCAAGCGACAGCGTCGCTTTCGCGCCGGTTGGAGTCAGCCCCACCGAGGTAACCTTGCCGAGCTGGACCCCGCGGTAGGTCACGTTGGAGAACCGGTACAGGCCACCGGCGGCTGGCAGCTCCAGCGTCACCGTCATCCGGCCGATGCCGAGCAGGGTGGGCGCCTGGATGTAGAAGAGCACCATCGCGATCACGCCGACGGTCCCCGCGATCGCGAAGACCGCAAGCTGGATACGAACGAAGCGCGTCAGCATCTATCCACCCGCTCCCGTCGGTGGCGCCTCTGCGGGGGCCGGGGCTTGGCCAAGGGCCCCGTCCGGCGGAGCCGCGGCCGGGGGCGGCCCGGGCAGCGGAGCCGTACCCGGCGGCGGCCCGGGCAGCGGGGGGAGGCTGGCCGGGTCGACCCACGGCGGCCTGATGGGCGAATGCAGCGGATCGTGTGTGTAATTCAGGTAATACGGCTCCCCCGGTGCTGGCGGCTCCGGCTGGTCCAGCTGCCCCCAATGGGTCCCCAGCATCAGTCCTCGCTTGAGCCGTGGAATCGAGAGATCCAGGTCGACGTGCAGGTTGAAGTAGTCGCCCCGGACCGCCCGGTCGACGAAATTCTGGGTGAACGGGAACACGAACCCAGCAGCGACGGCCGTGCCCAACTCCGGTCCGACATCGGCGAGCGCCTTGATGGTCGGCTCCAAGTTCTTGAGATTCTTCACCAGGTCGGCCTGAGTGTCGTTGACCAATCGGGTGGCGGTGTTGCTGAAGACGCGGAGCTTGTCCAGGGCGGCAGTGAGCCGTGGGCGCTCCTTGATCAGCACATCGAGCGCGGGCGGAATCTTCTGCAGCGCCTGGGTGAGAACGTCGCGTTGGCCGGCGAACGTCCCGGCGAGCCGGTTCAGCGCCTGGATGGAGTCGACGAGGTTGTTTCGCTGGTCGTCCAGCGTTCCGACGAAGGTGTCGAGACGAGTGATCAAGTCACGTACCGCGCCCTCGCGCCCGGACAGAGCAGCGGAGAAATTGTGGATGATCTCCCCGATCTGTCCCAGCCCCCCGCCGTTGACGACCGCGCCCAGCGACGACAGCGTCTGTTCCGTCGATGGGTAGGCGGACGACCGACTCAACGGGATGGTGGCGCCCGGCTGCAGCCGTCCGCTGCCCTGTTGACCGGGGGGCGTATTCAGCTCCACATGCATCGACCCCAGCAGGCTGGTCTGACCGACGGTGGCCACCACGTTGGCCGGGACGACGACATCGCGTTTCACCGAGATCTCGACGTCCGCGTGCCAGCCTTGCACCCTCATCGTGCCGACGCTGCCAACGACGACGTCGTCGATCATCACCGGCGAATTCGACTCCATCGTGCCGACATTCGGGAGTTCGACGTGGTAAATGTTGGCCCCCGGCCCGCGTCCGACCGCGCCGGGCAGCGGCAGCGAATTCAGGCCGTGGAATGCGCATCCCGTCGCCGTCACCACCACACAGCAGCCGATGGCAAACACCCGGCGCGCCGCGATCCGCGCGATCATTGTTGTGGCCGATCGGCCGGCAGCAGCATGTCTGACGTGCTCTGCGCTGGGGGCGGAGGTGGCGGCATCGGGGTCGACGGCGGGGGCGGCAGCGGCATCGCCGCGCCCGGTATGGGCGCCGGCGGCACCGCCCCCGGCGGTCCAACCGGATCACCGGGCAAACCGGTGTAGGCCGACACCGCGGGCGGGATTTCGGGTGGTCCAGGTTTCGGGCCCTCACCGCCGGGCGCCAGCCGGGCTTCGCTGTAGACGATTTTGGACGGATCCACGGACTTCTGCAGGAAGATGTTGATGGGAATTGGCAGGTTGTTGAAGTTGAGTAGCCGCAGGCCAGGACCGAGAAATAGGGCACACAGCTTCCCCGATTCGACCGCAGTGACGTTCTCGATGGCTCCGATTTGGTCGCAGCCCGGGAAGGACAGCAGAAGCTGACCGCCCCACGTCGGGTTCGCGAAGTTCATAATCCCGAAGCCGCCCACGATGGTTCCGGTGTCGGCGTTGTAGTCGTTGAAGAAGTTGCCGAGCGCGTTCGGCGAGGTG
>NZ_LZJF01000177.1 GCF_001666835.1 Mycobacterium sp. E3251 | reverse complement strand
GAAGAGCGGTCGCCGGGAGGGCCGTGCTTGTCCTCGTCGATGCGAATGTTGTTGGTGCGGCCTAGCATCCGCTCGATGCTGACCCGCGCCTCGGTGCGTGCCAGCGGTGCTCCGGGGCAGGCATGCGGACCGCGACCGAACGCGACATGGCTGCGCGCGTTGGGACGGTGGATGTCGAACACGTCTGGCTCGGGGAATTTGCGCGGGTCAGCATCGAGCGGATGCTAGGCCGCACCAACAACATTCGCATCGACGAGGACAAGCACGGCCCTCCCGGCGACCGCCGGTACCGGTATCTGCCCACGTTCATCTTGCGGGGGCTCACCCGGCTACACATCCGATTCGAGTAGTGCGATGCCGTTTCAGGGAACAACCGCAATCGTGACCGGCGGTCGCCGGGAGGGCCGTGCTTGTCCTCGTCGATGCGAATGTTGTTGGTGCGGCCTAGCATCCGCTCGATGCTGACCCGCGCCTCGGTGCGTGCCAGCGGTGCTCCGGGGCAGGCATGCGGACCGCGACCGAACGCGACATGGCTGCGCGCGTTGGGACGGTGGATGTCGAACACGTCTGGCTCGGGGAATTTGCGCGGGTCA
>NZ_LZJF01000176.1 GCF_001666835.1 Mycobacterium sp. E3251 | reverse complement strand
GTCGGGTCCCTGAACATCGGCCGCTCCCGAGTCCCAGAACATCGTCGCCGCAACCTGGGTGCTGCCCTGCACCGAATCCGGAAACTCCCACACGCAGTCGAACCCGAAATGATCCTGGAAATTGCGTCCGACGCCGGGTAGGTGCCGGCGGACGGCGATTCCGACGCGCCGCAATTCCTGCGCGTCGCCCACGCCGGACTGCATCAGCACCTTGGGGGTGTGTATCGCGCCGAGTGACAAAACGACCTCCGCCTCGGCGGCCACCTGATGAACCGCGCCCGCATGCAAGACTTCGACGCCCATCGCCCGGTCGGCTTCGAAGATGACGCGGGTGACCATCGCGTGCGGCAACACCGTCAGGTTCGGGCGGCCCAGCACCGCGCCGGCGTAGGTGCGGAACACGGACTCGCGCCTGCCGTTGCGGCTGCGTAGGTCGGCAACAGCGGCGCCGCGCGCATTCTCCATCAAGCGGCCGTTCGGACTCTGGTAGGTGGGGATGCCGTGAGCCCGCGCCGCGTCCAAGACCGCCGGTCCAAGCGGATGGCCGGCGGCCGGCTCGACGAACACCGGTCCTCCCCTGCCACGGTGATCCGGCTCGCCTGTGCCCTGCCAGTCCTCGAGTTGCCGATACAGTTCCAAGACCCGCGCGTACGCCCACGCGGGCTCGCCCGATTCGGCGGCGAAGTGGTCCCAGTCGCCGCGGTGTCCGCGCGACCACACCATCAAGTTGATGCTCGACCCGCCGCCCAGCACTTTGCCCATCGAGAACGGGATGGAGCGCCCGTGCAGGCGCGGGTCGGGTTCGGCGGCGAAGCCCCAGTCGCGGTCGCTTCCCAGGTTGGACGGCCATTGGCCGGCTTCCTTCACCGCCGGCAGGTCGTCGGAGCCGCCCGCCTCGAGTAGCAGCACCTTCACGTCCGGGTTCTCCGCCAGGCGGGCGGCGACGACCGACCCCGAGGACCCGGCGCCACACACGATGACGTCGTAACGCGGTTTCAACACGGCACCCACGGCCACTCCTCATCCCCGAGCTGGGTATAGCTTCCTATACCTGGGAGCACGCGCGGGTGGCTCGAACGGTTCAATTCCGTTCGGGGCCTAATGGCATGATCTTTGGGTGCCGGAATTCCGTCAGACCGTTTACCCGGGACCCGGTGACGCCCGAGCTCGTTGCGCTCGATTAGGTGATCGAACTATAGTCTGGACACATGTCCAGTTTGCTGTCGCGGGGTTCGGGAGCCCGTTGACCGCGATGGATTCGGCGCCATTCCGCGGTCATTCACCAGCAAAGAAGAGTTGAGTATGCGAATTGCCCTGCTGTCCTACCGTAGTAAAACCCATTGCGGCGGACAGGGCGTCTACGTGCGCCATCTCAGCCACGGTCTGGTGGAACTGGGTCATGACGTCGAGGTGTTCTCGGGCCAGCCCTACCCCGACCTGCTCGACCCGCGGGTGCGGCTGACCCAGGTGCCGAGCCTTGACCTCTACCGTGAACCCGATCCCTTCCGGGTGCCGCGGCCCAGTGAGATCCGCGACTCGATCGACCTGTTGGAACTGCTCACCACGTGGACGGCGGGCTTTCCGGAACCGCGGACGTTCACCATGCGCGCCGCCCGGTTGCTGGCATCCCGGACGGCCGACTTCGACGTCGTCCACGACAACCAGAGCCTGGGCACCGGCCTCCTCACGATCGCGGGCGCGGGACTGCCCGTGGTGGCTACTGTGCACCATCCCATCACCCGTGACCGCGTGCTCGACCTGGCGGCCGCGCGATGGTGGCGAAAGCCGTTGGTGCAGCGCTGGTATGGATTTCTGGCGATGCAGCAGCAAGTGGCGCGCCAGATTCCGGACCTGCTGACAGTTTCGTCGTCGTCGGCCGCCGACATCGTGAGCGACTTCGGGGTTTCGCCCGACCAGCTGCACGTGGTGCCGCTGGGCGTGAACACCGAACTGTTCAAGCCGGGATCCCTTCCCCGGCAACCCGGGCGGGTCATCGCGATTGCCAGTGCCGATACGCCGCTGAAGGGTGTGCGCACCTTGCTGCACGCGGTCGCCCGGCTGCGTACGAGCAGGGATCTCGAGCTGCGGCTGGTCGCCAAGGTGGAACCCAACGGCCCCACCCACAAACTGATCGCCGAGCTCGGCATCTCCGACATGGTCCACATCACCAGCGGGCTTTCCGACGCCGAGCTGGCCGCGTTGTTCGCCTCGGCCGAAGTCGCCTGCATTCCCTCGCTCTACGAAGGGTTTTCGCTACCGGCGGTGGAGGCGATGGCCAGCGGAACTCCGATCGTCGCGAGTCGGGTCGGTGCGCTCCCCGAAGTTCTCGGCACCGACGGCGCGTGCGCCGAGCTGGTACCGCCCGCCGACGTCGACGCGCTCACCCGCGCCCTCGGAGACCTGCTGGATTCGCCGGAGAAGCGACGGAGTCTGGGCAAGGCGGGACGAACCCGCGCGGTCAACGTGTTCAGCTGGGAGGCCGTGGCCGCTCAAACCGTCCGGGTGTATGAGCGGGCGATCGCGCGCAACGCCGCCCCGGCCGCTCCCGAAGGGGAAGCGCAATGCTGACAGTCGATTTCGACCGGCTACGGGTGGGACCGGCGACGAAGGTCATCGACGTCGGCTGCGGAGCCGGCCGGCATGCGTTCGAAGCGTATCGACGCGGTGCCGACGTCGTGGCGTTCGACCGCGATGAGAGCGAATTGCGTTCGGTGGACACCATTTTGCGCGCGATGGCCGAGGGCGGTGAGGCGCCCGCCGGCGCATCGGCGAAGGTGGTCCTCGGTGACGCGTTGAAGTTGCCGTACGCCGACGAGACATTCGACTGCGTGATCGCGTCCGAAATCCTGGAACACATACCGCACGACGACGCCGCCATCGCCGAATTGATCAGGGTGCTCAAGGTCGGCGGCACCCTGGCCGTCAGTGTGCCGCGATGGCTTCCCGAGCGGGTTTGTTGGCTGCTGTCCGATGAATACCACAGCAACGAGGGCGGCCACGTACGCATCTACCGGGCCAGCGATTTGCGCGCCAAGATTTCGGATGGCGGAATGCGAATGACGCATTCCCACCACGCGCACGCACTGCATTCCCCCTTCTGGTGGTTGAAATGCGCTGTGGGAGTGTCTAACACCGATCACCGGGCCGTGTCGGCGTACCACCAACTCCTGGTGTGGGACCTGATGCGACGGCCGAAGATCACGCAGCTGGCGGAATCGCTACTCAATCCGCTGGTCGGCAAGAGTGTGGCGATGTATTTCGTCAAACAGCCGCAAGCAGAAAGCGAAGCGACGGTGGGATATTCAGTTGCGTCGGTCTAACCCACCATCGGTCCCGGGCGTCCTTACCCCCGAGCAATGCCGTCAAACCGCGCTGTCAATCGCAGCCATGCAGGAACCCACCGGGGCCATCCCCTGGTCTGAGGGGGGTCACACCGACCCGTGGGATCACGTGGAGTGCGCGATGGCGCTCACCGCCGCCGGGCTACTGGAACCGGCGCGCGCCGCGTTCGAATGGAGTCGCCGCACCCAGCGGCCGGATGGCTCATGGCCGATCCAGCTGCGCGCCGGGGTCATCGAAGATGCCAACAGCGACAGCAACTTCTGCGCCTACATCGCCACCGGCGTCTGGCACCACGTGCTCGTCACCGGCGACCGGCGCTTCGCCGCTCAGATGTGGCCGGTCGTGCACAAGGCGATCGACTTCGTCATCGACTTGCAGGTCGGCTATGGCGAGATCTGTTGGGCCCGCAGTGAAGCCGGTCCTTTGGACGAAGCGCTGCTGACGGGTTGCGCAAGCGTCTTTCACAGCATGCGGTGCGCCTTGGCGCTGGCGGCCCTGGTCGGCGAGCCGCAGCCGGAGTGGGAACTGGCGCTGGGCCGGCTCGGGCACGCGATAGCCGCGCATCCCGAGGCGTTCACCGAGAAGGACCGCTACTCGATGGACTGGTACTACCCCATTCTCGGTAGCGCGATGCGCGGGCCCGCGGCGGCCGCGCGAATCGAACAGCGGTGGGACGACTTCGTGGTCGGCGGACTGGGCATTCGCTGTGTGGTGGACCGACCCTGGGTCACCGGCGCCGAGACATGCGAGCTGGTGATGGCGCTGGACGCCATCGGTCAGCGATCCGCCGCCCATCGACAGTTCGGCGCCATGCAGCATCTCCGCGAGGAAGACGGCTCCTATTGGACGGGTTTGGTGTTCGCCGATGGGAAACGCTGGCCCGAGGAGCGCACCACGTGGACGGGAGCGGCGATGATCCTCGCCGCGGATGCGCTGTCCAACACCACCGCGGGCGCCGGCATTTTCCGTGCCGAGGGCTTGCCGATGGGTCTGCAGACCGACTTCGACTGCGAATGCGTCTCGGCCGGCCCCGGCCGCTGACGTGAATCCGGCTAGATCGCCTCGCCCGGCTGGCCGCTGACACGCTCGAGGACTCTCAGCGACCCGGTAGCCGAAACCTCCCGGAACTGGCCGGAATCGACTGCGCGACAGTACATGTAGTAAGGGGGTCGGCCGCCGTCCCTCGGGTCCGGGAAGACGTCGTGGATGGCCAGCGCGCCGCCAACGGTCACCCACTTCGCCCATCCGTCAAAGTCCTGGTTCGCGGCAGCCTCGCTGTGGCCGCCGTCGATGAACAAAAAGCGCAGCGGCGACCGCCATCCGGAGGCCACGATCGGCGACTTGCCCACGACGGCGACGACGTGGTCGTCCAGCCCCGCGGCATCGAGCGTGCGACGGAAGGTCGGCAGTGTGTCGAACAATCCCGTGACCTCGTCGACCAGCGAGGCGTCGTGGTACTCCCAGCCGGCCTGGTGCTCCTCGGAGCCGTGATGGTGGTCGATCGTGTAGAGCACGCCCGCGGTTTGTTGGGCCGCGGCGCCGAGCAACAGGGTGGATTTGCCGCAATACGTGCCGATCTCGACGGCGACGCCGCCGTCGAGATACCGCAGCGCGGCGTCGTAGAGCGCCCGTCCCTCGTCGGCGGGCAGGAACCCTGGTACCTGTTCGGCCAGCGCGAACAGGCGCTCGGGCGCACTCGCATCGACGTGACTCATCCGCTGAACCTATCGTTCGCGCCACTGGCGTCCCCACGGTGGTCGAGGCGACCGGACTGAGGGCGCTTTGCCTAAGCCCAGCGGCCGGGCCGGGACCGCTTTACCATCATGCTGTGTTTCCCCGCAGACTCGGTGACATCGGCCTGGCGGCGGTCCTCATCGTGGCCGCGGCCGCTTTGCCCGCTGCGCTCCCCTCGTCCGTAATGCCCAGCGCCGCGGCCGCGAACTGCCCACAGGCACAGGTGGTCTTCGCCCGCGGCCGAATGGAATCGCCGGGACCGGGAGCGCTGGGCAACGCGTTCATCAGTGCACTGCGATCCAAGGTCAACAAGAACATCGGCGTCTACGCGGTGAATTACCCCGCCGACACCGAGGTTGCTCAGGGTGCCAACGACATGAGCCACCACGTTCAGGACATGATCAACACATGCCCGAACACCCGGCTGGTGCTCGGCGGCTACTCGCTCGGCGCGGCGGTGACCGACGTGGTCCTCGCGGCGCCCATCAGCGCGTTCGGCTTCGACAGCCCGCTGCCGCCGGGCGCCGACCAGCACATCGCTGCCGTGGCCCTCTTCGGCAACGGCAGCCAGTGGGTCGGTCCGATCACGAACTTCAGCCCGATCTATAACGACCGGACCATCGAGTTGTGCCACGGCGCCGACCCCATCTGCAACCCCGCCGACCCGAACACCTGGAAGGCGAACTGGCCGCAACACCTCGCCGGTGCGTACATCGACGCGGGGATGGCCAACCAGGCGGCCGACTTCGTCGCCGGCAAGCTCTGATCCGATCCGGCGCGCGGATCGCTAGACGCGGTTGTGCGCGACCTAGGCCTGCGACGCGACCCGTGCCGGCAAGCTCGCGGCACAACGCCGTCGCGCCCGCACTCCCACGTACCCGAGCGCCAGGCCCGCGCCGATCTCGGCGGCCGCGGTGACCCACGAGAACCAGGTGACGTTGATGCGGGGCCCGGACGTAAAGCTGTCCTGAAAGTCCGGCAGGAACGTCGGCAGCACGTGGGCATAGACGAACAGCGCGGCGCTGCCGTAACCCACCGCGATCGCCGCCTCGCAAGCCCGCGGGTGATGACGCACCACGAGCACTACGGCGATCAGCACGATGATGCCCTGGATCGTGCCGCCGACCATGATCGACGGCGGCGAGGCCGCCATTCCCCGCCGAAGGTGATCGATCGCGTGCAGGGCGTACGCGGCGGCGAACCCGACCATCGCCGCGGTGAGCGGACGGTGCGCTGTACTCGAAAACGAATTGTTCGACATCGCTTCTCCCAACGACTTCTACTACCCACGGTAGTAAACGGCGGGAATGATGTAAACGGTGCAATCCGAAAATTCGGGCGGCCGCTGTGGCTCCCCAACGGGGGCAGCCGCGCGCTCCCTCAAGAGAGAGGGGAAGTTATCGGAACGTTTTCCGCGGCCCGATTACGTGTGCGAGCAAGCCCACGCCGCGGCCGCCTTTTGCGCAATTTGCGCGCGGAATTGTTCAGGCCGAAGTGTTGGTGCTCGAGTAGAGCTTGAAGTCGCGGATCAGCGGGATGACCTCGCCACCGGCGACCGCGGCACGCTGGCTGGCGCGGAAAGCGGGATGACGGCGCATAGCCTCACGGCGTTCGCGCTCCTGACGCCGAGCCGCAGCCCATCGCGGGTGAGACTGAAGGGAAATAACCGTCGCTCCCGTTGAATTCGCCACGATCGTTAACTCCTCCCAGTGCAACCCGCAAAAACTCTACGACTTGTGGTTATCGGCTTGTGATCTCAGAATGCCCGGCCGATCCTGAGACCAAACCACCCACCAAGTTGAGAATTAGCCATGAATTTCGACTAATCCTGCCGCCGTTACCACTCCGCCGTCCGTGCTGGCCCGCCGGCGATTCGAAACGTTAGCGGCGAGCACCGACAGATTTCGGAGTTCGGTCTGGACGGCGGTGGCTGCTATCGTCCCCGCGTATGCCCAAGATGGACCGCCGCCGCATGATGTTGACGACCGGGATCGGCGTGCTCGCTGCCGCGCTGCCTGCGCCGCAGGCCCTGGCCCGCCCGAATCGCGCACCCGCTCCCGCCGCTCCGAGCGGCCAAACCGGCACCTACATTTTTCACGACGAATTCGACGGAGCCGCCGGCTCGGCGCCGGATTCGTCGAAGTGGACGGTCGCGAAGGCCCGCGAATCCATCAAGGATCCGACGTATTGGGAGCTGCCCGAGCACATCGGGCAGTACCGCGACGACCGTCGCAACGTCTTCCTCGACGGCAACTCCAACCTGGTTCTGCGCGCCGCCAAGGACGGCCCCACCTACTACAGCGGCAAGGTCCAAAGCCTCTGGCGGGGTGGCGTCGGCCATACCTGGGAAGCCCGTATCAAGCTCAATTGCCTGACCGCGGGCGCCTGGCCCGCCTACTGGCTGGGTAATGACGACCAGGGTGAGATCGACGTCATGGAGTGGTACGGCAACGGCAGTTGGCCCTCGGCCACCACCGTTCACGCGAAAGCCAACGGCGGCGAGTGGAAAACCCACAACATCGCGATGGACAGCGCCTGGCACACCTGGCGCACGCAGTGGGACGAGGCCGGCATCCGGTTCTGGAAGGACTATTCCGACGGGGCCCAGCCCTATTTCGACGTGCCGGCGAGCTCGCTGCCGGATTGGCCGTTCAACGGACCGGGCTACACGGTCTACCCGGTATTCAACCTGGCGGTGGCCGGGTCCGGCGGCGGCGACCCGGGGCCGGGAAGCTATCCCGCCGACATGCTCGTCGATTGGATCCGCGTCTGGTAGGCGCGCTCAATGGGTGAGCAGGGCGGTCGCACTCCATGCCCTGCCGCCCGGGTGCCGCGGGTCCGGCTGGGGTAGCCACGCGAGCGGGCGCATCCACACCGGCAAGCGATGCAACCGGTGGGCCGCGAGGTAGAGCGCCTCGACTTCGACGGTGTGCCAGCCCAGGTTTTCGAAATAGGCCAACCCGTTCTCGGGTGCGAACTTGAACGGCGCGTTCTGCAGCATGCCGGCCATCTTCTTGTTCAGCATCTTCTTCAGACCGGGACCGGCGAAGTCGAGCAGCCACCAGGCGACCTCGGGTCGCTTGATCGCCGCGGAGAGCGCGACGACGTCGCTGTCTTCCAAATACATCAACAGGCCCTCGGTCAGCACCAGCGCCTTGGTGGCGCCGCGCAGAGCCTCGTCCAGGAAGGCGTCGCGGGCCGCCGCGTCGGCCAGGTCGACGGCGGTGCGGGTCAGCCGGCACCGGGGCGCCTCGTCGGCAAGGAGCTGCGTCTTTTCCGCGAGTAGGTCGGGTAGGTCCGCCTCCACCCACGTGAAGTCGGCCGGAAGCTCCAGCCGATACGGGCGGGTGTCCAGACCGGCGGCCAGGTTCAGCACCCGGTCGCAGCCGCCGGCGATCGCTTCGGCGATGGCGTCGTCGATGATCTTGGTGCGCGCGACGAGCCACCAGCCGTTGCGGGTCGACCGTGGGACGTTGGCGACGATTTCGCGTCCGTGTTCGCCCGCGAGGCGCTCGGCGAGCGGGTCGCTGAACAGCGCGTCGGGACGGGCGGTTTCGGTCGCCCGGTGCAATGCGGTCCAGCGGGCGGTGTCTGAAACGTGGGTGATCGTGTATCTGGGGGCTGACATACGTGCGTTATAGCAGCACGGCCGAGGCCCTATTGGCCGGCCTTGCCCCCGGCAAACCATGCTTCCGTCACCGCGCGGGTCTGGGGCGGTGGATAGACGGTGTCGGGTCGGCCGATTTGACCGACCTTGACCGTCCACGCCGATGATGAGCGGTCGATGCAACTCCCGGCGCCCTGGCTGGGCAGCCACAGCACCGCGGTATTGCCGCCACCGCCGGGGCCGCACCCGTAGACCGGGACATACCCATCGGCGCGACCACCCCAGGCGCCACCGTTGCGGAACAGGCAGCGCGTGCCGTCATCGAGAGTCAGCGCGAACGGGTCCGGAGTGGTTGGCGCCTGCACGGGCGGCAGCGGGCCGTCGTAGTTCACCCGATGCATGCTCCTGTCCCAGGGATTGTCCACGCACAGCAGCGATCCGGGCGTCGACGGCCAACAGGTGAGGGCGCCCACCGCGGTTGGTGAGCAGGAATAGACGTTGTCGGCCAGCGCTGACGGTGACGGTGACGAGCACTCGCTGGCCTGGCCGACGTTGCCCGGTCCGGACGCCACGTGGTAACCGTTCATCGGTTGGCCATCGGGTCCGACGGCCACGACAGTGATCTGCTGGGTGGGCGGCGGATCTGCGGCGGCCGTCCCGGGCAGCGACAGGGCGGCCGCTGTCAGCACCGTCAGCGCGGCGACGGGAACAACGACGATTCGCGACATCACGTTCACCGCGCAAAACCTTTCGTTCGGCGGTCCCCTGGTTGAAGGGTACGGTGCGCTTATGTCCGATCGAAACCGCCGTTTTCTGCTCCGCGAACGCCCCACCGGCCGCATAGGCCCGGACACCTTCGCACTGAGCGAGGAGGCGGTGCCCGAGATCGGCGACGGCCAGGCGCTCGTGCGGGTCGACTGGATCTCGCTGGATCCGACCAACCGCATGTGGATCAACGACACCCCGTCCTACCTGCCTCCGGTCGGGATCGGCGAGGTGATGCGCGCGGGCGGGCTCGGCGAGGTGGTCGCCTCCAAGAGTTCCAAGTATCCGGTCGGTCAGAAAGTGCAGGGCCTGCTCGGCTGGCAGGAGTACGCGGTCCTTTCGGACACGGCGATGGTGAATCCGGTGGACGTGGCAGCGGGCATCTCGCCGAGCGCCTACCTGGGTGCGCTCGGGATGACCGGGCTCACCGCGTGGATCGGGATCCGCGACATCGGCAAGCCGCGACCGGGCGAGACGGTCGTCGTCTCCGCGGCGGCCGGCGCGGTCGGGTCGGTCGCCGGCCAACTCGCCAAGGCCGCCGGGGCTCGTGTCGTCGGGATCGCGGGTGGTCCCGAGAAGTGCGAGCTGGTCGGTGAGC
>NZ_LZJF01000175.1 GCF_001666835.1 Mycobacterium sp. E3251 | reverse complement strand
GAATGGGCCAGAAAATGGGGCGACCGGCGACCATTCGTCGGCGCACTGACGATGGAGCTGACCACGGACGCCGACGAGGACGTAGCGTCGTGGATCGCCGCGGGAACACCGCCGATTTGCTTCGGTTCGGGAAGCATACCGCTCGAATCCCCCTCCGCCACAGTCGAAATGATTAGCTCGGCGTGCGCGAACCTCGGCGAGCGGGCCCTCCTGTGTTTCGGCGGAACTGATTTCAGCGACGTGCCGCACTTCGACCACGTCAAGGTGGTGGGCGTGGTGAATTACACAAAGATCTTCCCGGCCTGTCGTGCCGTCGTCCACCACGGTGGCTCCGGTACCACGGCTGCGGGTCTGCGCGCCGGAATCCCGACGTTGATCCTTTGGACCGCCGGAGACCAGCCATTTTGGGGGTCCCATATCAAACAATTGAGGGTGGGCACATCCCGCCGCTTCTCGTCGACCACCTGCGAAACGCTGGTCAAAGACCTGCGCATGATCCTCGCCCCCGAGTGCGCCGCTCGGGCCCGCGAGATCTCTGCCCAGATGACCAAGCCCGCTGACAGCGTGGGGCGCGCCGTCGATCTGCTGGAGAGCTTCACCCGCTCGGGACGCTGTGATCGCGCCACCGGAGTGAAGCGTAGTCCTTGAGATCGCGATGGCCCGAGGTGCAAGTTGGCAATTCGGACCAAGTTAGTGGATAGACTGCGAAACGCATTGAGGGCGTCGACGGACGTCTAGGCTCATGACCGGGAGTACTGGCATGCGGATTAAGGGGCAGCTTTGGCCGTGACTGACCACGACACGCGGTTTGCGTACCTGGACTTGCTCCGACGCGATTTGACCCGGTACGGCAATGACGAGTTGGTGCCCGTGGGCTGGTACCGCTTGGGGCGCCCTTTGTTCAGCACCCGCAATCTAATGCTCGTCCGCAAGCGCCCGTTCAATAAGCACGCGCGAGACCTGGGGCTGGATTGGCCGGCGGATGCCTTGACGATGATCGGTATGCAGCGGCTGACCAGCCTGCAGCATTGCGTGGAGACGGTGCTGGAAGAGGACATCCCCGGCGACCTGGTCGAGTGTGGCGTGTGGCGCGGCGGGGCGTCGATCTTGATGCGCGCGGTGCTGGCCGCACACGGGGACGAGAAGCGCTGCGTGTGGCTGTGCGACTCCTTCGCCGGCGTACCGCCGCCGGACGTCGCAAACTACAAGCAGGACAAAGGGATCACGCTGCACCGTCACGCGCGCATCCTCGGGGTGCCCGAATCCGAGGTGCGGGCTAATTTCGAGCGTTACGGGTTGCTCGACGATCAGGTACGGTTCGTTCCCGGCTGGTTCAAGGACACGCTGCAGGATGCGCCGATCGATCGCATCTCCGTGCTGCGCCTGGACGGCGATCTGTACGAGTCGACGATCCAGGCGCTCGATGCGCTTTATCCGCGGCTGTCGCCGGGTGGCTTCTGCATCGTCGACGACTACCACGCGATCAAGGCGTGCGAACAAGCCGTAACGGACTATCGGGCGAAGCACGGCGTGACCGCGGAGATCGTCGAGATCGACGGCACCGGCGTGCTGTGGCGCAAGTAGACGGTATTCGACAGGGCAATGCCGGCGCCTGAGCGGGTTGGCGAAATTCGGTGGCTACCAAAAGTTTTGCCGTTCGGGCGGGTGAACCGTTGAACCCGTCGTATTTGGCACGGGCTAGACGTCCGCCAATGCTATGGTTGCCGCCGTGGCAACAGGGCTGACAACCGGAACCCGCCTGCGGATGTGGTGGGTACGCACCGAGTACTGGCTCGCGCGGACCATCCTTCCCGACGTCTACGCCAACGACGCGCTGGTCACGTTCAATAACTTTCACGCGTTCCTGGACGATCCGGAGTTCCAGCGCGCCTATCGGCGCGGCGCCCGCTCCCTGGGCAAAGAGGATTGGTACCAGTGGCAGTGGCGCGTGCACGTGGGGCTGTGGGCGGCGGCCAGCGCCAGCAAGCTTGACGGCGACTTCGTCGAATGCGGCGTGAGCTACGGGTTCTTGAGCAGCGCCATCATGGAATACCTGGACTGGGACCGGCTGGGGAAGACCTTCTACTTGCTCGACACGTTCGCCGGACTCGACCCGCGCTTCGTCACCGAGAACGAACGCCGGGCCGGGGCACTGGAGATCAGCGAAGATCACCTGCGCAACGGGATGTATGCCAGTGGAGTCGAAAGCGTTCGCGCGAATTTCGCGGAGTGGCATAACCAGCGCATCATCGTGGGCGCGGTCCCGGAGACGCTCGACGAGGTCGACGCGACCGCCATCGCTTACCTGCACATCGACATGAACTGCGCCCCACCGGAAGTCGCCGCACTTCGCTATTTCTGGCCACGGCTCATACCCGGTGCCTTCGTGCTCCTGGATGACTACGCGAACCGGGGGCGCGACGAGCAGCGCGCCGCCATGGATGCGGTGGCAAATGAACTGGGTGTGAAGATCTGCGCGTTGCCCACGGGACAGGGCCTGCTGATCAAGCCGGCGAGTTAAGCAAGCGCTTCAGCCGGAAGCCTTCTCACGGGCGGCCTTTTCGAGCAGATCCGCAGCCTTGGCGACGCTTTCGGCGGGGGTTGTCATCCGAGTGGCGAGGTCGCGGGCTCGGGTGGCATATTCCGGGGCGAGGATCTCGCGAAGATCCGAGACAAGCGATTTCTCGGTGGTCTCCGA
>NZ_LZJF01000174.1 GCF_001666835.1 Mycobacterium sp. E3251 | reverse complement strand
ACGCCGAACCCGAACGACGCCCCGGGCGGCCCGCTGGTCGAAAGGGCGGATAGGCAATGCTGACCCGCTTCATCAAGCGCCAGCTGGTCATGTTCGGCATCCTGACCGCGATCACAGCGATTGCGTTGGGCTGGTACTACCTGCAGATTCCCACTGCGGCCGGGATCGGCCAGTACACGTTGAAGGCGGACCTACCCGCGTCGGGCGGCCTGTACAAGACCTCCAATGTGACGTATCGCGGTGAAACCATTGGCACGGTCACCGCCGTCGAGCCGACCGCCACGGGGGCGCAGGTGACGATGAGCATCGGGGACCGCTACCGGATCCCGATCGACGCCTCGGCGAACGTGCATTCGGTGTCGGCGGTCGGTGAGCAGTACCTCGACCTGGTGTCGGTAGGCAATGCGCACCAATACTTCTCGCCCGGTCAGACCATCACCAAGGGAACCGTGCCCACCGAGATCGGGCCGGCGCTGGACGCCGCCAACCGGGGGTTGGCCGCGCTGCCCAAGGACAAGATCGCCGGGCTGCTCGACGAAACAGCCCAAGCGGTAGGCGGATTGGGCCCCGCGCTGCAGCGACTGGTCGATGCGACGCAGGCGATCGCCGGTGACTTCAAGACCAACATCACCGACATCAACGACATCATCCAAAACTCGGGGCCCATCATCGACAGCCAGGTCAACTCCGGTGACTCGATCGACCGCTGGTCGCACAACCTGAGCATCCTGGCCGCGCAGAGCGCGGAAAACGACCAGCACCTGCAAAGCATCCTGACCCAGGCGGCGCCGACCGCCGATCAGGTCAACGAGGTGTTCAGCGACGTCCGAGAGTCGCTGCCGCAGACACTGGCGAATCTCGAAATCGTGCTGGACATGCTCAAGCGCTACCACAAGGGCGTCGAGCAACTGCTGGTGGCTTATCCGCAGGGCGCCTCGGAAGGTCAGACGGTCACGACGGCCTTTCCGGGCTACGCATCGCTCGGGACCTCGCTGACGATCAACCAGCCCCCGCCGTGTCTGACCGGGTTTCTCCCGGCCTCCCAGTGGCGGTCTCCCGCGGATACCAGCCTGGCGCCGATGCCGTCCGGAACCTATTGCAAGATCCCGCAGGACACTCCGGCCAACGCGGTGCGCGGCGCACGCAATCTTCCGTGTGTCGATGTCCCCGGCAAACGCGCGGCGACGCCGCGGGAATGCCGCGACCCCAAACCCTATGTCCCGCTGGGCACCAACCCGTGGTACGGCGAACCCAACCAGCTCGTGACCTGCCCGGCGCCCGCGGCGCGCTGCGACCAGCCGGTGAAACCGGGGCTGGTGATACCCGCTCCGTCGGTCAACAACGGCCTCAACCCGGCGCCCTCCGACAGGGTGGCCGGGACGCCACCGCCGATCAGCGATCCACTGCAGCGGCCGGGATCGGGAACCGTGGAATGCAATGGGCAGCAGCCGAATCCCTGCGTCTACACCCCCGGCGCCCCTCCCCCGGCCGTTTACCTGCCCCAGAGCGGCGAACTGGTGGGGCCCGATGGCGCGAAGTACACGGTCGAGAACTCGAGCAAAACGGGAGACGACGGCTGGAAGGACATGCTGGCGCCGCCTGCCAGCCGATGAAGGGATTGGAAATGCGGGAAGCGATTGGCCTAGGCCAACTTCGGAGTGACGCCTGTAGGTACCTCGAACGGGTCGCCGCCGGGGAGACCATCGATGTCGTCCGCCGCGGCAAGCTGGTAGCGCGTATCGTGCCCGTCGGTGACTGGAGGGTGGCTCCCATCCCCGCGCGGTCCGCGAAACCCGGGCCGCAAAACGCCGGTGGGTGGATCGGCCTAGATGAACTGCGAACGCGTGCCGGGCGATGCTTCGACCGGGTCGCGGCCGGGGAGACCGTCAGCGTCGTGCGCGGGGGCAGATTGCTGGCGCACATCGTGGCCGCCGGCGACGCGGACAGGACGTCGAGGCCGGTGGACACCGTCGGCGGGATCGAGCTTGACGAATTGCGAAAGCGTGCGGGTCGTTACTTCGACGAGGTTGCGGCGGGCCAGACGATCGACGTCATCCGGGGCGGCAAGCTGGTTGCCCGCATCGTGTCGGTCGCCTAGGGACCACGGCCGCTGATTTCCCGCGCTGCACGGAAGGTTTGCGGCACCGGCGGTGTTATGGCTCGTGTGACCGCGAGTGGCTTCCACGAGGGCGAGACCGCAACGCAGCGCCGAGCGGGCGTCGAAGCCGAGGCCGGGCGGCTCGAGGGCATGCTCGACTCGTCGGGCCTGTCCGTGGGCGCCGAAAAATTTCTCGCGTCACAGCGGTTCGCCGCGCTGACCGCGCGCGACCACGCCGGGGTCCTCTGGATCTCGCCGTTGGCCGCACCGCCGGGTTTCCTGCGCGGCCACGACGACATCTTGCGGGTCGCCACCTTCCCCCGCGACGGCGATCCCCTGCACGACATCCCGACCGGTCAACAGGTAGGACTGATCGCCATCGACTTCGCCACCCGGCGCAGGCTACGGGTCAACGGCGAGCTTGTCAGTGCTGACCGGCCGGGCGGCATGTTCGTCCGCGTCGATCAGTCATACGGCAACTGCCCCAAGTACATTCATCGCCACGCCATCGACGTGGGGATCCTTGGCGCCCCTCCTCCACTGCCTGCGACCCGCGCGACGGTTCTGGACGCATCCGATCAAGCGTTGGTCGCACGGGCAGATACGTTCTTTCTGGGCACCAGCCATCCCACCCGTGGCCGAGATGCGTCACATCGCGGAGGTCCACCGGGATTCGTCCGAGTCGACTCCCCAGACCGATTGTGGTGGCCGGACTTTCCGGGGAACAACATGTTCAACAGTTACGGCAACCTCGCCGTCGACGACGAGGCCGCTTTGCTGTTCATCGATTTCGATACCGGCGCCACTTTGCACATCACCGGCACCGCACACGTGCGGTGGACCACCCCCGGCGAGGCCGGTGATGACGGTGGGGTGGGTCGAAACGTCGCATTCTCCGTCGACGCCGTCGCCCGCTAGTCCTCGAAGAGTCCCCCGTCCGGTAGGGGGAGTTGGCAGATGGCGTGCGCCTCGTCGGCGCTGAGCCCGAACAACCGCAGAACGTTTTCCGTGACGACGTCCGCCGCGCGCGCGTCATCGCGATCGGGATGGTCACGCAACAGGTTTCCGAGGCCCAGCAGCGCGCCCCCGGCCATGGCGAGGGCTAACTCGGGGTCGTCGACGTCAAACCTCCCGGCGGCGACGCCGGCTTTGATGTCGCGGAGTGCGCGCGGCGCCAGACCCCGTTCCGACGACAGCAGTTCCAGCCCGTTGGCCAGCAAAATCTGGCTCTCCTGCGGATGCCGACGAAACAGCCGGCCAGTCAGCCGAAAACTGGTGGCGAAAGTTTGGGCCGGGTCCTCGATGGCTTCGGTGAGCCGATCGAGCATCGACCCGTAGGCGTCGAGCACATCGGCGACCGCGGCCTCGAACAACTGCTCCTTGCTGTCGAAGTGGTTGTAGAAAGACCCCATGCCCACGTCGGCGGCCTGGGTGATTTCCAGGACCGGGACATTGACCTTGCCCTCGGCGATCAGCCGCTGCGCGGCTTTGACCAGCGCAGCCCGGGTACGCCGCTTGCGCCGCTCCAGCCTGGTCGGCTCTACCATCGCGCTCATTCACAGCAGTATGCATCAGTTATGAGGATTCCGTCAGATCCTTGACTGAACGTTCTCTCGTATGTGACGATTTCGTCAGTTAGTTGGGAGTTAGTCATGGATTTGACCGAAAGTGCCCGCCCGCAGGCGCACAGCGAGCAGACCGCGCGGCCCGGTGAGCATCCGGGGCGATCGCGTAACCCGGTGATCAAAGTCGCCGACATCGCGTGGTTGGAGTTCGAGCGCCCGGACCTGGCCCGGGCCGAGGCGTTCGCGCGGGCCTTCGGCTTCCAGACGGCCCAACACGGCCCGGACGAACTGCACTTACGCGGAACGTGGGCGGGAGGGCCGTGCGTCATCGTGCGTCGCGGCCGGCGAAGCCGCTTCGCCGGCGCCGCGTTCCGGGCCCCCGACCAGGGCGACGTGCTCCGGTTGGCGGACTCCGTAGGCGCATCGGTGCGGCCGCTGCCGGAAACCATCGGCGGGGTATCGGTCGACTTGATCGACCCCAGTGGCATGCCGGTCCGCGTCGTCGCCGGATTGCATCAACTCCCGGAACTACCGGGCCAACGACCCCCCGCCTTCAATTTCGGAAACGACATGCGGCGCGTCAACATCGGCCAGCGTCCGCCCCGAGAGCCCGCGCGGGTGCAACGCCTGGGCCACCTGGTGGTGCAGTCGACCAAGTACCTCGAAACGCTGAACTGGTATCTGGACAACCTGGGCATGATCGTGAGCGATTTCCTGTACTTCCCCGGCCAACGCGACCGAGGCCCGACCATGAGTTTCATTCGGTGCGACCGTGGCTCGGCACCGGCCGACCATCACACCCTGGCCATGGCCCTGGGTCCGGCCAACCGCTACGTCCATTCGGCGTATCAGGTAAGCGACCTCGACGCGCTGGCCGCCGGCGGCGAATACCTTGGCGCGCGGGGTTACTCGCGGTCCTGGGGAATCGGCAGGCACATTCAGGGCAGCCAGATCTTCGACTACTGGCGGGATCCCGATGGTTATCTGTTCGAGCACTTTACCGATGGCGACGTGTTCGACAACACGCTGGACCCGGGCTGGGCGCCCTTCACCGCATCCGGGCTGGCCCAGTGGGGCCCACCGGCTACCAAGGACTTCCTCGGAACCGATGCGAAATCTGCTCGGCGAGAATTGGTTTCGTTTATCACAGCGCTCCGCGCGGACAACGAATTCGATGTCAGCCGCCTGGTTGGCCTACTGAAAGTTCCCACCTCATGACCCTTCCCGTCCTGCACACCGCCGACTCCTGGTGGCTTAAGACCGTCAACGGCGCGGTCAAGATCGACACCGCGGCGACCAGCACCGCAGCGCTGCTGGCCGACCGGGCCGCCATCGAAAGAGCGGCCAACCACACCGAGACCGTCGCCGTCGACACCCTCAGCTTGATCTCACCGGTGACCCGGCCGTGCCGAGTCATCGCCCAAATGACCAACTTCGAGTCGCATGTCAGGGACGCGGGCATGGATCCGGCCTCGGTCCCGCTCACGTTCTTCCGCAAGGCATCCGCGTCCATCAACGGGCCGTTCGATGACATCGTCAAACCGCAGCACGTCAGGCTGCTCGACTACGAGGTGGAGGTCGGCCTGGTCATCGGCCGCGCGATTGCGATCGGCACCACCATCACCGACGACAACCTGGGCGATTTCATCGCCGGGTTGGTCGTCACGAACGACGTCTCCGCGCGTGACATCCAACTTCCGCAAACCCAGTTCTACGAGGCCAAGTCGTATCCGACGTTCACACCGGTCGGCCCGGAGTTGGTGCTACTGAACGCCAATGAACTCAAGCGCTTCGGCGATCTGCGCCTGCGCCTCAGTGTCAATGGTCAGGAACGGCAAAACGCCCTCGTCGAGGGCGACATGTTGTATCGGCCACTGGAGGCGTTGCAGTCACTCACCCAGTTCCAGGAACTCGCCCCCGGTGACCTGGTGCTCACCGGCACCCCGGCCGGCACCGCGCTGAGTGCACCACCGAAGCCCGTGCAGCTCATCGGAAACCTGTTGCCGCCCGCCATGAAATGGAAGATGTTCTTCTCGCGCCAGGCCGCCAACCAGAATTACCTGCATGACGGCGACGTCGTCGAGGCGTCGGTGGCCACCGACGACGGGGCCATCGACCTCGGAACACAGCGCACCACAGTCCGATTCGCGTGACCACGCCGTCCACCCGCCGGCTCCCCGTCGTCATCGTCGGCGCCGGACCGACCGGTGTCACCACCGCCACGTTGTTGGCGCGGTACGGCGTGGACTGTCTGGTGCTCGACCGCTGGCCGGGCGTGTACGCTCAGCCGCGCGCCGTGCACCTGGACGATGAGATCTATCGCATCATCGCCCGCCTCGGCATCGCCGAACAATTCGCGGCGATATCGCGGCCGACGCTGGGCCTGCGGCTGGTAGACAACCGGTTTCGCACGCTGGCCGAGTTCAACCGCGATCCCGAACGCAGTGTGCACGGCTACCCGCAGGCCAACATGTTCGACCAGCCGGAGTTGGAGGCCCTGCTGCGGGCCAATCTCGAACGCCACCCCAACGCCCAGCTGCGGGGGAACGCCGAAGTCACCGAAATCGTGTCGGACGGAACCCGCGTCCGGGTCACCTTCACCGACCGCTCCGACGGCCGGGTTCATCAGGTCGACGCCGACTACCTGCTGGGCTGCGACGGCGCCAACAGCATGGTGCGCACCCGGATCGGCTCGGCCATGAGGGACTTGAACTTTCAACAGCGCTGGCTGGTGGTCGACATCGCCAGCGATGCGGATCTACGCCAGTGGGATGGGGTCCACCAGGTGTGCGACCCGGGTCGCGCGGGGACCTACATGCGCATCGGGCCGTCCCGCTACCGGTGGGAGTTCCAATTGTTGGCCGGCGAAACCGCGAACGACTTCGGCAGCCTGGCCCGATTGCGGCCCCTGATCGAGCCATGGACGAGCACCGTACCCGTCGGCGAACTGACGTTGTTGCGCGTCGCCGAGTACACCTTCCGCGCGCAGATCGCCGACCGCTGGCGTCGAGGCAACGTCTTCATCCTCGGCGACGCGGCACACCTCACTCCCCCGTTCATCGGCCAGGGTATGGGAGCCGGACTGCGAGACGCGGCCAACCTCGCGTGGAAGATCGCCGGAGTCCACCACGGCGCCCTGGCGCCGAGTGTTCTGGAAACCTATGAGCGGGAACGCAAACCGCATACCCGATCCATGATTCGCCTGGCGCTGAGCGTCGGCTGGGCCATGACCGGCGGAGGCCGCCCGGGCAACGCGGCGCGCCGGGCGGTGTTGCCGCGGCTGCGGCTCATCCCCGGCCTGCGGGACAAGGTCGCCGACTCGAGAACGCCTGAGCTGCGGCGTTCCGCGTTGGTACGCCGATCCCTGCGACGGCACCGGCTCGCCGGCACGCTCTGCCCGAATCCGGCGCTACGCAACGGTCAACGCCTGGACGACGTGCTCGGTGCCGGTTTCGCGTTGATCAGCACCGCCCGCCCCGGTGCGGCCGACGAGGCGGCGCTGCGGCAGCGCGACGTCGCCGTGCTGGTCACCGAAGCCGGCAGCCCGCTGGAGGCATGGCTAGAACGAGGCCGTGCCACCGCCGCACTGGTTCGCCCCGACCGCACGGTGGCACACGCCGGACGCGACCTCGCCGCCCTCTGTGCCTGGACGGCAACAATCCTTTGCCCCGCCGCAGTTCAGGCGGAAGCCCCCGGGCGCGCGACGATCACCGGCGTCCGCACCGAATGCAGGACCGCGTTGCTGACCGATCCCAACAGCACGCCGGTCAGACCGCCGCGACCGTGACTACCCACGACCAGGAGCTGGGCGGTTTCGGACTTGTCGGCGAGCTGCCGGGCCGGCTCGTCACGTACGACCAATCGCTGCACCGTCACATCGGGGTAGCGTTCCTGCCAGCCCGCTAGGTTCTCGGCCAAATTGCGGTGCGCCTCCGCTTCCAGGGACGACCAATCCGCTTCCGGGAGTTCGCTTATCGTGATGTCGCTCCATGCGTGTAGGGCCGTCAGCTCGACGCCGCGACGGGAGGCTTCGTCGAAGGCGATTTCGATCGCGAGCTCGGAAGCCGGCGAGCCGTCGACTCCCACGACGACGGGAGCGTTGCGCATGTCCGGCAGCTCGTCGCCATGGATGACCGCCACCGGGCAATGGGCATGCCGCACCACGGTCGCGCTGACCGAACCGAGCACGCTCCGGGCCAGCAATCCTCGTCCCGCCGTGCCCACAACGATCATGTCTGCCTCGCCGGACATGTTGATCAGGGCCAGTGCCGGGCTGGAGTACACGAGTTCCCGCTGGATGGTGACCTTTCGTTCTGCCGGCAGCGCCTCTTCGGCGAGCTTGATCGCGTGCATGATGGCCTTCTTGCCCTCGTCTTCCAGCCGCACCGCTAGAGACTCGGGGTATGGGACCGGCGGCCAGGTGGCGGTCGGGGTTGTCACCGCATGGACGACGGTCAGCGGAATCTTTCGCATCGCCGCTTCGTGGGCGGCCCAGATCGCAGCCGCGTTCGATGCCTGCGAGCCGTCCACCGCGACGACGACGCCGCGCTGTTGATCAGGTCCGGACATTTCGTTCTCCCTCCATCACCAGCGACGCTATAAACCCGAGGGGTCGTCGGTCGTGAGGCTTAAGTCCCTAACCAACGGGACGGAGGGCTTCCGCGGCGCTCGTTAAGACCGCTGTAACGCCACGTCCACTCGCCGGCTAGGCGCGATGCCGTTGTAGCCGCGCGATGACCCAGAAAGGTAACGCCACGAGCAGAGTGCCGCCGATCAGATTACCCACGGTGGTGATGCCGAGGTTGGTGAGCAGGCCGTGTTGGCCGAATGCCCAACCGATCCCGCTGCGGGGCGCGGCCGGGTGAAACACGTTGAGCAACAGGGGAAGACCGAGGAAGCCGACGTTGGCGATCACGTGCTGGGTGCCGCCGATGACGAATGCGAACGGTCCGTAGAACGCGAACGTCATGCGGGCGACGTCGCTGCGGGCCTTGAAGAACATGCACATCGACGTCTGCAGAAACCAGGTGCACACCACGGCGAGCAGCAGGGCGGTCCAGAACGGCTGGCCGGCCTTCTGCGCGCCGACGGCAGCCGCCCGCTCGGCGAAGGCGCCAAGGTATGGGCCTCCCGCGGCCCCGCACACCGTGACGAACACCAGCGCGCCCAAGACGTTGCCGATCAGGCCGACGGTAACCAGCAGCGCGTAGCCGCCGACGCTCATGGTGCGGTTGAGGACGGCTAGGAATCCCGCGGCCATGTCGGCGGTGATCAGCGACATGCCGGACACCAGGATGAGGACGAACGACATGCCGAATGCCAGGCCCATCAACAGGCTTGCGATGCCTGGGGTCCTGACTCCGGTGCTCACCATCAACGCCAGCAGCGCGCCGAACGCGACCATCGCACCGCCGACCAACGAGCGGATCAGAAACGCCCACGGGTGCGTCGCCTTTTCCACGGCCATGGCGGCCACCCGGTCCACCATGGCACCGACGCTGAGCGGCTCGAACGGGTCGTCGGTGACGAGCTTAGGCGTGACGCCGGCGGGGAAGTCGGCGAATGCGGGCGCCGCCGGCGCCGCACCTCCCAATTGTGGCGCTTGCGCGTTGATCGTCATCGGTGTTCGCCTTTCCGTAAAGCGTTGATCGCGTTGATGACCCCGGTAACGTGCTCCTCGCTGAGCCTCTCCCCCTCGAAGACGTGGTTGAGCAGAATCTTGAGGTCGAGCATCTGTTGCAGGTAGACCAGGCACGGGGGGCACTCGTCGAGGTGCTTGGCGACGATCGGTCCCCACCGCCGCGGATCGGAGTCGACGAGTTCGTCGACGAGGCGGACGAAGTCGACGCAGTCGATGGCGGGGACCGCGTTGTCGTGGATGGTCATCGGCGATACCGCTTTTCCAATTCGTTGCGAAGATTTCCCCGGGCGCGGTAGAGCAGCGCGCGCTGCCCCTCGGCGGTCAGTTCGAGGATTTCGGCCGCCTCTTCGGCCGTCGTACCGACGATGTCGCGCAGGATGACCAGCTGCCGTTGCCGCTCGGGCAGCGCGTCCAACGCCGCACGGACATACCCGATGAGCTCGTTCTCGACGGTGTGGTCCTCCGGCAGGAAGCGCTGCGACGGCGGGATACTCCAGTGCCCCGCATCGGGATGGCCGGCCGGATGCATGCGGCTCACCAGCGGGTCGACGTCATCCGCGGACAGCACCTCGTGGTCGCGGATGCGGGATTCGCGGCGCCGGTGCCGCGACGCGGTGTTCTTCACGATCCCGAACAGCCAGGTGCCGACCGAGGAACGTCCCTCGAACGAATCCGCGGACTGCAGGACCTGGACCCACGCCTCTTGCACGGCCTCTTCGGCCACCGTCGCCGAATCCACCATGGTGCGGGCGAAATTGACCATCGGCCGATGAAAGTCGCGCACCAGATTCGCCAGCGGAATACCGCCGACCACGCGTTGCGATTCGGTGCCGCCCGGCGGCACCGCCACCGGGGTCACCATCGTCTCGAACTCAAGCGCATGCGGCCAATTCCCAGCGGAGCTGCCCTTCGGACGGCGATTGGACCGGGATGAACGCCGCCTCGCGGTAGCGACGGCTGGCCGATGTCCTGCTCGCGTAACCCTTGCCGCCAGCGGTGCGGATTTCGAGATCCGCACCGGCGCTGGACAGTTGGGCCGCAGCGAGCCGCAGCGACAACAGCTCCCTCTTGGTGGGCGACTCGTCACCGCCCACCGCCGTCGCAAGTTCCGCCAGCGTCGCTTCCGCACTGGCGAGCTTTTCCGCCACGTGCTCGACTTGAGCGCTGAACACCGAGTTCACCCCGCCGAGACCGATTTTGGCCTGACTCACGGTAGTCGCGGTAAGTCCCAGGCACATCGCCGACTGCAAGACGAGGAAAGGCGGGCGGACCGCCTGCAGGAAGTCGTCGAAGTCACGCGACAACACCTGCTCCGCGGGGACGTAGGCGCCCGTCAGGTTCAGGTACGACGAGGCGGTGCTACCCATTGCCAGCAGGTCGAAGTGATCGCCCAGCACAACGCCCGGGGTGTTCAGCGGCAAGGCCACGATCAGCCGCTCCCCGGCGTCGGTACGCACCGCGGTCACCATGGTCGAGTCGGGGTAGAGGTTGCTGGCCCACCTGATCGGTCCGGACACCTGGTAGCCCCCCTCGACCGGTGTGGCCGTCAACTCCAGGCTTCCGCAGCCGGCCGCCTCCTTGAATGCCGAGGCCATGCCGGTCACCCCCAGCGTGGTCCCGGCATAAAGCGACTGGGCCGCCGCCGTACCGTAAGGCGTTGCCGCCGTGAGCAAATACTCCACAGCCATGCGATGGGCCCACAACGAGAACCCGGTGCTCATGCATTCTCCGGAGATCAACCGGATCGCTTCTGCCATCTCGGGGAGCCTGCCGTCGGCGTTGGCGGGTGCCCCGAGCCCGAGCAGACCGGCGGCACCCAGTGCGGTGAAACTGCGACGCGATGGATGCTCGCCGCGGTCCAGCGCCCCGGCATGGGCCCGGATGTCTTCCAACAGTTCGATACTCAACCGGCTGGCAGCCGAATTCATCGTCGCCGTCATCGCGATACCTCCTGGGCCGAGTGTGTCCACGCGTAGTCGAGGAACTTGCCGTCGAAAGTGACGACCACCCTGTCGCCTTCGGGGTGCGGCCGCCGTTGCACGCTCATCTGAAAGTTGATCGCGCTCATGATGCCGTCACCGAATTCTTCATGGATGAGTTCCTTGATCGCCGGACCGTAGACGGCCAGCGTCTCATGGAACCGGTAGATCGTCGGATCCGTCGCCGTGGCCGCATCCGAACCCCGGTACGGCACCGTTTGCAGGACCGCTGCCGCCTCGTCGTCGAGGTCGAGAAGCGATGCGACCGTTGCCGCATCCCCGGCCGCGAGCGGATGCTGCCCGAGTAGCGCGGCGACGGTCCACACCGGGTCCTTGCCGATCGATTCGGCGATCTCCGCCCAGCTCAATCCCCGCTTGACGCGGGCCAACCTGATCAGCTCGCCAAGATCGGTCTTGGTCAATGTTGTTGCCACCGAATGCTTCCCGTCCCGATGCCTATTCGGTGGACAGAGTCGAGTCGACGCTCACCGGGTTGCGGAACGTGTTCACCACGGGCGACCAGGCGATCGCGTTGTCGTGGATCTCCCTCAGAGTCGCGTCGTCGGCGTCTCCGGCCAGCGTCACCTTGCACCGGACCGCGCTGAAGCCCAGCCGTTTTCCCTCGGGCGTGTCACCCACTCCCCACACCGCGGAGATGTCGATGTCGCCCTCCATCTCGACCTCGATCTTGGTAAGTGTCACCCCGCGGTGCGTCGCGTTGGCCAGCAAGCCCACCGACACGCACGAACCGAGCGCCGCCAGCGCGGTCTCGGAGGGGTTGGGCGCGGAGTCGTCGCCGAGCAGCGCGGGCGGTTCGCCCACCAGCATCGGCGCCAGATCGCGCACGTAGGTCATGTTGCGGAACCCGGCCTCGCACACCGTCTTGGCTTTCAGAGTCTTCCTGCCGGTTTCCGGGTTGGCCCTGGCGTTACACGACAGCTTGTCGAGGCCTTCGGCGTCGATGACGAGCGCGTCGGTCATATGACTTCCTCCGTTTTCGCTGATTTTGCGGCTTCACGGAATTAGTGCTCTGCGACGGCCGCTGCGTGACGGCGGGCTTGATTGATTTACGCCGGCGACACGAAACATCACACAGCCGAAACGCGGCACGGTCCAACGCCGGACGGCGCTCGGGGAGATTTGCTTAGCTGAAAAGGCTTTGCCCGATGTAGTGGCCTTCGGCGGGCGCGGGCGGCACCGCGAAGATTGCTGAACCGATGTGGCGGATGTATTCGTTGAGCAGGTCGTGTGCGCCCAGCCGATTCTGCAGGCGAATAAAATCTTGCGGATCTTTTTGGTACGAGATGAACAGCAGGCCGGCGTTGAGTTGGCCGTTGGCGTCGAGACCGTCGGTGTAGTTGTAGGACCGGCGCCGGATCATGATGCCGTCATTGTTCTCCCGGGCGGCCAGGCCGACGTGAGACATCGGGTCGATCAGCGGGTTGCCGTCGGGGCCCTTGGCGGTGAAGTCGGGGGTATCGAATTCGCCCTTGCCGCTCAGCGGTGCACCCTCCTCCTTGGTGCGGCCGAAGATCCGCTGCTGATTCCCGATGCGGTCGACGTCCCATGTCTCGAGCAGCATCCGGACCTTGCGCACGACTTGATAGGTCCCGCCGTTCATCCACGGCTGGTCGCTGTCCTCGACCCAGACGAACCGGTCGTACTCCGCGTCCGTGGCGATGTTGCGCGTTCCGTCCTTGAAGCCCAGGAGGTTTCGCGGCGTGTGCTGGCCGGGGCCGGCCGATGCGCGTCCGAATCCCAGCACCGCCCAGGACGGCGAGACGATGTTGCGGCCCAGGCGGGCCAGGTTTCGCACGGCGTGGTAGCAGACCTGGGGGTCGTCGGCGCAGGCTTGCACTGACAGATCACCCCCGCGCAGGCGGGGGTCCAGGTTGTCCCCGTTGAGCGGCGGCAGATCGATGAACAGGGCGGGGCGCCGTGGGGCCAGCCCGAAGCGATCGCCGAACAGCGACGGTCCCAACCCTACGGTGACGGTGAGACTAGCCGGGCTCAGTCCATAGGCCTCCCCGGTATCAACGGGCGGCTGCACCTCGACCTGGGGCTGCACGGTGCCGACGGGCTTTCCCTGCTGCAGGATCGCGGCCGCCGCGGACCAACGCGCCAGCAGGGTCTGCAGCTCGGTGCGGCCTGCGCCGGCGGCCAGCGAGAAGGACATGAACATGGCGTAACGCTGTGGCGGCGTGGCGATTCCACCTTGATGCAGCTGGCCGTAGAACGGATAGCTACGCCGCAGGTCGACGTTGTCGTTGTCGTCGTCGCCGTTGCGTTCGGCCGCCAGCGCGTAACCCGCGAAGCCTCCACCGGTGGCGCCGACGGCGGTGCCGGTGAGCCCGGCCAGCATGGCACCGCCAAGCATCCGGCGGCGTGAAACCGCTGCGGCTTCGTCGAGTTCGGTCGTGTCGTCGGTCACCGGGTCAGCCCGCCGAGACGACTTTTTGGGCGACCGTCGACAGGCTCTGGTGCAGCGGCTGGATGACCGCGGTGAGTTTTGACGCGTCGCTGGCCTTCAGCGCAGTGGTGTAAGTCCGGAAGCCGCCGAGAGCGGACGGGTCACGGTATCCGTCCAAAGTGGCCAGCACCGTGTGGAATTGCTGATCGATCTGGTTCACCAGATTTGCGTCGATCTTCTCCAGGCCCGGCCGCAGCGACGCGTACGCCTGCTGAGCGCCTTCCACGTTGCCCGAGAAGTCGACCAGATCGATGTGGCTGAAGGCCTCCTCTTCGCCGGTGATCTTGGTGTTCTGGATCTCTTCGATCAGGTCGCTGGCCCCGTTGGCCAGGTCCTCGGGCTTGTACTGCAGGTTGGCGACGATGCCCGTCAATTTGCCGACGTTGCCGACCAATTCGCTGCTGACCGCCTTGGTCGCGGGGGTGATCCCGCCACCCTGCCACAAGTCGCGCTCGATGGCGTGGAAGCCCTTCCAGCCGACCTTGGCGTCGACCGGCGTGGACTCGCGCATATCGATGAGGTAGTCCAGGTTGCCTGCATTGTCGCCGACCGCGAAGCCCGGCAACACGAAGCCCTCCACGGTGGACTCCGAACGCTCCCAGAACAGCCGGGCTTTGGCGTAGGCGCTCTTCGCGGCGTCGACGTTGCCCGACTGCACGGCGGCGTCGAGTGCCTTCACGGCATCGTTGAGTTGACCGATCTGGCTGACGATGTATCCCGCATAGTCCTTGGTGCCCTGGCTGAGGATGCCGGCCACGGTGCCCGTCGGCGCCGCCGGCGCTTTGCCCGTGACCGTGAGGGTTTGGTATTCGGTGCTCGCGCCCGGACAGTAGAGCTGATAAGCGCCGCCGTCCAGGGTGACGGTGAACGAGACCGGATCCAGGCCGGGCGCGAGGTTTTCCTTCTCGCCGACGATCCGCTGGTCCCTGAGCAATTCGACTTCGCTGATTCCGGGCGCATTCGTGTTGGCCACCGTGAAGGTCACCGGCCCGGCGGGCACGCTGGTGTTGTCCAGGGCGCAGCCGTCTTTGCCCGCGTTGTTGGCCATGGTGACCTTCACCGCGTTCGGGGCGCCGGGCCTTCCCGCTTCGGCGTGGCCCGAGTCGCCATCCGAGTGACCGCATGCGGTCGTGGAGAACACCGCAACCGCAGCCAAAGCCGTTGCGAACGGCCATATCTCAAAGGACGCGTACCTTCGGGCGGTTCGATTCGGTGTCAACCGTCTTCCTTTCCTGTTCGGTCGGCGCGCCGCGCCGCGCGGCGGCTACGGCGCCAATAAGGCAGGCCAGAGCAAAACCACCCAGTGTCAGCGGAAGCCATACCTTCCACAGCTGCGCTTCCGCACGGTTGAGATGACTTGCCGCGATTTGCGCGGCGGCCGACCGGTCTTCGGTGCCGGACGTGGACCAGTCCGTGGCCAGCCCGCCAAGACTGACGGTCTTGGCCCCGGTCAGACCACCGCCGGTCAAAACCGCCGTGCGGTTGCTCGTTGCCTGCGCATTCAGCACGGAATCGCCTTGCGCGAGGACGGTATACACCGTGGTCGTTGACCATTGGCCCTGGAACGGCCCCGGAGTGCGCCCAACCGCGAGACCGACCGGCAGCCGGCCCCCGGTCATGCGCAGCAACTGATCCAGGGTGACTTCCGACCCGCCGTCGGCCCCGGCAGCCTCGGAAGCTTGCCATACCTGCACCGGCAGGCCGTCCACGATTTTGTCCTCCGCCGGGACGAGCCGGATGTTGCGGACGGTCGAGGCGCCCTGCGGGCCGACGGCCAGCTCGCGTCCATGCGGCCCGTCCACCATCGACACCGTGGCGGTATGGCCGGAGCGGTCGGTGACGGTGCGGGTCCGTGCATCGCCGGACGAGCCACCGGCCGGCGCCAGCGCCACCAATCCGGCGGCGCTGAGGAGCAGCAGCATCGAGGCGGCCGCCAACAGGCGCCCCCGGGCGCGCGGGGCGGCGGCAAGGTGAGCGGGCCACAGGAAGATGACCAGCACGGGTACGGCGTAGAGCAGCCAGCCCACCACCTCGATGAGCCGGGGGTCGGCAGGTATTCCGAACATCCCGGCGATCACCGCGCCGAGCACCGAGTTGCTGGGCAGCCAGACGGACAGGTCGAGCACCCGCTGCTGGCCGATGCTCACCCAGCCGGCCTCGTGGGCGGTGCGCAGCGCCCCCAGCACCAGCCCGGCCGCGATCAACACCAAGAACACCCCGGTGACCCGGAAGAACCGGGCGATGTTGAGTTTCAATCCGCCGAAGTACAGCGCGACACCCATCGCGATCGCGGCCGCGATCCCCAGCGCCCCACCCAGCACGGCGAACCAGCGGCTACCATGCGACGTCTGGGCGGCCGCCAACAAGAACACCGATGTCTCGAAGCCCTCCTTGAGTACGGCGAGGAAGGCCATCGCGGCCAAGGCGAGCGCACCGCCACGGTTGATCGCCTGTCGGGCATCGCGCTCGAGCTCGCCCTTGACCTGCGCGGCGTTGCCGTTCATCCAGATGATCATCGAGGTCACGAACACCACGGCGATGACATTGATGACGGTTTCCATCATCTCCTGCTGCGTCTGCGGCAGGCTCGTCGCGAACAGATTCAGGCCCACCCCGACCGCGACGCTGATCAGCACCGCCGAGGCGACGCCGACAAACATCGCTCGAATCGGCTGGCCGTTTCGTTTCAGGAAGGCGCCGACGATGCTCACGATGAGCGCCGCCTCGAGGCCTTCGCGGAGGCCGATGAGGAAGGTGCCGATTAGTACGCCGAATACGCCCTGCATACGCCCGATTTCTGTCCCGCGGGTCGGGATCCGCGCTTAGCCTAGCCTAAGGCCGCTGCGTCACGAGGCCGGCTGCGTCACGAAGTCGATGAGTTCTTCGACCCGGCTGATCAGCGCCGGTTCGAGGTCATTCCAGTCGCGCACCCGGGACCGAATGTGCCGCCAGGCCCTGGCGATGTCCGCCTGGCCGGCGTGGGGCAGGCCGAGCGCCCGGCATGCGCCGTGCTTCCATTCGATGTGCCGGGGCACATCCGGCCACGCCGCCAGGCCGAGGCGCTGGGGTTTCACGGCCTGCCAGATGTCGACATAGGGATGGCCGACCACCAGCGTGTCGCTGCCGCCCGGCCCTCGCCGCACCGCGTCGGCGATCCTGGCCTCCTTCGAACCTGTGACCAGGTGATCGACGAGCACACCAAGCCGGCGCCCCGGACCGGGTGCGAACTCCGCCACGATCTCCACCAGGTCGTCCACGCCGCCGAGGTGCTCGACGACGACGCCCTCGATCCGCAGGTCCTCGCCCCACACCTGCGCGATGAGTTCGGCGTCGTGTCGCCCCTCGACGTAGATCCGGCTGGCGCGGGCGACCCGGGCCCGGGCCCCCGGCACGGCAACCGAACCGGACGCCGTCCTGGTGGCGGCTGCGGGCGCCGAACGACGCGGCGCGGTGAGGATCACCGGACGGCCGTCGAGCAAATAGCCAGGGCCCAAGGGGAAGCCGCGCACGTGCCCGCGCCGGTCTTCCAGGTCGACCCGCCCGTACTCGACCCTTACCACCGCACCGACGTAGCCGGTCTGCACGTCCTCGACCACGAGGCCCAGTTCGGCTGGATGCTCGGTCGAGCGGGGCTTGCGCCGGCCCGCGGCAAGGACGTCGGTTCCATAGCGATCAACCACGCGGCAATCCTAGAAAGCCTTGCGGCCAAACGTCGTTACGGCGCGCCCGCGCGGGAAGGATCGTGGCCAAGATCGCTCCGCCCGGGCGCACAACACCACCGGGTAAAAAATGCGTTTTAACTGTGTGGCGTTACACAGCTGATGGCGTTGCCGATGGTACGTTGCTAGTCGTAAGAACTGCCGTTCTTTTACACCGCGGCGGTGAGCGAGGTGGGAATATGGACCTGGCCCTTTGGGTGTCGAGCATCGTGGCTTTCGTGCGGGCCGGCTACCCCGCCGGCATGCCGACGACCGGATATGCGCCCCTGGCGGCCCTGGCCCGCCGGCGGCTTTGCGACGACGAGATAACCGCCATTGCAAGCAAACTCATGAGACGCCAATTCTGGCCGATCAGTCCCATTGATATCGGCGTGGAAATCACTCGTGTCACCAACCAGTTGCCGTTGCCGGCTGACGTCGAGCGGGTGGGACATCGCCTCGATGAGATCCGCTGCGCACGCGGATAGGCCTCGAAGCGGGATCTGACTCTTACTCAGCTTCTTTCGCGGGTCCGCCGCACGCCGCCAGGTAGTCCGGGTAATTCCAGGTGCGCAGGAACTGTTGGCCTGCCTGCAATCCTCGTTGATACAGGCCGTCGCGTTGCTCGGGGGTGATGTTGAAGTCGATCGGACTGACCCCTTCGGCCGGGACGAAGATGGTGCGCCGGACGGTGCACGGATCGTCGATGTAGGCGTTGTCCTGATTGCTCACCAGCGTCTCTATCGCCGCGATTCCCAACGAAACTGGTCCGTGCACCGGATGGGTGGGCGGGATGCCGGGACGCGCGGAAAGCCGGATTCCGAATGTCGGCCATCGCGGCTCAGCATCGGGCCGGTCGAACAGCTCCACCGGAAAATCGGAGAGCAAGCCGCCGTCGACCCAGGTGGCGCCGTTGACCCGGACCGGTTCGAATACATACGGAATCGCCGACGAGGCGTGCACGGCGCGGGCGACCGAGAAGTCGTCGGGGTCGATGCCATAGGAAGCGAGGTCCCACGGGATGCGCACAAGCCGGCGCCGGGACAGGTCACTGGCCGTCACCACGAGCGACCACGCGAACTGGTCCGGCTCCTCGCCCGTGCGCAGGTCACCGAACGTCCGCACACCCAAGTCGCCGAGCAGACCGGCGAGCAGTCGTTCCAGGTAGGCCCCGCGATACACACCGTCCGACACCAACAGCGACAGCGCCCCACCGATCAGCGGCACACGCCCGATCAGGTTGCGATCCAGGAACTTCCGGTAGTCGATGGATCGCATGACTTCCGCGAGCCGGCTCAGCGGTTCGCCCGCGACCTGTAGCGCCGCGACCAGCGACGCGACGACCGCGCCCGCGCTGCTACCCGCGACGCGGGGAAACCGGTAACCGGCGCCGGACAGCGCGTCGACCGCACCGACCAGCCCGATCCCCCGCACGCCTCCGCCCTCACACACCAGATCGGCGCGGGACGTGGTCACTGCCACCACCATTGACCTACCCCCTCAACAGATTCGTTGGCCGTCGACACCGAAGAAGTGCAGGTGCCCCGGTTCCGGGTGCAGGCGCACCCGGCTGCCTTTTTCCGGGGGCCGGCGCCCATCGGCGCGCGCGACGACAGGCTGGTCAATGACCTTGCCGGAGCCGGTGATTCGGCCGTAGACGTAGGCGTCCGCCCCGAGCTCCTCGACCACGTCGACCTCCATCTCGACACCGAGGCTGCCCAGTTCGAAGTGTTCCGGCCGGACACCCACGACGACCTCGCTTGCGGCATCGGTCAGCTCTGGGGGTAGCGGGATATGCCAATCCCCCAGCGACACAGCGGAATCGATGATCGGCAGGGTGAACAGGTTCATGGCCGGCGACCCGATGAAACCCGCGACGAAGACGTTGACCGGGTTGCGGTACAGCTCGCGCGGCGCGGCGAACTGCTGCAGCACTCCGTCGCGCAGGACGGCGACGCGGTCACCCATGGTCATAGCCTCGACCTGGTCG
The DNA here is from genome assembly GCF_001666835.1 of Mycobacterium sp. E3251. Taxonomy (GTDB): domain Bacteria; phylum Actinomycetota; class Actinomycetes; order Mycobacteriales; family Mycobacteriaceae; genus Mycobacterium. The sequence continues at coordinate 51,837 of NZ_LZJF01000174.1, read as the reverse complement.
TGGGTGACGTAGACGGTGGTGGTGCCGAGCCGCCGTTGCAGTGCCGCGATCTGGTTGCGGGTTTGCACGCGCAGTTTGGCATCAAGATTCGACAGCGGCTCGTCCATCAGGAAGACCTGCGGCCGGCGGACGATCGCGCGTCCCATCGCCACCCGCTGGCGTTGCCCGCCGGAGAGGTCCTTGGGCTTGCGGTCCAGATAGGGTTGCAGGTCAAGCAGTTTCGCCGCGTCCAGGACGCGGTCCCGAATTTCGGACTTCGGCGTCTTAGCGATCTTCAGGGCGAAGCCCATGTTCTGCGCGACCGTCATGTGCGGATAGAGCGCATAGTTCTGGAAGACCATCGCGACGTCGCGGTCCTTGGGATCGACGGTGGTGACGTCACGGTCGCCGATCCGGATGCGTCCGGAGTCCAGCGTTTCCAGCCCCGCCACCATCCGCAGCGAGGTGGTCTTGCCGCATCCTGAGGGACCGACCAGGACGACGAACTCGCCGTCGCCCACGTCCAGGTCCAGGCTGTCCAGGGCCGGGCGGTCGGCCCCGGCGTAGCACCGCGTCGCTTGCTCGAAAGTCACTGAGGCCATGGCTTATCCGTTGAGCCCCGAGACGGCGATTCCCCTGACGAAGGACCGTTGCGCGATCGCGTAGATGATGACCAACGGCAGCATGATCAGCATCGAAGCCGCCATGATGATCGGCCAGCGCGCGACATATTCGCCCCGCAGCCGCACCAGGCCGAGCGTCAGCGTGGCCAGGCTGTTGCGCTGAAGCATCAGCAGCGGCCACAGGAAGTCGTTCCACACGTTGACCCAGGTGAGCACGGCTAACACCATCACCGCGGGGCGGGCGTGGGGCAACAGAATTCGCCAGTAGATCTGCCACGGCGAACAACCGTCGAGTATCGCCGCCTCCTCGAGGTCGGTCGGAAGTGTCCGGAAGAACTGCCGCATCAAATAGGTGCCGAATGCGCTGCCGAACAAGCCCGGCACGATCATCGACCAGGGTGTGTCGACCCAGCCGACGGTCCGCATCAAGATGAACTGCGGGATCACGGTCACCGTCAGCGGCACCATCAACGTGCCGAGGTATAACACGAACAACGTGTCACGACCGCGAAATTGCAGCCGGGCGAACGCGTATCCGGCCAGCGAGCAGAAGAACACCTGTCCGGCGGTCACGCACCCGGCATACAGCACGGTGTTGAAGAACATCCGCGCGAACGGCATCAACGAGAAGATCTCGGTGTAATTGGACCACCGCGGGTGCGCCGGTAGCAGCCTCGGCTCGCTGATCTCGCCGCCGCGCTTCAATGAGCCGGACACGGCCCAGGCGATCGGAAACAGCCAGCACCATGCGATGGCGAGCAGCGCGGTGTAGACCACCAGGGTCCGAATGACATTGCGGGTGAACAACCGCTCAGCTGAGGCCACGAGAAGTCTCCCAAGAGCGTTGCTGAGTGATCCGCAGCTGCACCACGGTCAGCACCAGCAGGATGGCGAACATCACCCACGCCAGCGCGGACGCGTACCCGAATTCCAGGAAGGAGAACGCGTGCTGGAAAAGCATGATGCCCAGGACATACGTAGCGGTTTCGGGGCCGCCGTTCGCGCCGTTGAGGACGTAAACCAGGTCAAAAGCCTGGAACGCGTGGATGATCGATATGACGCCCACAAACGATATCGAGCCACGGATCAGCGGCACCGTGATGGACACGAACTGCCGTACCTCGCCGGCCCCGTCGATTCGGGCCGCCTCGTAGACGGTCTCGGGAACGCCTTGCATCGCCGCGAGCAGGATGACGGTGGCGAACGGCACGCTGCGCCACACGCTGACGACGCACAGCGAAGCCATCGCCCAGCGGGGTTCGACCAGCCACGGGACCGGGCCGATCCCGACCCAGCCCAGCATGATGTTGAGCAACCCGTTGTCGGTGTTGAAGACGAACTGCCAGACGACCGCCATGACGACCGACGAGATGGCAAGCGGCATAAAGACGATGGTGCGGAAAACGCCGATGCCCCTGACCTTTCGGTTCAGCACGCCGGCCACGACCAGGCTGACGACGATAGTCGGCACGACCGTTCCGAGGGTGAAGACAACGGTGTTGCGAATGGCGATGAGGAAGAGCGGGTCCGAGGTGAACAGCTCTTGGAAGTTCTTCAGGCCCACGAACTTAGGCGGCCGGAAGACGTCCCACCGCTGAAAGCTCATGTAGAGCGAGAATCCCAGCGGAAAGAGCATGAACACCGCGACCGCGGCCAGATTCGGCGCCACGAAAAGGCGGCCGGCGCGCGCCCGCCGTCGCCACGGACCGGCGCCCTTCGCGAGTGTGCGTGTGGTGGCATCGACCGATGTCATGGGGTGCGTAACACCTCGTCGATGGCGGGCGACAGACTGGCCAGCGATGTCGCGGGCCGTGATCCACGCAGCACGGGCCCGAAACTGCGGTCCATCAAGGCGACGATCTTCTCCCAGGACGGGGTGACGGGCAGCCCCTCTGAGTACGCGGGTCCTTGCGTGAGGACGGCGAGGTTGCCGACGTGCTGGTGAGCCTTGGCGAAGCCGGCCGAGTCGAGCGCGGATTGCAGCACCGGCACAAAGAGACTGGATTCACCGATCAACGCCTGCCCGACGGGCCCGGTCGCGAATTTCACGAATTCCCATGCCTGCTCCTTGCGTTGACTGCTCGCGGAGATGGCCAATCCGGTGGAACCGATGTCGGAGTGGGCGGGCTGACCCTGTCGGCGTGGCCCCACCGGCAACGAGGTGACATCGAAGTCCAGGCCCTCGGCCCGGATGAAGGTCTGGTAGCGCCAGTGGCCGCCCATCGCCATGGCCGCCCTGCCCGCCGCGAACAGGTCGGGCGTGGACATCGATTGCACCTCGGACGCATTGGGCGCGACCTTGTGCTTGTTGGCCAGGTCGGCATAGAACTGCACCGCCTCGATGAAGGCGTCGTTGTCGAAGTTGAAGTGGGTCGGGTTTTTCAGCGGGGTGGACCACGGCACCCCATTGTTCATGGCGAACAGCCCGGCCGAATAGTAGGAGAACCACATGTTCACGAAGCCCCACTGGGTCACCCGCCCGGAGCGATCCCGCTTGGTGAGTGCGGTGGCGGTGTTCAAGAAGTCGGTGAAACTCCACGGATTCTGCCACGTCTTGGGCGGGGACGGCACCCCGGCCTCGGCGAAGAGCCGCTTGTTGTAGAACAGGTAGTTTCCGGACCATTGCTCCGGGAGTGCGTACTGGCCTCCGTTGAACGTGAAGGCGTCGTAGAGCGCCCCGATGCCGTCCGACTTCAGCTCAGCGGCGAAGGCCTGGTCCCGGGACAGCATGGTGTTGAGGTCGAGCAGCACGCCACGGGCGGCCAACTCGGCGTAGGTAAGGTCCCACGCCATCAACACGTCCGGGCATCTACCGCCGGCGCAGAACGTCGACAGCTGCTGCATCACACCCGGAGCCGAAAGCACCGGGCGGACCTTGATATCTGGGTGGCGGCGCGCAAACTCGTCGACGATGCGGATCCTGGCATCGCGTTCGTCGGGGTTGGCCGCAAAGAAGAACGTCAACGCGTCTTCTTCGGGAGCGCAGCCGGCGGCCCACGGCGCCAGGGACGCCGCGGTGAGCGCGCCGGCCCCGCGCAGCAGCCCGCGCCGCCCGAACGGCTTATCGAGCATGTTGCTCCCGTTCTCGCCCCGTTGCCGGCCAGCCGACCGGCGGTTTCTCCTGTCCTTGGTACCCGAAGCGGCTGTGGTGTTGCTGGCGCGGCCAACTCGGGAGGGCCAGCACGGCTCGGCGAACGCGGCCGGCGTCCCCGATGATGTCGATCGCGCGGATGCGGTCGTCGGTGCCGACGGTGATCATCAGCAGTGCCTCAGCGCGCCCGCGTGGCGCGATCGCGATCCCCGGAGCCCCGTCGATGAGCACGACCACGCCGGCGCGTGCCCGGAGAGCGAATCGACGGGTTTCCTCCGCGACCTGCCTGGCGCCGCGCAGCTCGGTCGGCACGTCGTCGGGGACCAGTGCCCGATCGACCCTGCGCACCACATCCGGGGCCAGCAGCGCGAGCAGGCCGGCGATATCACCGCCGCGGGAAGCCGCGAGGAACGCCTCGACGACCTCGAGGTGCTTCGCGATGCGCTCGGGCTCGGCGCCCGGGTGGGCCACCCGCGCACGCGCGCGGCTTGCCAGCTTCTTCGCGGCTTCCGGCGACCGGTCCAGCAGACCGGCGATTCTCTCGAACGGCACGGCGAACACGTCATGCAGGACGAACGCGACCCGCTGCGCCGGTGAGAGCCGGTCGAGGACCACGAGCAGCGCGTTGCTCACCGACTCCGTCAGGAGCGCTTCCTCGTCGGCTGACGCCGACGCGGTCGCGGCGATCCGGTCCAGTTCGTCGGGGGTGGCTAGCGGCTGTTCCGCACGTCGCTTGCGCGCCCGGAGCTGGTCGACGGCCTCGCGGGCGGTGATCGTGGTGAACCAGCCGGTGAGGTTGTCGACCGCGGCGAAATCCGCACGGCTAGCCTTCAGCCACGCCGACTGAACCGCGTCGTCGGCATCGGCCGCCGATCCCAGCAGCTGCAACGCCACCGACCTCAGGTGTCGCCGGTCCGCGTCGAAACGCTGGGCAAGATCCGCCAGATTTTTCGGGGCGCTCATGGGTCACCTTTTCCGCACAGGAGTCGTCAAGAAGATGACCGCGTCCATCGAGCTCTCTGTTGCAAAGGAGGCCAGCACCATGACCTTATCGATTGTGCGCCGTAGCGCGTGCGGTGACCATCCGGCTCGCCGCCGCAAAAACGGCTGTCCGGCAAGGGTTTGCCCCAGATGAACACCGCATACGTTGCGGTCACGCTGGTTACCGCCGCCAGCACCGCCGGGATCGCCGTGGCCGATCTCATCCCGGCGGGTTTCGTCCTGGCGAATTCCGCCGAAGTCGGGGTGCCGCGTTCGTGGTTGCCCGCGCTGGGGGCGGTCAAGCTGGCCGGCGCGGCCGGGCTCATTGTGGGCCTGGTGGGCCTCCCCGTGTTGGGGATCGCCGCCGCCACCGGCCTGGTGCTGTTCTTCGTCGGCGCAGTCGTGACCCACCTGCGGGCCCGCGTCCTGTACAACATCGCGTTTCCCGGCGCGTACCTGTGCATGTCGGTGGCATCGCTGGCGTTGATGGTGCTGCGTTGACCCGGGTCGCGCTCAGCCGGGAAAATACCGGACCCGGTTGATGGCGTCGCCCCGCCAGGCCATGTCGGCGAACAGTATTCCCCGTCCACGACTGGAGTGGACCGACATCGTCACCGTTGGGCCCGCGCCGATCATCTTGGTGGCGCCGGCGCCGTCCAACTGCTCGACGAGTTCGGCGAGGTCGAGGGCGTCGTGGTCACCGAGAGTGATTGTGGCGACCGGTGATAACGCCCGCGCGGCCGCGACCCGATCTTGACGCGCGACAGCACCGAGGAATGCCTCGGCGAGCTTCTTGTGCCGCGCACCAACCCGCCGGAATCCCGTCACGAAGCCGGTCGTGCCGCGTATCCGCTGATTGCTCAACAGACTGCGCGACAGTTGCAGGGCGGGTCCGACCGCACGTGATCCGGTTCGCAGGAATTGCAGCATCATCGCGGGAAGTTCCCAATAGGCCCGCAGTTCGCCAATGCGCCACTCGCCGTTGGTGTCTCGCAGGTCGTAGCGCAGGAACGCGGGAATGTACATCGTGATCGCCGAGCCCATCGCGACCTCGAGCTCGACGTCGCGCAGCACCACGGTGTCGACGACGACGTCGAGGTCGCGGTGGAACTTGATGTCGCGCGCACCGATGAAAGTGTCATAGAACCGGCCGATCTGCTCCTGCCCGACGTGCGGCCGCGACCCGACCGGGTCCTCCACGCGGCCGTCGTCGGTGAACAACGCCACCCACCCGGCGCGGTCGTGCGTGGCGGCCGCCTGCGGCGAGCGCTCGACGGCGGCCAGGAGATGCGCCCGATCCGGCGCCACCCCCATCACGGACCCCCGACCACTTCGACGCCCGCGGTCCGCATCGCCTGGAGCGCCTCGGCGGCCGAGTCCGGCGAGACGGCCGCGGTCAGGTTCACCAGCACCCTGGTGGACAGGCCCGCCCGCGCGGCATCCTCGGCGGTGCGCCGGACGCACTGGTCGGTGGCGATGCCGACCACATCGACCTCGTCGACCCCACGCTCCCGCAACCAGTCCAACAGCGGGGTCCCGTTCTGGTCGACGCCTTCGAAACCGCTGTACGCCGCGGCATCGGCGCCCTTGCGGAAGACTGCCTCGATCCGGCTGGTGTCGAGGTCGGGCCGCAGCTCCGCGCCGGCACTTCCGGCGATGCAGTGCGGTGGCCACGACGATGAATAGTCGGGTCGGTCGGAGAAATGGTCGCCCGGCTGGACGTGGAAATCCTGGGTTGCTACGACGTGTCCGTAGCCCGGCTCGCCGGCGAGATAGTCGTTGATGGCGGGCGCCACGGCGGCACCGCCGGTCACCGGCAGCGAGCCACCCTCGCAGAAATCGTTTTGCACGTCGACCACGATCAACGCCCTCACGCGTTTCACCCTATCGGTGTCGCCCACCATGGCGCTTCAGCTGGGCGTATGGGTGGGACGGTTTGTTCGCCAACCAGTCGGGTAATCCACCGGCCATGTTGATCCGGAGAATCGCGCGCCCGTTGCTTTCAGTGGCTTTCATCGGCCAAGGAGTCAATTCCCTGCTGAACCCCAAATCGGCGGCGGCGGCCGCCGCGCCCGCGGTGGATGGTTTGCAGGCGCTGCCGAATTCGGTGAGCGGCAACATTCCGAGTGACCCCGAGACGGTCGCCCAAATCACTGCGGCCGTTCAGATCGGCGGCGGTCTGCTGCTGGCCACCGGCAAACTGCCGCGCGTCGCCTCGGCTGCTCTCGCGTTCACGGTGCTACCGGCCAACCTCGGGGCGCACTCGTTCTGGAACGAGAGCGACCCGGAGGCCAAAGCTCAAAAACGCCAGCAGTTCCTCACCGACCTCAGCCTGGTTGGTGGTTTGCTGATCGCTTCCGCCGACACGGCGGGCAAGCCGTCACTCGGGTGGCGCGGCCGCCGGGCGGCCGAGCGGCTCTCCGAGCGAGTGTCGTCGGCGCTCCCCGGCTCCGACGACGCCCACTTCGATACCGACTTTTCGGAGTTGAGCGAGAAGATCGTGCACGGCCTGCAGATCGGCGCCGAACGCGGCCGTGAACTGGCCAGCACGGCGGCCGAACGAGGCGCGCCGTACGCGGAGGCCGCGCTGGAACGCGGTCGCGAATTCGCCAGCACGGCCGCCGAACGGAGCAAGCCGCTGGCCCAAAAGGCCCGCAAACGCGGCGAGGAGCTGGCGGACGAGGCGGCCGAGCGAGCCGCGCCGCTGGCGAAGAAGGCGCGCAAGCGCGGTGAAGAACTCGCCGACGAAGCCGCCGACTGGGCAGCGCCGCTGGCGAAGAAGGCCCGCAAGCGCAGCGAGAAATTGGCCAAGAAGGCGCGCAAGCGCGGCGAGGACCTGGCGAGCACGGCACTGGATCGCGGCGAGGACCTCGCCGACACCGCCCGCGCGCGCGGCATCTACCTCGCGGACACGGCCCGGGCTCGCGGTGGCTACCTGGCCGACACCGCGCGCGAACGACTCGGTGAGCAGGTCAAGACGGGTCGCCGCAAGCTTTCCTGAGGGCTCACGCGTCGCCGCGCAGATAGGTGTCGACGATCGCATCGACGCCCTGGCCGACATCAACCGTCGCGCCGGCCTCGCCGGGGCCCAGCGGCTCCAGCGCGTCGAATTGGGAGCGCAGCAGCGCGGCCGGCATGAAATGAGCCGTCCTGGCGGCCAGTCGGGCGCGGATGAGTGCCGGTGAACCGGCGAGATGCAGGAATTCGACCTGCGGGCAGTGCGCGCGCAACTGGTCGCGGTATTTGCGCTTGAGCGCCGAACAACTCACCACGCCTCCCTCGCGGTGGCCGGCCAACCACTGCCCAACCGTTTCCAGCCAGGGGTAGCGGTCGTCGTCGTCCAGCGGTTCACCGGACGCCATCTTGGCGATGTTGGCCGGCGGGTGCAGGGTGTCGGCATCGACGAAGGGGACCCGCAAGCGTCGCGCGAGCGCCATCCCCACGGTCGATTTCCCCGATCCCGAAACACCCATCACCACGACGGGAGTCCGTCCGCTCACTCGGACCGTTCGGCGAGGTTGCGGTTCCATTCCAGCCAGCCGACGCCGTTGCGTCCGTCGGCCGTCCGGACGGTCGCCCAGACCCTCGGGAACTGGCTGACCCGCCCGTCCGCGGCGGTCAGACGTACCGGCGCCTGGCCGCGCACCTCGACGTCCGCGGTGACCTCGCCGGGTTCGAGCGCCAAGGTGGCGCCCAGGGGTAACCCGTTGGCGCCGAAGGACTCTCGGGAATCCACCGTTTCCAGCTCGGTGACGGATCCCTGCGCGTCCTGGGAGTAGCCGATGCTGAAGGCCGGGGCACCGGGAATGCGGATGTTGACGCCGTGCAGATGGGTCCCGTCGTCCAGATGCAACGCGCTCCAAGTCCAGTCCATGCTCCACCAGTCGCGCACCCCCCACGAGTGATCGCGCTGGCCGGGGACCGACTCGACGCGGTACCCGGCGTCATCGATGGTGACCGTGCCCGAGACCCGGCACGGGATCTCGTAACGCGTCGTCAACCGGTACTTGTACGGGACCCCGTCGGTGGTCCACACCAAGCTCATCGTCATCTCGACGGGGGCGCCGGGCTCCCCGCGCAACAACGCCGACGGATCGCGGTAAGCCTGAGCGCGCGCGTGCAGGTCGACGCGGTACGTCTGCAACGGTGTGGTCGCACAGTGGCCGAGCTCGAAGGAATCGCTGCGCACGTCCCACGGATCCGCCGGCAGCGGTACTTGCGCGTCGACGGCCACGGTGGGCATGTCGGGGCCGCACAGCAGCGCGTGCACCCACGCCTTCTGCTCGTTGGCGATCAGGCCGAGGCGGAACCAGCCGCCCAATCCCTGTGCCACATCGGCGAAGTCGGCGTACCAGCTCTCACTCCACAGCGGTTCGGCAGTCGGCGCGTGCCCGCCTTCGTCCTCCTCCGTGGGCCGCAGGGGTTCGGGCGTCTGCGCGGCGGGCAGCGTCGCCAGCGCGTCGGTGTCGAGCACGTGATCACCGTGCCGTTGCAGCATCGTCATGAACATCCGGTCGCCGCGCTCGGTGCGTTCCACCAGCATCGAGGAGACGATCGCCATCATCACACCGAAAAAGCTTTGCCTGCGAACACCTTCGGCGACGTCGGTGAGCGTGAGGGGCGCCGTAGGCCCCAGCGCCTCGTGGTAGGCCCGCAACAACGCGTCGTACTGCTCCCGGCGATCTGGGGTCGGCAGCGCGCAGCCGAGGAAGTACGACAGGTCGGTCATGGCCGGCCCCCAGGAAACCGTCTGCCAATCGACGACCGTCAGCGGGCGGTCGGCCCCGGCGGTGCCGAACAACAGGTTGTCCAGGCGGTAGTCGCCGTGCATCAGCCCACGGATCCGGTCCGGCGCCGACTCGGCGGCCAGGTAGCCGTCAAAGGACGCGACCAGGCGTTCGCACACCATGCGGTGTTCTGGCGCAATCTGGTCACCGTAGCGGTCGATGAACCCGGCATACAGCGGGGCGATCATCGCCTGGTTGAGCGGTGATTCGCGGTTCAGCCACGGGGCTTCGGCCAACGCGGCGTCGCCGAGCAGCGGCCCGTGCAGCCGCCCCAGCTCGACGACACAGAGGCGCGCCTGTTCGGCTGTCGCACCGGCGATTTCGTCCCCGACGACGGCCGGCCCGGCATCACCCAGCAACAGGTCGAACGCGCCCGTCGAGGTATCGACGGCGGCGTGGTAGCAGGGCGCTATCGGCCCGCCCAGGCGTGGCGCGATGTCGCCGTAGAAGCGCACCTCCCGCTCGTAGAGACCAAGGGCAAGCCCGGTTTGCCGGCTCACGGGGTCGGTGGCCGCCACCTTGAGGACCACCGACTCGGGCCTGCCGGGAGGCGCCGCGGCCTCGGCGTAGCTGAGCCGGATGCGGTAGCACTCGCTCATCTGCCCGGTGCCGATGCGCTCGACGGAGAAATCGGCGATGGGTCCGCCGCCGATCGCCGATTCCAGCCATGCGGCGGTGAGGTCGCCGGGTCGTTCGATGACTTCTGCGGTGTCGGCATGCATGAGGGTCAGCGTGCCAGGTCACTGCGCCAGGGAGAAGCCATCCCAGGCAATCCGGCGGTGCGGATGTGGATCGAACTCGACGCGGCTCTTGCGGTCGAAGACCATGACGGCGCGGTCGGCGGTCGTATAGGTGGGCCAGTCGTCGCCCGGGGCGCCGTGGCGGCTGAAGGATCGCCACCGACGCTGCACCTGATTACTGACCCGCAGCGCAGCGCGTCGATCGGCCGCGGCGGTCAACAGCGCGCCGAATCGGGTGCGATAGACGTCGAAGACGGCCAGCAACTCGGTGGCATGGGTGGCACCCAAGCCCGACCAGCGCAGCGTGCGGGGGGCGTAGTCGTACCGGTAGAGATAGGTGGGCGCGTGCGCGCTGTGGGCCTCCGCGATCTGCCAGGCCGCCGAACCGAACGCGAAGTCGCCGCCGAGCTGGATGCACGCCGACGGCGCGGGGTAATCCGGGTATGCGGACGTAATACGTTCGCGCGCAGCCGGTTCCGTGTCGGCCAGCAGTTCTTCGATCATCGTTTGATTGGTCGGCAGCATTTTGAGGAACCGGGTGAACAGGCGCCCTTCTTCGGCGTTGGTGCCCACGATGAGCGGCACCCGGTGCGCGTGCCCTCCGCGCATCGCCTCGACCGGATCGATGGGCACGACGTCGTCGCCGGCGACCGGGCCGATCGGAAAGGCGCCCAGCCTATCCTCCATGCCGTGGTCGATCAGCCGGTGCTGGGCGTCCACCAGTTGCGCCGCTGACGCCTGCATCAGCACTTCGGCGGCGTCCTGCGGGCGCGCGCCCAGCAGCGCGGCGAAGCGCGTCGCGAATTCCGCGGCGGTCTCTCGCGAGCGGACCATGCCGGCGGCCGGACTTTCCGAAATGGCCCGCGCGAACAGCCCTTCGGCGGCCGGCACCGCCAACAAGGTGGCGGTGATGTGCGCGCCCGCGCTCTCCCCGAAGATCGTGACGTTGTCGGGGTCGCCGCCGAACGCGGAGATGTTGTCTTTCACCCAGCGCAAAGCCATCACCAGGTCGCGCAGGAACAAGTTGCTGTCGATGGCGATGTCCGGCGTCGAAAGCGACGACAGGTCCAGGCATCCCAGCGCACCCAGTCGGTAGTTCACCGAGACGTATACGCAACCGCGGCGTGCCAGCGCCGCGCCGTCGTAGAGCGGTGTGGCCGAGCTGCCCAGGATGTAACCGCCGCCGTGAATGAAGACCATGACGGGCAACGGCTCTTCGGCGGCGGCCTCGGGGGCGACGACGTTGAGGGTGAGGCAGTCCTCCCCCATCGGCTGGTAGCGGCCGACCCCGAGCATTGTGTAGCGGCGCTGCTGCGGCGCGCAGTTGGCGAAGCCGTGGCAGTGTCGCACCCCCGACCAGGGTTGCGCCGGCCGGGGCGCCCGCAATCGCAGCGGCCCGACCGGCGGCCGGGCGTACGGGATGGATCGCCAGCGGTGGACGCCGTCGCGGGTGAAACCTTCCACGGTGCCGATGGTCGTGCGTGCGCGGACGGTGCGCTGATGCATAACCCGACGTTAGCCGACATGGCGGGCGTAACGCGCGCGCAGCGCCTTATTAAGACCGCACGGCGGTTAGCCTGACTGGATGCGGATCGCCGCGCTGTTGGCAGCGTCGTTACTGGTCGCCGGGTGCTCCCATACCGTCGGCGGCCAGTCCCAGCAAACTCATGCCTCCACGACCGCTGCCACCACACCATCGGGAGGCAAACCACCGGCCCCGAACGCCGCGCCCGCTCCCGGCGCCCCGATCTCCGACGTCATCGCCTGGATCGAGGCGGGCCGCCCCGCGGATCCGGGTCGCTATCACGACGCGATTCGCGACGGTGCGACCACGCCACTCGGCGACGACATCGCCTTCACCGCGGCGGCCGGCAAAGTTCCGTGCATGACCGACTCCAAGCACACCGGCGGCGCAATGGTCTGCATGGTGAGCCTGACCAACCCACCACCCGCTCCCCCGACGTCGTACGGCAACTGGCAGGGCGGCTGGGTGACCTTCGACGGGACGAGCCTGCAGGTGGGCGCGTCGCGCGCCGATCCCGGTCCGTTCATCAACGGCAACGGTTCCGAGCTGGCGAACGGTGACTCGCTGTCATTCGGTGACTATCGTTGCCGCGCCGATCAAACCGGGCTGTATTGCGTGAACTACGCCCGTCAGTCGGCCGCCCGATTGAGCCCCGCCGGCATCGAGGCGTACGGCTGCCTGAAGCCGGCGCCGGCACCAGACGGCGTCGGCGCGGCGTTCAGCTGTTCATGATGGTTGCAAAGAGCTCGGTCATCTCGTCGGCGGGCCCACGGGGAACCGTGTAGCCGGCTTCGTCGCGGATCTCATCGAGATGGTCGCGCACATCCTCGATCGACAGCCCGGGATCATAGAAACCTTTAGTCCGGCCGATGAAGAAGCGGGCGACATGTCCGGCGCCGACCGTGTAGATCTCGCCGGAGACCGGGCATTCCCGGTGCGTCAGGAAGGCCGCCACCGGCGCGACCTGCGCCGGGTCCAGCCGCTGAAGGTATTGGGCCACAAGGTCATCCAATACCGCCCGCGCCGCCGGGTCATCCTGCGGGCCGGCGCCGTCCAGCGAGTGCGTCAGCATCCGGGTGTAGGCGATCGGCGCAATGGCGTTGACCTTGATGCCGTGCGCGGCACCCTCGGCGGCCAGCACCCGGGTGAGGCCGACCAGCCCGGCTTTCGCCGCGCCGTAGTTGCTCATGCGCTCGGCGCCAAGGATTCCGGCGGCCGAGCAGGTGTTGAGGATGCGGCCGTAGCGCCGCTCCCGCATGGCCCGCCACGCAGGCCGGGTTACGTAAAAGGCACCGTTCAGGTGCACATCGACCAGGGGCGCGAGGCGATCGGCGGTCATGTCCTCGAACGGCGCGTCGCCGACGATGCCCGCGTTGTTGATCAGGATGTCCACGCGGCTCCAGGCGCGTAGGGCCGTGTCGATGATCGCCTCCGCACCTTCGTGACTCGTAACGCTGTGGTCGTCGGCGACGGCCTCGCCGCCCTGCCGGCGGATCTCGTCGACGACCACGTTCGCCACTGCGGCGTCGGAGCCGTTCCCGGTCACCGAGCCGCCGACGTCGTTGACCACAATGCGCGCGCCACGAGAGGCCAGCAGCAGCGCGTACTGTCTGCCCAATCCGCCGCCGGCACCGGTGATTACGGCTACCTGATCGTCGAATCGCATGGCGGCCCTCACCAGGTGACCGGAAGCTCTTTCATGCCGTAGATGTGGGCCTCTTTGAATCTCAGTTTCTCCGGCGGCACCGCCAGCTTCAGCCCGGGCAGTCGGCGCGCCAGCGTGGCGAACGCGACCTGCATCTCGACGCGCGCCAGGTTCGCTCCGATGCATTGATGCACGCCGTACCCGAAGCCCAAGTGTCCGCGGGTGTTTCGGTCGGCGTCGAAGGATTCGGGATTGTCGACGAATTCGGCGTCCCAGTTCCCCGCGAGCAGGCTCATCATGACGAACTCCCCCTCGCGAATCAGCTCACCGCCGATCATCAGATCTTCAGTCGCCACGCGATCGACCTGGCTGTGCACGATGGTGAGGTAGCGCATCAGTTCTTCGACGATATTCGCGATGACGGCAGGGTCGTCGGTTTGTCCGAGTCGCTCGAATACATCCGGATGTTCCAGTAGCGCAACCGTTCCCAAGGAGATCATATTGGCGGTGGTTTCGTGGCCCGCCTGCATCATGATCACAGCGTTCATGGCCGTGGTGGCACGGTCGAGTTGGCCCGTCGCCACGTATTCGGTGACCAGGCGGCTGATCAGGTCGTCGCCGGGTTCGCGCTCTTTGCGTTCCACCAGCTCCTCGATATAGGCGTACATGGCCCCGAACGCCTGGCCCTTGTCCGCGTCGGAGGACTTCTGGTCGAGGCCGGTCGTGGTGTTGTGCTGGAAGAGTTCGAGGTCTTCGGGTGGCACTCCCAGCAACAGTGCGATCACCATTGACGGCACCGGCAAGGCGAATTCGCGCACCAGATCGGCCGGCGCACCGTTGGCGATCATCTGGCCGAGATAGTGGTCGACCATTTCCTGGATGTGCGGTCGCATCGATTCGCACCGCCGGAAAGTGAAGTTGCTGGTCATCATTCGCCGGATCCGGTGGTGCTCGGGATCGTCGGTCCGAGCGAACATCACCGGGACGTTGTTGTCGGCGTCCGCCGGCATGATGGAGTCCGGGATGGTCTTCGCGGACAAGCGCGGATCGACCAGCGCCGCCCTGATATCCCGGTAGCGGCTGACCACCCAGACCGGATTGCCCTGGAACATCGCGCGTCGCAGCCCGGGTTGTTCGCGCCAGTCCGCGAACTCGGGTGGCGGCGCGAGCGGGCAGTGTCCAGGCCGGGGCACCGGTAGCACCGGGAGTTCGGCGTCAGGGCAGGCGCCTGCGGATCCGGAGGATCTGGAAGCTGTTGACATAACCCGCGTTTCCCGTTAAGTGTCAGTTGTCTGCCAGTTGTAGAGCGTAAAGCTCCGCTTGTTGGCAGTCAACTGTCAGTTAGGCTGTCACCATGACCGCGATTGAAGACCGGCCGTTGCGGGCGGACGCGGCACGCAACGTCGAGCGCATCCTGCGCGCGGCGCGCGAGGTCTATGGCGAGTTGGGGCCCGATGCCCCGGTGGAAGCGGTCGCGCGCCGGGCGGGAGTGGGTGAGCGAACCCTGTACCGCAGGTTCCCCGCGAAGGCCGACCTGGTCCGGGCAGCCCTGGATCAAAGCATCGCTGAGGACCTCACCCCGGTGATCGACGCCGCCCGCCACGCGAAGGATCCACTGCGTGGTCTCACTCAGCTGATCGACGCGGCTATTTCATTGGGGGCCCGCGAACACAACCTGCTGACTGCCGCGCGCCGGGCCGGGGCGCTCACTTCAGACATCTCGGTTTCGCTTAACGAGGCGCTCGGCGAGCTTGCCCGAGAAGGTCAGCGGGTCGGCACCATCCGCGCCGACCTGGTCGCCGACGACCTACCCCGCCTGATCGCGATGCTCTTCAGCGTGCTGTCAACGATGGATGCGGGCAGTGACGGCTGGCGACGCTATGTCGCACTAGTCGTCGATGCGATTGCGGTCAACCAACGACAGCACTTGCCGCCGGCCGCTGCGCTGCGTTACGAGATTGGGCCGAGCAGCTGGCCGCTGTAAGCCCTATCGCTCGTTCCACATCAGGCCACGCATCGTCGCGGACAGCGGGATGTCCTCCACACCGATGAGCCCATGCGGCGCGCGGCACACCCAGTCGATCGCATTCACGGCCCGGCCCGCCGTCGAGATACAGCCGGCATCAGTGGAATCCAAGAGAGGGTGCGAAACGTGGGTGTTGATCTCCACCCGCGGTTCGCCCTCCACGACCACACGGTGGACGCCGGTATGCCCGTCGGGCGGAAACTCCCAGTCGGGCGCTGCGGCCGAGGTAAGTCTGGTCACGTGTTCGAGGGTGATCACCGGCTTGCCGTCACGCACCCCCTCGGTGGCGAAGCGCACCGCGGCCATCTGTCCTGGCTCGACCGTCATCATTGTGCAGTCGATTCGTTCTGGCGTGTACCAAGGTTCGACGCGCTGACGCACGTCGTCGAGTTTGATGTCCAGGTTGTCGGCCAGGCTGCGGACCTGACCGCCCCACATCGACACGATCACCCCGGGCAGAAACATCATCGGCGAATCGTCGTCCGCCGTTGTTCCGAAACCCATTGCTGCTCCGGTGAACTCGGCGTCATCGTAGTTCCCATAGTCGAAGATCTCCTGCACGGTGATCGAATCGACCCGGGTGGTCAGGCTGGCCGCTGAGTGCACCAGCGTATCGCCGGAGAAGCCGGGGTCGATGCCGTTCACGTACAGCGAGGTGTTACCGGCAGCACAGGCACGCACCAAGGGCTCCCGCAGCCAGTCGTCGGCATGGCGGGGTGTGACCAGCCAGACCATCGACGTGCCGACCACGTTGGTGCCCGCAGCAAGGAACTTGGCCATCTGTTCGATGGCTTCCATCGGTCGGGTTTCGCCTTGGGATGTGTAAACCACGCAGTCGGCGCCGAGGGCCACCAGCGCGTCGATGTCGTCGGTGGCGATGATGCCGGTCGGTTGGTCCAGTCCGCACAGCCGCGCCGCGTCCTGGCCGATCTTTTCGGCGCCGGCGGCGTGCACACCGACCAGTTCGAGATCTGGTCTGCCGATGATGGCCCGCAACGAATGGCGGCCCACATTGCCGGTGGAGAATTGAATGACTCTGCGCACGGTTACCTTCGCCCTTCCAGCGGCCGGTGATGCACCATGATGACGCGTTTGATCGCCGCGCAGGGTCAGTAGTCGGGTATTGGCAGCGGCGAATTGTTGGAGTCGATGCCGCCGTCGACGTGAAAGGTCGCGTTGGTCGCGTAACAGTCCCTGGTGCACAGATACACTGCGAGCCGGCCGAGATCCTCGACGTCGCCCAGCCGATGCAGCGGCGTGGCTTCTTGCATCTTCTCCAGCGACCCGGGCATCAGATCCAGGCTGCCCTTCAGGCCATCGGTGGCGAATGATCCCAGGGCGATGGCGTTGACGCGAATCTTCGGGGCGAGTTCCTGTGCCATGGCACGTGTGAGCGCTTCGAGTCCGCCCTTCGCGACGCAATAGGCGGTCAGTGCCCGGATACCGAACCGCGCCGAGCCCGACGAGATGTTGATGATGGAACCGTGCCCGGCGGTGAGCATGTGCGGGGCCGCCAGCTGACTCATGATGAAGGCCGATGTCACACACCAGTCGAAGGTGTGCCGGAAGTCTTCGTCGGTGATGTCCAGAAACCGGGCGTACGTCGACCCGCCGACGTTGTTGACCAGGATATCGATGCGGCCGAAGCGCTCCATGGCCGTATTCACGACCCGTTCTCCGTCGGGACGGCTCATCGCATCGGCGACGAGCGCCAGCCCCTTGCCGCCCGCCGCTTCGATACCCTCAATTGTGCCAACGATATCCGCCTCGGTACGCGCGGTTCCCACAACCGTGGCGCCCGCCTCCGCCAACACCCGGGCGATGCCCGCCCCGACGCCCTTCCCGGCGCCCGTGACGATCGCAACCTGTCCATCCAGCCGGAACTGCTCCAGCGCCATGCCGGTCCCCTTCGATCGCGCGTGGTGTGCGCCGTTCAATTTAGGAATCCTGCTTACTAAAGTCAATCAATTTGCGGAGCCAGAATCTGTAGCGACCAGCGCCATCGAACAATGCGCAAGTTATACAAGCATTTTTGACGGGAACACGGCATAATGACGCAGTTACCCTCGAACGTCTTGCATGAGTCAGGTCAACCGTGAGGAACAAATGGCTGTGACGGACCGGCTGTCGACACGCGAGGCGAAGCGCCTGCAGACGAGGGAGCGATTGATGGGCGCCGCGATCGCCGAATTTGCCCGCGCCGGTATGGCCGAGGCCGACGTCAGTGCCATCGTGGCCGCGGCGGGAGTGGCCCACGGCACCTTCTTCTTCCACTTCCCCACCAAGGAGCACGTGCTGCTGGAGCTGGAACGCCGCGAAGAGGACCGGATAGCCAAGCAGTTCGCCCAATTCTTGAAGTCCAAGCACGACCTTGTTTCCGCATTGAACGAGGCGGTCCGCTTGGTGGTCGGTTTGGAGCGCCGGCTAGGCGACCGGCTCTTCAATGACTTTCTCGCACTGCACTTCTCCCAAACCCGTCCACAGACCGAGGATGGCACGGATCACCCATTGATCGTCTTGGTCGCCCAGGAGATCGCGCGGGCGCAAGAACGCGGTGAGACCGATCCGGACGTCAATCCCATGAACAGTGCGGTGTTCTTCCTACTCGGCCTTTACGCCCTGTTGATCACCACTAACCATTGGCCCACCGGCCACACCTTGCTCGAAGACTACGTCGCCAGGATGTTGCGAAGCTTGCAGCCCTAACGGAGCGTGCCGAGCAACGGCAACACTTCTCCGGACGGCACTGAGCACACCGCCGACCTCGAAAGAGCGGTTGTGCGTGAAATGACGGGGCGTGCGAACGATGCCTCAACGCATCTCAGCCTGACTGCTGTCAGCACCAACCTCTAAAAGCCCAGGCGTGGGGAGCGGTGCCGTTCGCTGACGCTCCGGTTATATCCCTACCCAGTTCATGAGAATTGGCCATCGGCATCGGATCGACGGCAGCACGCTGGGCGGCGCCAACACGCATTTTGCTGACTGAAGTCAGCCTGTTATAGTGCACACGCCGATCCAATCAGCGTTGATGACGGGAGGGTTCGTGAATCTGCCGAAGCTTCATCAGCGTGATACCGCCGTCGCCACAGCCGCCCGCTCAACCGGCCCGGCCTACGGTCTGACAATCGACGAGCACATGGAACGGTCGCAACTCGCACAGCGTCAGGCCGACAAATGGCTTATCTCCGGCAGTCTCCTGATCGGTACCGCGGCCCTGGGCGTCTTCGGGTTACCGTTGTTCCTCTGGGGAGTCCGGTTGCTGCGCCGGGCCCTACGCGATGGCCTCTCCGTTCGGCCGATGTTGGTCACGTTGCTCGGCTATCTCGTTATCATCGACGCCGCCATCAACACCGTCGGGTGGGCGCTTGACCTGGTGGCAAATCACACTCTGCTGGCCCGCGTGCTGCTCAACGGTTGGGGCAACATGTTCGATGCCGGTTATTTCTGGCATTACAACGAGCTGTGGGTCGGCGGCGCGGCGGGCCCGGGTGAAAAAGCCTGGGAAGTCGGACTCATCCTGACGGTGTTCACGATGCGCATCGCCGCTGCCATCGGCTTCCTACAGATGAAGCGCTGGGGCCATCAGTGGATGGTCGTCACCTGCTGGATGGGCGTGGTGATCTGGATCGGCTACGTCTTCAACATGACCATGTTCGCCGACGTGCGCTTCGCCGGCGTCGTGTTGCCGGTCGTCGGCTGGTGGCTCTACGACATCTTCTACATCACTCCATTCCTCGCCATCCCCTACCTGCACACCGTCAATCGCGAACTCTTCTCCGACTGAGATGCCGCACGTCTTGCTCGACGACCGGATTTGCCTGGCGAATCCAGGCGAATCCGGCGATCGCCGCGTAATTTCGGTGCGTCAGAAATTATGTTGCCGAACTATCGGGCGGCACAGACGGCAGATCCGATCCACGCATCACGTTGCTGAATCCCCGTCGTCAAGGAGGTCAAATCGTGGCTTATCTATGGGAGATCCTTCGGTATGTCGCCGCATGGGGCGGCACCGGACTGATCATCTGGTTCTGGTATTGGCTGTTCTCCAACATCGGCACGTTCTGAGCGGTGAACCGGGCGGCGGAAGCGCGGGGAATGCGGTCAATGGCTGAAGATTCTCCCGCAATCGCGCTGGAGCGGAGTTGCTCCGTGACGGCGGTCGCGCTCAGTGATCAACGTCGCGAGGGCGTCCGGCTTATCACCGGTGAACGGCGTGGCTTCGGCCTGAATGCAGCGCTCACGTTCGTGCATGTCCCCTACCCCGCGACCTCCGATTGGACACGCAGAACCCTGACATGCGGTGTGGCCCTGCAATGTTCGCCATCGAAGGAACGCGTCATCGAATATCGGCTGAACGAGTTGTCCGCTCGGGAGCTGCGTGCGCTCACCCTTGTCGAGGCCGGTGTCGCGCTCGGCTGGATAGCGTCGCGGTGGCCGGGCCTGCTATCCGAGCTGCACCGGGTACTTCCCGAAGTCCCTTCCGAGCCCGGCGATACGAGCGCGGAGCAGATGCTCAACCATGCAATTGCGCTGGCCGCCACGGAGCGGGCTTTGCCGATTCATCCGCTGCTAGGCGAGCTACCGTTGGCCTACACGATGCCGCAGGGCTTGACCGACAGATTGCGCCGCAGCTTCGGCCGGATGCCATGGACCACAACGCAAAAGCGCCGTCCGCGGCCGTACTCGGTTCCCGTCGGCGGCGACGGCGGCGTCCGCAATCCCAATTTGCCGCAACCGAGCCGGCCGCAGGACAACGATCTCGACGTCACGCCAGAACACCGGCCCGGGATCCCCTATCCCGAATGGAACATGTGGACAAAGCGTTTCATGCGCGACCACGTCGCCGTGATCGAGCATGCCGACGGCGGGCGCATCCGCCGTCCGGTGCCGGTTGCCGTCGACGTCCGCAAGTGGTTCGAAGAACACACCCACCGTGCGATGACGAACGGCCTCGAAGACGGCTCCGACCTCGACGTCGACCAGTATGTCAACCACTACATCGACATGACCACCGGCGAAGCCAAGGAGCCGAAGCTTTTCCGCGAGCTGCTGCCGAGCAGCCGCGACGTCACCACGGCTTTGCTGCTCGACGGCAGTTCGTCGTTGGGGGTACACGGCGGGCGAATCTTCCAACTGGAATTAGCTTGTGCCGATGCGCTTTCGCGGGCCATGACGCTGGCCCGCGAGCGTCATGGTGTCTTCGTGTTCACCGGCAATACCCGCCACCGAGTCGAAGTGCAGTGTCTGAAGGACTTCGAAGACCGCCAGCTGGTGGCTCCCAGCGGGCTGGGCCTGTCCACCCGTGGATACACGCGACTCGGCGCGCCACTGCGCCACTTGACGAGCCGACTCCTGGCGCAGCCCTCCGAGCGGCGCCTGCTGATCGTCATCGGCGACGGCCTCATCTCCGACGAAGGCTATGAAGGCCGCTACGCCTGGGCGGATGCCGCGCACGCCGTCGAGGAGGCCAACGATGCGGGGGTATCGATGTATTACGTCGGGGTGGGCCCGACCCGTGTCGATCCCCTTCCCGAGGTGTTCGGGCCCCGACGGTCGCAACGGATCCGACGGGTAGAGGAGCTCCCAAGGGTGTTGGCTCACGTCCACCGTGAACTGGTCGCCGCATGAACGCCGCCGCCACCGAACTTTATTTCGCAAACGGCAACGAAGTCCAGCTGTTCGAGCAGGCCTTTCGCCAGCACATGCCCGTGATGCTCACCGGCCCTACCGGATGTGGCAAGACCCGTTTCGTAGAACACATGGGCCAGCTGTTGCAACGACCGGTCGTCACCATCAGTTGCCACGACGACCTCACCAGCTCCGATCTCGTCGGCCGCTTCATGGTGACGGGCGGCGACGTGGTCTGGACCGATGGCCCGCTGACCCGCGCCGTCAAAGCCGGCGCGATCTGCTACCTCGACGAAGTCGTCGAAGCTCGCCACGACTCGCTGGCCATCCTGCATTCGCTCACCGATCACCGCCGGTCGCTCTATCTCGATCGAGCCGGCGAAGTCGTAACCGCGCCGGACACCTTCATGCTGGTGTGTTCCTACAACCCGGCGTACCGCAGCTCGCTCAAGGAGCTCAAACCATCCTTCCGCCAACGGTTCGTCACTCTCACGATGAGGTATCTGCCACCCGAGCGGGAGAGCGAAGTGATTGCCGCCGAAGCCGCGATTCCCATCGCGACGGCGCGGCGGTTGGTCGAATGCGCGGTTGCCATCCGCACCGCCGACGAAGCCTTCCACTTCGAGCCGCCGTCGACCAGGGTCTTGGTCACGGCCGCGCACCTGATCGCTGCCGGCGCAACCGAATTCGATGCCGCCGACGCGTGCATCCTCGCGCCACTGAGCACCGACGGCGCGGTCACCGACGGTCTACGCGAAGTCGCGGCAGCCAGCCTGGCCGCCACCGACGCCCCAAACGCAACCCCCTAAGAAAGGAGTCCGGCATGGACCAACAGGAACAAAAGCGCAAGAGGGCGCTCATCGTCTTCCAGATTTTCATTTACGGCTACCTGCTGGTGATGTTCGGCATCCAGCTGTACATGTCGTTCGCCCGCGGGTGGTGGGATCTGTGAATCCCGTTGCCGCACGGCCGGCGAGGGCGGTCGGCTTCGAGGATCACCACGACGAATCGCGCCAAGCGCAGCGTCGCGCCGACAAGTGGATGATCGTCGGCGCCGCCCTAATGGGCATGTGGGCGCCGGGCCTCATCGGGTTTCCGATCTTCATGCGTGGGGTGTGGCTGCAGCGCCAAGCGCTGCGCGCCGGCCTCTCGGTCCGGCCCATGATCGTGACGCTGATCGGCTATCTGGTCCTGATCGACGGAATGCTCAACAGTCTGGGCTGGGCCCTGGACTTGGTCGCCAACCACACGCTGATCAACCGGGTGCTGATGGTGGGCTGGGGCAACATGTTTGATGCGGGCTACTTCTGGCATTACAACGAGCTCTGGATCGGCGGTGCGGCGGGGCCGGGCGAAAAAGCCTACGTGGCAGGACTGATCCTCACGGTGTTCTCCATGCGGGTGGCCGCGGCGATCGGATTCCTGCAGATGAAGCGGTGGGGGCATCAGTGGATGGTCGTCACCTGCTGGATGGGCGTGGTGATCTGGTCGGCCTACGTGTTCAACATGACCATGTTCGCCGACGTGCGCTACGCCGGTGTCGTCTTCCCGGTCGTCGGCTGGTGGCTCTACGACATCTTCTACATCACCCCCTTCCTCGCCATTCCCTATCTCCACACCGTCAACCGAGAAATCTTCACCGACTAGGTCGCAAGGAGCGATGCCATGACCGCACCGACCCCCACCGAAGAGCAAGAACCCACCGCTGGTCTCGAGCCGGGGACCACTCCGTACTACGCGCGAATGCACAAATGGATCAAACGGGCGGTGCTGGTATGTCTGGTCGCCTTGGTCATCGAAGGCGCGTTCACGCTGCCGTTCATGGCGGTCTATTACGGCTATCCCACGCTGAGCCTCACCCAAATCTGCAGCGAGCTGCTCAAGATTCGCTACTCCAACGACACCCTGGAGTGCAAGTACCCGTACCCGCCCTTCGGACCGCCCGAGGGCGCTGAGGGCAAGGCCACCGCGCAGGACGTGTGGGGCATCCAACCGATACCGAAGTACCACAGGCTCGGGTTCCGCGAACTCGTCAAGATCCACAACGATCGGCTCGCTCGTCAAGCCGCCCAACGGCATTCGGCAGCACACCCGTGACCTATCGCGTTGTCTAGTGCCTGTCGGCCTTGGAGCGCAGCGCTGGTCGTTTTCTGCTCGGCTCACTTCGGCGTCGAGATGCCGCACATCAGCGTGTCTATCAGCGCGTAGTAGCGTTCGGTCGTTTCCTCCGCCGAGGTCGTCACACTGAGCATGCGGTAGAGCGGGGCTCCGATCAATGCATCGGTGGCAGCTTCGACGTCGGCATCCCCCCGAATCTGGCCCTTCGAGATTCCGACGCGTAACCGGTCTGCAACTGCCTGGTGGAAACGGCCGGTGAGTTGCTGGTAGAGGGTGTCGCGGTCGCTCAGGTCTTCGGCAGCGGCGGCGGCGAGAGCGCGGATGAGGGCGACATTGGCAGCGGCCGAACCGATTTCGGCGTACGCGCGCATCCAGCTTCTCAAGTCCTCGACCGTGTCTCCCGTGTCGGGAAGCGTGAAGTCGGTTTGGTCGTAGGCCTGCATGACCGCCTCGGCGACCAGGGGACCTTTCGACGGCCACCGTCGGTACACCGTTTGGGTAGCCACGCCGGCGATCGCGGCGACCTTGTCCATCGAGACTCCGCTATAGCCGGCTTCCACGAGAAGCGACCGGGTGGCTTCCAGGATCGCCTCGTGCACTGCCGCGCTCCGCGGTCGTCCCCGGCGGGATTGGCTCACATACAGAACCTAGAGCAATGGCTCGACGTCGCGTCTAGGCAACGGTGCCGAAGTGTGTCACGATTAACGAGAAAATATTTCTCGTAATTGGCCCTGTGGACCGGCGCGCGACGCGCGAACGCGGAGCACGGCGTCTGGTGGTGAAGGTGGATACATGCGTGAGCTGTGCGTCATCACCGGAGGCGCGGGTGGAATGGGAATGGCCACGGCCAAGATCGTCGGGCAAGACCGGCTGGTCCTCGTCAGCGACGTCAGCCCGAGCCGGCTGGAGGTGGCGTCAGCCGAATTACAGCGCCTCGGCATCGACTGCGTGACAGTCGAGTGCGACGTAACCAACCGCTCCTCGGTCGCAGAGCTGATCGCCACCTCGACGTCGTTGGGCTCGGTGACCTCGGTGATCCACACGGCGGGTGTCAGTCCCAGCATGGGCGACGCCGAGCGCATCCTGCGCATCAACGCGTTGGGCACGGTCCATGTCAACGAGGCGTTCCTCCCGCTGGCGCGTGAGGGGTTCGCGATCGTCAATGTCGCGTCCATGGCCGCGCACGTGTTCCCCCGGTTGTTCATCCCCAAGCGACGGTTCAAGGACGCGCTGCGCAACGAGGACCGCTTCATGGCGAAGGTGACCTCAGCCTGCAACATCGTCCCGACCGGAGTACGCCCCGGTTTGGCGTACTCCATCAGCAAGAACTTCGTGACGTGGTACTGCGCATCTCAAGCGGCCCGATTCGGCAGCCGCGGTGCCCGCATCGTCTCGGTGTCTCCAGGCAGCATCGACACCGAGATGGGCAGGTTGGAGGAGCAAGCCGGATCGGGCGCGATGGTGAAACTGGCCGCGTTGAAGCGCTTTGGAAAGCCCGAGGAAGTCGCCGAAGTGCTGGCTTTTTGCGCTTCGACCAAAGCCGGCTACCTCACCGGTGTGGACATCGCCTGCGACGGCGGCGTTCTGGCGGCGTTCACGCTCAAAAACATGCTGCCGCTAGCAGCACGCAACGCCTAGCCCCGCGTTTCCCGAAGGAGGACGACATCGCGATGACGGACAACGACACTCGCGGCGAACCCGCACGTCGAGCGCTCGGTCTACTGACCAGCTCAATCGGCGTGGCGCACTTCCTCGTTCCGCGGATCTTCGATCCCTTCAATCGCCTCGGTTTCCCCAACCACGCACGCACTTTCACCTACGTCAACGGCGCGATCGAAACGGCGCTCGGCGTCCTGATGCTGCGCGAGCGAACGCGTCGACCAACGGCCTTCTTGTCCGCGTGCTACATCGCCTACTTGACGATCAGCATCCTTTACACCCAACTCCGCACGCGACGCGGCGACGGTCGCGCAGTTCAGAGGTCAGGGTAGGAACAACGGTGTCGCTCAGCCAGACCGCCCAGAAGGCGACCGAAACCCTAAGGCCAGTCGCCGACGTCGTGCGGATGAATGTCGCCGCCGCCGTCCGGACCCGCCGACGCGGCTACAACGGTTGGACCGGCGCGATCAACACCGATTACGACCCGCAGGACCCTGCCACCGCCGCGGACCCGTACGACGCGTACCGCGCCCTGCACCGAAGCGGCCGCGTGCACTACAACCCCAGGCGGGCCACCTTCGTCCTCAACTGCCTTGACGACGTTCGGGCGGCGTTGCGCGACACCGACAAGGTCACCAGCACCCAAGGGGTCACGCGCCTGCGGATGTCCGGCTCATTGGCGGTGCTCACCGACGGCGAGGAACACACCCGACTGCGTAAGCAAGTCCAGCCCGGATTCAGCACAGGCGCCATGAAGTCCTGGCAGGAGATGACCGAGAAGCTGGCCACCGAACTGGTCACCGACGTGCTGAACGACCCCGGATGCGATGTCGTGCAGCGCTTGGCCATACCGATGCCAATACGCTTGATCGCCCAGATCCTGGGCGTACCCGAGACCGACGTCGCCGACTTTCGTCGTTGGTCCGAACGCGCCGTGGGAGTCATGGAGCTCAAGCCCACGCTCTCCGGTGTCGTCGGCGCGGCCAAGTCGATGTCAGCCATGGTGGCTTTACAGCGTTATTTCACGAGCCAATTCGCCGCGGGTGGACTCAAGGGATCCAGCACCGTGCTCGGCCGGCTCATCGAGCACAACACCGACGGCACCCTCACCGACAGTCAGCTTCTGCTCATCGCCATCCACCTGCTGATCGCCGGCAACGAGACCACCACCAACCTGCTCGGCGGCATGTTCGACACCCTGGCCCGCCGGCCCGAGCAGTACGACCTGATCCGCGCCAACCCCGACCTCATCCCCCTCGCCGTCGAAGAGCAGCTCCGCTTCACCACACCCATCCAGAACCTTTACCGCTACACCCGGGCCGACTACCGAATCGGCGACGTCACCATCCCCACCGGATCGCGTGTGCTGCTGTCCTTCGGCGCGGCCAATCGTGACCCGGCCGCGTTCGACGATCCCGATGAGTACCGCGCCGACCGCAATCCGCGGATGCACGTCGCCTTCGGGTACGGCCCACACATGTGCCTCGGGGCACCGCTGGCCCGCATGGAAGCCCAAGCAATACTGCGGCAACTCGTCACCCGCGTCGCCCGAATCACTCCCGCGGGTCCGACGCGGTGGTCGAGCCACAGCTCGCTACGCGGACCCACCCGCTTGCCGATCCGCCTCACCCCCGCCTGACGTAGACCATTGCTGGTGCGCCAGCAAGACCCAGCCTTCTAGGTGGTCACTTCGAGCACTTGTATTTCGCCGGTCGTGCCGTCGACCTCGACAAGCGCGCCCGGCGGCAAAGTCTTGGTGGCGCCCGCAACGTCCACCACACACGGGAATCCGAACTCGCGGGCCACCACCGCCGCGTGCGACATCGGACCACCCAACTCGGTCACCACGGCCGCGGCGTAACAGAATGCGGCGGTGTAGCCGACGTCGGTCACCTCCGCGACGAGGATTTCGCCGGGCTGTAGGTCGTCGATCGTTTCGGGCCGCACGATCCGAACACGGCCGCGCACCCTGCCGCCGCAGACACCAACCCCGTGCAGGGTCTCCCCGCTGGTGAGCGCCGCCGACGTTGTCGTAATCGGTTGCCAGCTACCGCTGAACACCGTCGGCGGAACCACGGCGGCCAGTCGGCGTTGTTCGGCACGGCGCCGGGCCACCAGCGCACCGACATCCGCCGGCAGCGCGTCGAGCTCGTCGACGAGCAGATAAAAGACATCGTCGGCGGTGTCGAAGGTTCCCGCATCGACCAACCTGCGCCCGTACTCGCGCATGAGAGTGCGCAAAACCCAGTTGGCCCGAACCACTTTGTCGCGGCGGACCTCGCGGTCACGGAGCTGGCGCGCTGCCAGCTGCGCAATCGGTTTGGCGTGCAAAGGAATCCGGGGCGGCTGCGGCTGGGGCGGTGCAGCGACACTCATCGCTCTGGTCACCATTCGGACGAGCAGCTCGGGATCATCGGCGTAGCTGATCGACAGCATCTCGAGTTCGGCCGGACCACGATGACCGATCAGAGCCAGCTCCGCCAATACGGCGGCGTGAAACTCCGGCGCCTCGACGGCCAACTTGCCGAGCCGCTCCCCCGGTTCGGCCAGCAGCGCCGTCACTTTCGGGTCGCGTTGCGCGGCAACCACCAACCGCTGCATTGCCTCGACCGGACGCGCACTGACTAATTCCGGTCCCGCTGGCGCGGCGGTGTCCCGCCCACACAGGCCGCGCAGCAGGACATTGAAAGCGGCGCACAGCATGAACGACGCCGAGGCCAGCACCCAGCCGTGCACCACATCATCGCGCGCCAACGAGATGAGGCTCAGCAGTCGACGGTCGTCCAACCGGGCGACGTCGTCGGCCAACCGCTCCAGGCGATCGACATCGGCGACGAACTCGTAAGTGTCCCTGGACGAGCCGGCGGACAGGCCGACGAGGTTGACCCCGAACACCCCGATGTTGCGCAGGGTCCGCAACTGCTTTCGAACGCGGCCGGTCTCGTTGCGTGGACGTTCCGCACCGAAGATCGGCAGCGACGCCATGCTGGGTCCGAAGAACCCGCTGTTGCTCACGATCATCGCGGGCTTGGCAAACGGGACGGTCTCGGCCATGAAATGCGCGGAGGTGATGGCCCCGTAAAGCCGGTGGGCGAACACGGCGACGGTCCGCGTGGCGATTTCACGCTGGACGATGCCGCCGGGCCGCAGCCGCTCGGCGATGGCCACCCCGCCCGCGCGCAGCCCGCGCACGGTCGCCGACGCCGACGCCGGCGAGAACGGGCCGGGCAGCGCCTCGGACAGATTGGTGGCCAGAAAAGTCGGAAAGCGCGGGTCGATCGGGGTATCGAATTCCCCGTTATCGCCTGCTGGGCCAGCCCAATTGGGTTTCACCCCGTCATCGGTCGGCGTGTCAACGGAAGGAAGGTCAACGATGTTGGCCATCCGCCAGGGCAGCGACACGACGCGGCTGCCCAGCGTGACCCGGCCCCGCACCGCGACCGCCAAATCCTCGACACATTCACCGGAGTTCCACGCCGGGCGGAATCCCCACTGCTCGCGCAGCCGCGCGGTGTCCATGAACGCGGCGCTGTGCACCAGCTGCAGCTCGGCCAGTTCAACTCCCAACCGCAGGACCGGGCGTCCAAGCACCGCGGCGAGGCGCCGGAAGGTCAGCTCGCCCGGGGCCGCGAGATTGACGGGACCACTTCCGATTTCGGTATCCACGATCGCCCGGTTGAACAGCCTAAGGGCATCCTCGAGGTGGACCATCTGCATGAGCCGGTCGGCCGACCCGTCGGGGAATACCGGCAATGCCAGCAGCCGGCGTACCCAGTTATCGACGTTTCGGCCGACGATCAGCGCCGAGCGGACCGCGACCCATTCCAGCCCCGACCCCTCGACCATCTGCTCGGCCCGCGCCTTGTATCGGCCTTCGGCGCTGTCCGGCCTTCTCGCATCGTGCTCGGTCCTCGGTGCATCTCCGCCGCCGTAAACATGCGGCGACGACGCGAAAACGATCCTCCTGGACCCGGTTTCGGCCATCGCCTGCAGAACGTTACCGGTTCCCCCGATGTTGACCTGGTGGGCGATCCGGGCGTCGGGACCCGGGCTGTTCGCCCACGCGCAGTGTGCAACGACGTCTGCGCCGGCGACCGCGCGGTTGACCGCATCGGCGTCCCGGATGTCGCCCGCGATGAATTCGGCCGCACTGGGCCAGCTTTCGGGCCGATGGCGGGCGATGCCGATGACGTCGTGGCCCTGGCTGAGTAAGCGGGAGGTCAAGCCGCGGCCCAGCGCACCGCTGGCCCCGGTGATGGCGATTCTCACTGACTGGCCCTGCGCAAGTTCATAGCTACTCGTCGTCGTCCATCAACGCCGCGTTGACCAGATCCTCGAGATCCATGTCCGCGATGTCCTTCTCCGAGGTCACCGGGACCGCCGGCGACTGTCCGTCGCCTCGACCGCCGTCGGCCTCATTCGCCAACGCGAGCAACAGCTCCAGCACGCCGGCCTGCCGCAGGCGCTTGACCGGGATCGATCCCACGGCGCGCTGGATTTCGGCTTCCCCGGGAGCGGCGGCAGGACTCTGTTGATCGGCCGCACCGACGAGTTCTCGATGCATGTAACCGGCCAGCGCGGCGGAGTTGGGATAGTCGAAGATCAGCGTGGGCGACAGGGCGAGCCCGGTAGCCGACTTGAGCCGGTTGCGCATCTCCACCGCGGTCAGCGAGTCGAAGCCCAGCTCCTGGAATGCGCGGTCCGGATCGATGGACTCGGGGCTGGAGTTGCCGAGCACGGTGGCGATGTTGGCACGCACCAAGTCCAGCAGAACCGCTTGTTGCTCGTCCTCGGGCAGCCCTTCGAGGCGTTGCAGCAGAGCCGATTTCGACTTCGCCGCGGCCAGCGAATCGTCGACCTGCCGCCGGGTCGGCGCGTTGATCAGATCGACGAACATCGGCGGTAGCGTCCCGCCGTCGAACTTGACCCGCAGCGCGGCGAGATCGATGTGGGCGGGCAACAGGAACGGCTCGTCGACGATGAGCGCGGTGTCCATCAACTCCAGCGCCTCGTCCGAGGACATCGCGACGATTCCGTCGCGGCCGAAGCGGGCACGGTCGGCCGCACCGAGCGCGCCGGTCATGGCGCTGGCCTGATCCCACAGGCCCCACGCCAGCGACATGGCCGGCAAGCCGTGCATGCGCCGGTGCACGGCCAACCCATCCAGGAACGAGTTGGCCGCCGCGTAGTTGGCCTGACCCGACGCACCCGCCAAGCCCGCCATCGACGAGAACATCACGAACGCGGACACATCCAGATCGCGGGTCAGCTCGTGCAGGTTCCACGCGGCATCGACCTTGGCCCGCAACACCGCCTCCACCCGCTCGGGAGTGAGCGAAGAGATCACCGCGTCGTCGAGTACGCCGGCCGCGTGGATCACACCCGACAGCGGCCGTTGCACCGGTATATCGGCGATGACCTTGGCCAGCGCCTCACGGTCGGCGGCGTCACAGGCCACCACCTGCACCTGCGCACCGGCTGCGCTGAGTTCCGTGACCAGTTCGGCTGCCCCCGGCGCGTCCAGGCCACGACGGCTCACCAGCACCAGGTTCCGCGCGTCATGGCGCGTGACCACGTGGCGGGCCAATGCCGAACCCGCCATCCCGGTGGCCCCGGTGATCAACACCGTGCCGGCCGCCCAGGCATCCGGCATGGTCATGACGACCTTGCCCACGTGCCGGGCCTGGCTCAAATACCGCAGCGCGGCCGGCGCACGTCGGACGTCGAACCTGGTCACCGGCAACGGCCGCAGCACGTCGTCGCCGAACAATGCGACAAGCTCGTCGAGTATTCGAGCGATGCGGTCCGGCCCCGCCTCGAACAGATCGAAGGCGCGGTAGCGCACACCGGGGTGTTCCTGAGCCACCGCTTCGGGCTCGCGCATGTCGGTCTTGCCCATCTCCAGGAACACGCCACCGGGGGCGACGAGTCGCAGGGAGGCATCCACGAAGTCGCCGGACAGCGAGTCCAGCACCAGGTCCATCCCTCGCCCGCCGGTGACCGTCCGGAACTTGTCCTCGAAGTCCAGGCTGCGGGAATCCGAGATGTGGTCCTCGTCAAAACCCATGGCCCGCAAGGTGTCCCACTTGCCCCGGCTGGCGGTGGCGAAGACTTCCAGGCCCAGGTGGCGGGCCAGCTGGACAGCGGCCATTCCCACCCCACCGGCGGCGGCGTGCACCAGCACCCGCTGACCCCGCTTGGCGGCGGCCAGGTCCACCAGCGCGTAGAACGCGGTGGCGAAGACCACCGTGGTCGTGGCCGCCGCGGTGGGCGACCATCCGGCCGGCATCTTGGCGAGCAGGCGCTCATCGGTCCGCGCTATCGTGCCGGTGCCGTCGGGGAACAGGCCCATCACGCGGTCGCCGACGGCGAAACGTCCAGTTTCCGAGCCTGCTTCGATGACGACGCCGGATGCCTCGATGCCCATGACGGCGTCCGGATCCGGGTAGAGCCCCAGCGCGATCATCACGTCGCGGAAGTTGGCGGCCAGGGCGGACAGCGCAACCCGAACCTGCCCCGGTTCCAGCGGGGCGTCGGCATCCGGTATGCGTTCCAACCGCAGGTTCTCGAACGTGCCGTAACTGCTCATCCCGAGCCGCCACGGCCCGTCGGCCGGGGGCACCAGCAGACCGCCGACGGCGCGACTGCCATGCACCCGCGCGGTGTAGACCGCCCCGCCGCGCAGCAACACCTGCGGCTCGCCCACCGACAACGCCGCTCCGACGGACTCGTCGTCCAGCTGGGCATCGGTGTCGATAAGCGCGATGCGACCGGGGTGCTCGGTCTGCGCCGAGCGCACCAGTCCCCACACCGCCGCGCCCGCAAGGTCGGTGACGTCCTCTCCCGGCAACGCCATCGCGCCGCGCGTGGCCACGACCAGGGTGCCGGACCCCTCGCGAGCGAGCCAGGACTGCAGCACCGGCAGGACCGCACGCGTGGCCGCGTAGACGTCGGCCACGACGTCGTCGACCACCGGCGCCGATTCGAAGACCACCGCCGCCGGCTGCGTCGTGCGGTCGTCTGATTCCGTTGCGCCCCAAACCGATACCGCGACCGGCTGCACCGACGTCGACCGCTGCGCCGACCAGATGACCTCGAAGAGGCGGTCGGGTCCAGAACTCGAGACCGCGGCCAGCAGCTGCTGGTCGGTCACCGGCCGGGCCACCATCGACGCCACCGAGAGCACCGGCAGCCCCAATCCGTCCGCGAGTTCGATCGACACCGCCGAATCACTCACCGGCACGATTCGCGCGCGCACCGCCGTCGCGCCGGCCGCGTGCAGCGAGATCTGCTGCCACGAGAACGGCACGAGCATGGAACCTTCGGGGAGCTCGTCGCCGTCGGACGTCAAGATGACCGCGTGCAGTGCCGCATCGAGCATCACCGGGTGGACGCCGAACCCGGCCCCCGAGACCCCGGCGTCCGCGGGCAGGGTCACTTCCGCGAACACTTCGTCACCGCGGCGCCACATCGAGGTCAGGCCGCGGAACGCGGGGCCGTAGCCGTAGCCGCGCTCGGCCAGGCGCTCATAACCGTCGCCGACGTCGACCGCGGTAGCACCCACCGGTGGCCAAACCGACAGGTCCGCGCTCGGCTGCACCTCACCCGCACGCAGGACACCCTCGGCGTGCAGGGACCAGCCCGAACCCGAGTCGGCGCGCGAAAAGACCGACACGGCACGGGCACCCGATTCATCGGCGCCGCCGACGACGACCTGCACCGCGACCGACCCGGAGCCCGGCAATACCAGCGGCGCCGCCAGATTCAGCTCATCGACAACGCCGCAGCCCACTTCGTCGCCGGCGCGGATCGCCAGCTCCACGAATCCGGCGCCGGGGAACAGCACGACCCCGCCGACGGCGTGATCGGCCAACCAGCCCTGCGTACCGGGCGACAACCTGCCCGTCAGCACCACCCCGCCGGACGCCGGCAGTTCCACCACCGCACCGAGCAGGGCGTGCTCGCCGGGTGCAAGCCCCAAGCCCGCGGCGTCGACCGTGGTGCCGTCGCCGGAGAGCCAGAACCGCCGGCGCTCGAACGCATAGGTGGGCAGTTCCACGAGATTGGCTTTGCCGACGGCGCGGCGCCAGTCCACGTCCATCCCGGCGACGAATCCCTGCGCGACCGCGGTGGTCAGGGCCACCAGTTCCGGGCGGTCCTTGCGCAGCGCCGACATGGTGCACACCGGAGCGTCGGGAAGCGATTCTTCGATCGATGCCGTCAGCCCACTGCTGGGGCCGACCTCGAGGAACCGGTTCGCGCCGGCCGAATGCACGAAGCGCACGCTGTCGGCGAACCGCACCGCTTCGCGGATGTGCCGTTTCCAATAGGTCGCCGAAGCGAAGTCATCGGCCGCGAGCTGTCCGGTCAGGTTCGACACGATCGGGATCGTCGGACTGCCGACGGCGAGTCCGGCCGCGACGGTGCCGAATTCGTCGACCATCGGATCCATCAGCGGCGAGTGGAACGCGTGGGACACCGCCAACTGGTGGACGCGGCGCCCGTCGGCGCGGAGTCGGTCGGCGATCGCCGACACCTGGTCCTCGACCCCCGAAATGACCACCGACATCGGCCCGTTGACCGCGGCGATGCCGACCCCGGGCACCAGCAGCGGGCGCACCTCGTCCTCGGTGGCCTGCACGGCGAACATCGCCCCACCCTCCGGGAGGGCCTGCATGAAGCGGCCGCGAGCGGCCACCAGTACCGCCGCGTTCTCCAGCGACAGGACGCCGGCGACGTGCGCGGCCGACAGCTCACCGATCGAGTGGCCCAGCACGAAGTCGGGATGGACGCCCCAGGATTCGAGTAACCGGAACAGGGCGACTTCCACCGCGAACAACGCCGGCTGGGCGAATTCGGTTGTGTTCAGGAGCTTTTCGTCGTGGCCCCAGATGACTTCGCGCAGCGGCCGCAGCAGATGGCGGTCCAATTCGGCCACGACGGTATTGAACGCCTCGGCGAACACCGGGTAGGCGTTGTGCAAACCCATGCCCATGCCGAGCATTTGGGCGCCCTGGCCGGGGAAGACGAAGACGGTCTTGCCGCCGGGCGTGGCCGTGCCCTGGACGACGGATCCGAGTTCACCGGCGGCCAACTCGTCGAGGCCGGCCAGCAACCGCTCGCGATCTCCACCGACAACCACGGCACGATGCTCGAAGTTCGACCGGCCGGCCAATGACCACGCCACATCACTGGCGTCGAGGTCACCGCGCTGGCGTACGTGTTCTGCCAGCCGTTCGGCCTGGGAACCCAACGACGACAACGACTTTGCGGACACCACCCAGGGCACGACCGGCGGTGTGGCGCGTTCCACGACCGGCGCGGAGCCGACGGGTGCGGACTCGATGATCACGTGCGCGTTGGTGCCGCTGATGCCGAATGACGACACACCGGCGCGGCGCGGACCGTTCGCCTTCCAGGGCTGCGGCTCGGTCAGCAACGCCACCGATCCCATCGACCAGTCGACGTGCGGGCTGGGTTCGTCGACGTGCAGCGTCGCCGGGACCAGGTCGTGGCGCATCGCCAGCACCATCTTGATCACACCCGCCACGCCGGCAGCCGCCTGCGTGTGTCCCATGTTCGACTTGATCGACCCCAACAGCAGGGGTTCGGCGCGGTCCTGCCCGTAGGTGGCCAAGAGCGCTTGGGCCTCAATGGGATCGCCCAATGTGGTTCCCGTGCCGTGGCCTTCGACCACGTCGACCTCGGCCGCGGACAATCCGGCGTTGGCCAGCGCGGCGCGCACCACCCGCTGCTGGGACGGACCGTTGGGCGCGGTCAAGCCGTTGGAGGCGCCGTCCTGATTGATCGCCGAACCGCGCACCATCGCCAGCACGGGGTGACCCAGGCGCTCCGCGTCGGACAAGCGCTCCAGGACGAGCATGCCGCCGCCTTCGGAGAACCCGGTGCCGTCGGCGGCCCCCGCGTAGGCCTTGCACCGGCCATCGGCGGACAGCCCGCGCATGCGGCTGAACTCCACGAAGATGTCGGGTGTGGCGTTGACGGTGACGCCGCCGGCCAGTGCCAGGTCGCACTCGCCCGAGCGCAGCGACTGCGCCGCCATGTGCAAGGCCACCAACGAAGACGAACACGCCGTATCCACCGAAACCGCCGGCCCCTCCAAGCCCAGCACGTACGACACCCGGCCCGACGCGACACTCGACGACTGCCCGGTCAGCCGGAAGCCCTCCGCGGCCGGGGCGGCGCCCATGCCGTAGCCCTGCGTGTAGACCCCGGCGAACATGCCGGTCGCGCTGCCCCGCAACGCACCGGGCTCAATCCCCGCTCGCTCCAAGGCTTCCCACGACAATTCGAGGAACATCCGCTGCTGCGGATCCATGG
Organism: Mycobacterium sp. E3251; assembly: GCF_001666835.1. Classification (GTDB taxonomy): domain Bacteria; phylum Actinomycetota; class Actinomycetes; order Mycobacteriales; family Mycobacteriaceae; genus Mycobacterium. The sequence continues at coordinate 16,694 of NZ_LZJF01000174.1, read as the reverse complement.
CCAGCGCCTCGCTCGGCGCGATGCCGAAGAAGGCGGGGTCGAAATCCGCGACGCCGTCGACGAAGCCGCCGGTGCGGGTGTAGCAGGTGCCCGGAACGTCGGGGTCCGGGCTGTAGATGCCGGCCAGATCCCAGCCGCGGTCGGCGGGGAACTCCGAGAGCACGTCGCGGCGCTCGATGAGCATCTGCCAAAGATCGTCGGGCGAATTCACCCCGCCCGGATAGCGGCATGACATGCCGACGATCACGATCGGGTCGTCACCGACTGCGCGAACGACCGGGCCGGGCGTGATTTCTTGCGGCACTCCGGCAAGTTCGCTGCGGATGTAGCCCGCCAGCCCGTTCGGGGTCGGGTAGTCGAAGATGAGGGTGGGTGAAAGCGCCAGCCCGGTGGCGGTTTTCAGCCGGTTACGCATTTCGACCGCGGTCAGCGAGTCGAAGCCCAAATCCTGGAACGCCTTGTCCGGGTCGATCGCCTCCGGCGTGGTATTACCCAACACGGTGGCGATGTGCGAGCGGACCAGGTCCAGCAGCACGGCATGCTGTTCCGGTTCGGGCAGGCCGTGCAGACGGTGCGCCAGAGCGGATTTCGACTTCGCGGCCGCCAGCGAATCGTCGACCTGGCGGCGCGCCGGCGCGTTGACCAGGTCAGCGAACATCGGGGGCACCGCGGTTGCGTGGGCACGCAGCGCGTTCAGGTCGATGCGGGCGGGCGCGAGGAACGTCTCGTCGACAACCAGTGCGGTGTCGAACAATTCCATCGCTTCGTCCGAAGACAGGGCCAGGATCCCATCGCGACCGAGGCGGGCGAGGTCGGCGGCACCCAGACCACCGGTCATGGCGCTCGCCTGATCCCACAGCCCCCAGCCCAGCGAGATCGCGGGCAACCCAAGGGCTCGCCGATGCGCGGCCAAAGCGTCCAGGAAGGAGTTGGCCGCCGCGTAGTTACCCTGCCCCGACGACCCGACGAGGCCGGCCATCGACGAAAACATGACGAACACCGACAGGTCGAGATCGCGGGTGAGCTCGTGCAGGTTCCATGCCGCATCCACCTTGGCGCGCAGCACCGCATCGACTCGCTCCGGAGTCAGCGACGTGACAACCGCGTCGTCGAGCACACCGGCGGCGTGGATCACCCCGGTCAGTGGATGGCTCGCCGGAATGTCGGCGATCACCGCGGCCAGCGCCTCCCGGTCGGCGGCGTCGCAGGCGACCGCGCGCACCCGCGCCCCGGCTTCCTCCAATTCGACGATCAATTCGGCGGACCCCGGCGCGTCGGGACCGCTGCGGCTCAGCAACACCAGGTTCCGCACGCCGTGTTCCGTGACCAGGTGGCGGGCCAGCGTCGAACCCGCCATTCCGGTTCCACCGGTGATCAGCACGGTGCCGGACGCCCAGGCGTCCGGCATGGTCATGACGACTTTGCCGACGTGGCGGGCCTGGCTCAGGTACCGCAACGCCGCACGGGCGCGCCGGATGTCGAAGGTGGTCACCGGCAACGGCCGCAGCACACCGGCGTCGAACATGCCGGCCAACTCGATCATCCACTGGTGCATCCGCGGACGGCCGGGCTCGAAGAGATCGAAGGCGCGGTAGCGCACGCCCGGATATTCCTGGGCGATCACGCCGGGATCGCGAATGTCGGTCTTGCCCATCTCCAGGAACACGCCGCCGGGTGCGACCAGCCGCAGCGAGGCGTCGACGAAGTCGCCGGCCAACGAATCCAGCACCACGTCGAAGCCGCGACCACCGGTCACCGCCCGGAACTTGTCCTCGAATTCCAGGCTGCGGGAATCCGAGATGTGGTCGTCGTCGAAGCCCATGGCCCGCAACGTGTCCCACTTACCACGGCTGGCCGTCGCGAATATCTCGAGACCCAGATACCGGCCCAACTGGACCGCGGCCATGCCGACACCGCCGGCGGCCGCATGCACCAACACCCGCTGGCCCGGCTTGACGTCGGCCAAGTGGACGAAGGCCATGTAGGCGGTGGTGAAGACGGCCGAGATGGCGGCGGCTTCGGCGTAGGACCAGTCCGCCGGCATGGGTTGCAGCAGGCGGACGTCGCCAGGGACCAGCGTGCCGCTCCCGTCGGGGAAAAACCCGTAAACCGAGTCGCCGACCGCGAATTCGGTGACGCCGGGGCCGACTTCGACCACCACGCCGGCGCCCTCGCCGCCGAGCAGCGCGTCGTGGGTGAACATACCCAGCGTGATCATGATGTCGCGGAAGTTGGCGGCGATGGCGCGCAGCGCCACCCGAACCTGACCGGGCTCCAGCGGCGCGCCGGCGTTGGGAACGGGCTCGAGCCGCAGGTTTTCGAAGGTGCCTGCGCTGCTGATACCCAGGCGCCAGGGTCCGTCACCCGGGGAAACCAAGAGATCGTCGACTGCGCGGCTGGGCCGCACCCGGGCTGTATGGACCTGGCCGTTGCGCAGCAACACTTGCGGCTCCCCGGCCGCGAGCGCCGACGCGATCGCCTGATCGTCCAGCGGCACATCGGAATCCACCAGAACAATCCGACCGGGATGCTCGGTTTGCGCCGAGCGCACCAGCCCCCATACCGCCGCGCCGGGCAGGTCGGTGACGTCCTCCCCCGCCAATCCCACGGCGCCGTGAGTCGACACGACCAGCACACCGGTGTCGCGCTCGGTCAACCACGACTGCACGGCGGTCAGCGCCTGGTGGGTGCGCTCGTAGGTGGCGCTGACCGGATCCTGTTCGGTGGGAACCGATTCCAGAATCTCATAGGACGGGGCCGGGTTAGCCGTGGCCGGCGCGGTCGCCGGCGACCACGCCAGTTCGAAGAGTCGCTCGGGGCCCGAGCTCGACACCGCCGCGCGCAGTTGCCGCTCACTCACCGGGCGGGCCACCATCGCGCCCACGGACAACACCGGCAGGCCCAGCCCGTCGGCGAGCTCGATCGAGATGGAGGTGCCCCCGCCGCTCTGTGCGCCCCGCGTGGTCGGCGCAATCCGGGCGCGGACCGCGGTCGCACCCGCGGCGTGCAGCGAGACGTCCTGCCATGAGAACGGCAACATGACGTCGACGGGCTGACCCGCCGCCTGCTGGGCCATGATGACGGCGTGCATCGCCGCGTCGAGTAGGGCCGGGTGCACGCCGAACCCGCCGACGCCTCCGGCCGCGTCCGGCAGTCGCACCTCGGCGAACACCTCGTCGCCGCGGATCCACGTCGCGGTCAATCCCCGGAACGCCGGGCCGTAGCCGTACCCGTGCGCGGCCAGCCGGTCGTAGCCGTCGGCCACGTCCACCGCGACCGCGCCCTCGGGTGGCCACACCGACAGGTCGGCGCCAGGCTCGATCGACCGGGAGCTCAAGACTCCGTCCGCATGACATATCCATCCCGAACCGGCGTCGGCGCGGGAAAACACCGAGACCGCCCGCCGTCCCGAATCGTCGGGACCGACAACCACCTGCAGGGCAACCGAACTGGAGGCAGGCAGCATCAAGGGCGCCTGCAGCGTCAACTCGTCGACCACCGAACAGCCGACTTCGTCACCGGCCCGGATCGCCAACTCGACAAACCCCGCCCCCGGGAAGACGGCCGCACCCGAGACCGCATGATCGGCCAGCCACCCCTGCAGGCTGGGCGACAGGCGACCGGTCAGCAGCACCCCGTCGGAAGCGGGCAGCTCGACGACCGCGCTGAGCAACGCGTGCTCGCTCGTCCCGAGCCCCAAGCCCGCGGCGTCCGCTCCGACGCCCTCACCGGACAACCAAAACCTGCGCCGGTCAAAGGCGTACGTCGGCAACTCCACGAAGCCGGAACCCGACAACACACCACGCCACTTCACGTTCACACCGGCCACGAACGCGGCGGCGGCCGACGTGAGGAACCGCGTGAGGCCGCCGTCATCGCGGCCCAGGGTGGGAACCACTATGGCCTCGGGGTCGCCGCAGTCGTCGCAGGTGCCTTCGATGCCGGCGATGAGCGCGGGATGCGGGCTGGATTCGATGAATGTGCGGTACCCGTGTTCGCATGCGGCGCGCACCGCCTGGTCGAACTGCACGGTCTGCCGGATGTTGCGATACCAGTAGGCGGCGTCCAAACCGGCGGTGTCCAAACGGCTTCCGGTCACCGTGGAGAAGAAGGCAATGCGGGAGGAAGTGGGTTCGATGCCGGCCAGCGCCTCGGCCAGCTCATCCCGGATCGCCTCGACCTCGACCGAATGCGACGCGTAGTCCACGTCGATTCGGCGGGTGCGCAGCTCCAGGTCGGCGCAGAACCCGACGAGTTCGTCGAGCGCGGCCACTTCGCCCGATACCACCACCGCAGAGGGTCCGTTGACGGCCGCGATGCTGACGCGATTGCCGTAGGGCGCCAACAGTTCCCGTGCGCGTTCGGTGCTGCAAGCGATGGAGAGCATGCCGCCGGAGTGGGCCAGCGACCGCAGCAACTTGCTGCGCAGCGTGACCACTCGAGCGGCATCGCGCAGCGACAGCGCGCCCGCGACGTACGCCGCGGCGATCTCCCCCTGCGAATGGCCGATCACCGCGTCCGGGTTGACTCCGACCGATTTCCACAGCTCTGCCAGCGACACCATCACCGCGAACAGCACCGGCTGCACCACGTCCACGCGATCCATGCCCGGGGCGCCGGGGACGCCACGCAGGACATCGATGAGCGACCAGTCGACGAACTCCGCGAACGCCTCGGCGCACGCGTCGAGCTGCTGAGCGAATACCGGTGCGGTTTCCAGCAATTCGACGCCCATGCCCAGCCATTGGGACCCTTGGCCGGGAAACACGAAGACGTTCTTGCCGGCCGGCAGCGCGCTGCCCTGAATAACCGTGCCGGTCGGGTCGTCACCGGCCAACTCGTCGAGCCCGGCGAGCAACCGATCCCGGTCGCCACCGACCACGACGGCCCGATGCTCGAAGGTCGCGCGGCCGGCCAGCGTCCAGGCCACGTCGGCGAGGTCCAACTCGCCGTGGCCGCGCAGATGTCCGGCCAGCCGGGCCGCCTGAGACCTCAACGCCGGCAATGATTTTGCCGACACCACCCACGGCACCGCCGCGGGCCGCGGACGCTCCGCCGGCGGCTCGGGCGCCGGGACCGCCTCGATGACCACATGCGCGTTGGTGCCGCTGATCCCGAACGACGAGACACCTGCCCGTTGCACGTGTCGATTCGCCGGCCAGGGCTGCGCCTCGGTCAGCAACGAGACCGCTCCCGCCGACCAATCGACATGGGGGCTGGGCACGTCCACATGCAGTGTCGCCGGCAATATTTCGTGCCGCATGGCCTGCACCATCTTGATCACACCGGCCACGCCCGCGGCGGCCTGGGTGTGACCCATGTTCGACTTGATCGACCCCAGCCACAGGGGCTCCGACCTCTCTTGGCCGTACGTCGCCAGCAACGCCTGGGCCTCGATGGGGTCGCCCAACGTGGTGCCGGTTCCGTGGCCTTCCACCACGTCGACGTCGGCCGCCGACAAGCCGGCATTGGCCAGCGCCGCGCGCACCACCCGCTGCTGCGACGGACCATTCGGCGCGGTCAGCCCGTTCGATGCACCGTCCTGGTTGACCGCCGAGCCGCGCACCAGCGCCAGCACCGGATGGCCCAACCGCCGGGCGTCCGAGAGCCGCTCGACGACGAGCATCGCGCCGCCCTCCGACCAGCCGACGCCGTCGGCCGCCCCGGCGTAAGCCTTGGACCGACCGTCGGGAGCCAGCCCCCGGTGGCGACTGAATTCGACGAAGACGGTCGGGGTGGCGTTGACGGTCGCGCCCCCGGCCAGCGCCAGGTCGCACTCCCCCGAGCGCAACGACTGCACCGCCATGTGCAACGCGACCAATGACGACGAACACGCCGTGTCCACCGACACCGCCGGGCCCTCGAGCCCCAGCACGTACGACACCCGGCCCGAGGCGACGCTGGAGGTCATGCCGGTCAGCCGGTAGCCCTCGATCTCCTCGGCGAGCATGCCGTAGCCCTGGACGATGAGGCCGGCGAACACACCGGTCGCGCTGCCCCGCAGCCCGCTGGGGTCGATGCCGCCGCGTTCCAACGCCTCCCACGACAGTTCCAGCAGCATTCGATGCTGCGGGTCCATCGCGAGCGCCTCGCTCGGAGCGATGCCGAAGAAGGCCGCATCGAAGTCGGCGACACCGTCAACGAAACCGCCGGTCCGCGCGTAGGTCTTGTGGCGGGCGTCGGGGTCCGGGTCGTACAGGGAAGCCAGGTCCCAGCCACGATCGTTCGGAAACTCGGTGATCACATCGCGGCCGTCGGCCACCATCTGCCAGAGGTCTTCCGGTGTCTCGACTCCGCCGGGGAAGCGGCAGGACATACCGACGATCGCGATCGGCTCGCTCGACCGCTCCAGCAGCGCACGGTTGGTGCGTTTCAGGCGCTCGACCTGGACCAGCGCTTTCCGCAGCGCTTCGGTCGCATGCTGGAGTTGATCCACCATCACTACCTCTCGCCTAACTTGGCCGTCAGCTGCCCCGATGCGACTCTCGCCGAGTCACGGAATTTGCTGCACGATGCGATGCCGTGCGGCTCTCCGGCCCAAGAATGTCGCTGGTGAGTATGGCCAACTCTGACGGTATTTCAAAACGTCCGATGCTCCCGGCTGCTACAGGAGAACCGGCTTCGGCGTGAGGCACGCCTTGTCCAAGGAGATCCGGAACGCGCCGTTGCGCCCGCGGGTGCCGGGGCGTCCCGCGACCCCGGTACGCCGGGATACCACTGACGCGCCGTCCATGGCGCGACTGTACCCGGCTACGCATCGGCAGTGGTCAGGACGGCTCAGACGCCCACCCGGCGCCAGCCGTCGGCCGCCCGGGCGGCCCTGATCAGCTGGTCGCACAGTTCGCGCAGTTCGGTCGCCTGGGCTCCCTCGTCGAGCGCGGTGGCAACATCCTCCGCCGCGCACCGCACCTGGTAGACCCGGTCGGACAGGTCGGCGGCGTCGTCGGCCGACAGGACCACCGCGTCGGGAGGCAAGGCCAGCGAGACCCCGGCGCCGCCCCTGGTCAACGAGGCGCGTTGTTCGTATGCCCGCTGCCGGCACGACTGGCGACAGTACTGGCGGCGGCGTCCCATCCCGGCGTCGGACACGTCGCGACCGCACCAACGACACGGCTGCGGGCGGGGGCGGCGGCTCACGCCTGCCGACTTTAGTCGGGATTACGTGGCGATCCCGGTATCATTGAGGGTCGCGTCGCGTACGCCGGCAACCGACCGGGGAACTACGCAGACCGCCGCAACGTTTGCCAAGCGGACAGAATTGCAGTACAGCAGCCCGAAAGTTCAAAAGACCTAGAGGAGTAGCAACATGGCTGATCGCGTCCTTAGAGGCAGCCGCCTCGGAGCCGTGAGCTACGAGACCGACCGCAACCACGACCTCGCACCACGTCAGCTCGCGAAGTACCGCACCGAGAACGGCGAAGAGTTCGAGGTCCCTTTCGCCGACGACGCTGAAATTCCCGGCACCTGGCTGTGCCGCAACGGCTTGGAAGGCACCCTGATCGAGGGCGACCTGCCCGAGCCGAAGAAGGTGAAGCCGCCCCGCACGCACTGGGACATGCTGTTGGAACGGCGCAGCGTCGAAGAGCTCGAAGAGCTGCTCAAGGAGCGGCTCGAAATCATCCGGTCACGCCGCCGCGGCTGACCCCCGACCGATCTAGCTGCGGTTGTCGGCGCGCTGAGTGCCGGCGCGGGTCTTGCGGCCCTCGATGCCCCAACGGGTGACCTTCATCAGCGCCTCGCGGATGTTCGATCCGCTCATCTTGGAGACGCCGAGCTCACGCTCGGTGAAGGTGATCGGCACCTCGACGATGACGAACCCGTTGCACACGGTGCGCCAGGTCAGGTCGATCTGGAAGCAGTAGCCCTTGGAGTCCACCGCCTCGAGACCGATCGCCTCGAGGACTTCGCGGCGGTAGGCGCGGTAGCCGGCGGTGATGTCATGGACGCCGATTCCGAGGGCAAGCCGTGCATAGGTGTTGGCCGTCCACGACAGCGCCCAGCGCCGCCACGGCCAATTCCGCACCGACCCGCCCTCGACGTAGCGGGATCCGATCGCAAGGTCTGCTCCGGCGTCGACGGCGTCCAGTAAACGGTGAAGCTGCTCGGGCGCGTGACTGCCGTCGGCGTCCATCTCCACCAGCACCGAGTAGTCGCGGCTCAGACCCCAGGCGAAGCCCGCCAGATAAGCCGCGCCCAGGCCGTCCTTGGCGGTGCGGTGCATCACGTGGGTTCGACCGGCATCCGCGGCCGCCAGTTCCTCGGCGAGCTCGCCGGTGCCGTCGGGGCTGCTGTCGTCGACGATGAGCAGGTGCACGTGGGGGCAGGCGTCCTTCAGCCGCCGGTGGATGACCGGCAGGTTCTCCCGCTCGTTGTAGGTGGGGATGATCACCAGGACGCGCTCGCTGGGACGATTTCCCGGGTTCCGGGGCGCCGGCTGGCCGGTGGTCATGTAGCTCCTCTGTGTCGCCCGATGTTTCGCGACGGTCGTCGGCCGCCCTCGTGGAGCGGAGTGTAGTCACCGCCGTCCGCCGGCGGCGCCTGGTCCCCGCCCTCGTCGGGCGGGGTTTCGCCCGGGGGCGTACCGGCGTTTGGGGATTCGTCCGGGGCCTCGGACCTCCGACGAATCGGACGCGGGAACCATCCATTGTGCCGTATCCCGGCCAGGATGGCCGCTCCGGCCGCCGCGACCAGGAGCCACTGCAGGATGGGACCCCAGCGGGTCGCCGGCGTCAGTTTCGTCTTCAGGCGCACCTGGATGTCCAGGTAATCGGGCTGGAAGAAGTCGGTGCGAACCAGCTCGGCGCCGTCGGGCGCGATCACCGCGCTGATCCCGGTGGTGCCGGCGACTACCACGTATCGGTCGTGCTCGACGGCCCGCACTTTGGCGAATCCCAGCTGCTGTTCGCTCATCGTCTTGTTGAAGGTGGCGTTGTTGCTCGGCACGGCGAGCAACTGGGCACCATTGAGGACCGCTTTGCGCGGGACGCGGTCGAAGATCACTTCCCAGCACGTGGCCACCCCGACCGGCACCCCGGCGATGTGCACGACGTCCGTGCCGGGCCGGGGCACCATGTTCCCGGCGCGGTTGGCGTACGCGGAGAGATGGCTGAACAGCCACGGCATCGGCAGGTATTCGCCGAAGGGCTGCACGATTTCCTTGTCGTGCCGATCGGCCGGTCCAGTCGACGGGTTCCACACGATCATGGTGTTGGTGTACTGCGGATTCTCCGGTGGGCTGCCGGGGAGTTCCGACACGGTGCCGATCAGGACCGGCGCGCCGATCGCCGTCGCGGCCTGCGATATCTCCAGCGCGGCGTCGACGTTGACCAGCGGATCGATGTCCGAGGAGTCCTCCGGCCAGATGACGAACTGGGGTTGTGGCGCCTGGCCCGCCCGCACGTCCTCCGCCAGCCGCAGGGTCTCGCGGACGTGGTTGTCGAGCACCGCCCGCCGCTGCGCGTTGAAGTCCAGACCCAGCCGCGGCACATTTCCTTGCACCACAGCGACGGTGACCGAGGGTTCGCCGCCCGATCCCGTGCCGGCGTGACGCACCTGCGGCCAGACGACGACGGACGCGAATAGCACCAGACAGATGCAGACGCCCGGCAGCACCACCGCGGGCGGTTCCGCGTCGGTTTTCGCCGGTTCGTCGTCATCGGAGCCGCGGTGCGCCCGTTTACCGGCGTGCCACCACTTCACGATCTCCAGCTCGATGGCGGTCGCGCTGAACCCAACCAGCACGATCGCCATGGAGAGCAGCGAGGCTCCCCCGAGCTTGACCAAGGGCAAGAAGGGGCCCTGTGCCTGGCCGAATGCCACCGATCCCCATGGGAAGCCACCGAACGGGACGATCGATTTCAGCCACTCCTGGGCCGCCCACACCAGCGCGAACCAGACCGGCCAGCCCGGCAGCTGCCGCACGAGCACGGCCCCTAGGCCGAAGAGGGCCGGAAACAGCGCACACGTCATCGCCAGCACCGTCCAGGGCACGGCGCCGACGAGCAGGCTGATCCACGGCAGCAGCGGCAAATAGAACGCCAGCCCGAAGAGGAATCCGTAGCCCAATCCGCCGGCCGGCGTCGTCGCCGGATGCTTGAGCACCCAGGCCAGCAGCGCGGCGGCCAAGACCGCGCCCCACCACCAGTTCAGGGAGGGGAAGCTGGTGAAGAGCAGGACACCGCCCGCTATGGCGCAGGCCAAGCGGGTCAGCCGTGGCAGCACGGCCGCCCGGACGGCGGGCAGCCGCGCGAGCGCGCCCGCACCCACCTGGCGGGCCGTGGCCGCCATGCGGCTGGTCAGCGGCGGCGCGCCGGGTTCCGGGGAGTCGACCTCGTGTTCGGGCTTGTCGTCGCGCTCCGGGTCGATATCCGGGTGCGCCCCGAGGTCGTCGTCCACCGGCTCAGCCTCGCCGGCTCCCTCGGGGCGGTCCTTTCGGCCGGAGCAGTCCTCAGCCATGGATGACAGCGCCCCGATGCACCGTCCGCCGGCACCGCGGCAAGGCGTCGTTCGGGCCCAGGCGCGGCAGGGCCGGCACCCGGGCGCGCGGGTCGGTCGACCAGCGCTGCACGGCGTCGCGAGGCGCGTGGCCGTCCAGGGGCCCGGCGTCCCATACGGCATAGGAGGCCGGCGCACCGGGCACCAGCGTTCCCGTCTTGCCGTCGTGGACACCGGCGGCCCGCCAGCCGCCACGGGTCGCGGCGGCGAACGCGGCACGCGCGGAGACCGCGCTGCCCGGGGTGCGATGGTTGACCGCCGCGCGCACGCTCGCCCAGGGGTCGAGGCCTGTCACCGGTGCGTCGGAACCAAGCGCGAGGGGCACGCCTTGGGATGCTAACAGCGCTAACGGATTGAGCCGACTGCCTCGTTCGGCGCCGAGGCGGCGCGCGTACATGCCGTCGGTGCCGCCCCACAGCGCATCGAAGTTGGGCTGCACGCTGGCGATGACGCCCCAGTGCCCCAGCTGGGCGGCCTGCTCGGCGGTGACCATTTCGAGGTGCTCCAGGCGGTGCCCGCACCGGGCGACGGCGACCGCCCCGAGTCGCGCGACGACCCGCTCGAAGGCGGCGACCACCGCGGAGACGGCGGCGTCGCCGATGACGTGGAAACCCGCGGTCACCTCCGCCTCGGTGCACGCCCGCACGTGCGCCTCGATGGCGTCTGGGTCCAGGTAGCAGGTGCCGAGCCGGTCCTCGGCGTCGGCGTACGGCTCGTGCAGCCAGGCGGTGCGCGACCCGAGCGCGCCGTCGACGAAGAGATCGCCGGCCAGCCCGCGCGCCCCGGTCTCCTCGACGAGCGCGCGCGCCCGTGCGGGGGTGGTCACCGCCTCGCCCCAGAAGCCGGTCACCTCGACGCCTCCATCGAGGGTTCGCAGCTGCAGCCAGTCGTCCAGACCGCCGATCTCGGGCCCCGCGCATTCGTGCACCGCGACGATGCCGGCGGCCGCGGCGGCGCGCAGGGCGGCCGCGCGGGCCTCGGCCAGCTGCTCGGGCGTCAACAGGTCGCGGGCGACGGCGCGGACCAGGTGGTGGGCGTCGCCGGTCAGCGGCTGGTCGGGTGAGAAGCCGACAGCCGCCGGTAGGTCCGCGACCAGCCGGCGCAACCCCGTCGAGGCGAGCGCCGAGTGCACGTCGACCCGGGTCAGGTAGGCCACGCGGTCGCCGAGGACGGCATCGAGGTCGTCGGTGCTCGGCGGGCTGTTCTCGGGCCAGGACGACTCGTCCCAGCCATGCCCCCACACCGGCCGGCCCGGGTGGGCGGCCGCATAGTCGGCGACCAGCTGGATGCACTGCGCGCGCGAGGTCGCCGGGCGTAGATCGAGCCCGCTGAGCATCAGGCCGGTTGCGGTCAGGTGGATGTGGCTGTCCACGAATCCGGGCGCCACGAACCCGCCCTGCAAGTCCTCGACGTCGGCGCCGGGAAACGAGTTGCGAGCGACATCGTCGCTGCCCAGCCAGGCGACCACGCCGTCCCGCACCGCCATGGCGGTGGCGTCGGGATGGGTCGGGCTGTGCACCCGGCCGTTGACCAGGAGCGTGGTGGACACGTCACTCACAGGGCAAAACTACGTGTGGTGGCAGGCCGGTGGTTAGTCCCAGGCGGGCCGGCCCGGGTAGCCGCCCCGCACCGGCTCGTTCGGCAGGGCGGGCGGCCTGATGTCGTGGACGTCCACGACCTCGCCGTCGATGTAGTCGTCCCCCGCAGCGCCGCCGCGCTGGCGCACGCCCGCGGCGAACAGCGTCGTGTCGGCGAACATCGGCACCCGCCGCCGCAGGCCGCGCATCGCGATCGCGGCCAGACCCGGCCCGACCACCGCACGGACGGGCCGCACCAGCAGCAAGAGCCCCAGAACCGTGCTGACCAGTCCGGGCATCAGGACCAATAGCGTGGCCAGCGTGATCAACGTCCCGTCTCGCACCGCCGTGCGCGGTTCGGCGAGGCCGGAGCGCAGGTGCCCGATCTGACGGAGAAGGTGCGAGCCCATCACAGGCACCAGCAGGCCCCATCCGAGCAGGAAGGTGCCCGCCAGCGCCAGCAGCGTCCAGCCCCAACCGATGGTCCAAACCAGGGCGATGGTCGCCGCCAGCTCGACGGCGGCGTAGCCGAGAAACAGCCGTGACAGCATGTCCAGCCAACGTCCGCCAACCGCGCCGAAGTTCCCATGGTGACTTCCGGGGCGATTGCAGTTAGATGACGCTATGACCACGATTGAGATCGACACCCCCGACGGACCGATCGACGCGCTGCTGGACCTCCCCAGCGGTCAGGGCCCATGGCCCGGCGTGGTCGTGGTCCACGACGCGTTCGGATACGCCCACGACAAGGAGTCGACGAACAAGCGCATCGCGCAGGCCGGCTACGTGGCGATCACGCCGAACATGTACGCGCGGGGCGGCCGCATCCGCTGCATCACCCGGGTGATGAAGGAGCTGCAGACGCAGCGCGGCCGCGCCCTGGGCGACATCTTGGCGGCCCGCGACCACCTGAAATCCATGCCCGAATGTTCCGGCCAGGTCGGCATCGCGGGGTTCTGCATGGGCGGCCAGTTCGCATTGGTCATGTCGCCCAAGGGTTTCGGCGCCTCCGCCCCGTTCTATGGCGCTCCCCTGCCCCGCAACCTCGATAAGACGCTAGACGGGGCGTGCCCCATTGTGGCCAGCTTCGGCGCCCGTGACCCGCTGGGACGCGGCGCGCCGGAGAAGCTGCGCGAGACCATCGCCAACAAGAACATCACCGCCGACGTCAAGGTCTATCCCGGCGTTGGGCACAGCTTCGCCAACGAACTGCCGGCCCAGCCGCTGCTGCGGATTACCGGTTTCGGCTACGACGCGGACGCCACCGAGGACGCCTGGCGCCGGGTGTTCGCGTTCTTCGGTGAACATTTGGCGTCGGGCGCGACGACCTAGTTGCGTCACACCAACTTTCGCGACAGGACCGTCGCGAACGTGTGCGTGTCTCTAGGCCAGCGCGCCGACACGTAGCTGCCGTCGTCGACGACGAACGCGGGCCGCGAATCGGTCGCGGTGTCGCGTGAAATCCCGGAGGATTTGCGCCGCCAGCCAGGCGAACCGCGCACGACATCGCAGAAATCCGTCGGATTTTCAAGTGCGCGAGTCACTTCCGACTGCACCGACATGTAACCCCGGGGCTGGCCGGGTTGCTCGGTGTAGGTCCGGTAGTAGTTCCGGTCCCAGAATCGGGTGAACCGCGTCAATCGCCAAGCCAGGCCCTCCATCGCCCACGTCAACGCCGTGGTCTTGTGTCCATAGAGCACCGAACGACCGGTCTCGGGATCGACGCTGCGCGCCGCGAGCAGCACGCCGTGGCAGATGGCGGCGACGATGACCCCCCGCTTGAACGCTTCGACGACAAGCCGGTGCAGGACGGCGCTGTCGACATAGCTGCGCATCCCCCGGGCGCGATGCCCGCCGGGCAGCAGCAGCGCGTCGACTCCGTCGAGGCCGGCTTGCGCCCACGCGATGGGGTGCTGAAACTCGTTTGACGCCAGCATATCCCGATACGCGCTGCGGCCATCCTTGTTGGCACGCAGCATCAGCCCGATCACCGGGATGGCGCCCAGCACGGGCAGGGCGGACCACACGTCCAGGCCGCGGCCGCTCACCATGATGTCGTCCGCCGCACCGGGTGATCCGCTTTCGGTGGCAAACACCACCCGATGTCCGTTGCGGGTCAGGACGCGCCAGCTGACGGCGACCTCGGTCGGGTCGAAGTCACGGTCGGGGATGGGGACGAGAACGGTGCCCATGCGGCCTATGCCTGCGCCACCCGGAGCTCGAGGCCAACGTTGTTCTCCATGCCGCCGCGCAGCTTGCTGAAGAGATTGAACACCTTGCCCACGATGCCGTAGCGCTTTCCGATCGCGTCGTAGACGACGGCGGTTTGCGACTTGTCGAGGATCGCTGCGGTGCCTTCGACGGCCTCGCTGGTCGGGCGGCCCTGCATGGTGCAGGTGGCCAGGGTGACTCGTGGAGTGTTGCGAATCCGCTTGACCTTCCACGACTTTGCCTGGGTGATGACCAGGAGCCGGTTTTGGTCCGCGGCCGCCCAGATCGGCGTTGGCTTGGCCTTGCCGTCCTTGGTGAAGGTGGTCAACAGGATGTATTGCGCCTTGGCGAGATCGGCAAAAGTCGGTGTCACGGTGTCAACCTACGCCGGTCGGTCGGCTCGTGCCGAGTGTGCGGCCGGCCGCACGCTCGATGCCGAGTGTGCGGCTTGCCGCACACTCGCGTCAGGGATCAGCCTTCCAGGTCGCCCTCGGTCTCCAGCAGCGCCTGCCGCAGGCCGTCGAGGGTCTCGGGTTGCGGCTGTTCCCACATGCCGCGGCCGGCGGCCTCCAAAAGCCGTTCGGCCATGCCGTGCAGCGCCCACGGGTTGGACTCGGCCATGAACTTCCGGTTTTCGGGATCCAGCACATAGCTCTCGGTGAGCTGCTCGTACATCCAGTCGGCCATCACCCCGGCGGTGGCGTCGTAGCCGAACAGGTAGTCAACGGTCGCGGCCATTTCGAACGCACCCTTGTAACCGTGCCTGCGCATCGCCTGCATCCAGCGTGGATTGACGACGCGGGCGCGGAAGACCCGGGTGGTCTCCTCGGAGAGCGTGCGGGTGCGGATCGCGTCGGGTCTGGTGTTGTCGCCGATATAGGCGGCGGGCGCCTGCCCCGTCAGCGCCCGGACCGTGGCCACCATGCCGCCGTGGTACTGGAAGTAGTCGTCGGAGTCGGCGATGTCGTGTTCGCGGGTGTCGGTGTTTTTGGCGGCCACGGCGATCCGACGGTATTGGCGGTTCATGTCGTCGACCGCCTCGCGACCGTCCAGGTCGCGGCCGTAGGCGAACCCGCCCCACGCGGTGTACACCTGCGCGAGGTCAGCGTCGTCGCGCCAGTTGCGGCTGTCGATCAGCTGCAGCAGCCCGGCGCCGTAGGTTCCCGGCTTGGATCCGAAAATCCTTGTGGTGGAGCGCCGTTGGTCGCCATGCTGGGCCAGGTCGGCCTGCGCGTGCGCGCGCACATAGTTGTCGTCGTTGGGCTCGTCGAGGCCGGCGACCAGCCGCACCGCGTCGTCGAGCATCGTCACCACGTGCGGGAAGGCGTCCCGGAAGAACCCGGAGATCCGCACAGTCACGTCGATGCGCGGGCGGCCCAGCTCGGCCAGCGGGATCGGCGTCAGGTCGACGACGCGCCGCGACGCGTCGTCCCAGACCGGGCGGACACCCAGCAGCGCAAGCACTTCGGCGATGTCGTCGCCGGCGGTGCGCATCGCCGAGGTGCCCCACACCGACAGTCCCACCGACTGGGGCCAGCGCCCGTGGTCGTTGCGGTAGCGGTTCAGCAGCGAATCCGCCAGGGCCACACCGGCTTCCCAGGCCAGCCGCGACGGTACCGCCTTCGGGTCGACGGAGTAGAAGTTGCGGCCCGTCGGCAGCACGTTCACCAGGCCGCGCAGCGGTGAGCCCGATGGGCCGGCCGGGATGAACCGGCCGTCCAGCGCGTTGAGCACCTGCTCGATTTCGGCGGCGGTTCCGGCAAGCCGGGGCACCACCTCGGTGGCCGCGAACCGCAGCACGGCCGCCACCTCGGGGTTGTCGGTGATGCCGTCGGCGGCTTCGGGATCCCAGCCGCTGGCCTGCAGCGCGGCGACGAGTTCGCGCGCCGCGGACTCGGCCCGGTCGACCGAAGAGCGTTCGTCGGTGCCGTCCTCAGCCAGGCCCAAGGCCTGCCGCAACCCGGGGAGGGCGTGCTCGCCGCCGAACAGTTGGCGGGCCCGCAGGATCGCCAGCACGAGGTCGAGTTCGACGTCCCCGGAGGGCTTTTGGCCCAGGATATGCAGGCCGTCGCGGATTTGGACGTCCTTGATCTCGCAGAGCCAGCCGTCGACGTGCAGCAGCATGTCGTCGAACGAGTCCTCCGGCGGCCGCTCCGTCAGCCCGAGGTCGTGGTCCATCTTCGCGGCCCGGATCAGCGTCCAGATCTGCTGGCGGATGGCGGGCAGCTTGCCCGGATCCAGCGCGGCGACGTTGGCGTGCTCGTCGAGCAACTGCTCCAAACGGGCGATGTCACCGTAGGTTTCGGCACGCGCCATCGGCGGGATGAGGTGGTCCACGAGCACCGCGTGCGCCCGTCGCTTGGCCTGGGTGCCCTCACCGGGGTCATTGACCAGAAAGGGATAGATGAGGGG
>NZ_LZJF01000173.1 GCF_001666835.1 Mycobacterium sp. E3251 | reverse complement strand
GTGCCCATCTCGACGATCCCGTTCGGCACCAAGACCGGCGAGATCGAGATGGACGGGCAGCGGGTCGCCGTCCCCGTCGACGATCAGACGCTGCAGAAGATCTGCGAGATCACCGACGGCCAGTCGTTCCACGCCGACAGCCTCGAGTCGCTGAAGAACGTCTATGCGACCCTGCAGCGCCAGATCGGCTACGAGACCGTCAAGGGCGACGCCAGCCTGGCGTGGATGCTGCTGGGGGCCGTCGCGATGGCCGGCGCCATCCTGGCCGGCTTGTTCCTCAACCGCCGGCTGCCCTCCTGAGCGATCAGACCGGGAGCCGCCGGTTGATCAGCAGCGCCAGCGCCGTCGCGATCAGGGCGGTGATGACGCCCAGGCGCAACCACCCGGCGCTGCCCGGCCCCGGCACCGTGCGGTAGCCGATGTCCTTCTCGATCGCGTTGTAGCTCTTGGAAAGCTCGGCGACGTTGCCGGCGGTGTAAGACTGCCCGCCGGACAGCTTGGCGATCATCTTCATCTGATC
>NZ_LZJF01000172.1 GCF_001666835.1 Mycobacterium sp. E3251 | reverse complement strand
CCGGCGCCGCCGCGGGCTACTCCCACAAATACGGCTTCCGCTACAGCGTCCTAACCCGCCCACCCTCAGCCGGATAGCAGCGGATATGAACACAACCCACTCGTTTTATCCGCGTCGGGATTTTATGGAGAGCCGATTGCGGCTGAGTCCGGTTGCGACGACGGCGCGGCCCCCCGTTGCTGGCCCGGTGTCGCGCGAGGGCGACGACCGCGAGACTGTTTTCCCACCTCATGACGGACATACGGCCGGACGCCAAACGCCTGGCCAACTCCGGCCAACCGGGGCGCGGCAGCCGCGGGCGATGCGCCCGCGCCCGGCCGGCGCTGACATCAGCCGGTCGGCGGGACCGGGGGTGGGCCAGATGCGCTCTATCGTCTTTCACTACTCGAGGTCATTCATGCAGCTGCGACGCGGTAAGGGGTAATTCGTGTTTGATTTTGGGGCGCTTCCGCCGGAGGTTAATTCGGCGCGGATTTATGCCGGTCCGGGGTCGGGGTCGTTGAT
>NZ_LZJF01000171.1 GCF_001666835.1 Mycobacterium sp. E3251 | reverse complement strand
TCGAAGGCGGCGAGATCCGGATACTCGCGCATCAGCCGGCCCGATTCGTCGAGCACCGCCTCGATCTGATCGATGGCGGTCCCGGGGCCCGCGGCGGCCGCCCGCAGCCGGGGCAACGCGACGTCGGTGCGTGCCGCGATCGCGGCCTTGATCAACTCGGCCTTGTTCGGAAAGTAGTTGTACAGGCTGGCGCTCGTGACGTTCGCGGTGCGAGCGATCTCACGGATGGTGGCTCGCGAGTATCCCACCGTGGCCACACAGCGCATGGCGGCGACGATGATCCGCCGGCGGGTCTCCTCGCCGCTGGCGCCGACCGGGCGGCCCAATTGCGACGGTGCGACGCTCATGCCGCGCGGAACCCGCCGCGGGCCGGTCCATCACACACTGCGCACCTCCGCGCGGAAGCCGGAACTAATCGATCACTCGATTATATTCGACGGTGTCGGGCACGAGAGCCGGCGGACAGGACGCGCGAGTGGGGAGAGCACGGTGACGCGGGCGCAGCGTGGGCGCCCGGTCGGCGCCAGCGGCGAGGAGACCCGCCGGCGGATCATCGTCGCCGCCATGCGGTGTGTGGCC
>NZ_LZJF01000170.1 GCF_001666835.1 Mycobacterium sp. E3251 | reverse complement strand
GAACCGGCCGCGCCGCCGCCGCGGAAGGACTACGTCGAGGGCATGGTCCAGTCGGTGGCCGGCGACAAGATTCAGCTCAGAACACGCGGCGGTTCGGCGACCGTCGACTTTGCCCCTGCGACACCCGTCTTCCAGGTTGCCCCGGCCACGCTGCCTGATGTCACCCCGGGCAGCTGCGTCAACGTACGAGCCACCCCGCAAAGTTCACCCGCGGCTGGCGTCACCGCGCAGACCGTCATGATCACGGCGGCCGTTGACGGCAAGTGCCCACCACCCGCCGGCTTCTATGGCACGGTCGCATCGGTGTCGGGAAACACCATCGCCGTCAACGGGATTGGGCCCGGCGGCCCCACCACGGTGACGGTCACCGACGTGACGTCCTACAAGAAGCAGACGATCAGCAACCCTCAGGCGATCACGAACGGCACGTGCATGGGGGCTCAGGGAACGAACGACGGCGGGGCGCTGCAGGCGATGACCATCAGTCTGGAACAATGCCCGCCGATGGGACGACCTCACCACCACCTGCACCTGCCGCACCTGCCCTTCCACCTCTAGCGGCGATCGCAAGCGCGGCGAAGCCGGGCGCGGCGGGTCGCCGCCATAGGGCTAGCGGCGATCGCAAGCGCGGCGAAGCCGGGCGCGGCGGGTCGCCGCCATAGGGCTACCGGCGGGTGGCCTTGGCCGAGTCAGACAGTGAAACCAAGGGCACGCAGCTGTTCGCGCCCGTCTTCGGTGATCTTGTCGGGCCCCCACGGCGGGTTCCACACCCAGTTGATGCGCAGCTCGTCGACCAGTCCGCTGCTGACGAGCGCGCTGCGTGACTGGTCCTCAATGACGTCGGTCAGCGGGCAGGCCGCCGAGGTCAACGTCATGTCGATCAGGGCGACGGTTCCCTCGTCGCCCTCTTCCACGTTGAGGCCGTAGACCAGTCCGAGATCGACGACGTTGATACCCAATTCGGGGTCGACGACGTCGCGCATCGCCTCCTCGAGATCGGCAAGGAATTCGTCATCCGGTGCGGCGGTCTCGCTCATTTTCTTCCTCCTCGAAGTCCGCGCCCCTGTCAGTGCAAGCCTTGGCCAGTGCGTCCTTGAACGCCATCCATCCCAGCAGTGCGCATTTCACCCGGGCCGGGTATTTGGCCACTCCGGCGAACGCGATCCCGTCGCCGAGGATGTCCTCGTCGCCCTCGATGGTGCCGCGCGAAGACACCATTTCGGTGAACGCGGCGACGGTCTGCAGCGCCTCGGGCACCGTCTGACCGATCACCTGCTGGGTGAGCACCGAGGTGGCCGCCTGGCTGATCGAACAGCCCTGCCCGTCATACGAGACGTCCGCGATGCGCCGGCCGTCGTCGGACAGCGTGACCCGCAGCGTCACCTCGTCGCCGCAGACCGGGTTGACGTGAGCGACCTGCGCGCCGAACGGCTCCCGCAGCCCGCGGTGCTGAGGATGCTTGTAGTGATCGAGGATCACGTCCTGATACATCTGCTCCAGGCGCACGGTCATTGTCTCCCAAAGAATTCGAGGGCGCGCCGCACTCCGGCGACCAGCCGCTCGACCTCGTCGGGGGTGTTGTATACGGCGAACGACGCCCGGGCGGTGGCCGCCACGCCGAACCGGCGGTGCAGTGGCATCGCGCAGTGATGCCCCACGCGCACCGCGACGCCCTCGTCGTCGAGCACCTGGCCGACGTCGTGCGCATGCACGCCGTCGACGACGAAGGAGATAGGCGAGCCGCGGTTTTCCATGGTGGCCGGCCCGACGATCCGCACGCCGTCGATGCCCGACAGGCCCTCGAGGGCCGCAGTGACCAGCTCGCGCTCGTGCGCCTCGACGGCGTCCATGCCGATGGCGCCCAGATAACGCGCGGCCGCGCCGAGCCCGACCACCTGCGAGGTCATCGGCGTGCCGGCCTCGAACCGTTGCGGCGCAGGCGCGTAGGTCGACGCCTCCATAGTCACCGTCTCGATCATCGACCCGCCGGTGAGGAACGGCGGCAGCTGCGACAACACCTCGCGACGGGCGTAGAGCGCGCCGACCCCGTTGGGGGCCAACATCTTATGGCCGGAGAAGGCGGCGAAGTCGACTCCGAGCGCGTGTAAGTCGACCGGCTCGTGGGGCACCGACTGGCAGGCGTCCAGCACCGTCACCGCGCCCACCGCGTGAGCGCGGCTGACCAGTTCGGCCACCGGCGAAACCGCGCCGGTTACGTTCGAATGATGGCTGAAGGCAACAACTTTCACGCGCTCGTCGAGCTCCAGCGAGTCGAGGTCGATGCGCCCGTCGTCGGTCACGCCGTACCAGCGCAGGGTGGCGCCGCTGCGGCGGGCCAGCTCCTGCCACGGGACGATGTTGGCGTGGTGCTCCAACTCGGTGGTGACGATGACATCACCCTCGCCCACGGCCCGGTCGAACCGCTTGTCGCCCAGCACGTATGACGCCAGGTTCAGCGCCTCGGTGGCGTTGCGGGTGAACACCAGCTCGTCGGCATCGGCGCCGACGAACGCGGCGATGTCCGCGCGGCCCTGCTCGTAGGCGTCGGTCGCCTCCTCCATCAGCTGGTGCGCACCGCGATGCACCGCGCCGTTGGAGGTGATCAGGAACTCACGTTCGGCATCGAGCACCTGCAGCGGGCGCTGGGACGTCGCGCCGGAATCCAGGTACGCCAACTGCTTCCCGCCGCGCATCACGCGCTTCAAGATCGGGAAGTCGGCGCGGATCGCGTCGACGTCCAGTGCTGTCCGCGTCATGCTTACGCCCCTGCGGCCGCCGCTCGCGGTGATCGCAAGCTCGGCGAAGCCGGGCGCGGCGGGTCGCCGCCATCGGTCTGCGTGAAGCGCACGTAGCCGCTCTCCTCGAGTTCGTCGGCCAGCTCCGGCCCACCCGATTCGACGATCCGGCCGCCGACGAACACGTGCACGAACTGCGGCCGAATGTAACGCAGGATCCGGGTGTAGTGGGTGATCAGCAGGATGCCGCCGTGCTCTGCCTCGGCGTAGCGATTCACGCCCTCGCTGACCACGCGCAGCGCGTCCACGTCCAGACCGGAGTCGGTCTCGTCGAGGATGGCGATCTTGGGCTTGAGCAATCCCAGCTGCAGGATCTCGTGGCGCTTCTTCTCGCCGCCGGAAAACCCTTCGTTCACACTGCGTTCGGCGAAAGCCGGGTCGATGTCGAGGTCACTCATGGCGGCCTTGACCTCCTTGACCCAGTGCCGCAGTTTCGGCGGCTCGCCGCGAACGGCGGTCGCCGCGCTGCGCAGGAAGTTCGACATCGACACGCCCGGCACCTCGACGGGGTACTGCATGGCCAGGAACAGTCCGGCGCGGGCGCGCTCGTCGACGCTCATGTCCAGAACGTTCTGGCCGTCCAGCGTGATCGACCCGGACGTCACCCGGTACTTCGGGTGACCGGCGATCGCGTAGGACAGCGTGGACTTGCCCGAGCCGTTGGGGCCCATCACCGCATGCGTCTCACCGGAATTCACCGTCAGGTTTACGCCGTTGAGGATAGGGATCTCGCGGCTTCCCTCGGGCGCGTTCGGGTCTTCGACGCTGACGTGCAGGTCTTTGATTTCCAATGTCGTCATGACGCTGTTGTCTTCTCCGTGATTTCCAGTTCGTGTTCGATGGCGGCGGTCAGGCGCTCCCGGATGTCGGGCACGGCGATCTTCGAGATGATCTCCCCGAAGAAGCCGCGCACGACCAGCCGGCGCGCCTGGTCTTCGGGGATGCCGCGGGCACGCAGGTAGAACAGTTGCTCGTCGTCGAATCGTCCGGTGGCGCTGGCGTGCCCGGCGCCGACGATTTCGCCGGTCTCGATCTCCAGGTTGGGCACCGAGTCGGCGCGCGCCCCGTCGGTGAGCACCAGGTTTCGGTTCACCTCGAAGGTGTCGGTGTCGGTGGCTTCCGCGCGGATCAGCACGTCGCCCACCCAGACGGTGTGGGCGTCGGGCCGCTGCGATGCCGGGTCCCCTTGCAGCGCACCCTTATACAGCACGTTCGACTTGCAATTGGGTTGCGCGTGGTCGACCAGCAGCCGCGACTCCAGGTGCTGCCCGTCGTCGGCGAAGTACAGCCCCAGCAATTCCGCGTCCCCGCCCGGGGCGGTGTACCGCACGTTGGCCGACATCCGCACCACTTCGCCGCCCAGGGTGACGGCGACGTGCCGCAGCACCGCGTCCTTACCCAGCCTGGCGTGCTGCGCGGACAGGTGAACCATGTCGTCGGCCCAGTCCGCGATCCACACAACGGTGAGCCGGGCGGCATCGCCGACGATGAATTCGGAGTTGTCGGCGTAGGTTCCGCTGCCCTGGTGGTCGATCACCACGACCGCCTCGCTCAACTCGGCGACGCTGACCTGCAGGTGCCCGTACGCGACCGCGCCGGCGCCGGGGCCCGTCACGGTGATGTTGATCGGCTCGGCGATCTGCGTGTCGCGCCCGATGCTCACCAGCGTCGCGGAGTTGAACGACGAAAACGCTTGCGCCGCAACGCGGTCGGTGGGTACACCGGCACGGCCGAGCCGTT
>NZ_LZJF01000169.1 GCF_001666835.1 Mycobacterium sp. E3251 | reverse complement strand
CTGGCGGGCTTTGTCGCCGACAGCGGACTGCGTCCGCGCTACCCGGCCGTAGAGGTTTACCGGGTGGAGGTCGCCGGTGATCCGGGCGCCCCGTACTTCGCGGACGTCGACCGGTTGCCCCGGGTGGACGGCGGACCGGAGGCGCTGCTGCGCCTCGACGAGCGGCGCCGGCTGCAGGGCCTGCCGCCGCTGGGCCCCGCGCTGATGACCGCCGACGCGCGCGGCGCCGGATTGCCGGTGCCCTCGGTGACCATCACCGACACCCCGGTGGCCCGCGAGACCGATTACGGCCGGGTGGACCAACATTCGTCGGCCATCCGGGCCGCGGGCGACGCACGGCATACCTACAACCGGGTGCCCGACTATCCCGTCCCCGGGGCCGACTTGGTCGTCGGCGCCTGGAGCGGCGGCCGGATCACCGTGTCGAGCTCGTCGTCGGACTCCACCGCGATGCCCGACGTCCGCGAAGTACGGGGCGCCCGGATCACCGGCGACCTCCACCCGGTAAACCTCTACGGCCGGGTAGCGCGGACGCAGTCCGCTGTCGGCGACAAAGCCCGCCAGGGTGCCGGGACCCACCGGCTCGCCGAACTGCGCCACCTTCCGCAGCCCCGGGGACCCGTCGACGGCGCGGTGCACCAGGAGGGGCCGCGCCGAGCGGGACGTATCCGGATCCAGGTCGTTGCGCACCACCACATACGAAATGCCTTGGCGGGCAAGGGTATCGGCCAGGCCGGCCGAGGGATGCCCGGCGGCGAACAGGCGTTGCACCGAGTCCAGCGCCCGGATGGTCTGCGGCGGGGTCAACGGGATCGAGTCGCGCACGCCCCACGGACTGCTGCCGAGCACCTGCAGCGGCTCGTCATGGCTGGTGCCCCACACCTGCGTGGCGAACGGCGCCCCCGGGGCCACCAGCACCCGGCCGGGGACCGGCGTGCCCGTGTTGTGCTCGGTGAGCC
Source organism: Mycobacterium sp. E3251 (assembly GCF_001666835.1). Classification (GTDB taxonomy): domain Bacteria; phylum Actinomycetota; class Actinomycetes; order Mycobacteriales; family Mycobacteriaceae; genus Mycobacterium. Next base: position 22,638 of record NZ_LZJF01000169.1, on the reverse strand, counting down.
AGTCGGCCGTCTCCTGCCAGTAGCGGGGAATCGCGCTGAAGGTGCCGGGCGGGGTCAGCCGGCCGGTCCACGCCAGCGAGGTGCTCACCATCAGCGCCGTCAACACGACGATCGCGACCGCCACCCGCCGGTCGCGCTCGGGGTGGGCGAACGCGCGCAGCCACGCCGAGACGGGCTCCCGACCGGGCAGCGGTATCCGGCCCAACACCTGGGCGATGCCCAGGACGATCGGAATCCGGATCACCGACCCCAGCTTGTGCACGTTGCGCAGCGGCGCTCCGCCGGCGTCCAGGAACGCCTGCACGGCGTGGGCCACCGGCGAGCCCAGCCCGCCGCTGTAACCGGCGGCCATCAACACCACACCGGCCAGCAGCATCGTCACCAGCCGTCCGCGCGCCGGCATCCGCGGGCTGGCCAGTCCCGCCAGCCCCGCCGCCGCGACCAGACAGGTGGCCAGCACGGCCGCCGAGCCGGTCACCAGCGGGGCGCCCGCGGTGGCCGTCGGCGCCACGTACGGGGTCCAGCTGTCGGTGCCGCGCAGCATCTCGGTCAGCGACGACCATTGCGTTGTCACACCGGAGGATTCGATGAAGTCCAGGAAGGGCGGGCTGATGGCACGCAGCATCACCAGCGCGACAACCCACCACAGCATCGCCAGGAACAGCGACACCAGCCACCACCCGGTGTAGCGCCACCACAACCGGTTCGGCCGGTGGCACGCCCACCAGATCACCGCGGGCAGGCAGCCGGCCAGCGTGGCGATCGCGTTGACCGCCCCCATCAACGCGACGGCCAGACCGGCCTGCGCGGCGAGCACTCGCATCGACCGGTTGACGGAAGCCCGCCCCCCCGATTTCAGCGCCAGGATCGTGGGCAGCAACACCCACGGCGCCAACATCATCGGCAGGGTTTCCGACGAGATGGATCCAAGGGTGGTCAGCACCCGCGGCGACAGCGCGAACGCCGCGGCGCCGATCGCCCGCGACGCCGGGCTGCCGATCCCGAGCGCCTCGGCGACCCGCAACAGCCCCCAGAAGCCGATGGTGAGCAGCAGCGCCCACCAGAGCCGTTGGGTGATCCATCCCGGCACGGAGAGCAGATGGCCGATCGCGAAGAAGGTGCCGTGCGGGAACAGGTAGCCGTAGGCCTGGTTCTGCGCCTGCCCGAACGGCAGGTCGCTGTTCCACAGGTTGGTGGCCCGGGCCAGGAAGCGCAGCGGGTTGGCGGTGAGGTCGAGTTTGGTGTCGGGGGAGACCCGGCCGGGGGACTGGCCGAACGTCAGCGCGCAGGCGAGCGCACCGACCAACCACAACCATCGGCGCGAAACGGGCGCGACCGGCAGGCGTGCATCCGGCGCGCCGGCCGCCGCTATCGCCGCTGAGTCCGCAGGCGGCGATCCACTGCGCCCGGCTTCGCCGCTAGCTACGGTTGCCGTACTCGACCCGGTTGAGAACTGACGACTGCGGATCGCCCCCGGGGAGTGGCGGTTTCGTGTCCTGCTGCACCATCAAGGTGATCCCGAAGATGGCTGCCGCGCCGAGCAACAGACCAACCACCACGCTCGCGGCGGCGGGCGCAATGATCCGGTTCATCGACGGCTCCTAACAGCATCGGGAAAACGTAGTCGGCTTAGCGCCAACCTAGCAGAAGGGCGTCGGCTCCCCGGCGCGCTCGTCAGGGCAGGCAGTGGCCGTGAAAGCACCGGTCGCCGTATTGGACCTGATGGGGGCCCAGCGGGTTAAGCGAAGCCGGATGGCCCCGCGCCGGTGCCACGCCGTGGTCGGCGACGGCCAGCGTGACGCCGACCGTCGTAGCGACACCCACCGACAGACCCACCGCGATGCTGGCCGCCGCGGCCAGGGTGAAACCGGTCAACGCTGGCATCTTGCCCCCTAGCCCCGCTGGCACCAGCCCAGTAGTGCCCCCGCAGCCGAAGAAGAAAACCCCCGACGAAAACCTCGTCGCTCCCCAGATCCGGAGGCCCGGATAGCGCCATGAAAGCATGGCCCGATGTCATTTTCGCGCACCTTGGCCGTGCTTGTCTCCGTGTCGGCGTTGCTGGCAGGCTGCGCTCACCACGCCGCCCGGCCACCGGGGCCGTCGACCTCGGCCGGCAAGCCTGCGGCCGCCCCGGCGCCGCCGGCCTGCGGCGACGTCACCAAGCTGCCGGTCCGCGACAAGCTGGCCCAGCTGCTGATGGTGGGCGTGAAGAACGCCGATGACGCCCGCTCGGTGGTCGACGGCTACCACGTGGGCGGCATCTTCATCGGCAGCTGGACGGACCTGGCGATCTTCAAAGGCCCGCTCGCCGACATTGCGGCGAAGGCGGGACCGCTGCCCTTGGCGGTCAGTGTCGACGAGGAGGGCGGCCGGGTGTCGCGGCTGCGGGCGCTGATCGGCGAGGCGCCGTCGCCCCGGCAGCTGGCCCAGACCCAGACCGTCACCCAGGTCCACGACTTGGCGGCCGAGCGCGGGAAGAAGATGCGCGAGCTGGGCATCACCATCGACTTCGCTCCCGTCGTCGACGTCACCGACGCCACCACCGGCGTGATCGGCGACCGCTCGTTCGGGGGCGATCCCAACACGGTCATCGCGTACGCCGGGGCGTACGCACAAGGCCTGCGCGACGCCGGGCTGCTGCCGGTGCTCAAGCACTTTCCCGGACACGGGCACGGCTCGGGTGACTCGCACACCGGCGGTGTGGTGACACCGCCGCTGAGTGACCTGCAGAACCTCGACCTGGTGCCGTACCGGACGCTGATCACCGCGACCCCGGTCGCGGTAATGCTCGGCCACCTGCAGGTCCCCGGGCTGACCGGAGACGACCCGGCCAGCCTCAGCCCCGCGGCGGTGCAGCTGCTGCGCAACGGTGTCGGTTACGGCGCTCCGCCGTTCAACGGCCCGGTCTTCACCGACGATCTGTCCAGCATGGGCGCCATCTCGGACAGGTACGGCGTCGCCGAGGCGGTGCTGCGCACCCTGCAGGCCGGCACCGACGTCGCGCTCTGGGTTACCACCGACGAGGTACCCGCGGTCTTGGACCGCCTGCAGAAGGCGGTGGCGGGCGGCGAGCTGCCCGCGCAGCGGGTCGACGACGCGCTGACGCGGGTCGCGACGATGAAGGGCCGCAGCCCCGCCTGCGGGCACTAAAGCGTGTGCCGACCCGGCGCGTTGCTTACTCTGGGGTCAGATAGACGGGCTAGAGAGGCAAGCGATGGCGGGTGGCACGAAGCGGTTACCGCGCGCTGTCCGTGAGCAACAAATGCTCGACGCCGCGGTGCAGATGTTCTCGGTCAACGGCTACCACGAGACTTCGATGGATGCCATCGCCGCCGAGGCGCAGATCTCCAAGCCGATGCTGTACCTGTACTACGGCTCCAAGGAGGACCTGTTCGGCGCCTGCCTGAACCGGGAGATGGGCCGGTTCATCGACGCCGTCCGCGCCGACATCGACTTCACGCAGAGCCCGAAAGACTTGCTGCGCAACACCATCGTGGCGTTCATGCGCTACATCGACGCCAACCGGGCGTCGTGGATCGTGATGTACACCCAGGCCACCAGCTCGCAGGCCTTCGCGCACATGGTGCGCGAGGGGCGTGAACAGATCATCGAGCTGGTCGCCGGGCTGGTGCGGGCCGGCAGCCGCAGCAGGCGGACCGACCGCGAACACGAGATGATGGCCGTCGCGCTGGTGGGCGCAGGCGAGGCGATGGCCAACCAGCTCAGCACCGGCGACATCGACGCCGACGAGGCGGCCGAGCTGATGATCAACCTGTTCTGGCACGGACTGCGGGGCGGGCCCGAGGAGCGGGAGGCCGCCGCGGCGGCGCTGCCCAAGAAGGGTGGCTCCAGCGCGGGCCGGCGCTAGCCCCTACATTCGTCATGTGGCTCGACCGCCCGCCCGCAACGTCGACTTCTTTTGCGCCGTAGTCATCGTCGGGTTGCTGGCCGGGGTCGCCGGGCTGGCGACGACGTTCGTGCTGCGCTTCGTCCAGCACGTCACCTATCACTACACGTTTGGCGCGCTGCTGGTCGGCGTTGCCGGCAGCAGCCCGGTGCGCCGCGTGGTGGGGCCGATGATCGGCGCTGCGTTGGCGGGGGTCGGGTGGTGGTTGCTGCGGAGCAGGACGCACGTGCCGCCCCTGGCGGAGACCATCGCGCGCCGCGAGCGGATACCGCGGCTTTGCTGGAGCGTCGACGCGATGCTGCAGGTGCTGCTGGTCGGCTCCGGGGCATCCCTCGGCCGGGAGGGGGCGCCGCGTCAATTCGCAGCGGCACTAGGCGATTTCGGGACGGCTTGGATCAAGCGGCTATCGCCCCGCGACCGCGAGGTGTTGCTGGCTTGCGCGGCCGGCGCCGGGCTCGGCGCCGTGTACGCCGTGCCACTGGCCGGTGCGCTGTTCTCGGCGCGGATCCTGCTCAACACCTGGCAGCCGCGGGCGCTCGGCGCGGCGTTCATTTCCTCCAGCCTGGCGGTCGCCGTCGGCTCGGCCATCACGCGCGACGAACCCAACCTGCAGTGGCCGATCGGGGAGTCCACGTACCTGCTGACCGCGCATGGGCTGCTGCTGGCGCCGCTGACCCTCGCGGTGGGACTGGCGTTCAACCGGCTGATGGCGGCGGCACGACCGGCCAAGCAGATGCGGAGCTGGGTGCTGGTCCCCGCGCTCGCCGGCGCCGGGCTGGTGATGGGCATCTGTTCGCATTGGTGGCCCGAGTTGCCCGGCAACGGCCGCAGCATCCTGACAGTCAGCTTGGCCAGCGGCATGACGCTGCTGTCGGCGCTCGCGATTCTGGCTCTGAAACCCTTGCTGACCGCGTTGTTTCTGCGCGCCGGCGGGGCCGGCGGGATGCTGACACCCTCGCTTGCCACCGGCGCGGCCGCCGGCGCGGCGCTCGTGCTGACAATCAACTGGGCGGCCGGGACCAGCCTCCACGTGCCGGCGGTGTCGCTGGCGGGGGCCGCAGGCGTGCTCGCGGTGACGCAGGGCTCACCGATCTGGGCGGCCATCTTCGTCTGGGAACTCGCCCGCCCGCCGTTGTGGTTGTTTCTGCTCTTCCTGCTGACCGCGACCAGCGCCCAGGGGCTGAAAGTGCTTGCCAAGGGCCGAGGCCCGACGCACTCGGGCTAAAGCGCCCGGACCGAGCCGGTCAGGTACGGGTAGCCCTTGGCGATGTTGCGCAGCGAGATGTCCCAGTGGTCGTGGCCCTCGTCGATGTAGAGACCCGCGGTGCCGGGGAGCACGAGCGGTTTGCCGAACCGCACGGAATACTTCACGGCGTCCGGGAACCGCGCCTCGATGTTGGCCAATACCGCCGCCGCACTGAACATTCCATGCGCGATGACGGTGGGGAAGCCGAACAGCTTGGCCGCGATCGGGTTGGTGTGGATCGGGTTGTGATCGCCGCCGACGACGGCGTAGCGCCGGATCAGGCCGGGGCTGACGCGCAGGACGGTGCTGGGCGGGGGCAGCTTGGGCTGCTTCTGTGGTGGCGGCTTGGGCTCGTCGGACAGGCTGGTGCGCTGCTGGTGCAGGAAGGTCGTCACCTGATGCCACGCGGTGTCGTTGCCGACGCTCACATCGGTCACCAAGTCGACCAGCAGACCTTTGCGGTGCTCGCGCAGGTTCTCGGCGTGCACGTGCACGCCGACGGCGTCGGTGACCGCGATCGGCCGGTACTGCGTGATGTGGTTCTCGACGTGCACCGAACCCATTGCGGCGAAAGGGAAGTCGAAGCCGGTCACCAGCGACATCATCGCGGGAAAGGTCAACGCGAACGGATAGGTGAGCGGCACATTGTTGCCGTAGCGCAGTCCGGTGACCCCGGCGTACTCGGCCACGTTCGTGCGGTCGATGGGCATTTCCTCGATGTCCACCGTGCGGGTGGGCAGCTGGTCGCCGCGGGACACCACCGGCAGCGCCCCGGCCGCCGCACGCAGCATGTTCTTCAGGCCGCTTGGCTGATTCATCGCGTTCTCCTCAGCTATGCGCCCAGCATGGCCTGGCCGCAGACGCGGATGACGTTGCCCGTCACCGCGTTTGACGCCGGGCTCGCGAAGTAGGCGATGGCCTCCGCGACATCGACGGGTTGGCCGCCCTGCAGCAGCGAGTTCATCCGGCGGCCCACCTCGCGGGTGGCAAGCGGGATGGCTGCCGTCATCTGGGTCTCGATGAAGCCCGGCGCCACGGCGTTGATCGTGATGCCCTTGGCGTACAGCTCCGGCGCCAGCGCCTGGGTCAGGCCGATCATCCCGGCCTTGGTGGTGGCGTAGTTCGTCTGCCCGCGGTTGCCCGCGATGCCGGCCATCGAGGACAGCCCGACGATCCGGCCGCCCTCGCCGATGGTGCCGTTGGCCACCAGCCCTTCGGTAAGCCGTAGCGGGGCAAGGAGATTGACGGCCAGAACCGCATCCCAGCGGGCGTCGTCCATGTTGGCCAACAACTTGTCGCGGGTGATGCCTGCGTTGTTGACCAGCACGTCGGCGCGGCCGCCGTGGTGCTCGCGCAGGTGCTCGGAGATCTTGTCGACGGCGTCCTCGGCGGTGACGTCGAGCCATAACGCGGTACCCCCGACCCGGCTGGCCGTTTCGGCCAGCGTCTCGGCGGCCGACTCGACGTCGATCGCGACGACGCGCGCCCCGTCGCGGGCGAACACCTCCGCGATCGTCGCCCCGATGCCGCGGGCGGCGCCGGTCACGATGGCGACCTTGCCGTCCAACGGCCGCTCCCAGTCGGCCGGCGGCGTGGAATCGGCCTCGCCGATGTAGAACACCTGGCCGTCGACATAGGCGGACTTGGCCGACAGGATGAACCGCATGGTCGATTCCAGGCCCGTCGCAGCGGGTTTGGCGTCGGGTGACACATACACCAGCGCCACCGTGGTGCCGTTGCGCAGCTCCTTGCCCAGCGAGCGGGTGAACCCCTCCAGGGCGCGCTGCGCGATCCGCTCGTGCGGACTGGCGGCGGCGTCGGGCGTGGTGCCGACCACCGCGACGCGCGCCGAATGGCCCAGGTTGCGCAGCAGCGGCGTGAAGAACTCGTACAACCCCCGGAGTCCCTCGGGCGTCGTGATGCCCGTGGCGTCGAACACCAGGCCGCCGAACTGGTCGGCCCAGCGCCCGCCGAGATTGTTGCCAACCAGGTCGTAGTCCTTGTCCAGCGCGGCGCGCAGCGGCTCGACGATGCGCCCCTCGCCGCCGATCAGCAGGGAGCCCGCCAGGGGCGGGTCACCGGGCCGATAGCGGCGCAGCGTCTCGGGCTGCGGGACCCCGAGCTGCTTGGCGAGAAACGATCCAGGACCGGAATTGACAACCTGAGAAAACAGATCGGACGAGACCTTGGGAGCCACCGGAGCTACCTTCCATGCGCTTGCGAAGTCGGGGTGTGCCTACTGCCCACCGTATCGGGGACGAACTTACTTCAGAGTAAGAACAGTGGGTAGTATGGCCCCAGACGGGCATCCCAAAACCGACAGACGGCAGATACACGGAGAAGACAGTGGCCCCTGCAAGTTCCGAGGCAAGCAACCAGCGCAGTTCGCAACGGCGACGCGTCGCCGTGCTCGGCGGCAACCGCATCCCGTTCGCCCGGTCCGACGGCGCCTATGCCGAGGCGTCCAATCAGGACATGTTCACCGCCGCGCTGGGTGGGCTGGTCGACCGGTTCGGGTTGACCGGCGAACGACTGGGCGCGGTGGTCGGCGGTGCCGTGCTCAAGCACAGCCGTGACTTCAACCTGACCCGCGAATGCGTGCTGGGCTCCGAGCTGTCGTCCTACACGCCGGCGTTCGACCTGCAGCAGGCCTGCGGCACCGGGCTGCAGGCGGCCATCGCCGCGGCCGACGGCATCGCATCCGGGCGTTACGACGTCGCCGCCGCCGGCGGGGTGGACACCACTTCGGACCCGCCGATCGCCCTGGGTGACAACCTGCGCCGCACGTTGCTCAAGCTGCGCCGGTCCAAGTCCAACGTCCAGCGGCTGAGGCTGCTCGGCACGCTGCCCGCCAACCTGGGCATCCAGATCCCGGTCAACAGCGAGCCGCGCACCGGACTGTCCATGGGCGAGCACCAGGCGATCACCGCCAAGGAGATGGGCATCAAGCGGGTCGACCAGGACGAGCTGGCCGCGGCGAGCCACCGCAACATGGCCGCCGCCTACGACCGCGGTTTCTTCGACGACCTGGTCACCCCGTTCCTCGGGCTCTACCGCGACGACAACCTGCGGCCGGACTCGTCGGCGGAGAAGCTGGCGAAGCTCAAGCCGGTGTTCGGCGTGAAGTCCGGCGACGCAACGATGACGGCCGGCAACTCGACCCCCCTGACCGACGGCGCCTCGGTTGCGCTGCTGGCCTCCGAGGAGTGGGCGGCCGCCCACTCGCTGCCGCCGCTGGCCTTCCTGGTGGACGCGGAGACCGCGGCCGTGGACTACGTCAACGGCCGCGACGGCCTGCTGATGGCGCCCACCTACGCGGTGCCGCGGCTGCTGGCCCGGAACGGCCTGAGCCTGCAGGACTTCGACTTCTACGAGATCCACGAGGCCTTCGCCTCGGTGGTGCTGGCCCACCTGCAGGCGTGGGAGTCGGAGGACTACTGCAAGGAGCGGCTGGGCCTGGACGCCGCGCTCGGGTCGATCGACCGGTCCAAGCTCAACGTCAACGGCTCGTCATTGGCCGCCGGCCACCCCTTCGCCGCGACCGGTGGGCGCATCCTCGCGCAGGCCGCCAAGCAGCTCGCCCAGAAGAGGGCGGAGCAAAAGGGTGGCGCGGCCAAGCCGCTACGGGCCCTGGTCTCGATCTGCGCCGCGGGTGGCCAGGGCGTGGCCGCGATCCTGGAGGCGTGAGCCGTCTTCGGGGTCGGCCGGTTCATGAAATCGGTCACAGCGGGTTAGTAATTCGGGCGGACGGGTATTCGAGTGCCCGGATGACCCCGTGTTGTGGTCTGACCCCCCGACCCCGACGGCAATACGGGGCATCCCTGAAACGACCGCCGGTCACCGCGGACGGGCGTACGAAAAGGGCCGCCGCTGGAGTGAGGGGATCCAGCGGCGGCCTTTTTGTGCGACGCGTGCCGTGAAACAAAAACCCCGCTCCCATCTGGGAACGGGGTTTTTGCTTTGCCTGTCAGAAGGCGGCTTCGTCGAGCTCCATGATGTCGTTGTCCAGCGTCTCGATCACCTCGCGGGTGCTGGCCAACAGCGGCAGGAAGTTCTTCGCGAAGAACGAGGCCACCGCGACCTTGCCCTCGTAGAACGACCGCTCGTCGCCACTGGCGCCGGCGTCCAGCGCCTGTACGGCCACCGCGGCCTGCTGCTGCAGCAACCAGCCGATGACCAGGTCGCCGACGCTCATCAGGAAGCGCACCGATCCGAGGCCGACCTTGTAGAGGCTGGTCACGTCCTCCTGCGCGGCCATCAGGTAGCCGGTGAGCGTGGCCGCCATCGCCTGGACGTCGGCCAGGGCCTTGGCCAGCAGCTCGCGCTCGGTCTTCAGCCGGCCGTTGCCGGACTCGCTGTCGACGAACTTCTGGATCTCGCCCGACACGTGGGCCAGCGCCACACCCTTGTCGCGGATGATCTTCCGGAAGAAGAAGTCCTGCGCCTGGATGGCCGTGGTGCCCTCGTAGAGGGAGTCGATCTTGGCGTCCCGGATGTACTGCTCGATCGGGTAGTCCTGCAGGAAGCCGGACCCACCGAAGGTCTGCAGGCTCTCGGTGAGCTTGGCGTAGGCCTGCTCGGATCCGACGCCCTTGACCACCGGCAACATCAGGTCGTTGACCTTGACGGCCAGCTCAGCGTCCACCCCGTGCACAGCCTCGGCAACCGCCGCGTCCTGGTAGGTCGCGGTGTAGAGGTACAGCGCACGCAGACCCTCGGCGTAGGCCTTCTGGGTCATCAGCGACCGGCGCACGTCGGGGTGGTGCGTGATGGTCACCCGCGGAGCGGTCTTGTCGGTCATCTGCGTCATGTCGGCGCCCTGCACGCGGGACTTGGCGTACTCCAGCGCGTTCAGGTAGCCGGTCGACAGGGTCGCGATGGCCTTGGTGCCGACCATCATGCGGGCCTGCTCGATGACCTCGAACATCTGCGCGATGCCGTTGTGCACCTCGCCGACCAGCCAGCCCTTGGCGGGGACGTCGTGCTGCCCGAAGGACAGCTCACAAGTGGCCGAAACCTTCAGGCCCATCTTGTGCTCGACGTTGGTCACGAAGACGCCGTTGCGCTCGCCCAGCTCGCCCGTCTCGAAGTCGAACAGGAACTTGGGCACGAAGAACAGCGACAGGCCCTTGGTGCCCGGACCCGCGCCCTCGGGGCGTGCCAGCACCAGGTGGAAGATGTTCTCGAACAGGTCGCCGGAGTCGGCCGAGGTGATGAATCGCTTCACACCCTCGATGTGCCAGGAGCCGTCGTCCTGCTTGATCGCCTTGGTCCGCCCGGCGCCGACGTCCGAACCGGCGTCCGGCTCGGTGAGCACCATGGTGGAGCCCCAGCCGCGCTCGGCGCAGATCACGGCCCACTTCTTCTGCTCCTCGGTGCCGAGGTGGTAGAGGATGTTGGCGAAGCCGGCGCCGCCGCCGTACATCCAGACGGCGGGGTTGGCTCCCAGCAGGTGCTCGTGCAGCGCCCACACCAGGGCGCGAGGCATCGGCATGCCGCCGAGGACCTCGTCGATGCCGACCTTGTCCCAACCGGCCTCGGTGACCGCGCGGACCGACTTCTTGAACGACTCCGGCAGCGTCACCGAGTGGGTCTTCGGGTCGAAGACCGGCGGATTGCGGTCACCCTCGACGAACGACTCGGCGATGGGCCCCTCGGCCAGCCGGCTGATCTCTGACAACATTTCGCGCGCGGTGTCGACGTCCAGATCGCTGTAGTCGCCGGCGCCCAAAGCCTTCTCAACGCCCAGAACCTCGAACAGGTTGAACACCTGGTCACGGACGTTGCTCTTGTAGTGGCTCACTACGGTTTCCTCCTCGTTGAGAATGCCACTTGTGGTTGGGTACTACTTCTAAGTTACCCACCAGTAACACCGCTAAAATATCGCTCCGAGTCAGTTCAACGCAAGTCAATGTGAGCTAGATTTCATCGTCTAATTAACCAACCGGTTGGGGAGCCGCCGCGGCGCCTCTGACCTGCGCCGATAATTGAACGGATCTCAAACTATGGGATGCATCACCACCCTGCCCGTAGTGGATCTGCGCACGTCGGCGACCCAATTGCGGCGCGGGTTGCGCGAGGCCGCGCACGAGGTGGGCTTCTTCTATCTGACCGGCCACGGCGTGCCGGACGAGCTCGCCCACAAGCTGCTGGAGGCGGCCCGCCGGTTGTTCGCGCTGCCCCAGGCCGACAAAGACGCGGTCGCCATGGTCCACAGCCCGCATTTCCGCGGCTACACCCGGATGGGCGGCGAGCTGACCCGCGGCCAGGTGGACTGGCGGGAGCAGATCGACATCGGGCCGGAACGCGCGCCGATCGGGGCGCCCGGCAAGCCCGACTACCTGTGGCTGCAGGGGCCCAACCAGTGGCCGGCCGCGCTGCCCGAACTGCCGGGAATCGTCGACGAATGGGATAAGGCGCTGTCCGCGGTAGCCCGCACCCTGCTCCGGCACTGGGCGGCATCGCTGGGCAGCGCACCGGATGTCTTCGATGCGGCCTTCGCCGAGACGCCGGCCACCCTGATCAAGATCGTGCGCTATCCGCGCAGCGCGGCCACCCCGCAGGGCGTCGGCCCGCACAAGGACTCGGGCGTGCTCACCCTGCTGCTGGCCGAGCCGGGCAGCCGGGGCCTGCAGGTGCGCCGGCCCGGTGTTGAGGAATGGATCGACGTGCCGCCCGCCGAGGGCGCTTTCGTGGTCAACATCGGCGAGCTGCTGGAGGTGGCGACGGGCGGTTACCTGCGCGCCACCGAGCACCGGGTGAACCTGGAGGCGCAGCCCGCGGACCGGATCTCGGTGCCGTACTTCTTCAATCCGCGGCTGGACGCGCGGATCCCGGTGTTGACGCTGCCCCCCGGGCTGCGGGCGCGCGCCGGCCGGGTGGCCGACCCATCGGATCCGATCTTCTCCGTCTACGGCCGCAACGCCTGGAAGAGCAGGCTGCGCGCGCACCCCGATGTGGCTTTGGCGCACGGATATTCGGCAGGTAGGGTCGGGAACGAGAATCCCGTTCTCGGCTCAAGGGGCGAATGAATTCCGGTGAACTCGAACAAGAACCTGACACCGTCCACACTTCGTGAGGCCTTCGGTCACTTTCCCTCGGGGGTGGTCGCCATCGCCGCCGAAGTCCAGGGAACCCGGGAGGGCCTGGCGGCGAGCACCTTTGTCCCCGTCTCCCTGGATCCGCCGCTGGTGTCGTTCTGCGTGCAGAACACGTCGACGACGTGGCCCAAGCTCAAAGACCTCCCGATGCTGGGCATCAGCGTCCTCGGCGAGGCCCACGACGAGGCCGCCCGCACCCTGGCCGCCAAGACCGGCGACCGGTTCGCCGGACTGGAGACGGAGTCCAGGGAGAGCGGCGCGGTGTTCATCAAGGGCACCGCACTGTGGCTGGAGAGCGCGATCGAACAGCTCATTCCCGCCGGGGACCACACGATCGTGGTGCTGCGGGTCAACGAGGTGACGGTGGACGCCGACGTCGCACCGATCGTGTTTCACCGCAGCGTGTTCCGGCGCCTCGGCGTCTGAGCCCGGCTACGGGCGCCGGCTGAGTTCCGCCCGAAAGCCCGCTATCCGCTGCTCGATCTCGGCGGCGTCGTCGGGGCGGCCTTCTTTGCGTGCCAGATCGGCGCGGACGGACAACTCCCGGATGGCGGTTCGGATTTCGTTGACACTGGTGGTTTCTCGCATGTCTCCCACGCTGCCTTTCGGAGTTTGGGTTCTATGCGGGTACCCGGCGGGCCGGCCGGGCTAACGACAGACTCAGCGCCGGAACAACTTGTTGCCCAGCCACACCACCGGGTCGTACTTGCGGTCGGCGACCCGCTCTTTCATCGGGATCAGCGCGTTGTCGGTGATCTTGATGTTTTCCGGGCAGACCTCGGTGCAGCACTTGGTGATGTTGCAGTAGCCCAGCCCGTGCTGCTCCTGGGCCTGGTTGCGCCGGTCCAGCGTGTCCAGCGGGTGCATCTCGAGCTCGGCGATCCGCATCAGGAAGCGCGGGCCGGCGAACGCCTTCTTGTTCTCCTCGTGGTCGCGGACCACGTGGCAGACGTTCTGGCACAGGAAGCACTCGATGCACTTGCGGAACTCCTGCGAGCGCTGCACGTCCTCCTGCGCCATCCGGTACTCGCCCGGCTGCAGATCCTTCGGCGGTGCGAAGGCGGGGATCTCGCGCGCCTTCTCGTAGTTGAAGGACACGTCGGTGACCAGGTCCCGGATCACCGGGAAGGTCCGCAGCGGCGTCACGGTCACCACCTCGTCCTCGGCGAAGGTGGACATCCGGGTCATGCACAACAACCGCGGCACCCCGTTGATCTCCGCCGAGCAGGAGCCGCACTTGCCCGCCTTGCAGTTCCAGCGCACGGCGAGGTCGGGTGTCTGGGTCTGTTGCAGGCGATGGATGATGTCGAGCACCACCTCGCCCTCGTTGACCTCAACCGTGAAGTCCTGCAGCGCGCCGCTGGCATCGTCACCGCGCCACACACGCATGGTCGCGTTGTAGGTCATTAGCCTCTCCGTCCTGGATGCTCGGCCAGCTCGTCGTCCGTGTAGTACTTCTCCAGCTCGGAGATCTCGAAGAGCTCCAGCAGATCCGACCGCATCGGCACCTGGTCTTTGCGCGTGACGCTGATGTCGGGGATGACCTCGTCGCCACCGGCGGCCTCGCAGACCAGCAGCACCTTGCGCCACCCCGAGTCCATCGCCGGGTGGTCGTCGCGGGTGTGGCCGCCGCGGCTTTCGGTGCGCTCCAGCGCGGCCTTGGCGACGCACTCGCTGACCAGCAGCATGTTGCGCAGGTCGATGGCCAGGTTCCAGCCAGGGTTGTACTGGCGGCCGCCCTCCACGTGCATGTTCTTGAACCGCTCGCGAAGCTTGTCGAGCCGCGCGAGGGCCTCGGAGACCTCGTCGGCCTTGCGGATGATGCCCACCAGGTCGTTCATCGACTGCTGCAGCTCGAGCTGCAGCGTGTAGGGGTTCTCCGCCGGGGCGCCATCGGTCGGTCCCTCGAAGGGGGACAGCGCCCGCTTCGCCGCGGTCTCGACGGCCTCCGCCGAGATCGTCGGACGGCTGCTCAGCGCCCGCACGTAGTCGGCCGCGCCCAGGCCGGCCCGCCGGCCGAAGACCAGCAGGTCCGACAGCGAGTTGCCGCCGAGCCGGTTGGAGCCGTGCATGCCGCCCGAGCACTCGCCCGCGGCGAACAGGCCCGGAACCGTGGCGGCACCGGTGTCGGCGTCCACCTCGACACCGCCCATCACGTAGTGGCAGGTGGGCCCGACTTCCATTGGCTCCTTGGTGATGTCGACGCCGGCCAGCTCCTTGAACTGGTGGTACATCGACGGCAGGCGCCGCATGATCTCCTCGGGCGTCAACCGGGACGCGATGTCGAGGAACACGCCGCCGTGTGGGCTGCCCCGGCCGGCCTTGACCTCGGAGTTGATCGCGCGCGCGACCTCATCGCGAGGCAGCAGGTCGGGGGTGCGACGGGCCGAGTCGTTGTCCTTGAGCCACTGGTCGGCCTCTTGTTCGGTCTCGGCGTACTGGCCTTTGAACACCGGCGGGATGTAGTCGAACATGAACCGCTTGCCCTCGGAGTTCTTCAGCACACCGCCGTCACCGCGGACACCCTCGGTGACCAGGATCCCCTTCACGCTGGGCGGCCACACCATCCCGGTCGGGTGGAACTGGACGAACTCCATGTTGATCAGTGACGCGCCCGCCCGCAGGGCCAGCGCGTGCCCGTCGCCGGTGTACTCCCAGGAGTTCGAGGTGACCTTGAACGACTTACCGATGCCGCCGGTGGCGAGCACCACCGCGGGCGCCTCGAACAGGACGAACTGACCGGTCTCGCGCCAGTAGCCGAACGCCCCGGCGATCGCGTCACCGTCCTTGAGCAGCTCGGTGATGGTGCATTCGGCGAACACCTTGATGCGCGCCTCGTAGTCGCCGAGCTCGGCGTAATCCTCCTGCTGCAGCGAAACGATCTTCTGCTGCATGGTGCGGATCAGCTCCAGGCCGGTGCGGTCACCGACGTGCGCCAGGCGCGGGTAGGTGTGCCCGCCGAAGTTGCGCTGGCTGATCTTGCCGTCCTTGAGGCGGTCGAACAGCGCGCCATAGGTTTCCAGCTCCCAGACGCGGTCCGGTGCCTCCTTGGCGTGCAGTTCGGCCATCCGCCAGTTGTTGAGGAACTTCCCACCGCGCATCGTGTCGCCGAAGTGGGTCTTCCAGTTGTCTTTCGGGTTGGTGTTGCCCATCGACGCCGCGCAGCCGCCCTCGGCCATGACCGTGTGGGCCTTGCCGAACAGGGACTTACACACCACCGCGACCTTGAGGCCGCGTTCCCGCGCCTCGATGACCGCTCGCAGTCCCGCGCCGCCGGCGCCGATGACGACTACGTCGTAGGCATGCCGCTCGACCTCAACCATGAAAACCCTCGCTATTTCAGATTCTTGGTGAAAAGGCTTGTCAGCCAACAAATCTCAGGTCAGGGATGGCACCGCCGGCCACCAGCGCGATGTAGAAGTCGGTCAGCATCAGGGTGCCCAGCGTGATCCAGGCGTACATCTTGTGCCGGGTGTTGATGTGGCTGACCTGGGTCCAGATCCAGTACCGCACAGGGTGCTTGGAGAAGTGCTTGAGCCGCCCGCCGGTCACGTGCCGGCACGAATGGCAGGACAGGGTGTAGATCCACAACATGACGACGTTGCCGACCATGATCAGGTTGCCCAGCCCGAAGCCGAAGCCGCCCGGACCGGCGTCGGAGTGGAACGCGATGATCGCGTCGTAGGTGTTGATCACCGAGATGATGCCGGCGATGTAGAAGAAGTACCGGTGGCTGTTCTGGATGATCAGCGGGAACCTGGTCTCGCCGGTGTAGTGCACGCGCGGTTCGGCCACCGCGCAGGCGCTGGGCGACTGCCACACCGTGCGGTAGTAGGCGCCGCGGTAGTAGTAACAGGTCAACCGGAACAGCAGCAGGAACGGCAACGTCAGCGCCGCGTACGGCAGCCACCAGACGTCGGGCAAGATCTGCGGCCAGAAGTCGCCGGCCGCCCCGCAGGCCTTGCTGACGCACGGGGAGTAGAACGGCGTCAGGTAGTGATACTTGCCGACGAAGAAGTAATCGCGTTGGAATGCGCGCACGGTCGCGTAGATGACGAAAGCGGCGAAGCCCAAGTCGATCCGCAACGGCGACATCCACCACCGGTCGGTACGTAGGGTCCGTTGTGGGATGCGGGCGCGCGTGGGTGAAAAGACACCTGACGCAGGACGGTTCGCCGTGGGTGCGCTCATCTAGTGTTCCTCTTCGAACGGGCTGTTGGTCGAAGGGTACACAGAGAGCACCCCCTCATTTCCGGGGGGCTTGGGTTGTCAGGACCTGCTGTGACCCCCGACACCCTCGTCGTCGACATCGCGCCAGAATTCGCTGTCGTACTGGGTGTCGGGAATGACGATCTTCTCGCTCGACTGCTGCACGGTGGCGCGCGCCAGGTCCAACTCGGACACGTCGGTGTCAAGGAGTTCGACGTCGGACAGGATCCGGTCGGCGTCGATGACGATGCGCCGCATGGCAGGGCTGTCACCGTAGCGGCTCTTCAGGGAGCCCACGCACCGCCGCAGGCCGCCGATGAGCTCGTGCAGTTCGGCGAGTTCAGTAGTGGTGCCCAACGGATCTCCTTGCGCGCGCGGTGTTACGGATCACAGTACGCTCCCGATACTATCCACGGCACAGCCTGACGTCAGGCGACTCACTTCCTTACCGAACACGGAGCAAACACGCCCATGCCAGGTCAGACCGCCGCCGACCGTGCTACCGCGCTGCTCGACCTGCACCGCCCGGGTGACCCGGTGGTGCTGCCGACCGTGTGGGACGCCTGGTCGGCCCGGCTCGCCACCGGCGCAGGGTTCGCCGCGCTCACCGTAGGCAGCCATCCGCTGGCGGATTCGGTCGGCAAACCCGACGGGGAGGGCATGTCGTTCGACGACGTGCTGGCCCGCGTCGCCCAGATCACGGCCGCGGTCGACGTCCCGGTCTCGGTGGACGTCGAATCCGGTTACGGGCTGGGGGCCGAGCGCCTGATCGACGGCCTGCTGGGCGCCGGGGCCGTCGGGCTGAACATCGAAGACACCGTGCACTCCGAGGGCAAGCGGCTGAGGTCCGCCGGTGAGCACGCCGAGTTGGTGGGTGCGCTGCGGTCGGCCGCCGATGCGGCCGGGGTACACGTCGTGATCAACGCCCGCACCGATCTCTTCCTGCGCAAGGACGGCGACGACGCGGACCGTGTCGAGCGGGCGATCGCACGGCTGACGGAGGCCGCGGACGCGGGCGCCGATGTGCTGTACCCGGTGGGCCGGCACGATCCGGAGACGTTGCGCCGCTTGGCCGCAGAGCTGCCGTTGCCGGTCAACGCGATCGCGCTGCCCGATCAGGACGACCCGGCGTCCTTCGGGCCGCTGGGTGTCGCCCGGATCAGCTTCGGCCCCTTTTTCCAGGCCGCGCTGGCGGCCCGGGCCGGGGAATTGCTGGCGCGCTGGCGCTGATCACGGCGGAAATGGTTGCGCGGCAGAGAAATCCGGCGGGGTCGGTGGACCCCGCCGGATAGTCGCCCACCTCTTACTTGGTGATCTCGATGCGCCGCGCCTGGCTCCCCGCATAGGCGCCGGTGACCCGCACGGTCAGCACGCCGGCGTCGTAGGAGGCCGTGATGGCGTCGCCGGTGACGTGGGCCGGCAGCTGGAACGACCGGCGGAAGGATCCATAACGCACCTCACGCAGCGTCCGCCCGTCCTTCTCCTCCGCGTGCTCGTCACGGCGTTCGCCGTGGATCACGAGTCGGCCGCGGTCGACCTCCACGTTGACGTCCTTCTCGACGTCAACGCCGGGAAGCTCGACACGTACGATCGCGTCGTCGCCGTCCTTGACGATCTCGGCGGCGGGGTTG
This sequence comes from Mycobacterium sp. E3251, assembly GCF_001666835.1. GTDB lineage: Bacteria > Actinomycetota > Actinomycetes > Mycobacteriales > Mycobacteriaceae > Mycobacterium. The sequence continues at coordinate 4,545 of NZ_LZJF01000169.1, read as the reverse complement.
AAACCGCTGGTCACTGGCTTGTACCAGTCCGACGCGGCGGCGGGGCCGAAGAAGTCGCGCAACCACCGGTCGGTGTCCCAGGCCGGTCGCGACCACAGTGCGAGGTTACTCATGGGGATCTCCTTGTACTTCCTTGAGCTTTGTTGTGGGTTTGCTGTGCCCGGCGCCCTTACGGCCGGTCATAACGAGAAACATGAGTCGACCACGCTAAAGTTCCACCTAGGCGTTCGCCTTGGGCGAACGAATATTCACAGGGCTCCCTGTGAGTTGTGAGATCCTCGTCATAGGACCGTCACATTGGGCGAAATCGCGGTAATTTCTGGCCGCTAACCTCAAAGCCATGGCTGCAGACGGGATTTCGCGTGCTCAGTGTGCGGGCGGTCACATCGTCGTAGTCGGGCACGGCATGGTGGGACACCGGCTCGTCGAGGCGCTCCGGGCGCGTGACGCCGAGGGGCTTTGGCGCATCACGGTTTTGGCTGAGGAGGCCGACGCGGCTTACGACCGCGTTGGCCTCACCTCGTACACCGAGAGCTGGGATCGCAAGCTGCTGGCGCTGCCGGGCAACGACTACGCGGGTGACGATCGGGTTCGGTTGGTGCTGAACGCTCGCGTCACCGAGATCGACCGGGAAGCGAAGTCGGTTGTTACGGCCGACGGGCAACGGCATGGCTACGACACGTTGGTGCTGGCCACCGGGTCCTATGCGTTCGTTCCGCCGGTGCCCGGCCACGACCTGGCGGCGTGCCACGTGTATCGCACGCTGGATGACCTCGACGCCATCCGGGCAGACGCCCAGCGCACGGTCGAGGCTGGTCGCACCCCGGCCGGCGTCGTGATCGGCGGTGGTCTGCTGGGTCTGGAGGCCGCTAATGCGTTGCGCCAGTTCGGGTTACAGACGCACGTCGTCGAGATGATGCCGCGCCTGATGGCCCAGCAGATCGACGAGGGCGGCGGCGCCCTGCTGGCCAAGATGGTCGGCGACCTGGGCATCGCGGTGCACGTCGGCACGGGCACGGAGTCGATCGAAACGATCGACCACGGCGACGGAGTGTCGTCGGTGCGGGTGCGCCTGACCGATGGCGAGGTCATCGACGCCGGGTTGGTCATTTTCGCGGCCGGCATCCGGCCGCGTGACGAGCTGGCCAGGGCCGCGGGTCTGGAACTTGCCGAGCGCGGCGGCGTGCTTACCGACTTGGCTTGCCGCACAAGCGATCCGGACATCTATGCGGTCGGCGAGGTCGCCGCGATCGGCGGCAGGTGCTACGGCCTGGTGGGGCCGGGATACACTTCCGCCGAGGTGGTGGCCGACCGCCTGCTCGACGGCGCCGCGGAGTTCGGCGAAGCGGACCTGTCGACCAAGCTCAAGCTGCTCGGTGTCGACGTGGCCAGCTTCGGCGACGCGATGGGCGTGACCGAGAACTGCCTCGAAGTCGCCATCAACGACGCGGTCAAGAAGACCTACGCCAAACTGGTGCTGTCCGACGACGCGAAGACCCTGCTCGGCGGCGTTCTGGTGGGCGATGCCTCGTCGTACGGGGTGCTGCGGCCGATGGTCGGCAGCGAGCTGCCGGGCGATCCGCTCGCGCTCATCGCCCCGGCTTCCGGCGAGGCTCCCGCGTTGGGAGTCGGCGCGCTGCCGGACTCCGCGCAGATCTGCTCGTGCAACAACGTCACCAAGGGCGATCTGAAGTGCGCCATCGCCGACGGCTGCGCCGATGTGCCCTCGCTCAAGTCGTGCACCGCGGCCGGCACGTCGTGCGGCTCGTGCGTGCCCCTGCTCAAGCAGCTGCTGGAAGCCGAGGGCGTCGAACAGTCCAAGGCGCTCTGCGAGCACTTCAGCCAGTCGCGGGCGGAGCTTTTCGAGATCATCTCGGCCACCGAGATCCGGACCTTCTCCGGCCTGCTGGAGCGCTTCGGCCGCGGAAAGGGCTGCGACATTTGCAAACCCGTGGTCGCGTCCATCCTGGCCTCCACCGGCTCGGACCACATCCTCGAAGGCGAACAAGCCTCGTTGCAGGATTCCAACGACCACTTCCTGGCCAACATCCAGAAGAACGGCAGCTACTCGGTGGTGCCGCGGGTGCCGGGCGGTGACATCAAGCCCGAGCACCTGATCCTGATCGGCCAGATCGCGCAGGACTTCGGCCTCTACACGAAGATCACCGGCGGCCAGCGGATCGACATGTTCGGCGCGCGGGTCGACCAGTTGCCGGAGATCTGGCGCCGGCTCGTCGACGGCGGCATGGAATCCGGGCACGCCTACGGTAAGGCGCTGCGCACCGTGAAGAGCTGCGTCGGCACCGACTGGTGCCGGTACGGCCAGCAGGATTCGGTGCAGCTGGCGATCGACCTGGAGCTGCGCTACCGCGGCCTGCGGGCGCCACACAAGATCAAGATGGGCGTCTCGGGTTGCGCGCGGGAGTGCGCCGAGGCGCGTTCCAAGGACGTCGGCGTCATCGCCACCGAAAAGGGCTGGAACCTCTACGTCGGCGGCAACGGTGGCATGACGCCCAAGCACGCCCAGCTGTTGGCCAGCGACCTGGACACCGAGACGCTGGTCCGCTACGTCGACCGGTTCGTCATGTACTACATCCGGACCGCCGACCGGCTGCAGCGCACGGCCCCGTGGGTGGATTCGCTCGAGGGCGGCCTCGACCACGTGCGCGAGGTCGTCTGCGAGGACTCGCTGGGCCTGGCCGACGAATTCGAGGCCGCAATGGAGCGGCATGTGCAGAACTACAAGTGCGAGTGGAAGGGCGTGCTCGACGACCCGGACAAGATGTCGCGTTTCGTCTCGTTCGTCAACGCCCCCGACGCCGTCGACTCGACGGTGGAATTCACCGAGCACGCCGGGCGCAAAATCCCGGTGTCCATCGGCATGCCGAAGATCCGTACGGGAGCTGGAGAGGAATCATGACACTTCTCAACGATATTCAGGTGTGGACGACGGCCTGTGAATACGACCGGCTCATCCCGGGCCGGGGCGTCGGAGTGCTGCTCGACGACGGTTCCCAGGCGGCGTTGTTCCGGCTCGACGACGGCTCGGTGTACGCGGTGGGTAACGTCGACCCGTTCTCGGGTGCGGCCGTGCTCTCCCGCGGGATCGTCGGCGACCGCGGGGGCCGGGTGGCGGTCCAGTCACCGATCCTCAAGCAGGCCTTTTCGCTGGAAGACGGTGAATGCCTGGACGATCCGAACTTCTCGGTGCCGGTGTACCCGGCGCGCGTCACCGCCGACGGCTTCGTCCAGGTCGGTCGGATCGCCGCCTAGCGGGTGATATCGCCGACGAGGTAGCGCTGCATCGTCGGGCCGATGGCGTCGACGATCGCGTCGACCGACATCGAATGCAGCGGCTCGGAGCGAATGCCGTAGCGCATGATGCCCAGGCCCACCAGTTGCGAGGCGCACAGCGAGGCCCGGGTGGCTACCTTGTCGGCACCCAGAATCTTGAGCAGCGGGCCGAAAACCGGCCCGATGAACATGCTTTGCACGGTTTCGGCGGTCTTGGCCATCCCGGTGGAAGCTATCGCGCTGGCGGCGAAGGGGCCGCCGCCGGCGGCGTCCCACGTGGTGATCAGCATGCGTAGCGTCTGACGGCCCACCTGGTTGACCCCGCCGGTGACGATTCGGTCGATGAATTCCGGTGTGCCGAACGGCAACCGCAGCATCTTGGCTACCGGGTCAAGCAGCCCGTGCGATGGCTCTTCGCGGCGGGGCATGCTGTCAGGATCGCCCGTATCGAAGTAAAGAGCAAGCGTCGCCGCCCCCGGCGCGTCTCGCCGGCCGGTGCTGTTAAGCCACCGGATTCGGCCGCATGACGCGGTCGTGGACCAACCGCTGCGCGGCCGGTCGCCGCGAAGCGTGCCGGGCGGTGGGCGCGAGCACCGGCGGCATGGCCCGGCGGAATCGGCTGGCGATCAGGCGCGCCAGCCCGGGATGGGTCCCCAGCGGCCGGCTGACCAGGTCGGCGCCGCAGGCGTGCAGCCGTTCCTGGAACATGCCGTCGGCCAGCAGGTAGGAGGCGACCACGACGCGCGCGTTGGGCGCGTGGCGCCTCGCCTCGTCCACCGCTTCCGGCAGTTGCGGATCCCCGGTGGCCGCGAAGCCCAGGCTCACGCGCGACCCGGTCAGCGCCGACACCAGGGTGGCGGTGGTGTGCAGGTCGGCGCGCGCCCTGGCGTCCGATGTTCCCGCCGCCGCGAGGATCACCGAATCACCGGGCCGCCAGCCGCATTTCACCAACTGGTCACCGACGATCCGGGCGACCTGGCCACTGGGGCCCAGCGCCGGCGTGACGATCGCGTTCGGGTGGCCGCTCAGCTCGACGTGGGCCGGCAGGTCGGCGCGGACGTGATAGCCGCGCGACAAGAACGCCGGCAGCACGATGGCGGGCCGGCCGGTCGCCCTCGCCCGCGACAGCACCTCGCTGGGGGTGGGGCCCAGCACGTCGACGAACGCGACCTCCACCGGCCGGCCCGCAAGCGAACTGGCTTGCGCGGCAAGCTCTTCGACCATCGCCACACCCTCGGGCCTGCGAGTGCC
>NZ_LZJF01000168.1 GCF_001666835.1 Mycobacterium sp. E3251 | reverse complement strand
ATCGCCTCGGTCACCACTTATCTCGCATCGCGGCGAAACGGCTACGTGACGGGTGCCACCGTGAACGTCGACGGCGGATCGGACTTCATCTGACCGTAGGTCAGTTCTTCGTCGGCAGAGCTTCTTCGGGGTTCTCGGCCCATTGCGCCCGATGGCGACCCATGGTCATCGCGCCGTTCCAGCCGCCGTCGACGTTCACGGTGGCACCCGTCACGTAGCCGTTTCGCCGCGATGCGAGATAAGTGGTGACCGAGGCGATCTCCTCGGGCAGTCCGGCGCGCCCGATGTCACACGGGTGGCCGTACGTCTTCTCCACCCACCTCATCACGTGCTCTGGATCAGATGCGTCCAACCCGTCGACGGCCAGCACATCGCGCAGGATCTCGGTGAAGCTCGCCGTGACGATCGTCCCGGGGCACACGCAGTTGACCAGAATACGCTCGGCACCAAGGCTTTTGGATAGGTTCATGGTGAAGCTCGCAAGTGCTGACTTGGCTGCAGTGTAGGCGACCAGACGAGGGCTCTGTCGTTGGATCGAATGCGCAGACAGGGTGACGATGCGAGCCCACTCGGCCGATCTCAACAGCGGCAATGCGGCCCTGACGGAGCGCACGGCGGACAGTGTGCCGAGATCGAATGCGGAGCGCCAGTCGTCATCGTCCAGGTCTTCAAACGCACCGGCATTCGGACCAACGGTGTGCACCAGCACGTTCAGGGTGTTCCACGCATGACCAATGGAGGCAAAGGCCGACTCAATGGAATCGGCATCGGACATGTCGACGCTGATGGTCAGTACTTCGGGTGCCCCCGCCGCGCGGATTTGCCTCGCGGCCGAGTCCAGCGTCGCCTGGCCGCGCGCCATGATCGCCACGGAGGCACCTTCGGCCGCGAGACTCTCTGCGATCGCGAGGCCCATCCCCTTGCTGCCGCCGGTCACGACCGCTGTGGCGCCCTCGAAACCGAGATCCATTCAGTTGCCCGCCCTTCGCGGTCTGGTGATCGTCACCGAGTCTTGCCGATTCGCGGCGCAAGATGCACAATCTCGCTGACGACGGTGGGATTCGCGCGTGAAATGGCGATCAGGGAAAGCATTGCGTTGGCCACGTCGTCCACCGTGGACATCTCGTCGGGGATCTGGCCCGCTCGCGCCCAGGACCGGTACAGGTCGGCCAGTAGATCACGGTCGGCTCCGCGCAGGATCTCAGTGTCACAAGTGGGGCCGACGCTAACCCGGATCACGGCTAATTCGGGATGCTCGGCCCGCCAAGACCGCATTATCTCGTCGAGCGCGGCCTTGCTCGCGTGGTAGGCCGCTACACCGGCGCGGGGGCGGCCGACGTCATGGCTTGATGCGACGATAACCGTTGCGTTATCGGCTAAGTAGGGGAGGGCCGCTCGCAGCACATGGGACGCACCGACGGCGTTGACGGCGTAGGAATGCAGCCATGTCTCCACATCGGTGTCTTCGATCAGCACGAAGGGCACCACGGCGCTGGTAAACACCACCGCATCGAGCTTGCCGAAGTTGGTAGCGACTTCATCGACGACGGTCTCTACGGCCCGCGGCTCGGAAACGTCCAGTTCATATGCGGATCCGTGCAGCCGATCGGCCAGTTCCGAGAGTATGTCCACTCGCCGTGCGGCGAGTGCGACGTGCGCTCCCCGGGAGTGGGCGGCGATTGCCAACGCCTGTCCGACGCCCGAGGAAGCTCCGATGATCAACATCCGCGTCCCCGCGATGCTGGAGTGCCGGTCGCTCATAACCCGCTTCCTTGGCCGAATCCGTAACTGACGGTCATACCCGATTCTCTCATGCGAGAATCATTGTTTTCGTCGAGGCCGGACTCGTTGCGCCTCGGCGGTGAAACAGGAGGCGGAATGTTCGACTTCAATGGCAAGGTGGTGCTTGTCACCGGCGGCGGCGCCGGCATCGGGCACGCGACAGCGAAAGCCTTTGCCGACCTGGGCGCGTCGGTCGTCGCACTTGAGGTTGACCAGGCACGGTCCCAGCAACTGCGCAGCGCACTCGGCGACCGGGGGCTCGTAGTCACCGGCGATGCGACCGCTGCGGTCGACGTGTCGGCGCTCGCCGATGCCATCGGCAGTCGGTACGGGCGCCTCGACGTGCTGGTGAACAACGTCGGCCACTTCATGACGCGGCCGACCCCTTTCGAGCGGCTCACCGACGACCAGATCGATGACATATACCGCGTCAACCTCAAGCACATCTTCCTGGTAAGCCGGGCCATGCTGCCACTGCTGCGTGCCGCCGCCGGCGGTGCCAGTATCACGAACGTCTCGTCGATCGAGGGCTTCCGGGGCATACCGCAGTTCGCGGTGTACGGAGCCTTCAAGGCGGCGGTGACTGGCTTTACGATGAGCCTCGCCCTCGAGCTGGGCCCAGCGGGCATCCGGGTGAATGCCGTGGCGCCGGAAACCACTGATAGCGCCCAGGTGCCGCTGGACCGCATGATTCACCCATCGCAGAGACACAATATTCCGCGTTGGATTCCGCTGGGTCGCTTCGGAACCCCGCAAGACATCGCGGGCTGCATACTGTTCCTGGCGAGCCCGTTGGCGGCATGGGTGTCAGGGACCGTGGTACATGCCGACGGTGGCGCGCTGGCCGCCGCGGGATGGTATCGCGACGATCGTGGCGCGTGGACAAACATGCCAGTCATCAACGGCAACAGCGCGAGTCCTGCGGAGCCGTCCGGCTGACGTCTGGCGAACTTGCCGAAAGGCTTGTTTGCGTTTCACGTGAACGCATATTCTCGTTCGGTCGAGGGTGTTTCTCGGCGCGAGGGAGGAAGGACCGCCGCGTGACACATACCGTGGACGCCGAGCCCTACTATGACCCGTTCGACTTCGAGATTGACGACAACCCGTACCCGGTGTGGAAGCGACTGCGGGACGACGCGCCGCTCTACCACAACGAGAAGTACGGCTTTTACGCGCTGAGCCGGTACGAGGATGTCGCGCGCGAACTGGTGAATTGGCGTGACTACCGCTCAGGCAAAGGCACCATCATCGAAGTCATACTGAACGGTGTCGATGTCCCCCCGGGCGTGATTCTGTTCGAGGACCCACCAATCCACGATGCTCATCGCAGGCTGCTCTCTGGAGTGTTTACGCCGCGGCGAATGGCGGCTATCGAGCCGCTGGCTCGCGAGTTCTGCCGTCGCGCGCTCGAGCCGCTGATCGGAGAAGACACCTTCGACTTCATCGCGGACCTGGGCGCCTTGATGCCGATGCGAACCATCGGCTATCTCCTCGGGATCCCCGAAGAGAGCCAGGCCTCGATACGACGAAACACGGACAAGCTACTCGAGCTGAAACAAAGCGCGCCCCAGCAGGTCTTCGACGACATGATGACGCGCCAGTCACGACTGCTCGAAGAGTTCATCGACTGGCGCTATGAGCATCCGTCCGACGATTTGATGACTGAGTTGGTCAACGCCGAACTGGAGGAGCCCGACGGTACCCGTCGCCGCCTTACCCGCGCGGAGGTGCTCACCTATACCGGCACCGTCGCGGGCGCCGGCAACGAGACGACGACCCGCTTGATCGGGTTCGCCGGCGCACTGTTGTCGGACCACCCGGATCAGCGCCGTGAGCTGGCGGCCGATTTCAGTTTGATTCCCGGTGCTGTCGAGGAAATTCTGCGCTATGAGGCGCCGTCACCGGTGCAGGGCCGCTACGTGGCCCGCGACGTAGCGCTCTACGGGCAACGGGTCCCCGAGGGATCCGTGATGTTGTTGCTGAACGGGTCGGCGAATCGCGACGAGCGCCAGTTCCCCGACGCGGACAGGTTCGACATCCACCGGAAGGCGGCTCATCTGTCTTTCGGCCACGGCATTCATTTCTGTCTTGGTGCCGCGCTTGCCCGGGTGCAGGCCAAGGTCGCGCTCGAAGAGGTGCTGTCACGGTGGCCGGACTGGGAAGTCGACCACGAGAAGGCAAAGCATGCGCACACCACGAGTGTCCGCGGCTGGGCCACGCTGCCGGTGAGGCTGTGATGTGACGGAAGCCGTCGATTCGACAACCCATTCGCCTTGTGTCCACCCGCTCGAGACCAATGGGTCGCCGTTGGTGCGCAGGGTGGGGTGGGGACTGTTCGGGGCCGCGTATCTGGCTTCCGTCGTCCTGACCCTCGCCACCATTCAATCGGGCACTAACGCCGATCTCCTTTGCGGCCCTTATGGGCATCTGGAGCAGTCGGGTAAAGCGGGACCTTTCTACAAGTGAGCCACATGCACAGAGGATCACAGAGTGATTCCCGAAGGGAACGATGATGATTGACCGCGCATCCGCGCGCTATCGAGTCGCGCACATTGGGACGGGGCTCACCGGCAGTGAAGCGCTGCGGGCCGAGATTCTCGATCCAGCACTGGATCTCGTGGGCGTGCGCGTTTCCTCGCCCGGCAAGGTCGGAGTCGATGCGGGCCGGCTCTGCGGTGTGGCTGAAGTGGGTGTGCAGGCCACCGGCGATATCGCGGAAGTCATTGCACTGAAACCTGACTGCGTGTGCTACTGCGCGACCGCGGTCCGCCGCGAAGACGATGCGATCGCGGACATTGTCACGCTGCTGGAGTCGGGGATCAACGTCGTCACTATCTCGGCCATTCCGATGGTGTACCCGCCCGCCGCACCGCAGCACTGGCGTGCCGCGCTCGATTCGGCTGCCAGACGGGGCAACTCAACGTTCTATGCCACCGGTAGCGAGCCGGGGTTCATCAGCCTCAATCTTCCTACCGCCCTTCTCTCCGGGGCCGGTACCGTGGATTCGTACCGGATGGATGAGTACGCGCTGGACTTGGACAAGGCCTATCCAATCTGGGATGTGCTGCATGAGTCGATGGGTTTCGGGAAGCCGGACGGCCACACGCCGGTCCGCATAGCTTCGGGCAAGGTAAGGCATGACTGGGAGACGGTCGTGCGCTATCTCGCCGATGTGCTCGGAATCGACCTCGACCGTGTAGAGCTCGACTGGGAGACATTGCTGGCTCCGGCCGACCTGCCTACGGCCCTCGGGGTGGTGCCGTCGGGCACGATTTGCGGGCACCGTTGGCAACTCTCTGGAGTTGTCGATGACCGGAAAGCGGTGGCAGTGCAATACTTCGCTACCGTGACTTCGACCCCGTGGCCCGAACACTGGCCCAGGCCTTCGCGCGAAGGGCAGGGCGGCATGGTCTTTCGTGTTGAGGGCGACCCAAGTATGAGCCTGGAACTGTACCTCGAGCCGTCCGAGCACAACCGGATAAATCCCGGAATATCGGCCACCGCGATGGCGGCGGTGAATGCCATTCCTCGTGTGGTCGCCGCGGCCCCCGGTGTCATCGGGTTGCCGTTGGCCGGACCTGAGATCGTCACTCGACTCTCGTCCACTCGAACATGACGCTGTTCGCGTTGCTGCACGGCGGCCTGCATTATGGCTCATGCTGGGACAGGGTCGCGGTGGAACTCGCGCGGCGCGGTCATCGGGTCGTTGCGCCGGATCTGCCGGTCGACGACGACTCGGCGGGTGCCCTGGAATGGGCGCGCGTGGCGATCGACGCGATCGAGGAAGCCCGGGTCGGTGGTACCGCGTCCTCCGACATAGCCGAAGATATCGTCGTCGTGGCACACTCGCTCTCGGGATTGTGCGCACCGGTGATCGCCACGCTCTACCCGGTGCAAAAAATGGTCTTCGTCGGCGGCCTCCTGCCCGTGCCCGGACAGTCGTTCGCCGACCACCTGGCCGCCAACCCCGATGCGATCGCCTTTCCAGAGCCGCAAGAACGCGGTGCCGGACCGTTCGGTCTGGGATGGGAGTCGGTGTGGGAGGGCTTTTACCATGACTGTCCAGAACCGCTGGCGCGGAAAGCGTTCGAAGAATTGCGACACCAATCCTTCACCGTGTTCATCGAACGTTGCCCGATCGACCGCTGGCCCGACACCCCTTCGGATTACGTGCTGATGCGGGATGACCGCGCGGTCGGCGAGTCCTGGGCCCGGCGCAATGCGGTCGATCGGATCGGGGCTCGCGTCATCGAGTTGGACGGTGGCCACTCACCGTTTTTTGCCCGACCGGCCGAACTGAGCGCGGTCCTGCTACGCCTGGGCAACCCCGACATCGACGGAAATCGCGGCTGCCGTGACGAATCTCGACTCATCTGAGGCCAGCCACGCAACCGCGTTGGCGACATCTTCGGGCATTGTGACGGCATTCGGAATCAGTTGCTTGCTGAAGCCGTACTGGGGATGCGAGTAGGACTCGGCCGCTTCCTGCATCGCTTCGATCCCGCGGCCCGATGTTTACCGTCTAGCTCACATCCACCGCGTTGCGGGGCGCGGTGATCGGCAGGTCCAATGACGTCGCGATGCCGGGGGCCGCATCGATGACATACGGTATGGCATTGACCACCCGCATGGCAGTCGCCTCCATCGCGTTGTCGTTCGCCGATGCTGCGGTGCCTTCGGTGCCGAAGCGAAGATCGCAGTGGATGTGTGGTTCGCCCTCGATGACGATGCGGTAGGTGCCATGTGGCGCCGACGCCCACTCCGGCGCCAGGTCGGGAGCCATGCGGTTGATGTGCTCGATGCTGATGACGGGGCGGCCATTGACCACCCCGGTGGTTTCGGCTCTCACCGCGCCACAGGTACCGGCCGGAATCAACCCGCATGCCACGTGTAAATCCCTTGGCGTCGCGACGCGCTCGTAGCTTTCGGTGATGGTGTCGAGCTCGACGCCGAGGGCCCGCGCCACCAGACCGATTGGAGGTCCCCAGGCGAACTGCTGTGCACCCTCCAGCTCCAGGAGCGGTGTGAAATTGAGCGGCCGGCCAAAGCCCATGGCGTCGAACATCAGATACTCGTTGGGATAGGCCGAGTAGTCGAAAATCTCCTGGGCGCGAACCGAACGGATGGTGTTGGACAAAGTCGACAGTATGACGGCGAACTGGTCGCCGGCGAATCCCGGTTCGATACCCGACGTGTAGATCGTGACGCCCCCGGCCAGCGCCGCGGCTCGTACCTGGTCGGCCAAGTCGGGAATCCATCTGTCGGGAAACATCATTCCCGGCGTGTTGGTCGTGACGACGTTGATGCCCGCTTGCAGGAATCGGACATAGTCGCGAACCGCGGCCGCGTCCATCTCTTCGCTGGCGGCCGCGTAGACGACACAGTCGGGCTTGAGCTTGATGATGTCGGCCAGGTCGGCGGTGGTCGTCACGCCAATCGGGCCGAGCCCGACGACCTCACCCGCGTCGCGCCCAGCCTTGCCCGGACTATGCACCCATACGCCGACCAGGTCGAGGTGCGCGCGGCGGTTGATCGCTCGCAACGCGATGCTTCCCACGCCGCCCGTCGAGATGACTGCCACGCGTGCCACCTTGTCCGCCACGGTACTTGCTCCTGTGATGTATCGGCTACAGATCGGGTATCGGAAGGGAGGAGTTCGGTCCTTGAAGGCCGCCGTCGACGATGAAAGTCGAACTGGTGGCGTAGCAATCGCGGGTGCACAGATACAGTGCCAGCCTCCCGAGGTCTGCCACGTCGCCGATACGGTGTAGGGGCGTCAGCTCCTTTAATTTCTCCTCGGAACCCGGCATCAGGTCGAAGCTGGATTGCAGCCCGGTCGTCATGAATGCGCCCAGGGCGATCGCGTTCACGCGGATCTTGGGGGCGAGCTCCTGTGCCATGGCGCGGGTCAGGGCTTCGAGCCCACCCTTGGCCACCGAGTAGGGCAACAATCCTCGGATCCCGAATCGGCCGGCTCCTGAGGAGATGTTGACTATCGAGCCTCGGCCCACCGTCAACATGTGCGGCACCGCCAGTTGGCTCATGGTGAACGCTGAAGTGACGCAATAGTCGAACGTTTCCCGGAGGTTGTCGTCGGTCAGGCCCAAAAATGGCCCGTAAGTCGCGAAACCGACGTTGTTGACGAGGATGTCGATGCGGCCGAATTTGTCGACCGCGGTCTGGACGACGCGCTCGCTGTCGGAGCGTTGCAGCGCGTCGGCGGTGACCGCGAGGCCTTTGCCACCCGTTTTTTCGATCTCTCTGAACGTCTGCTCGACCTCGGACGAGGTCCGAGCCGTACCAACGACAGTGGCACCGGCTTCGGCGAGTACCTTGGCGATACCCTCACCGACGCCGCGCCCGGCGCCGGTGACTATTGCCACCTGGCCGTCTAGGTTGAACTGTTCAAGTGCCACGAAGCGCCTCTCCGCCAGGACGTGTGGGTATGCAGGCGCGAATCTACCGTATTGAGAATGATTATTTCCGGTAATTGAAATCTACCTTTGTGAGCTCGTAGAGTCATTGACATGGCGCCCCCTCTGCCTCATTTGCACCACGTTGTGTTCGCGGTCGGACTCGACCGGCTCGACCGTGCTGCCGATTACCTGGGCGCTTTGGGCTTTCAATTCCAGGCTTTCGAGCTCGAGCACTTAGGTCTGCAAGTCCGCCTGGACTGGGACCGCGGATTCGAGCTCGTCGCCCCGACCGCCACGGCACCAACGGAGGCCGGTACGGCGGCCGACTTCCTCGCGCGCAACGGCGACGGGCTGTTCTCCGTCATCGTGCGGGTGGCGGATTGCGCTGCGGGCGAATACATCGCCGCGAGGTACGGCGTTAAGTCCGACTTCCGGCAGCGGCACGAAGGCGAGGGATTCGAGTTGACCGAAGTCAAATTGGAGCCGTTATTCGGCATCCCGTTGACGTTGATGGCCACGGACATGGCCGACGGGCAGCCGGTCAACCCCTAGCCGAGTGCAGCCATTCGCTGAGTTGGCGCGCCAGCTCCGACTTCTTGACCTTGCCGGTCGCGGTGAACGGGAGGTCTCGCTTGGCGGTGACCCAAATGTACTTCGGGACCTTGTACGCTGACAGTCGATCGCGCAGTTGCACCCGCAATGACTCTGCGTTGAGTGCGGATTCGCCGCGTGGCACCACCGCCGCTGCGACCACCGTTCCGTGCTCAGTGCTCTCCGCTCCGACCACGTATGCCTCCAGCACACCGTCGCAGTCGGCCAGTGCCAGTTCGACTTCGCTGGGTGTGACGTTGGTGCCGCCACCGGTCTTGATCAAATCGCCCAACCGTCCGGTGAACTTGATCCAGCCGTCGTCGTATTCGATGCCGCAATCGCCCGTTCGGTAGTAGCCGTCGGGCGTGAACACGTCCTCGCGCTCACATTTGTGCAGCCGTTGCATCAACGAATACCCGCGAACCCATATTTCGCCGGGCGTGCCATTGGGCGCCGCCTGTCCCGTGTCGGGGTCGACGATCAGGTGGTGCAGCCCTTCGATTGGTGGGCCGCCGGTTTCGGACCGATCGGGCGTTTGCGGCAGATACGGATCGATGCCGAGGTGATTGCCGCACAGCTCGGTCATTCCCAGGCCGCTGGAGCCCTTGGGCTGATGGAGGGGTGGCACCATCGCGGGCATGCTGGTGCGGTGCACCGAACTCAAATCGCGTGCTGAGAAGTCGGGATGCTCGGACAGCGTCTTACCCTGCTGTGGCCAGCCCAGTGCGATGGTCGCGTGGTGTCGCTCCATGAGTTCCAAGGCCCCTGCTGCATCGAACGCGGGCTGAGTGATCAGTGTCGCGCCGTGATGGATTACCGCATGCAATCCTGTGATCAGCCCGCCCACCCAGAAGAAGGGCATGGACGTGAACATCACGTCGTCGCGGGTGACGGCGTACATGAAGGTGAGGTTGTAGGTGTGGCGGACCAGCGTGCCATGGGTGTGCACAGTCCCTTTCGGGTCGCCTGTACTGCCCGAGGTGTAGATGATCATCACCTCGTCGGCCGGTGTCACACACGATTCCACATCGACGAGGAAGTCGGTGTCGGCTGCGGACAGCGCGTCGTCGGCGTTGATCCTCGTCGTCCAGGCCCGATCGGACGGCCCCCACACCGCGACGGTCCGCAGGAACGGCGCCTTGCGCACCATGATGCGACCTGGCCGGTCCTGACCGGCGAGACCCGGCAGCGCATCTTCCAGCCGGGTCAAGAAATCGTGGTTGCGGAACCGCGACCACGTCAGGATCGCTCTTAGGTCAGCATGTCGGGCGGTCCAGGCCAGTTCGGAGGCCTTGTAGAAGGTGTTGAGGGGAACAGCGACCGCGCCGATGCGTGTGGTGGCAAACCACGCCAGTGCCCAGTCGACGCTGTTGGGCATCAGGATTCCGACATGGTCGCCCTTGCTGATGCCATGCGCCAACAAGGCAGTGGCCAGCGCGGCTGAACGCCGGTCGAGGTCGGCATAGGACAAGCTCCGCCCGTCGGCGATGAGGAATGGCCTGTCGCCGAAGCGCGCTGCGCAAAACCTCACCAGTGCAGGGATCGTGGGCAGGATCGTCGGAAAGGGCATAAGCGCAGAATAGTAGCCTTTCCGATAAACGAGAACACGGGTTCTCATTCACCGGCGTCCGCCTACGATATTGCCATGGCCACTGGATCGAAGAGTTCAGCTACCGATGACAGGTTGGACCGAGTGGAGTCGAGTCTCGCGATCAGCCAGCTTCCCATCCGGTATGCAATGGCACTCGATGCCCGTGATCTCGACGCGTTGGTGGCGTTGTTCATCGACGATGTCGATGCCGGGGCCGAGGGTCGCGGCAGGGAAGCGTTGAAGCGTTGGTATGACCGCGTGCTCCGGCGGTTTTACCGCAGCATCCACCTGGTGTGTGGGCACCAGTTCGACTTTATCGACGCCGATCACGCGACCGGAGCCGTTTATTGCCGCGCCGAACACGAGGAAGGCGATGGGTGGTACGTGATCACGATGCGTTACGACGATGTCTACGAGCGTCGCCGGGGCCAATGGTGTTTCGTCAAGCGACGGGAGCACGCCTGGTATTCGGTCGATGTGACGGAGCGTCCGGGTCCGGAATTCATGCGCTGGCCGGGCGACGTCCGGTTGCGTGCGGCCATGCCCCAGCGGATGGCGACCTGGGAGGCCTTTTGGGCCAAGGGAGATCCGGCGCTGCCCGAACGGCTGTCGGCGCGTCCGTGAGCGTTCGCGGCCGGCCACGCCGATGCCATCCCGGTTTACAATCGGTTCTGAAACTGACATTCTCGGACATGCAAATACGCGTTATCGCCATTGCCAACCCGTTAGCGCGCTCGCACCCGTGCACTGTGACCCAATGGAGGCCGTCATTTCCGTCGACAAAGTACTCAGTGGTGTGCGCGTGCTAGAGGTTGCCGCGTGG
The DNA here is from genome assembly GCF_001666835.1 of Mycobacterium sp. E3251. GTDB lineage: Bacteria > Actinomycetota > Actinomycetes > Mycobacteriales > Mycobacteriaceae > Mycobacterium. Next base: position 55,185 of record NZ_LZJF01000168.1, on the reverse strand, counting down.
ACCTTCGTACCGTCGGCAGGCGCCGTGCTGGCGGAGTGGGGTGCCGAGGTCATCAAGGTCGAGCCGCGCGAGGGCGGGGACCCGCAGCGTGGCCTCGTGACGATGGGCATCGTGGACGAGGGTGGTGGCCAGGTCAACTACATGATCGAAATTCCGAATCGTGGCAAGAAGTCGATCGGCGTCGACCTGAGCACGCCCGGTGGCCAGGACGTCATCCGCAAGCTCGCGGCCGGCTGCGACGTGTTCCTCACCAGCTATCTGCCCGGCCGTCGTAAGAAGCTGGGCATCGACGTCGACGACATCAGGGCCGCCAATCCGAGCGTCGTCTATGTGCGGGGGTCGGGCCACGGACCGAAGGGACCGGACTCGGACAAGCCCGGCTATGACGGCGTCTCCTACTGGGCCCGCGGCGGCATCGCCACCATGCTCACCGAGGACGGCGACGAGCTGGTGCGCTCACGGCCGGCATTCGGAGACCTGCTTGGGGGCATGGCGATCGCGGGCGGGATCGCGGCCGCGTTGTACAAAAAGGCAACCACCGGACAGGGATCGGTGGTCGACGTCTCCCTGCTCGGGTTGGCGGCCTGGAACCTCAGCCCCGATGTCGCAGTGAGCCAGATCCACGGCGGCACATCCATTCCCAAGTACGGACACGCCGACGCGCCCAACCCCTTGGTCGGGACCTACCGCACCAAGGACGACCGCTACGTTCAGCTGATGATGCTGCAGCTCGACAAGTTCTATCCCGAAACGATGCGCGCCATCGGCCTGCCCGAATTGGTCGAAGATGAGCGTTTCGCCTATCCCGCAGCACGTTTCGCCAACCGGGCGGAACTGATCTCGCTCATGGACGATGCGTTTGCCCAACACACCCTCGCGGAATGGCGTGAGCGGTTGGCATCCGTCTCCGGGGCGTGGGGTGTGGTGCAGACGCCGGCGGAGCTGTGCCAGGACCCGGCGGTGACCGCGAACGGCTATGTCGCGAACACGACGACGATGAACGGCGCGCCGTACTCGTTGCCCACCAACCCCGTCCAATTCGACGAAAAGGCCGTTATCCCTCTGGGCGCGCCCGAGCATGGTCAGCACACCGAGGAGGTGCTGATGGAAGCGGGCCTGGACTGGGACACCATCGAAGCCTACAAAGAGGCCGGAGCGATTCTGTGACTCCTACTACGCCACAACAGGTCTCAGAAGACGATGCCGAATTCGATCCCTTCTCTGAAGATTTCTTCAACGGGGCGTACGACACCTACCGACGCCTGCGCGACGGTGCCCCCGTCTACTACAACCCAAAGTGGGACTTCTGGGCGCTGACCCGCTACGACGACGTGGCGCCCGCCACCAAGGACCACGAAACGTATTCGTCGGCAAAGGGTGCGACGCTGGATATGGTTCAGGCGCACGACGACGCGATACCGGTGCCCAAAGTGATCATCTCGATGGATCCGCCCGAACACCAGAAGATGCGCAGGCTGGTCAGCAACGTGTTCACGCCCCGCGCCATCGCGGCGTTAGAGGACATGGTGCGCGAGAAAGTCTACGAACGCCTTGACGCGCTCGACTCGTCCTCGTTCGACGTGGTGGCCGATTTCTCGGCGCTGTTCCCGAATGAGGTCATCACCACCATGCTGGGAGTGCCCAAGCAAGACCGCGACCAGATCCGCATTTGGCTGGATCTGCTCCTTGAACGCCACCCGGGTGGGATCGCCACCACCGCCGCCGGTCGAGAAGCGTCGATGAAAACCGGGCTCTACTATTACGACCTCGTCCAGCAGCGCCGCGCCGAACCTCGTGACGACATGATCAGCCGGCTCATCGAGACCGAGATCGAGCGGAACGGGCAGGTGGAGAAGCTCACCGACGTCGATATCACCGGATTCGCGACCATGCTTGGGGGAGCGGGCGCCGAGACGGTGACGAAACTCGTCGGCAACGCCATGGTGGCCTTCGCCGACTTTCCGGATCAGTGGCAGAAGCTGCGGAAGGACCGCAGCAAGGTGCCCGCCGCCGTCGAAGAATTGTTGCGCTATGAGGCGCCCTCCCAGTACCAGGTGCGCACCGCCACCCGCGATGTGGCGTTGCATGGCAAGGTGATTCCCGAAGGGGGTGCCGTACTGCTGGTCACCGGTTCGGCGACGCGTGACGAACGGATGTTCCCCGATCCCGACCGGCTGGACATCGACCGGGAGCGCAGGATGGGCTTCAACCTCGCGTTCGGGTATGGCGTGCACAGTTGTTTGGGGGCAGCGCTGGCGAGGATGGAGAGCCGTATCGCGCTCGAAGCGCTGCTCGATCTGCTCCCTGACTACGAAGTCGACCGCGACGGGCTGCGGCGGGTGGCGATGGCCAACGTTTGTGGGTGGTCCAATGTGCCCGTGCGCAGGAAGGGAGAAGCGTGATGTCCGATCGAGTGGCTCGGCACCGAAGGATCGCCCACGCGAAATGGGAGGCCTACGCCCAGGCTCCGGAGACCCAGAAGATCACCTACGGCGAGGAGTGGGTGTACGCCCCGGACGCCGTCATGATGTGTCCCTTGTTCAACGGCGGTACCGACCACGTGATGGCCGACCTCGCATCGGAGCAGGTGCTCGAAGCCATACAGCAGTATGCCCCCGGTGGAGATATGCTCACGTGCGAATTTCGCATGTGGTGGAAGCACATGCCTGACTTTCGAATCGTCACCCCCTTTGACTGCAGGGCCGCCGATTGGGGATTTGCGGTCCGCGACACTTATGCGGGGACGCTGGCCAACGGGACGGTATTAAACCTCCACGAATGGGATTATGTCTGGGTCAACGAAGAGGGGCAGATAACGCGCTGGGATTGGTTCGTTGATTCGGCGGAGTGGTTTCCCTTTCTCGACCTCATTGGCCTACCTCGAAACGGCGTGACTTACCAGGACTACACCGTAAATTTTCTGCGCCAAGGCAGCCTGGTGGGCTGACGTCGGGGCGACCCATCGGCCGCTGGGCCGCGGTTCGTCGCCGCGCGCCAAAGACGTCCTACGACCTCCCGCGCCGATCGCCCAGAAACCCCCGCACCACGTGGTTACGCACGAACTCGGCCACCGCCGCGTCGTCGCCGATGTCGATGTAGGGCGACGGAGTGGTGAACAGCGAAAACAACATTCGCGCGAACCACTCGGTTGCGGAGCGGATGTCGAGGTCACTGCGGACCTCTCCCGTCAGGCGCGCCGCCGAGACATATGGGGCGAAGAACTCGCTGCATTCCTGCAATAGGGTCGCCGCGTTCTTGGTCAACATCAAGTTGACCTCTTCCCGGTCGAAATACGACTCGGGCTCCACCACCCGGCGGGCCTGGGCGACGAAAACGCTTGCGCGAACCAGTTTCTCCTCCAGGGTGCTGCCGCCGTCATTGTCGATCGCCCTGGCCATTTTGCGGTAGAATCGCTGTGACGCCGCCTCCGCGCAGGCCTCGACGATCGTTTCCTTGTCCCGGAAGTACTCGTAGAACGTGCTCCGTGACACCTCTGCGGCGCGTGCGATGTCGACGATCGTGGTCTTCTGTAGCCCGTGCGTACGGAAGCAGGCGAACGCGGCCGAGATGAGCGCCGCGCGGGTGTCGACAGCGGTAGCCTGTGTCATCGGCCTTCCTCGCCCAACGTGTTCAGTGATCGGGAGCGAGGATCAAGCCGCTGGTCGGGACGCCGGTGCCCGACGTGACCAGTACGTGTTCGACGTTGTCCACCTGATTGTGCGACGTGCCGCGCACCTGACGAACACCCTCGGTGATGCCGTTCATGCCGTGGATGTACGCCTCGCCGAGCAGCCCGCCGTTGGTGTTGATCGGCATACGGCCACCGAGTGACAGCTCGTCGACCGAGACAAAGTCCTTGGCCTCGCCCCGGCCGCAGAATCCCAACTCCTCGAGTTGCGTGAACACGAACGGTGTGAAGTGGTCGTAGAGGAACGCCGTCGATATGTCCTGAGGTTTGAGGCCGGAATCCCGCCACAGCTTGTCGCCCACGACTCCCATCTCGGGCAGCCCGGTGATGTCCTCGCGGTAGTAACTCGTCATCACCTCGCCGTCATAGGCGGCGCCCTGAGCGGCGGCTGTGATGACGGCGGGCGGCTTGGCGAGGTCTCGCGCCCGCTCCACGCTCGTCACCACCATCGCAACGCCGCCGTCGCTTTCCTGACAGCAGTCGAGCAGCCTGAGCACCGGTTCGATGATCCACCGTGACTGCTGGTGCTGCTCAAGGGTTATCGGCTTGCCATAGAACCAGGCGTCTGGATTGTTCGCGGCGTGCTTGCGGTCGATGACGGAGATCTTGCCGAAATCGGCGTTGGTGACCCCATAGGTCGTCATGTAACGGTGGGCGTGCAAGGCGACCCAGGCAGCCGGCGTCATGAACCCGAACGGCGCGTAGGGCGCCATCCATAGCGGTGTCACGCCGGGCTGACGGCCAGCGCCGCCGAAGCGGAAGCCGGAGCGCTCGTTGAACGCGCGGTAGCACACCACCGCCGTCGCCGCGCCCGTCGCGACCGCCATGGCGGCCTGCATGACGGTTCCCGCCGCCGCCCCACCGCCGTGCGGGACCCTTGTGAAGAACGTCAGGTCGCGGATGCCGACATTGCGCGCAACCTCGATCTCCTCGTTCTCGTCGACGCTGAAGGTAACCATGCCGTCGATGTCGGCGGGCCGCAGGCCGGCGTCGCGGATCGCGGCGATGACCGCCTCACAGGCGAGCTGCATCTCGGTGCGACCCGATTCCTTGGAGAACTCGGTCTGGCCGATTCCGACGAGCGCCGTCTTACCGCCGATGCCGTCGCTCATGCATCGACACCCTGACGCAAGCTGAGTACTGCGGTCGCCGAGACGTGATCACCCAGGCTGTTGGTGCCCTTGAAGGTGACCTCGACGAGTCCTTCACCGTCGGCCTTGGACTTGTCCGTGACAGAACCCGTGAACCGCAGCGGATCGTTCGGGTAGGCCGGAACGCCGAGGCGGATGGACAATTTCTTGATCATCGCCTCCGGTCCCGCCCAGTCGTGCAGGAATTTCGCGCACAGACCGTTGGTCGTGAGGATGTTCAGGAAGATGTCCTTGGATCCTTGGGAATTCGCAAAATCCCGGTCGTGGTGGACCGGCATGTAGTCGCGGGATGCGATGGCCCCGGCGACGATCAGAGTGGTGGTAACCGGAACATCCAGCGGGGTTACTTCGTCGCCCACGTTGATGGAATCCCACGCCAGCGTGGTGGTGCGATCGACGGTGGAGGTCATCTGCTTCCTTCCGGGTAGGTCGCGCCCAGGCGGGCGAGTTGCTGGGGGGCCGCGCCGAGGGACAGCTCGATCTGCTTGGCCCACAAGAAATATCGGTGAAGCGGGTAGGTGATGTCGATGCCTATGCCGCCATGGACTTGTTGGGCCGACGCGACGACCCGCGCTCCGGCCTCAGCCGCCCAGAACTTCGCGATGGCCGCCTCGCGCGCCGCGGGCCGGCCCTCGGCGATCAGCCAAGCGGCGTGCCAGGTGGTCCAGCGGATTGCCTCGACGTCGATGAACGCGTCGGCCAGTCGTTGCTGCACGGCCTGGAACGAGCCAATCGGCCGGCCGAACTGCTCGCGCTCGCTGGTGTAGGAAGCGGCGATCTTCAGCGCCCGTTCGGTAACACCGATCTGCATCGCGCACAGCCCGATCAAGGCCCTGGTATGCAGCAAACCCACCGCGTCCGCGGCGCCGGACCCGTTCAGTCGGTGGCCGAGAGCACCGGCGAGTTCGACGTCGGCGTGGGGCTCGGCATTGGTGGTGCTTGCGGGCGTGATCGTGAGGCCGTTGGTCGCAGTCTCGACAACAAACAGGGCCGGGCCGTCGTCGGCCTGGGCCGAAACCACGATCGCGTCGGCCAGCTGCGCCGCGGGTACGAGTTCCTTGCTGCCGTCCAAGACCCAAGCGTCGCCGTCGGCGCGCGCGATCGTGCGTGGCGCCGTCGGGTCGGAGTTACCCGCTTCGGCGAGGGCGGCGGTCAGAATCGCACCGCCGTCCGCGACCTTCGGCAGGTATCGCTGCTGAATAGCGGAGTCACCGTGGCGTGCAATGGTATCCGCGCCGAGCACGAGGGTCGCGTAGAGCGGGACCGGCGCGACGCTCCAGCCGGCTTCGGCGAGCAGCACGCCGAGTTCCAGGAATCCGCCGCCGCTGCCGCCAACGGACTCGGGCAACGCGATACCCAGCAAGTCCGACGATGCCAGCTCGCGCCACAGCTCTGGGTCGTAACGAACCTCGCCCGATTCCAGATCGGCGAGATGCTCAGTGGTGCAGCGGTGCTCGAAGAGCTGGCGGGCGACCTTGCCGACCGTCTCTTGTTCTTCGGTAAAGGAGAAATCCATGCTCGCGTGCTGCCTCGTCTGTCAGGGCGCAGGCCGGAACTGGTGCAACACCAGCTCGTCACCGCTCGGGATGGCTTCGAACTTCTCGTAAAAGACCTCGACAGGCAGCCCGACCTTGATGGCGGCGGGCTCGATATCGCACAGGTTCGACACGATGCGTACGCCTTCGTCGAGCTCGATCAGGGCGACCACGTATGGGTACTGGAGGAATGGCAGCGGAGGATACTGCGGCATCACAAAGCTGTAAACCGTTCCGCGTCCGGTCGATTCGACAGAATCCCAATTGAGCGACTGGCAGTTGCCGCACATCGGGCGAGGCGGAACCCGCAACGCCTTGCAGTCTGCGCACCGCTGAATCAGCAGCTTGCGGTCCTTGAGGCCCGACCAGAAGAACTCGGTGTCCGGACTTATCGACGGAGCTAGCCTGGTCGCCATCAGTCCCCAGCCGTTCCGGCGGGGGCCCCACCCGTCTTGAATCGCAGCGTGCGGAACCACTGGCGGCCGATAACTTCGCCATTCTGATCGCGATAGGTGGTCACCCACGTGACGAAGAATCCGTTGCCCATTGCCGTCGTCTTCTCGTCCGAAATCGAGTCGAAAACGGTCTCACCGGTGATCTCGTCACCGACGCGGGGATAGCGTTCGATTTCGAACTCCGAGTTCGTCGCGATGATGCCCGTGTAGCCCGCGTCGGAGAGAAATTGCAGCGGATTCTTCTTGATTTCGATCGGCACGCCGCCGCGTTCATGGATACCTGCGAGCTTGGGGGGCGGCATCGTCCAGCTCTGCAGCATCACCGGCGGGGAAACCAGGGCACCGTAGCGGGACTGCTCCGCGAACTCGGGATCGAGGTAGGCGGGATTCATGTCGTCCAACGCGTACGCCCAATGCCGAATCATCGCGGCGTTCACCGGATCGGGGGCGCGGGCGGGCTTGCCGACTCCGTCGGTGGGCGTCCCGATCAGCGCGTCGAGGCGCTCGCGCAGTTCGTCTTTGGCTAGCTCTGTCATGCAGATTTCCCCTTTTCGGATGCGCGCACTTCCCGGGGCGCGCGGGGCATCCCGAGACCGGCCATAGCGATGATGTCGCGTTGGAGCTCGTTTGCTCCGCCGCCGAACGTGTTGATGACGGCCAAGCGGTACGCACTCTCCAGCTCGCCCTTGAGCGGGCCCGCCGGGCCCTTGCGCACACCGGTCTGTCCCACCACCTCAAGCAGTTCCCGCGCGACCTGTTGGGTGAGTTCCGTGCCGAATACCTTTGCCGCGGAGGCCTCGCCCATGCCGAGTGCGCCGGCGCTCATCGTCGCGTTGACGCGCAGGTTGAGCAGCCGGTAGGCCGCGACTTGCGCTTCCACCCGCGCCAGGGCCTGCTGAACCCAGGGTTGGTCGATGACGGTGCCGTCGTCGAGCGCTGTCGTCGACGCCCATTTGAGCGTCTTGTCGAAAAGCGGTTCCAGGGCACCAAGATTGCCGAGCGCTGCGCGTTCCAGGTTGAGCTGGTTTGTTACCAACGTCCAGCCCTGGTTCTCGCCGAGCACGACGGCGCTCGCGGGTACCCGGACGTCGTCGTAGAAGGTGTAGTAGGTAGATACGCCCGGCATGGTGCGCAGCGGCTTCCAGGAAAACCCCGGCGAGTCGGTCGGCACGATGAAAAGTGTTATGCCCTTGTGTTTCTTGGCGTTCGGGTCGGTACGTGCCGCCAGCCAGATGTAGTCGGCGAACTCGGCACCGCTGGTGAACATCTTCGAACCGTTGATGACGAACCCATCCCCGTCACGCACCGCCGTGGTACGCAGCGACGCTAGATCGCTGCCGGCCCCCGGCTCCGAATAGCCGATCGCGAACTCAACGGTGCCCTTGAGGATGGCGGGCAGGAACTTGGCCTTCTGCTCTTCGGTGCCGTACTGAATCAGCGTGGGGCCCACGGTGTTGAGGGTGATCATTGGCAGCGGGGCGTTCACCCTGCGCGCTTCTTCCGAGAAGATGGACTGCTCGAGCGCGGTCAACCCGCCGCCCCCGTACTCCACCGGCCAGGCAACTCCGAGCAGGCCGGCCTCGCCGAGAGCGCGCCGACATTCGGCGATCGCGGCGCCTCCCTCGGCGAGATTGGCGACGGCGGCGCGGCGCTCCGGGGTCATCACCGCCTCAAGGCGGGTCCGGTAGTCCTTGCGGAGCTGCTCTTGTTCGGGCGTGTAGTCGAAGTTCATCAGCGGGCGGCTCCGAGGCGAACCGGCATGCGTTTGACACCGGGCACCATCGTCGCGCGAAGCCGCGACACGTCACCGGTAAGTTCGATGGTCGGGAAGGCGCCCAACAGAACCTCGAACATGACCCTGGCCTCCAAACGGGCGAGCTGCGCGCCCAGGCAGGCGTGCTCGCCGGCACCGAATGCGATGTGCGGGTTGGGGTTACGGGTGATGTCGAACTCTTCGCTGGTGGGCCCGAAAATTTCCTCGTCGCGGTTGGCGGAGCCGTAGAGCATGACGACGGTGTCGCCGGCCTTGATCTGCTGGCCGCGGATCTCGACGTCCTCGGTGGCTTGCCGGGCCATGTGCGTGACCGGGCTGGTGAATCGCAGCATCTCTTCGACCGCGCAAGGTAGCAGCGATGGGTCCGATCGCAGCAGGGCGAACTGCTCGGGGTAGTCAATCAGCGCCAATGTCCCCAGGGCGATGAGGTTGCGGGTGGTTTCGTTGCCCGCAACCAACAGCAGGAAGGAGAAGTTGAGCAGGTCCTCGTCGCTAAGGCGTTCGCCGTCGACCTCGGCCGCGGCCAGGATACTGAGCAGGTCGTCTTGGCCGGTGACTTCGCCAGAACGCCGGGCGGCAATGAGCTTGGTGAAGTACTCGTACAGCTCGGTGAGCGCGACCACTGAGTCCAATTCGATGTCGGGGTCGGCGGTGCCCACCGCGGCGTCCGACCAGGCCCGGAATTGCTCCCAGTCTTCGGGCGGTGCTCCCAGCATCTCGGCGATCATCCGGGTGGGTAGCGGAGCGGCGATTTCGTCCGCGAACTCGTAGTCCCGCGACGGGTCCACACCGTCGACGATGCCCTTGACGATCTGTCGCACCTTGGGCTCGAGCAACTGCACCTGGCGGCGGGTGAACCCCGAGTTGATGAGCTTGCGAAGCTGCCGGTGGCGCGGGGGATCGGTGAAAATCAGATTCCCCTCCTGGACGGGCTCGGGCTGGGCCGGGTCCGGGATCGAAATGCCCTTTGTGGACGAGAAGGTCAGTGGGTGGCCCGAGACATAGCGAATGTCCTCGTATTTCAACAGCGCCCAGAAGTTGGTGACATCGTTCCACACGACGGGCGTTGTGTTGCGAAGCTCTCGGTAGGCCGGGTATGGGTCACCGGCGTAGAAATCGGGCGAGTGCAAGGGAACAGTGGTTGTGGGCACGCCACGCCTTCCTCGACGCTGAGAGCTGGTCCGACAGATCAGAAAAGAATGTCCGTTTCCATGGTGTCTACCGTAGACCGGAGCTGTCTGTCAATCGGCACGTATATGCCGGAAAAATAGCGTTAATTGGCGGTTGGCCCGCCCTGACGGGTTGTGTACACGCAGTCAAAGTATGTAAGTTCTCGGGAGGCGTCGCCCGCGCCGCGCTGCGGGCAAGCAGTCAGGGAAGGCAGGCGGATGATGGCTGGGTCTCGGTCCCTCCTCGACGCTGAGGGGCACTACATCGGCGGACAGTGGACCGACCCGGACAGCGGGCGTTACGACGTCATCAACCCCGCGACCGAAGCGGTGATCGGAACGGCGCCCGATGCCAGCGTGGCGCAGGTGGGGCAAGCGATCGCCGCCGCGAGGACTGCCTTCGACACGGGTCCGTGGCCGGCGGCCGAGCCCGCCGAGCGCGCGCGATGCCTGCAGCAGCTCAGCGACGCACTACTGGCCAGAGGCGAAGAGATCTACGCCCTGGCCCAGGCCGAGTGGGGCTGTTCGGCAAACGAGCGGCTGATTCACGTGGACGGTCCGGTCTTCATGGTTGGTCATGCCGCTGAGCTGGCGGTCGAACCCGCCGAGGCGCCGTTGGATGCCTGGGGTGCCGCGGGCACCACGCTGTTACGCTACGAACCGCTCGGCGTGGTGGCGGCGATGACCCCGTGGAACTTCCCACACACCCTCAACGTCATGAAATTGGGAGCGGCGCTGGCGGCCGGAAACACGCTCGTGCTCAAGCCGTCACCGCTGACGCCGCTCGCGGGGCTCGCCCTCGCCCGAATCATCCACGAGGACACGGACATCCCGCCGGGTGTGGTCAACGTAGTGACACCGACCAGCGTCGAGGCCAGCCGAAGTCTGACCCTGGACCCGAGGGTCGACATGGTCAGTTTCACCGGCAGCTCGGTCGTCGGCCGCGATGTGATGGCGGGCGCGGCGACCACCATGAAGCGCGTCCTGCTTGAGTGCGGCGGAAAATCGGCGACCATCCTGCTTCCCGACGTCGACGTCGGCGACGAATTGATGGAGCGGCTGCTGTTCGAGGGCTGCACGATGCACGCCGGTCAGGCCTGCATCCTCAACAGCAGACTTTTGCTGCCGGATGCCATCCACGACGAGGTGGTGGACCGACTCGCCGCGCTGGCCCGTGCGGTCGTGATCGGCGACCCCGTCGATCCGGCGGTCACCATGGGACCGTTGATCAGCCGCGAGCACCTCGATCGCGTCGAGGGCTTCGTCAAACGCGCTGAAGCCGATGGCGCAACCGTGGTGGTAGGGGGATCCCGCCCCAAGAATCTGAACAAGGGCTTCTACTTCGAGCCGACGATACTCACCGACGTTTCGGCCGAGTCCCACATCGCACAGGAGGAGGTGTTCGGACCGGTCTTGACGGTGCTGCGGTACCGCGATGACGACGACGCTGTGGCCATCGCCAACAACTCCGCCTACGGGCTCGGGGGTGCGGTGTGGGGAAGCGACATCGACCGTGCGGTGGGCATCGCCCGCCGGATCCGGACCGGGCAGGTGTCGATCAACGGCACAATTCCCGGGGACGCGCCGTTCGGTGGCTTCAAGCAGAGTGGGATCGGCCGGGAGGGCGGTGTGATGGGACTGCGGGCCTACATGGAGCCAAAGGCTATCGGGATACCCGCGTGAACCGGCCGCTGACGGGATTGCGCGTCGTCGAACTTGCCTCCGAGATCGCGGGGCCCTATTGCACGAAGCTGCTCGTGGACCTCGGCGCCGACGTATGCAAGATCGAGCCGCCGGCGGGCGACCCATTGCGCCGGTGGGGCCCGTTCCCCTCAGCGCTTCCGGATCCGGACCGATGCGGGCTGTTCGACTACCTCAACGCGGGAAAGCGCGGGGCAGCAGTCGATTTCGGTCAGCAAAGCGCGCGCGCGACCCTCGCCGAATTGATCTCGACGGCGGATGTGCTTGTCGAGGACTTGGCCGCAGACTCGAGTGCACGCTTCGAGCTGGGCTTGGACGTGGAGTCTCTGGGCCGGATCAACCCCAAACTTGTCGTCGTCCGAATCTCGAGCTTCGGCCAGGAAGGCCCGCTGCGCGATCGGGTGACGACACCATTGACCCTCCAGGCCGCCGCAGGCTGGGTCAATGTGCGCGATCCTGGGCGGGCTCCGGTGCAGGGGGGTGCCCGCATCCCGGAATACATTGCGGGCGGCTACGCGGCCCTCGGCGCGCTGACGGGATTGCGAATCGCCGCCGCCGGAACGAACAGGCCAGTCGAGGTGGACGTCTCGGTGTTCGAGTCGTTGCTGTCGACGCTGCCTTACCCCATGCTGATGGCGGCTCGATTGAAAAGCCTTGGCCTGCCGACCAACTCCAAAGCAGCACCGATGCTGGGAATCGTGCGGGCCGCCGATGGCTGGATCGGCATCAACTGCCTCACCGGCCAGCACTGGCTGGACGTGTGCGCCATGGTCGGGTTGCCGGAGTTCGGCGAGCATCAACTCGCGGTCATGCTCGGTGGGCCCGAGCGCGGCGAGTTTTTTGCCAAGGCGCAGCCGTTTCTCGATTCGATGACCGTCGCCGATCTGGTCGACCTGAGTCAGGCCATGCGGATACCCGCCGCGCCGGTCACCGAAGGCGACACCATCCTTGCGTGCCCGCAGTATGCCGAGCGAGGGTTCTTCATCAAGGCGGCCGACGCATCGCAATTCACCAGACCGGGAGCGCCATTTCGGTTTTCGAAGACACCGGTCCCGCCACCGCTGCCCGCTCCAGTCCTGGGACGAGACGCGCAGGCCGCCTGGGGCGAGCGCGGCGCACGCCGCCGGGACAACGACGTCCCAAATGTCGCCCTGCCCTTCGCCGGGTTGAAGGTCTTCGACCTGAGCACCTTCTGGGCGGGTGCCTACCTGACGTGCTACCTCGGCGCGTTCGGGGCGGACGTGGTCAAGGTCGAATCCATCCAACGCCCCGACGGCCACCGCTACTCCGGCTCGTTGCTGCGCGAAGGGGACGACTGGTACGAACGCGGGCCGCTTTGGCAGGGAACGAATCTCAACAAGCGCGACATCACCCTCGATCTCACTTCTGCCGCTGGCCGTGAGTTGGCCCTGCAGCTGGCCGGTCAAGCCGACGTCGTGGTGGAGAACTTCTCGCCGCGCGTGGTCGAGCAGTTCGGACTCGACTATGAGTCCGTCGCGAAGATCAATCCCGACGTGATCATGGTGCGGATGCCCGGATTCGGCCTACAGGGGCCGTGGCGCGACTACGTGGGTTGGGCGCTGAACATCGAACAGGTGTCCGGAATGTCGGCCATGACCGGTTACCCGGATGGCCCGCCGTGCAACCTGCAGGGCCCCGCCGACCCGATCGCCGGCGTACACGCGTGTGTGGCGTTGTTGGCTGCGCTCGAGCACAGGCGGTCGACCGGCGAGGGGCAGCTCATCGAGGTCGCGCAGATCGAGGTTGGTGCCGCGGTGACCGCCGAACCAGTGATCGAGTACTCGCTGACGGGCACGGTGCGGCCGCGCGAGGGAAACCGACACCGCGTATACGCCCAAGGCGTCTATCCGACGGCCCTCACCGACGAGTGGGTCGCGATCTCCGTGCGCGACGACGCCGACTGGTGTGCGCTGCTGGAAGCCGTGGGCCGCGACGAGCTGCGACACGACCCGAGGTTCGTGACCGCGGAAGCTCGTCGGCAACATCATGACGAATTCGACGAGGTCCTCGCGAGCTGGACGTGCAGGCGACCCGCCGGGGAGCTGGTGGCAACCCTGGCCCGGCACCGCGTCCCGGCCGAGCGATTGCTTTCGGCCGACGAGATGTATGACATCGAACAGCTCGATGCGCGCGGTTTCTATCAGGATGTGACGCATCCGATCACCGGGCGACAGCGATTTCCCGGCTGGCCATTTCAGATTTCGCCGGGCCCGGCACACCATCACCGCACCGCCGCACCGACGCTGGGGCAGCACAACGCCGAGATCCTTGGAGCGCTTGGACTGTCCGATGCGGAAATCGACGCGTTGCGCGAGCAACGCGTCATAGGGCAACGCCTGCTCAACGCATAGCGATGGGTTGCCGCCCGACCCTCGATCGCTTGCGTCGTAGGGTCAGGCGTCGACCATCGCCGCGATGGTGTCTACGACACATGCCGGCCGGTCGTTTCCTTCGACTTCGACCGTGACACGCACCGTGGCTCGTCCGCCCTTGTCGGTGCGTTCGACCTTCAGCAGCTCCGCGCCGGCCCGGATCCGTGAGTCGACCGGTACCGGTGCGGGGAACCGTAGCTTGTCCGAGCCGTAGTTCACCTGCATCGCCAGCCCCGTCACCTTGTAGATCTGTTGCACCAGGATGGGCACCAGCGACAACGTCAGGTAGCCGTGTGCGATGGTCTTGCCGTATGGCCCGGTGGCCGCCCTCTGCGGGTCGACATGGATCCACTGATGGTCGCCCGTCGCCTCGGCGAACAGGTCGATCTCTTTCTGCGTGACCTGGCGCCAGTCGCTGTAGCCGAGGTGTTCGCCCACGTGCGCCTCGAAGTCGGCGATCCCGTCGTACACCTTCGGATACGTGGGCGCCTGGGTCATGCCGCGACCTTGAGCTTCAAATGCTCAATGGCGTTGCCGCCCATGATCTTCGCCTTGGCCGACTCCGACACGCCGTCAAGCCGGTCGACGAAGCTCAGCGGGTCGCCGATGCCCTCGGGGTGGGGGAAGTCGGAGCCGAACATCACGTGGTCCTCGCCCATGATGTCGACGATGCCCTTGATGTCGTCTTCGAGGAATGGGTGGATGTAGATGTTGCGCTTGAACACCTCGACGGGATGCTCGTCGAACTCCTTGGGCATGATCTTGTAGGCGGTGTTGAGCTGCTCGAGCAGGTTGCGCACCCAGCCGCTGCCGTTCTCGACGCAGAAGATCTTCAAATCCGGGAAACGTGACAGGGCGCCATGGCAGATCATCGCCGCCAGGGTGTCCTCGATGGCCCGATGGCCCATCACGACCTCGCGCAGCGCGCTCGGCTTGAAGGACAGGTACTCGTCGCCGCCCTCCCACTCCATCAGGTGCTTCTGGTAGCCACTGTCGGAGGCGTGCATGGTCACCGGGATGCCGGCGTTGACGACCTCTTCCCAAAATGGATCGAACTCGGGCAGGCCCATGGACCGCGAGCCTCCGAAGCGGCTGGGCACCGGTGCGGGCCGGACCAGGAATGTCTTCATACCCCGCTCGAGTCCCCAGTGCAGCTCTCTGATCGCCTCGTCCACCATTGGCAGGCAGATGACGGGAGTGGCGAAGATTCGGTCGTGGTAATTGAACGTCCAGTGTTCGTGCATCCACTCGTTGAGCGCGTGGATGATGGCGTGGGTCAGCACGACGTCGTCGGTGGTGCGTTCCTCGATGAGGCTGGCGAGGGTCGGGTACATCACGCACTGGTCGAGGCCCAGCTCGTCCATCAGCTCCAGTCGTGGGGCGGGCGACTGGTAGGCGGGGATGACATCCATTGCCTCACCGATGAATTCGCGGAAGTTCAGACCCTCGGGGTTCTTTCCCAGGAAGTAGTCCTCGGCGCTGCCCGGCCTGGCCACCCGCGCGAACGTCGGGTTGGGGATCATGTGGCTGATGCGGTCCTTGACGACGAGCTTGGGCCGGCCATTGACCTCGACGTAACCGACCTTTCCGCGGTGTTCCTTCGGGAGGTACTTGGTGAGCGCGTCCGTCGTCTCATACATGTGGTTGTCGATGTCGAAAACCGGATAGGGCAAGGAACGGGGAGACACGGGACTTTCCTCCTGAGCAGCGAATATGATCATTTACGCTAGACGAGAATGACGTTATCATCCCCGCCGCTTAACATCCAGGCAGGGGTGGTGTTATCGGTCAGGTCAACGCATTCCACACGTCGATAACCGCACCGGACGTGGTTACCGTGGCCAGCAGGGACAGCGTGTTGTCGATGACCGCATCTGCGTACTCTCGCGGGAATCCACTGACCGCATCGCGCGGCAACACGAATTGGTAACCGCGGTTGACCGCGTCCATGACAAAATTCGTGATGGCCACGTTGACCGAAACGCCCACCCCCACAATCGTCTTGACGCCCAGGTTGCGCAGCACAGAGTCGAGATCGGTCCCGCCCATCGGGCCGAGGCCATGGATGCGAGTGAGCACGAGGTCGGTATCGGCGGGACCCAACTCGGGCAGCACCGATGCCCCGGCACTGCCGGGCGTGAGGTCGACGGGGAAGGACTTGCCGGCCGCGAACAACCGGGCGTTCGTGTTGGAGCCGCGACCGTCCGCGCGCCGCTGGGTGAGACAGTGCACGACTGCGACGCCGGCCGTCCTGGCGGCCTCGACCAAGTTGACGATGTTGGGCACGGCCTCGCGTTGGGCTTCTTCGGCGAGCAGCGGCAGGCCGGCCTGCGGCCCTATCACCCCGCCCTGGCATTCCTGGGTGACCAGCACTGTGGTGGCAGGATCGATCAGGTCTTTCAGGCTTGGTTGCGGCATGAGAATAGACGTTATCGTGTCGCGGACGGGAATTTTCGACAGGAGGACCGATGGAGGCGTGGGAGCTCGAGGTTCGGGAGTCGGTGCGGCAGACGTTGGCTGACTACACCGCGGCCACAGATCGATTCGATCTTCGCGCCCTGGCGGCGTGCTTCGGCGACAATGGCGTGCTGGAGTTCACCGGAGGCGCTAAGCCGCTGAGGGGACCCTCGGAGATCGAGGCGGGTCTCGGCGCCGCTGTGACCCAGTCGGGAGAACCCGGGCGGCTGGCGCCGACTCATGTCCGCCACCACCTCTCCAGCATCCGGTTCGGGTCGGTGGCGCGCGACAGGGTGGAAGTCAGCAGTTACTTTGCCGTCCACACCGACATCGGGCTCGACCACTGGGGGCGCTACCGCGACGTACTGACACCCGTCAACGGTCGGTGGTTGTTTGCCCATCGCCGGATCATGGTGGACGCCTTCGCCACCGGCAGTCTGATGGCCTGACAACGCGTCACCCCGCGATGAACTCGTCGGCGAAGGCGCGGGAGCGGTCGATGAGTTCGGACCGGTCGGCGCCGGCCGGTGCGATGGTCAGCCAGGTGACCCCGGCCGCCTCGAGCCGTGCGATGGTCGCGTGGCGCTCGTCGGCCGACTTGCCGTCGTCCAGCAGGTTGCCCGCCGAGAAGCAGATGTCCAGCGGTGTGGTGCGGCCGATCTCGCCCGCGTATTGCTTGGCCCAGTCGATGGCGAGTTCCAAGTCGTCGATTGTGGAGATCTCCGCGGTGCGCGACGCCGCCGCATAGCCAAATGTGTTGAACGGGGCCCAGCCCTGTGCGCGTGACACCGCCCGGCGAACCGCCGCCTTGCTGTTGCCGCCGACCCACACCGGGGGTGGAGTCGCGGGCAGCGGGCGCAGCCGTACACCGCGGGCACCGAACGACGTCCCGTCGTAGGCGAGGTCCTCGCCGGTGAGCACCTTGTCCAGCACATCGAGCGCCTCGTCGAGGAGTGCGCCCCGTTTGTCGAAATCGACTCCCAGGGCCTTGAATTCGGGCTTCAGGTAGCCCGCGGCGGTGCCTAGGATCAGCCGCCCCCCGGAGAGCACAGCGAGGCTTTGGATCGATTTGGCGCCGAGGAACGGGTTGCGGTAGGCGGCGATGTAGACGTTGGTCAGAAGTTTGACACGACTCGTGGCGGCGGCGGCGAACGCCAACGCCACGAACGGATCAAGGGCGTGGTGCCCGCCGTGGTCAAGCCACTTTGCGTCCGGCGCGGGGTGGTCGGTGACGTGGACCGCGCCGAACCCGCATGCCTCGGCTGCGCGCGCGATGTCGGCGATCGCATCAGCGGTCACGAACTGGTCGACCGCCTCGACGCGTTGGGTGGGCAATTCGAGGGAGAATGAAACGGTCACAACGGTCCTTTCGGTGCGGGGACGAGCGTGGCCAGGCGTTGGGCGTGATAATCGGGGTCGCCGAAGATCAACTGGGTGGCCTTGGCGCGCCTGACGAAGAGGTGGGCGTCGTGTTCCCAGGTGAAACCGATACCGCCGTGGATGCGCATGTTGTCGAGCGCGACGTGCAGGAAGGCCTCTGAACAGACGAGTTTGGCAACCGATGCTGCGGTCGGCAGGTCGTCGGTGTGAGCCACATCGGCCGCATGCTCAACGGCCGACCGTGCACCCTCCACCTCGACCAGCATGTCCGCGCAGCGGTGCTTGATCGCCTGGAAACTGCCGATCGGCCGACCGAATTGAATTCGGTGCTTGGCATAGTCGACGCCCATATCCAGGCAGCGTTGCGCTGCGCCAACCTGTTCGGCCGTCAGCGCAACGATCGCCAAGTCCGATGTGCGTGCCAGGAAATCCGCAGCGCCGCCGTCGGTGCCGATCAACGTCGCTTGCGCACCGGCGAATTCGAGCCTGGCGAGCTTACGGGTGCGGTCGAGGCCGGCCAGCGGCGTGCGATGGACCCCCTCTCGCCCGGTCCGAATGGCGACCAGAGAGACGCCGGTGTCGGTGTTGGCCGCGGCAAGGATGATGTCCGCGGTGTGGCCATCGATCACGAGCGGTGCCTCACCGTGGATCCGGTAGTCCGGTCCGGCCCCCTCGGCCCGCAATGTCACGGCGGCGGGGTCCCAGGCGCCAAGGCGGCCGTTGAGGATCAGCGTCGCGGTGGCAGAGCCGTCAACGAAGCCGGGGATGAACTCTTCGGCCGCGGCATCATCGCCGCTGGAGAGAATGGCCTGGGTGGCCATGGCTAGGGTGGCGAAGAAGGGGGAGCACAGCAACGCGCGCCCCATTTCCTGGAAGACGACCGCCAGTTCGGCCATGCCCGCACCCGCCCCACCCCATTGCTCGGGAACCCCGATGCCGTGCAACCCCAACTCGCCGGCCATCTGGCGCCACGATGCCTCGTCGTAGCCGGTTTCCGTCGCCATCAACTTGCGCACGGTCTCGCTGGGCGATGTGGCCGTCAGGTAGTCCCGAACGACGTTGCGGAGCTGATCGAGTTCACTCGTGGGCATGCGCAGCCTCCCGATGCAGCCGCGTCACGGAATCAGAACGAACCCGTATGCGCGTGGGCGCCGGTTCGATCGTGTTGTCCGCCAGCGATTGTGAAGGTGCCATGTCTCCTCTGCGCGGTCGCACTCGAGTTGGTGGGCCTGTGCGCAAGCGCTCCGGCCGGCCAGCCGGGATGGCCATTGCCGAATCAGGATAGTATGTTTCTTGAGATTAGAGAATTTGTATTCTCGCTAAGGAGCGAAGCGGTGACGACGACGAAACTGGATTACGGCATCTTTGACTGTGACACCCACTGCTACGAGACGCGCGACGCGTTCACCCGCTATCTGCCGGAGGAATTCCGGGATCGGGCGATCACCACCGTGCGGGGAGCCGACGGCGTCGAGGTAATCCTGGCGGGGCACCGCGTGGCCACCTTCAACAGCGAGGGCGGTCTGGGACTTGACGTCGCTTACCGGCCCGGCTCGCTCAAGGAGATGCTCAAGCAAATGGGATCGGGCAACCCCGAGGAGTCTTACGAGCCGCAGCCCATGCAACCGGAATTCATCGAGCGTGCGGCACGCCTGGCCGTCATGGCGGACCAGAACATCGAGCGTATGGTCATCTACCCAAGCGGTATGGCGCTGGCGGCCGAGCACTATGTCAATGACACACCCGCGCTCTATGCCAATCTGCGCTCGTTCAACCGATGGTTTGATGAGGAGTGGGGTTTCAACTACGAAGATAGGATCTACGCCACGGCGCTGATGTCGTTGCGCGACTTGGATTCTGCGATCGCAGAGACGGAGGCGATCATCGCGCAGGGCGCAAAGTTCGTGTTGCTGCCGACCGGGCCGGCCTACGGCCGGTCCCCGGGCGACCCTTACTTCGACCCCGTCTACGCGCGGTTGGAGGAGGCCGGCTGCGTCCTGGTCTTCCACATCATGCCGTTCTGGTATTTCGACGCGATCTCACCCGCATGGGGACAAAACCCCGATCCGGCCTCGTGGCACATGTCGGCGTGGCAGTGGATGAACATCTACGGGCAACGGCCCATCGAGGAGACGTTGTCCGCGCTCATCTTCGACAACCTCTTCGGTCGTTTCCCCCGTCTGAACGTCCTCGTCGCCGAACACGGCGCGGAATGGGTGCCGTTCTTCGTCAGGCACATGGACAAGAGCCGCGGCATGGGCCGTAACGGTCCATGGATCGGCGGAAAGTTGACGGAGCGGCCGTCAGCGATCTTCCGCCGTCATGTCCGCGTAGTGCCGTATCCCGAGGACGACATCCCGGCGGTCGTCGCGGGGCTCGGATACGACGACTGCCTGGTCATGGGGTCCGATTACCCGCACGCCGAAGGCCTCGCCGAGCCGGCCGAATTCGCCAGACTGCTCGATCCCCTCGACGACGCCGCCAAGCGGCGGATCATGCGCGACAACGCCCACCAACTGCTCACCCCCAGTTAATAGCGCGATGGCGGACGAGGACGTCGACCTCGAGCTGTTGAGAGCGTCGGCGCGGGACTTCCTGGCCGAGCGCGGCGAGAGGGGAACGGTCAAGGACCTCGCGGCGATGGATTGGACCGGTCTGCTC
Organism: Mycobacterium sp. E3251; assembly: GCF_001666835.1. GTDB lineage: Bacteria > Actinomycetota > Actinomycetes > Mycobacteriales > Mycobacteriaceae > Mycobacterium. Next base: position 34,821 of record NZ_LZJF01000168.1, on the reverse strand, counting down.
GTCGATGAGGCGATGGGCGGCGCCGGCTGGCGTCCGGTCGAGGCCTGCGTGGTGGCCGAGGAGCTCGGGCGAGCGCAGGACGGGTCGGCGTGGTTCGGAACCACGATGGGCGCCGCGGCGCTTGCCACCGCGCCCGAGGACGTCAGGGAACAGTGGTTGCCCGGGCTGCTCACCGGCACGGCGACGGGCGGCTTCGCGACCCTCGACGAGCCCGCGCGGGTGATCCGCGGTGATGAGGCGGACGCCGTATTCTTGGTGGGAAGCAACGGAATTCACCTACTGCGTGACCTGGATCGGGCCCGGTTCGAACGGGACGTGGATCTGCTCGACGTCACCAGAACGGTGTGGCGTGTCGACCTCACCGACGTGCGCAGTGCTGTGATCGGATCCCCCGACCGGGCCGACGAACTGGTCGCCGTCGCTCGTCTGTTGGTTGCCGCCGACTCCGTGGGCGCGGTGTCGATGACCCTTGAGCGGCTGACGGCATACCTCAAGGAGCGCGTCGCGTTCGGAGCACCGATCGCGAGTTTTCAAGCGGTTCAGCACCGGCTCGTGGAGCTACTGGTCTTCGAGGTCAAGGCGCGCGCCATCGTCATGCGGGCCGCGCGGGCAGTCGCTGCGGCCGACGAACGGGCGTCAGTGCTGACGGCGGCGGCGCATGCGTTCGTCGCCGGCCACGCAACCGCCGCCGTCGACGAGTGCATGCAACTCTCGGGCGGTATCGGATTCACCTGGGAGTACCCACTGCATTACGAGCTGCGTCGCGTGTTCGACAACGGTCATCTGATCGGCACGGCGCGATCGAGCCGCGCGCTGCTGGCGGAGGTGTCGGGTTGGTGAGCGTATTCGGGAGCCGGCCCAGCGATGCGCAGCTGGCCGACTTCAGGGACCGGGTCAGGGCGCACATCGCCCAACATGCACCGCCGATCGAAGCGCGGGAAGGCCACCGGGCGCCAGAGACTCCCGAACAAGAAGCCCTGCTGCGCACCTGGTTCGCCAGCCTCTTCGAGGCGGGGCTAGCGGGCGCGGACTGGCCGGTCGAATACGGCGGTCGCGACGACCACCACCCGCTGCACGACCGCATCGTGAGCGAGGAGGTCCTCCGCGCCAGGGCGCCACGCCCGGTGGACCAAGTGAACCTCGCCGCGCACGTCCTCCTGCACTTTGGATCCGACGAGCAGAAGCAACGGCTGTTGCCGCCCATTCGGCGCAGCGAGCACGTCTGGTGCCAACTGCTCAGTGAACCCGATGCGGGCAGCGATATCGCCGCAGTGCGCAGCCGCGGCGTGCAGCAAGCCGATGGCGATTGGCTCATCGACGGGCAGAAGACGTGGATTACCGACGGGCACTGGGCCGACATGGGTCTCGCCCTGATCCGCACCGACCCGGCCTCGTCGCGGCATCACGGCCTGTCGGTTTTCGCCGTGCCGCTGTCCGCAGAGGGTATCGAGATTCGCCCGATCCGGACGATCGGCGACGCGATCGAGGTCAACGAGGTCTTCCTGACTGGAGTCACGCTTGGGGCGGACAGCCTGATCGGCGAAGCAGGCCAGGGCTGGTCGATCATCATGGCGGGCCTGGACTTTGAACGGTTCGGCATCGGCGGGAACGTCATCCTGCTCGAACTGTTGATCGACGATCTGGTCACCGCGGCCAATTACTCGCTCATCGACGGCGCGCCAGCGCTGGACTCGGGTGACATCCGCCAGCAGGTCGCCGAGTTGGCCGTCGAGGTCGAAGTGGCCAAGGCGTTCATCGACGACCACGTGGACCGGCTGACATCGGGTGACGAACAGCCTGGAGACGGCTCGATAGCGAAGTTGAGCTTTGCCGAGACCTATCACCGGGTCGCGGCGTACGGCGCTCGGCTGGCGGCGTCTGCGACGGTCGTCGCGGCCGCAGACGACGATGTGCGGGAGGCGAAAGAACGCTTGCGCGAATGCTGGCTGTGGTCGCGCGCGTACACGATATCGGGTGGCAGCTCGGAGATGATGCGCAACATCCTCGCCAAGCGCAGACTGCACTTGCCGAGCCGGTGACCGTCCATCCCGTCGCGCAGACCTACTGGTCGCTGATCGAGGCCGCAGCTCAGGCGCATCCCGGACGGGTGGTCCTCGCCGACGATCACGGGCGAAAGCTGTCCTGCGCACAGCTGCGGGAGGCCGCCGTGACGTGCGCGGCGGCCTTGGCGGAGCGCGGTATCGGTGCCGGCACCGTGGTGTCATGGCAGCTGCCGAGCACGCTGGAGACGATGGTCGTCATGGCGGCACTGGCGCGGCTAGGTGCGGTTCAGAACCCGGTGCTGCCGATCTGGCGCGAGAGCGAATTACAGTTCGTGATAACGCAACTCGGTACAGAGGTGCTGATCGTGCCGGGATTGTGGCGTAACTTCGACCACACGTCGCTCGCGCACCGCCTCGCCCGTGAGAGGCGAATGTCGGTCATAGTCTTCGACCACGACGCGCCCATCACCGGCGGGCTTCGGCTGCCGGCGGGCGATCCGCGGGTGCTGCCTCCGCCGCCGACCGGCACCGAGAATCCGCGGTGGATCTACTATTCGTCGGGCACGACGGCCGCACCGAAAGGCGCACGACACTGCGACCGCTCGGTCATCGCGGGTTCGGCCGGGGTGGTCGGCATCGTCGGGGCGTCCAGCAGGGACGTCAACCCCATCGCGTTTCCGGTTTCGCACATCGGCGGCGCCGCCATGCTCGCCGCGGCTCTGCGCACCGGCATGCGACTCGTGCTGTTCGACGCATTCGATCCCGTTGAGACCCCGTTCGCCATCGCGGCGCATCGCCCGACTCTGCTGGGCAGCGCGACCCCGTTCTTCGTTGCGTTCATGGCGGCACAGCGCGCACACGGTGCCGAGCCGCTCTATCCCGATCTGCGAGGATGTGTCGGCGGCGGTGCGCCCATCACCCCCAAGCTTGGTCGCGAAGTGCGGCAGCTGTTTTCAGTCGACGGCGTGGCTAATTCTTGGGGCCTGACCGAGTTCCCGGTCGCCACTTCGCAGGCGCCCAACGGGCCTGCGGAGCTGCTGGATCACACCGTCGGCAAACCGGTTCCCGGCGTTGTGGTACGCGTTGTCGACGCGTCAGAGCGACAAGTCACGCGCGGCGTCGAAGGGGAACTGCGGCTCAAGGGGCCACCGTGTTTCCTGGGCTACGTCGACTCCTCCATGGATGCCCAGGCGTTCGACGACGACGGCTGGTTCCGCACAGGCGATCTCGGTCGCATCGATGACGACGGCAATGTCGTCGTCACCGGGCGGATCAAGGACGCGATCATCCGCAACGCCGAGAACATTTCGGCACTGGAGATCGAGGGCGTGCTGGCCAGCCACCCGTCGGTGGCGGACGTCGCGGTGATCGGCGTGCCCGACGAGCGAACCGGAGAACGCGTCTGCGCGGTTGTCGTCGCGCACCCCGGCGCGGAGGTGACGCTGTCATCGATCTTCGAACATTGTCAAGCTCAAGGATTGAGCAAGCACAAGACGCCGGAACAACTGGAAATCGTTGACGCGCTTCCTCGCAACGTTACCGGCAAGTTGCTCAAGACGGAGTTACGGGGTCGGTACGGTAGTCGGTAAGTGATTGGCCCACCTAATGGGCGGTATCCGCGCGGATGTCGCCCCGGAAGCCGAAGCGCTCGAAGGAACGCGGCTAGAGGCCGATGAGTTCCTTGAGGTTGGCTCCCATCACTCGCGCCGTGGTGGGCGCGGGAAGGGTCTCGAGTTCCTTGACGAAGTCGGCGGGCTCGGCGAGTCCCTCCGGATGCGGATAGTCTGATCCGAACATCACCCGATCTGCACCGAGAATGTCGATCAGGTGCGACATGTCTTCCTCGTGAAAGGGGTTTACCCACACGTGCCTGCGGAAGACGTCACAGGGGTGCTCGCTGAACTCGCGCGGCTTCTTGCGGTACACCCGATCGAACACATCCATCAGGCGCTGGGCCCATGACCCGCCGTTCTCGACCACACCGATGCGCAGTCCGGGGAACCGCTCGAACACCCCGTGGGCGATGAACGCCGCTAGCGTGTCGAAGATGTGGCGGCTCTCTTCATAGATGAAGCCGCGGAACTTGGTCAGCTGAAAGCCCTGGAATTCCTCGCCGCTCTCCCAGTCGGACAGGTAGCGGTCGTACCCGGAGTCGGAGTTGTGCATCTGCACGGAGATGCCCGAGGACTCAACCAGCCGCCAGAATTCGTCGAATTCCGGCAGGGCGGCTGACCGCGACGTGCCGTCCTCCCGGGGAACCGGCGCCGGCCGGATCAGCACCGTCTTGGCGCCGTTTTCCAGGCACCACTCGAGTTCCGCGACGCCCTTCGCGGGATCGTTGAGCGAGATCGCGGGGACCGGGTAGATGCGGTCCTTGAAGTTGAACGTCCAGTCGTCGAGCAGCCAGCGGTTGAATGCGTGGGTGACCGCATGGGTGAGCTCCGTGTCGGATTTCGTCCGCTCCTCGAGCATGCCCGCCGTCGTCGGAAACATCAGCGCGCCGTCGACGCCTTGGCGGTCCATCAAAGCCAAACGCAGGTCCGGGCGTCGGAACTCGTCCGGGCAGCGGATCGGCTCGGCAAGTTCGCGCAGGCTCTTACCCTCCGGGTTGATCCCGCGGTAGTAGTCGGCCCATGCACCTGGGGTGGGAATCACTTCGTAGGTCGGGTTCGGAATGGTCTCGGTGATCACGCCGAGGATCTGGAGTTTCGTGCGGCCATTGACGTCGACGAATTTCAGCGCCTCGGAGTACTTCTCCGGCAAATACCGCGTGTAGGCGTCGATCGTCTCGTACATGTGATTGTCCGCATCCCACACTTCGAACGCCTTGGGGTGGGGCATCGTGGTTCCTTTCGAGACGCTGTCAAACCGGCCAAAATCGCCTTGCGCTTCATCGATGTTCCATCAAGCGATAGGCGGGGCGTCGATTGGTAACGCCACTACCAATCAGCGAGAGTAGGCGTTCTCGCATTGAAAGCTATCGTAGAACGGCCGCCGGTCGCAAGGTCGGTGACATGATGGAGCGCCGATGAGGTGCGCGGCTTTACCCAGAACGAGACCGATTTCAACGACGTCCTAGAGGTTGGTGAAGTGCCCGCCGTCGACCCCGATGGTCTGTCCGGTGAGGTATCGGGCGCGCGGACCCACGAGAAAAGTGACGGCCGAACCGATGTCGATCTGCGGATCGCCGATGCGGCCGAGTGGGATGCGTCGCGCAAGCCGCTCCTCCATTGCGGGGTCTGCTTCGATGGCTGCGGTCATAGCGGGTGAATATGCAAGCGGTGAAATGACGTTGACGGTGATGCCATGAGATCCCCATTCGCGCGCCAGGCTTTTCGCAAAGCCCCGCAGTGCGCCCTTCATGGAGGCGTATAGCGGCAGCGTGGCGCTGCCCTCGATACCTGCGGGCGAGGTCATCACCAAGAAGGTCCCTCCGCGTTCGCGCAGTGCCTCGAAGGCCGCGCTTGCGCAGTGATAGGCGCCGGTCACCGAGACGCCGATGTGGTCCTGCCACAACGCCTCATCGACGTCCTCAAGGTGGTGCGGCTGGCTGGATGCGTTGCATGTGGCGTTGTGGATGAGCGCATCGAGACGCCCGGTGTCATTCACCGCGGCCTCGACGGCGCCGACAACGGACTCTCTGACGGTGACATCACAGCGGACCCAGCCCGCTCGATGACCGCCCTCGACGATCTCGGTGGCGACGGACCTTCCGTTCTCCGATCGGGTGGCGACGAAGACGTGCGCGCCGTCGATCGCCAGCGCGCGGGCGATGCCGCGCCCCACACCGCCACCGGCTCCGGTGACCAGCACGGTGTAACCGTTGAGGGTCATGGGAGCATCACGGCTCCGCCGTCGACGATGACGGTTTCGCCCACGAGGCCCGCGACCTCGTGCTTGAGCAGGAATCGTGCCGTCTCGACTATCGATTCGATGAGCGCGTCATCGTCCTGGAGCGCGGCCGCGGTCACGTGGCCGGCCGATGCGCTCAGTCGGGGCTCGAAAAGATGTAGCGGGGCGGCAACCATATTGACGATCACGTGTTGAGAAGCCCATTGGCGGGCGGCGGACTTGGCCATCGCGCGGATGCCCTCGAGCGCGGTGGTGTACGGGACGAGGTATGGTGCCCCGGTCATTCCGATGGACGGCATCACCAGGACGATCCGTCCGCCGTTCTGGTGCATCGAGGAATACGACCGTTGTAACGCATTCAGCACTTGACGCATCGGACGTTCGGCGAATCGGCGCCAATCGGTCGCACTCAAAGTGCCGACGTGAGTTGGTTCGAGCAATGGATCGACTCCGGCAACGATGACGACGTTGTCCGACTCCGGCTGAGTCGATTCGTCGATGTCGTGGACCACTGATTTGAGACTCGCTGCGATCGCCCACGAGACGGCATCGCTGCGCCCGATGACGTGCGGGGCTGTCATGTTCGCACTGACCTACGGTTTTGGCGCCGAAGGCGCCTTCGCTTGCCGTGCGATCCGCTCATCGTGGATCGTCACCAGTTCGCGGAAGCCGATTCGGTTGTACCGCGGGTGGGGTTGTACTCCCCAGTCGTCCTTCGCGGTGTGCTGCCCAGCCGCTTCGGGGGCGCCGCCGAACGGCGGCCCGCCGATGGGGTAGGGCTGCGTGCACTCGAGTGTGTCGTCGGAGTAGCGCACCTTCAGCAATTCGCTGCAGATTTGCGTGAGCGAAAGCGTGGGCCAGCCATACCAGACCGCGATCACCGGAACGGTGAGCGACCCCTCGATCACCAACCCGAACAGGCAGACGAACAGGCCTCGCTTGAGCCACTTATGCATCCGCGCCCAGGTCGAGGTCGTGCCGGGAGGCAGCGATTCGGCCGATGCGCTCGCTTGCACGGTTGATTCAGACACCATTGGCCCTTTCCGGATCACTCAGTCCGAGAAGATTTCCCGATTCACGGTGTGCAGGTAGGGGATCGCAAGGAACGGCGTGATGTAAAAGACGTTGTAGGCCCACCAGGCCAGCACCGGCAGGCCCACCGCCGCGTAGCGGACATCGGCATACAACGTCATGTTGAAGATGTAGCCGGTCCACACCACCACGCCGAACCAGCACGTCACAATCATCCACTGGTGGCCCCACCGCTTCATCTGCAGGAAGCCGATCGCCGCGGCCATCCGCATGGGAAAGGCGATGAGCACGCACACGAGGACCCACGCCTTCTCCCCAGGCGCACCCGCACCTCCGATCCAAAGTTCGTTGTAGTGCCAGAAATATCCCCCATCCATCAGATTCCCCCACGCGGTGAACACGGTGCGGGTGATCAGGGCGTGATTGGCGAACAAGTCGAGCGCCCAGCCGATGCTGTTCAGCGCCGCGTCCAGGATGATGACGTAGCCGATGAGCGTGACCATCAGCGGACGCACCGACAGCCCTTCGCGTTGGGCATTGCGCAACAGGTACAAGCCGCGCAAGAAGAGGGGGAGCCCGACGACGCCGAGCACGAGGGTGCCCATCAGTGCCGTGCCCGCTATCAGCCAGAGATCCGCCCGTCGTTGTGCCCGACGGCTCTGAAGGTCATGTTCGTCCAAAGGCGATGAAGCGAAGTGGGGTTCACCGCGAGATGACTTCGCAGAGGGCGATCGCATGGGCTACCAATCTCTGGTGAGCAACATCGAAAGCTGGATGAGAAACATCGTCAGCAGCACGCCGTATATCCAGACCTGGAAGACGATGAGCCCGCGTCGACGCCGACGATCCTGTTCGTCCACCGCGCTGATTCCTCCTTGCTGGTCAAATGCGGGTGAGGCCATGCGCACCTCGGCGATCTCGCGCAAGCGCTGTCCGCACTGCCGGAGGGATCCGGGAGGGGCCCACCGCTGCGGTCAGAACGTGCCGATGTTCGACAACATCCAGTAAAAGAAGGCGACCAGTGCGCACATGACACCCCAGGTGACCGCCATCCGCACCAATTCCTCGATCACATCCCTGGCTCCTGACTCCGGCGGTCGCTGGGTTCGAACGCAAACCTTCCTAGAATGTTAGCAGCATTCTCAATTTAGAGAATCCGGATTATCTAAATGTGTGATTTGCCGGTTCAGGTTCACGCATTGGCCATGGCGGCGAGCTCACGCTTGACCACCTTGCCGACGTCGTTGCGCGGCAGCCGATCGACGAACACGAATCGCACAGGCACGCGGTACGGCGTCAATCGATCCCGGCACCACTCGGTGAGGCTCTCTTCTGTCACGGCCTGATCACGTCGCACGACGAATGCCCAAGGCACCTCGCCGAGCCGCTCATCGGGGATGCCCACGACGGCGGCATCCCGCACCCCGCCGGCGGCGAGGATGACGTCTTCGACGGTGCCCGGAAAAACCTTGAGACCGCCGCGGTTGATCATGTCGGACACCCGGCCGTCGAGCCAGAGGAACCCGTCGTCGTCGAACCAGCCCAAATCGCCGGTGTGAAACCAGCCGTCATCCGTGAGCCGGTCGAGGAACGCCGGATCGATGTTGCGCGCCGCCGTCGTCGGCGTGCGCACCATCACCTCGTCATCGGCAATGGTGACGTCGATGCCGGGCAGAGGCCGCCCCACCGAGCCGAGTTTGGTCTCTCCCCACTCGCGGGCATCGGCTGCCGACCAGCCCACCACTTCACCGCCGAGTTCCGTTTGGCCGTAGGAGTTCAGCACGATCACCCCGAACTTGTCCCTGAAGCGGGCAGCTTGAACGGGTGACAGGGGAGCGGTGATCGACCGCACGATCTTCAGCGGCGACAAGTCGGTGACCGAGTCGTCGTGCAACACCATGGTGAGCGCCGCAGGCGGCAGTACCGTGGATCGCAATTGGTGCCGCCGAACCAGCGCGGCGAAGTCCGACGGGGAGAATCGCTCCATCAGCACCACGCCCGAACCCGCCCGGAACGCGAACAGCACCTGGTAGATACCCGCCCACAACGACAACGACAACGGCACGAGGTTCGGCATCGGCGGACGCTTCGGTGCGTCGGTAGTGGCTTTCGTCCCACGAAGTTTCGCCAACAGCCGGTCGATCAGGTCGAGCACCGTGGTGTGCCGAAGCGGCACCGGCTTCGGCGGGCCCGTGGTGCCGGAGGTGAACTGCAACAGTGCCACATCGCCGTCGTAGGGCCGTGCCGCTGCCGGTTGGTCGCACTTTCGCGTAATGGCCCAGGCCAATGCATCGCCGGTGATGACCGAGATGTCAAAGGTCGAGAAACGTTGCGCGAGGGCGGGCGTCGTGATGACGGCAACGGGACGCAATGTCTTCAGCTGGGCTGCGAGCTCGGCGTCGGCCGCCCTCGGGTTCAGCGGTGTGTACACCCCGGCGGCCAGCCACGTGCCGAAGAGCGCGGCGACGGTGATCGCGTCGTTGGGCAGCATGGCGGCCACGACCTGGCCCTGCGTCAGTCCGCACTCGGTGAGCAGCGCGCCCAGCTGGTCGGCACTGGTGACCAGATCGTCACGCGACACGGCGTTCTTGTCGGCACCCAGCACGTGCACGGCGACCTCCGGCAGGCCGTTCAACAGGTCGGCGAGACTCACGAATCAGCCTCCAACGGAGCCCAATTCGGAGTTCGCCTGTCCGCGAAGGCAAGGGGGCCCTCGTTCTGGTCGGGATGGCCCCACATCGATGTCAGGTGCTTCGCACCTTCCCGGCACGCATCGGTCAGGCCGTATTCGAGTGCGCCCCACAGCGCACGCTTGGTGGCGCGCATCGCGGCGGGCGAGTTTCTGGCGATCTTCTCGGCCAGCTCCTGGGCGACGTCGCGCAGCTTTTCGGGCGGATCCACGACCTGGCTGATCATGCCGAGCTGGTACGCGCGTTGGGCGCTGAGCCGTTCGTGGCTGCCTACCAGAGCCATCCGCAGCACGGCCTCGGCCGGCATCTTGCGCATCAGCGCGATGGTTTCCAAGGCGCTGACCTGACCGATCGACACGTGCGGATCGACGAAGCTCGCATCCGACGACGCGATGACGACGTCGGCGTCGGCCACCCAGTGCAGCCCGCCGCCGGCGCACACCCCGTTGACGGCAGTGATGACCGGCTTCTCGACATTGCAGTGCCACGCCGTCAACTTGAGGTCCAGTGTGCGCATGGTCTCCTGAAACTGCAGCACGGCCTCGCCGTCGAGCTCCTCGACGTCGGCGCCCACCTGGAACGCCCGCCCGTTGCCGGTGTGCACGATCACGCGAACATCGGGGTCGGCGTTCAGTTCCGCCCACGCCCTGGGGAATTCCTCGCGCATCACGGCGTCGTAGGCGTTGAGCCGTTCCGGCCGGTCGTTGATGATCCAGCCGACCGGCCCGCGCCGCTCGACGACCAACCTTTGGTATGTCATGACGCTTCCACCGTGTCCGACAACGGGTGCCACCGCGGCGTGCGCTTCTCGCGCCATGCCCTGGCGCCCTCGCCGTGATCCGGGTGATTGCGGAGCTGCCAGATCCGCTCGGCGGCCTCCCCACGGGCCTGCGTCATGCCGACGTCCAGGGAACGCCACAACGCCTTCTTGGTGGCGCGCAAAGCGGTCGGCGAATTTTCGGCGATCGCGGTGGCGAGCCGCCCCGCCGCGGCGCGGAGGCGATCGGCGGCTACCACCTCGGACACGATGCCCAACTCGTAGGCGCGGTGTGCCGAGATGCGTTCGCCATTGCCGCTCAACGCCATTCGAGTAATTGCTTCCATCGGTGACTTGCGAAGCAGCGTGATCGCCTCATAGGCGACGGCCTGGCCGAGCGACACGTGCGGGTCGACGAACGACGCCTGCTCGGCCGCGATCACGATGTCGGCGTCGGCCACCAGATGCAGACCGCCGCCCGCGCAAACACCGTTGACGGCCGCGATCACCGGCTTCCACACTCCGCAGTGCCACGACGAAATCTTGAGCTCCGCGTCCCGGGTCCGACGTGAATGCCGGCGCATCGCCTCCTTGTTGCGCGCAACCTGCACCACGTCCATGCCGGTGCAGAACGCCTTGCCGTTGGCCGTGTTGACGATCACCCGGACACCGGGATCGGCATCCAGGTCGGCCCAGGCGATCTCCAGTTCGTCGAGCATCAACGAATCGAAGGCGTTGCCCGCGTCCGGCCTGTTCAGGATGAGCCAGCCGATCCCATCGGACTTCTCCACGATCAACCGCTGGTAAGTGCTCACGAGCGCGGAATATCCTTCCAAGGCTTGCCCTTCCAGGGGTCGGGCTCCCTGGGAAGCCCGAGCACACGCTCGCCCAGGATGTTCTTGTTGATGTCGGTGGTGCCTCCCTCGGTCCCGTTCGCGAGGCTGCGCAGCATGCCGTGAACATCGCGGGGCAGGGAGTCCGGGTCGTCGGTCGCCGGCCAAGCGACCGCGTCGGTTCCCAGCAAATCCACCATGAGGTCCTGGATTTGTTGGTTCAGCGTGGCCTGGTGCACTTTGCCGATCGATGATGCGGCTCCCGGGGACTGGCCGGCCGAAAGCGCCGCCCTGACGAGGTCATTGGTCCAGCCACGGATCTGCTCCTGGGCCCACAACCGCATGATCTTGTCCCGGACGACCGGATCGCTCCATCGGCCGGTCTCGCGCGCCAGGACGATCAGGCGGTCGGCGCCGGAGCCACCGAGCCGGCCCATGCCCCCAGAGCCGGAGCCCGAAACCATCTGTCGCTCGCTGGACAACGTCGACGCGCTGACCCGCCAGCCGTCGTTGACCTCGCCTACCCGGTGCGCGTCAGGGATCCGGGCATTGTCGATGAAGACCTCGTTGAACTCCGCCTCGCCGGTGATCTGGCGTAGCGGTCGGACCTCGACGCCGGGTTGATGCATGTCGAGCAGGAAGTATGTGATGCCCTTGTGTTTGGGCGCCTCCGGATCGGTTCTCGCGAGCAGGATCGCGAAGGCGGCCTCGTCGGCCCACGTAGTCCAAACCTTTTGGCCCGAAATCACCCACTCGTCCGCGTCCCGAACCGCCCGCGTTGCCAACGATGCGAGGTCCGACCCGGCGCCCGGCTCGCTGAAGAGCTGACACCATTTCTCCTCGTTGCGCACGATCGGCGGCAGGAAGCGCAGCCGTTGCTCTTCGGTGCCGTGGCTGAACAGCGCTGCCGCAGCATTGTTGAGCCCCAACGGGTTCAGCCGGGACAGCCGCAGCGGGCGCAATACCTGATCGATCGCCCGGGCGACCTCATTGCCGATACCCAGACCGCCGTATTCCCGCGCCCAGGTCGGCACGACAAGACCGGACGCGGCGAAGACCGGATACCACTGTCGATACTCTGTGGCGCTACGCACCGCACGCAGAGCAGCTGGACCCTCGGCGGCTGCCCTGCGCCAGGAGGCGGGTACCTCCCTGTCGACCCATTGCTCGACCGCGGCGACCGCATCTGCGGCGCTGGTCGTCTCACTGATCGGCAGCGGGCTCATGATCGTCTAACGCCCTTGGAACTTCGCGTCACGTCTGTCGCGAAAGGCGGCCAGCCCCTCTTTGAAATCCTCGCTGCGGCTCGACAACTCGAGCGCCATCGCCTCGTTCTGCAGGTGCCGGTCGAGGTCGAGGCCGTTGCCGCTGTGCAGCAGCCACTTGGTGAGGCCCAGCGCCACCGTGGGCGCATCACCAAGGCCGGCAATCAGTTCGCTTGCCGCGGCCTCCAATTCGTCGACCGGGGCGGCGGCGTGGATGATGTTCCACTCGGCAGCGGTGGTTCCGGTGATCTCCTTGCCCAGCATCAGCAGCTGCCGGGTGCGGACCAGGCCGATCAGACGTGGCAGCAGCCAGGCCGCGCCGCTGTCGGGGGTGAAACCGCGGGCCATGAACGGTTCCCAGAACCGCGCATCCTCGGCGGCGACACAGAAGTCGGAGGCCAGTGCGATGTGGAATCCGAGCCCGGCGGCCCAGCCCCGCACTACGGACACGATGGGCACCTGAGTCTCGAGCATCAACGGGATCAACCGGTTCGCTTTGTTGGGCAGCCGGCGCTGTGTGCTGCCCACCCTGGGCTTTCGCTCGGAGCGGGTGTTGTTGGCGATCAGGTCGGACCCGGCGCAGAAGTCGGGTCCCGCGGCGTCGATCCTGATGACGCGGACGGACTCGTCGATACCCGCGGCGGCGAAATGCGCGATCATCGCGTCGAGCATGACGTCGTTGACTGCGTTGCGGCGATCCTCGCGGTCCAACCTCAATTGCAAGACCGCACCGTGTTGTTCCGCCTTGAGACCGGGCACGCTGTCGTAAGTCATGGGCTCAGGTTTCGGCGAATCGTGCGGCCACGGCGGTGAGCAGGTCCGCGAGGTTGGTCGCCCGCCCAGGGGGATCGGGTAGTCGGACGGGTCCGTGTTCGCGGCTGGGGAGCAGAATCGTGGCCGTGCCCGGCGCCGTGATCTGGCCACGATGATTCGTCGCCGCCAACTCGAGATCGACGGCCGGACGATCGTCCTCGGCGAGGTACTTGCGGACCACCGTCCCGGTGATGGTGTGCAGATCGCCGACGTAGTTGAAGAGCCGGAATTCGCAGGCGAGCTTCCACAGCCAGCCGTCGTCACCCATCCAGTCGGTGCACAGATGAATGAGCCACGTCTCGCGCATCCGGCCGTAGTCGAAGGTGGTGGGGTTACCCGCATTGCGGGCTGCCTCCGGTTCCCAGTGCACGCGCTGCTGCGCATCCGGCACACCGTATTCGTTGGGCGTGTAGAAACGGGGGATGCGCTGCCGATTGCGCCATGCCAGTCGCAGGGGCCGCACCCCATACATGCCGGTCCCCATGCCGACGTGCCAGCAGACCATGTCGGTGACCGTCAGCGGTCCCTTTGTCAGGGCGCCGATGTCGTCACCCTCGGCAACGTCCTCCCACCATCGCGGTTCGGCGCCACGCGGGGTTTCGCGCGCGTATCTCTCGTCCAATTCCGCGATCTCGTCCGGCGTCCACGACTTCAGTTCGACGGCCTCGTACTTCTTGCGGCCGCGTGCCTTGCTGCGTTCGGTGCGGATCATGTTGCGGTACTGCGCACCCAAGATGACGTCTTCGTCGTCTCGAAACACCTGTGCCGACCACTCGTGGATGGCCCGATCGGCGAATTCGCTGCTCTTGTCCAGGGCCGCGACCAGAGCGTTGCGCCGGAAAACGCGATGATTGGCCCGCAGCGGCGCCCACCACTCACGCGACGAGGACGCGTAGAAGGCGTGAACGCCGCGCAAGGGGTCACCCTTGGTCAGCGCGCGGTCTTCGTCGGAGAGCGTGGTCACCTCGTCCTCACCTATCAAGGTGTCGCCCCCGACGAGCGCGGGTGGCGCGATCGACTCGCCCCATACGGATTTGGCGGCGTACTCCGCGTCGGTCCACAACGGGTTGGCGTCGCCGTAGCTCTCCGCCACGTGGCGGAAGCAGTCTTCGTTCGGTCTGAAGTAGTGCGGCGGCTGAGTGTGCGGAACTGTGATCCCGATGGTGGCCCGCAACCGGGCCAACCCCTCGTCGGTAATCTGACCGGTTTCCGGCATGGAAATTAAGATACCCGAAAAGCGGAAACGCCGTTAACGCAGGGATGAGGATATGAGCGAGCAAACATCGGGCATCCTGGTGGCCGTCGGCGACGACGGGGTACTACGAATCACCATCGACCGCGCTGATGCCGGAAATTCGTTGTCGCCCTTCGCACGTCAGGCGCTCAACGATGCTTTCACCCTGGCCCATGACCGGTCTGACGTGCGTGCCGTGCTGCTGAGCGCAACGGGTGACCGGCATTTCTGTACCGGCGCCGGTTTGCCGTCACAGACGGCAAGCGCTGATCCGCAATCGAAACCCATAGCGGACAAGCGGCCCGGTGACATCGCTCGCATGCTCCAGCAAGGCTGGCAGCGATTGATTTCCTCGATGCTGGATTGCGACAAACCTGTCGTGGCCGCCGTCAACGGTACGGCGGCGGGCGCCGGCGCCAGCTTGGTAATGGCATCCGATCTGGTGGTGATGTCGGCGCAGGCCAGGCTCGTTGAGGCGTTTGTGCACCGCGGCATCCTGCCCGATTCGGGGGCCATCCACCTCCTGACGAGAATCGTCGGTCTGCGCAAGGCCACCGAACTCTTGATGCTCGGTGAACCGGTCGATGCCGCCACCTGCGAGAAGCTCGGGCTGGTCAATCGCGTGACCGCACCGGAAGACACCCGCGCGGTCGCCGAGGAATTCGCGGTACGGCTGGCGGCGGGCCCGACGGTGATGCTGGCCCTGACCAAACGGCTGTTGTCGGTGTCGTCGGAGTCGGATCGACACCGCGCATTCGAGCAGGAGGCCTGGGCCCAGGAGGTGGTGTCGCACACCGCCGACCTCCAAGAGGGCCTCGCCTCGTTCGCGGAACGTCGAGAGCCCAAGTTTCTCGGTCGCTGACCGGCTCCCGCTAGGCGGCGGTGGGTCCGCCCCGAATGGTGAACGTGGCGCTGTCGTCGATCTCGTCGATCGACGACGCCACGGACTCGGCGGTCAAGGCGGTGTCTTCGATTCCCTTGGTGACGCCGATGAACACCCGTGACACCTTCCCGGCGCCGACCGAGTAGATGTGCGCGGTTCGGTCGCACGTCGGATGGCACAGGTAGACCACCACAGGGGTGACAAGCTCGGGATGCATGGCCTTGCCGGCCTCACCCATGATGTCCTCGGTCATCCGCGTTCGCGCGATGGGGGCGATCGCGTTGATCGCGATGCCATTGCGGGCACCCTCGATGGCGAGGACGTGCATCATGCCGACGAGGCCCATCTTCGCGGCGCCGTAGTTTGCCTGGCCGAAATTGCCGAAAAGCCCAGTGCCAGAAGTGGTCTGAACGATTCGTCCGTAATTCTGCGCCCGCATGATCGGCCACACCGCCCGTGTCACGTTGAAGGCGCCGGCCAGGTGTACCGCTATGACCGCGTCGACCTGCTCGGCGGTCATGTTCTTGAACGCTGCGTCGCGCAGAATTCCCGCATTGTTGACCAGAATGTCCACCTGACCGAAGGCGTCCATCGCCGCCGCGACGATCGCCGCGCCGCCCTCCTCGGTGGCCACCGAGTCACCGTTGGCGATCGCGCTGCCACCCGCGGCCGTGATCTCGTCGACGACGGATTGGGCCGCCGACGTCGACGCGCCGCTGCCGTCCACACTGCTGCCCAGGTCGTTCACCACGACTCGGGCGCCACGCCGGGCCAGCTCGAGGGCGTGACAGCGGCCAAGCCCGCCACCGGCACCGGTGACGATGGCCACCTGATTATCGAAAGTCATTGACTCCATGCGTGAGAGGTTACATTTACTGAATCGAGAGCAGTAATTTGCATCGGAAGGACATCCATGACCGGCCCCACTGAATTGCTGCGGCGTGCGCAGCGGCGTGCCGAAGCGCTGCGGCACCGCTACCGCGCGGCCGGCTTCTGGACCGGGGACCCGGTTGACATGGTGCGGTCCGCTGCCGCGCGGCATCCGGGCCGCCCCGCCGTGGTGGACCGAGGCGCCGAGCTCACTTACGGTGAGCTGGACAAGCGCATCGATTCCGCCGCCCTGGCCATGGCCGACGCCGGCGCCGTCCGGGGCGGCGCGATCGTCTTGGTGGTCGGTAACGACGTGGACTCGGTGGTCGCGGTCCACGCGGCACTGCGGGTGGACGCGCTGGTCCTGCTCGTGCCGCGCAGCGCCGGGCCAAAGCAACTCGCCGACATCATCGCCCGCACCCGAGCGCCGGTCGGCGCGGCGCCCAACTGGACCACGATCAGCCAGCCCGAACTATCCGGGCTTTGTCGTTGGATCGAACTTGGCGACGGTGACCGCGTGGGCGCCGAATCGCCGCGCCCTGCGCGGCCCGCCGACGAACCATCCATCGTGCTCTACACCTCGGGTACGACGTCTCGACCCAAGGGCGTGATCCACTCGCTGAGCACATTGGCCAAGGCTTCGGCGAACTACGTCGCGGCAGCAGGTCTGGGCGCAGAAGACCGGATCTTTTTGATCAGCCCGCTCGCCTCGGTCACCGGGGTAGTGCAAGCGTTGTTCATCGGTCCGATGCTCGCGATACCGGTGATCCTCGAGGACCGTTGGGACCCGTCGGCGACGTGTGACCTGCTGGTCACTTCGGGTGCGACCTGGTACGGCGGCCCCGACCGGCTGCTCGACCGCCTACTCGACGAGGCCGCCGCGCGCGATGCCGCGGTCCCGCTGCGCGCGGTCTATCTCGGTGGCACGACTTTGGATCGGCGGATCGTCGAACGCGTCGAACGCGATTTCGGCATCGTCGTCATGCGTGCGTACGGGTCCTCGGAGGTGCCGGTCAGCACGTCCGGTCTGCGGGGCGAACCGCGGATCGTGCGCCATGCCGATGACGGACTGCCGCTCGACGACGTCGACGTCCGCATCGGATCCGAAGCCGAACCCACCGATTGCTGCATCAAGGGTCCGCACACTTTCCTCGGTTATACCGATGCCGCCGACGACGAGCTGGCGTTCGACGGCGAGTGGTTCCGCACCGGCGATGTGGCGGAGATTGTCGGCGGGCGGGTGCGCATCGTCGGCCGGATCAAGGACATCGTGATCCGCAACGGGCTGAAGATCCCGGCCGCCGAAGTGGAGGAGGCGGTGTCGCGGATAGCTGGGGTCCGCGAATGTGCCGCCTATGCGGTCGCCGACGACACCACAGGCGAGCGGCTGACTATGGCAATCGTCCTCGAGCCCGACGTCGAGATGACACTGGCCGAGGTCGCCGAAGCTCTCCTCTCCGAGGGCCTGCCGAAATACAAACTGCCAGAAGAGCTGGTGTTGTGGGACGAGCCGCTGCCCGTCAATGCCAACGGCAAGATCGACCGGACCAAGCTCGACGCGCGCTCGGCCGGGCGACGGCGGCTGATCGCCGACCGTCTCGCCACTACGGGTTGACGGGCGCGGTCACCGGATTCTAGGCGGTTTCGGGCCGGAAAACCGGCACGACGAATCCGTCGTCGTCTTCGCGGAAAGCGAGCACCAGATCCATGTCTGCGCGCAGGTCTTCGACAGCGCAGTCCTCCACGACCGTCATGAGCCGTGGTCCTTCCTCGAGGTCCACCATGGCCAGTACGTAGGGAGTGCGGGTGTCGAAGGGCGCGGCGTTCTGGCGGATGACGCTCCAGGTGTACAGCCGCGCGCGCCCGGTGGCCGACGTCAGCTCGACGTCCTCGCACCAACAGTGCGGGCAGAAGGGTCGTGCGTACAGCGAGACCCGGCCGCATGAGCGGCAATGGTTGACCATCAGCCTGCGGCCTTGCGTGGCGGTCCACCAGGCTTGGCCGTCGGTGTCGATCGTGGGCCGATCGGGCGCGGTCATCACTGCCTCCCGAGAATCATCGTGGCGCTGTGGGTGAAGAAGCCGCCCATCGCGTGGACGCAGGCCAAATTGGCCCCGCTCACTTGGCGCGGTCCGCATTCGCCCCGCAACTGCCGGACCGCCTCGACCATGAGGAACATCCCGCGCATACCGGGATGGCAGGAGGCGAGCCCGCCTCCGTCGGTGTTGGTTGGCAGCGCCCCGCCCGGGCGCAGCGCACCGGACGCGATGAATGGTCCACCTTCGCCCTTGGCGCAGAAGCCGAGATCCTCCACGGTCAGCAGCACAGTGGACGTGAAGGAGTCGTAGAGCTGGCACACATCGATGTCAGCCGGAGCGACACCCGCCTGCGCGAATGCCCGAGGGCCCGAGCGGGCGGCTGCCGACGTCGTGAAATCGGGCCATTGGCTCATGCTCACGTGGGATGTCGCGTCGGCCGACCCGAGAATCCAGATCGGCTCTTTCGCACAATCCTTCGCCACCCGTTCACTCGCGAGGACGACCGCGCCACCACCGTCGGTGCGCAGACACACATGCTTGGAGGTGAACGGGTCGGCCAGCATCGGTGCGGCCTCGACGTCCGCGACAGTGATGCGGTCGCGCTCAAACGCGATCTCGTTCATGGCGGCCCACTCGTGGGCGGCGACGGCGACTTCCGCCAATTGTTCGCCGGTCGTGCCGAATTCGATCATGTGGCGCCTGGCTGCCATGGCGTACTTGGCGATCAACGTCGCCCCGTAAGGCGCCTCATACTGCAGGGCGCCGCCGGTGCCCATCACGGCGGCGGACGCGCGCACTCGGCGCTTGACGTCCGAGCGCGCGGTGGACCCGTAGGTCAGCAAGGCGACCTCGATTTCGCCCGCCGCGATCGCGGCCGCGGCGTGGCTCGCCATCACTTCCCACGAGGATCCTCCGACATTGGTCGCGTCGACCCAGTCGGGTTGTAGGCCGAGATACTCGCTGACTTCGACCGGCGGAAGTAACGCCCCATGAGCGCCGAACCCTTCGATGTCTTGCTTCGTCAGGCCGGCATCGATAACCGCACGCCGCGAGGACTGCGCCATCAGCGCCATGGCGGTCTTGTCGGGAACGCGGCCGCAGTCGGAAAGGGCTGCGCCCACGATGGCGACGCGATTCGACGGCATAGCTCATGGTTATCACACCGTCGTCCGCTCGATAACGGCAGTTCGCAGAAATATGGAAACCACATTCTCGGTCGGCTACCGTGAGCCTATGACGACGGCGCTGCGGGACGCCCTACGGGGGCAATCGCTTGTGCTGTGCCTGGCTCTGCTCAACTCACGCACCCCCGATGTTCCCGCGGTCGCGGCGGCATGCGGGTACGACGCCGTGTATGTCGATCTCGAACACACATCCACGTCGTTGGAAAGCGCGCAAATGCTTTGCATGAGCGCACTCGGAGCGGGGATCTCCGGTTTGGTGCGGGTGCCGTCGCACGACCCTACTGTCATTGCACGAGTATTGGATGGTGGGGCGGTTGGAGTCATTGTCCCGCATGTAAATTCAAAATCCGAGGCCGAATCCATCGTCCACGCCGCGCGGTTCCCACCGATCGGCCATCGGTCGATCTCGGGCCCCAATGCGGTCAGCGGATTCCAGCAGCGCGCGGCGCCGCAACTGGTGGAGGTGCTCGAACAACGCACGGTCGTGGCCGTGATGATCGAGACGCCGGAGGCCGTCGGTGCAGCCGAATCCATTGCCTCGGTCGAAGGCATCGACATGATCCTCGTCGGACCGAGCGATCTAACGGCCGAAATGGGCATCCACGGGCAGTATGAGAATGAACATTTCCAGTGTGCAGTAGAATCGGTGGCGGCGGCTTGTCGTAGTCACGGCGTGGCGCTCGGGATGGCCGGAATAAAGTCCCTTGAACTGCTCAGGCGGTTCGTGGGACTGGGATTGCGATTCATCTCGGCGGGGACTGACATCGGGATGATGACGGAGGCGGCCACAACGCGCGCAGAGGCGCTCCGCAGCTTGGACAAGTCACCGCGGGAACCGATTTGACGAGACGAAACCACTAACCGAGCCAATCCATCAGGAGGACCGGATGCCGACAGCCATCTATACCGAACCCGTCACTGACACGATGGCGTGGACCGGAGCCGACTTCACGAGCAAGGAGGACTTCGCCTTCGACCTGTCGGCCCGCAACGTGGCTGCGCTGGAATCGATCCTGGCCAAGACGGCACACAAGGACCGGGATGACATCACGCCCGAGGACGCTCGGCACCCGGACCTCGATGACGATCTGGCCCGGCTCTACCGGGATGTGATGTTCGGCAAGGGCCTGGCCTGCGTCCGCGGGTTTCCTGTCGAACAGCACTCGATAGAGGAACTCGAACGAATCTACTGGGCCTTCTGTACCCACCTCGGCTATCTCGTGTCGAACAACTCCTTCGGTCACCGGATGGTGCGCGTGCAGGAGGAAATCCTGCCGGGCGGCGTGCAACCCGCCCGTGGAACCAAGTCTCGGGCCGAGTTGGCCATGCACAACGATGCCGCCGACATCCTTTCGCTGCTGTGCGTGTATCCGGCGGCGCAGGGCGGCGAGAGCCAGTTCGCCAGCGGCCCCGCGGCACACAACCGGGTTCTCGCGGAACGGCCGGATCTGCTCGACGTGCTCTACCGGGGCTTCCCGCATCATCGGCGCAGCGAACAGCCCGACGACCAGCCCGACGTGACGCCCTACGATGTGCCCGTCTTCTCCCAAATCGACGGACGGATATGCATCAACTTCACCTACAGCAGCATCCTGCCCGCGATGCACGCCCTGGGCCGTGAGTTCACGCCGCAGGAGGTCGAAGCGGTGGATCTACTGCGCAACATCCTGGTCGAGCAGCAGGTCGAATTCCGACTGGAATCCGGCGAGGCCGCGGTGGCCAACAACTTCGCGATGTGCCATTCGCGGTCCGACTTCGTCAGCAGCAATGACCCGAAGAAGGCACGCTGCTTCCTGCGGGCGTGGATGGAAGTACCGCGCGAAGACCGCCGACTGCCGATCGGCCGTGAATATTTCCACATGGAGAACAAGGACCTGCGCCTCGGGTACGACGTCGTCGAGGGCCGCGACGGCGCCATCGCCCGCAACGACTACAAGAACGTCAACGCCGAACTGGCCGACATGTTCAAGGCGGCGCAGGCGAAACCCAAAGTCAAGAACACGTGAGCGCTCGTCCGCGCCTGGTTTACGAGCGGTGGACGGATCCCGTCGCCGGGGAGATTCTCGAAAGCGCTGACATCGATCTGGTCAGGCTCGACTTGACGGCGGCCGAGACGGACAGCTGGGCCGTCCTGGAATCCGCACACGGATACCAGGTCGCCACCCGCACGGACGTGGCTGGCTACGCCGGCGGTTCGCAGTGGCTGGCCGGGCCGGCTTTGCTGCGGCGGTGCGAGAAGCTTCTCGCCGTGTGCTCGGCAGGCGCAGGGTACGACGTCATCGATGTGGACGCGTGCACGCGCGCCGGAATTGCGGTGTGCAACAACTCCGGGCCGGGCGCGGAGGCGGTCGCCGAGCACGCGCTGGGCTTCATGCTCGACCTGGCCAAGAAGATCACGGCGGCCGACCGGATGCTGCGAGCCGGCCCCCTGAGAGACCGAATGGCGTTGCGGGGCAGTCAGTTGACGGGGAAAACACTTGGCGTCGTCGGGCTCGGGGCAATCGGCGGTCGCCTGGTTGAGCTGTGCGCGCCGTTCGACATGGAGGTCCTGGTCTTCGACCCCTACCTCGACGAGGCGAGCGCGCGAGCACGTGGGGTGCGAGTCGTCGCGCTTGCCGAACTCCTCGAGCGCTCCGACTTCGTCCAGGTGACCTGCCCGCTGACCAGCGAGACCGAGGGGCTCATCGGCAGGACGCAGTTCGCGGCGATGAAGCCGACCGCGTTCTTCATCACGACAGCGCGTGGACCCGTCCATGACGAAACCGCGCTGCTCGAGGCGCTCACCAGTGGAGGCATCGCCGGGGCGGGCCTGGATGTGTTCCATCAGGAACCGCCGCGTCAGGACAATCCGCTGCTGCATCTTGACAACGTGGTCGCGACACCACATACGGCGGGGATCACGGTCGAGGCAGCCCGCGATATCGCTGTCGCCACGGCCACGCAGTGGAAGACGATCTTCGACGGCGGTATGCCACCGCGCCTGTTGAATCCCGACGTCTGGCCACGCTTCTGCGATCGATTTCAGGACATATTTGGATTTCGGCCAACCGCCACAACCGTTTTGGAGAGTGGGGGGCGCATCAGGTGAGGCACTACGAAACGATTGGCGTCGAGGTGCGGGGTCACACCGCTTGTGTGACCCTCAACCGTCCTGAGGTCCTCAATGCGATCAACGACGAGATGATCGCCGAATTGTCCGACGCCTACTCCGAAATCGAACGTTCCCAGGACATCTGGACGGTGATCCTCACCGGCGCCGGACGCGCCCTGTGCGTCGGAGCGGACGTCAATAAGGCGGCCGACCACGACATGGAGAATGCCGCCGGTATCGACAATCAGGGCGAGCCCATCCTCGCCTCGATGCGGCAGTGGGACGCACCCCAAGAGGCGACGCCGCCGTGGCTGCAGATGACCAAGCCAATCATCTGCGCCGTCAACGGCATCGCCTGCGGAGCGGGACTGGACCTGGTGACGACCGCGGACATCACCGTCGCGTCGGAGCGCGCAACGTTGATGGATCCGCATGTCAGCATCGGAGTGACGTCCGGGCGCGAAGGGGTGCGGCTTGCCCGGATCCTGCCGCTCCCGGTTGCGATGCGCTTGATCTTGATGGGCAAGCACGAACGACTCGAGGCCCAGCGCGCCTACGACCTGGGTATCTTCACCGAGGTAGTCGCGCACGACTCATTGATGACCCGAGCGTGGGAGATCGCCGACATCGTCAATTCCAATGCGCCACTGGCGGTGCGAGGTTCACGGATGGCCGTGCGCAAGGGCCTCACGCTGCCGATCTATGAGGCCGAACTGCTCGCCGAAAACTATCGCATGAAGGTCGCGCTGACCAAGGACGCCGTCGAGGGGCCGCGGGCCTTCCTCGAGAAGCGCAGACCCGATTGGAAGGCCTTGTAAAGCCCGGCTTGAAGGTCGCGGGCCGGGCTGTCACACCATGCCGAAGAACGTTTTGGCGTTGGTGGACAACACCTTCCGCTTCGTCTCCTCGTCCAGACCCTCCGTCGCCTTGCTGGCGACCTCTTGACTCCTCGGCCAGTTCGTGTCGTTGTGCGGGTAGTCGGTCTCGAACATCAGCTGGTCTGGACCGACGAGATCGAGGATGCGGAACGCGACCGGGTCACCGAAGGTGGAGAAGTAGACGCGCCCGGGCACCTGGCTGCTCGGCGGTTCGGTCAGCAGCGGATGGATGCCACCCCAGGCCCGACGGTCTTCCCACACCTCGTCGACGCGCTGCAGGTAGTAGGGGATCCAGCCGGCCTGCGCCTCGGCGAACGCGATTTTGAGGTCCGGAAACTGGACGAGCTTGGCGGAGAACAGCCAGTCGACCAAGGCGATGGTGCAGTTAACCGCCATGAGCGCGCTGGTGACCACGTGCGGAGAGTCGGGTGAGGACTTCGTGAGCGAAGAACTCGAGCCGATGTGCAACATGATGCCCACTTGGTTGCGCTCACAGGCGGCGAAGAACGGGTCCCAGTAGCCGCTGTGGATGGACGGCAGATCGAGACGGCTGGGTAGCTCGGAGAAACACACGGCGCGCATTCCTTTGGCGGCAACCCTTTCGACCTCCTTCGCGGCGAGTTCGACGTCCCAAAGGGGGATGATGCCAAGTGGGATCAGCCGCCCGTTCGAACTGCCGCCCCATTCGTCGATCTGGAAGTCGTTGTACGCCTCGACGCACAATCTGGCGAGTTCCTTGTCCTTGCCGTACAGAAACCGTTGGCCGCAGAAGCGGACCAGCGTGTTGGGGAAGCAGGCCGACGCTTCGATGCCGGCAATGTCCATGTCCGCGAGCCGGTCCGCTGGACGGAAGCAGCCCGGGCGCATCTCGTCGTAGGTGATCGGGTCGGTGCTGAGCTCGTCGAGGTCGTAGCCGGCGGCAGCGCTGATCAGTGGGATCGGGATGACGGCGTCCTCATAGCGCCAGATATCCGCGTCGCGGCCGTCGGCATCCTCGACGAATGCGACATCAGAAGTGACGCTGGGATCCATGCGTCCCTTGGTGCGAACGATCCGCGGCCCGATGTCGCGATAGCGCTCCGGCAACCTGCTTGTCCACAGATCGGCCGGCTCCACCAAGTGGTCGTCCGGCGAAACGATCAGAATGTCTGCACTCAACGCTGCACTCCTTCGACGGCCTGTGGCTCAATTACGGCGCACTGATTCGCAGATGAGAATCACCGTTTCCACGGTACCGCACGCGATTCGATACCAGTACCCGGGATGCGCGGAGGGGTTGAACCTGCGTGAAGCCCCGGGCTCCGGCGGGCTTCCGCAAGCATCCGCGCCGGGCGGCCGGGGCCATCGGCAAACGCAGCAGAGCCTGGAAACCAGCAATTACGTAAAGTGACAATCAACATACACGTGTATGTAGGTCGCACATTTTCTCCGGCAGGCGGGTATTCTTGTGCGCACTATGCCTACGAAGAAGCCTGCCAGCCGCGAGATCGAAACCGGCTTGGAACTGGTTGACAACGATGTTGAGCTGGCCGGTACGTGGCAGCAGCGCACGATCGAGCGGCGCCTGAGCACGGCGCGGGCCCGCGCCCTGGCCCGCAGTTCGCGGTTTCTGGCCACCGCGCTGGAGTTGGTGGAGGAGTCGGGTAAGGCCGACTTCACGATCCAGACGCTTATCGACAGGTCGAACCTGAGCCTGCGAGCGTTCTACCAACACTTCGCGGGTAAAGAAGAACTCTTGTTGGCGCTTTACGAGAACGTCACGAGTCAGTTCACCGAGGACATCCGGCAGGAGGTCGCCGCGGCCGACGGCCCGATGGAGCAACTCGAGGCCTTTTGCCGAGGGGTGCTGTCTCGCGCCGAGTCTTCGGAAGCGGTCGGCGGCCGGGTCATGACGATCTACAACCTGAGCCTCGAGATCGAGCGGCCGGACGACTTTGCCAAAGTGTGGGAGCCCCACCAGAAGTTGCTGACGAAGATCATCACCTCGTGTGCCCGCGCGGGATTGGTCCGCACGGACATGACCCCCGCGCAGTTGACCACATTGCTGAACACCACGCTCACCGCACTGGCGCAGATTGGCGTCTTCCACCTGGGCGGCGGCAAGGGCCCCAAGCTAACGGAGGACCAGTTGTGGGCGTGGTGCAAACAGGCCGTCACGCCGCCCATCGCCGGCGTCAAGGCCAGACCTGCACGCAAGGCCGGGCCACGGACGGCCCCGACGCGCCGGGTCAAGAAGTTAACGGGGTAGGCCGAGCCCTCGCTGCGCGATGATCGACCGCTGGATCTCGCTGGTGCCCGCGTAGATCGTGGTGCCTAGCGAGAAACGCAGCGAGTGTTCGAACCGCCCGTGCTCTGGCGCAGTGGGCTCGAGGTAGCTACGCAGGCCGTCAGCGCCGACCAATTCGACCACGTCTTGGCTGGCGCGCTCGAGCGCCTCGGTGCTGAACACCTTGGACATCGGGCCCTCGGCCACCGGTATGTCGCCCTGCTCGTGGATCCACACGCACCGCCGCTGGAGTAGCATCGACACCTCAGTTTCCATGGCGACTCGGGCAAGCCGGCGCCGGACGTCGGCACTGGCGATCGGCGGTGCGCCATCCTCGGACCGGGTGGTGGTGGCCCAGTGTTCGGCATGGTCCAACAGTCGAATCAGGTGCGGGCCCCACCCGGATGCGTGCTCGTATCGTAACGAAAGCCCCAGCACCTCCCAACCGCCGTCGATGTCGCCAATCCGCCACTCGTCTCCAATGCGGACGTCGCTGTAGAAAGTGATGTTGGTGCGCTCTCCGGAAAGGGTCCAGACCGCTTGTGCCTCAAAGCCATCCGACGCGCAAGGCACGAGAAACATCGTGAGCCCCTTGTGCTTGGGCTTGTCGGGGCTGGTGCGTGCGAGCAGGAATATGAAATCGGCGATGTGACCGTTGGTGGTGAACATCTTGGAGCCGTTGATCACCCAGTCGGCGTCCTCTCCCGATCCAGCGCGGACGGCCCTGGTGGCAGCCGCCGCGACGTCCGACCCGCATTCGGGTTCGGTGAAGCCGAGCGCGATGGTGATGTCACCGTTGATGGCTCCGGCCAGGATGCGATCCTTCAACTCGGGAGTGCCGATTTCGCGGATGATCGACGCCACCATCCTGGTCGTTTCGGACAGGTACATCGGCGCGTCACAGCGCATGAGCTCTTCTTTGACAACCTGCTCGTCCCATGCGTTGCGGTTCTGGCCGCCGAGTTCGCCGGGCCAGCCCGGTGCGAAATACCCTTTGTCGACGAGACCTTTGGCGAACCCGTCGTCGTGTGCGACGCCGGTCCGATAGATGCGCTCCTCGAACTCCGGGCTCAACACATCCCGAAGGTGAGCTCGGACCCCATCGCGGAAGCTCGCCGTGTCGGCGTCGAGCTGAAAATGCATATGCCTAGGCCAATCTCTCGTCGCACGCATCCCCGTGCGGTGCGCGGGGTAATGCTAATCTCAATTCTGAGAGTAACCATATCCGCACGTGAGGGAATGACTTTCGTGGACCTGACGTTAACGAGCGAACAGAGGCAACTGGCGGATTCGTTCGCCGCACTGTTCACGCGCGAGTCGACCTCCGAGCGCATCCGGGCGGCTGAGCCGTCGGGCTTCGATCTCAAGCTGTGGAAGGCGCTGCTAGAGATAGGTGCCGTTGAGATGGCGGTCGATGAGGCTGCCGGAGGATGGGGCGCCTCGGTGCTGGACCTTGGGTTGATCGCCGAACAATGCGGCCGCGCACTCGCCTCCGCACCGGTTATCGAAGCGCAGGTCGCCGCCTGGACGCTCGCCGAGTCCGGTGAGACCGGCGCCGGGTTGCTGGGCGCGGTTCTCGCAGGCGAACGACTGGTTACGTTCGCGCCTCGCAATGCATGCGCCCGGCGGTTGGGGCTGGTGCCCGGAGGGGCGGTGGCAGACCACGTCATTGCCCTTTCGGAGGGACGGTTGCTGGCAGTGCCGGTCGGTGACAACCGCATCTCGGTGACAAACCTCGCATCAATGCCGTTGGCTGACATCACCATTGGGGATGAGCCCGTCGTGCTGGCCGACGGAGCCGGGGCGAGCGAGCTATTCTCGCGCGCGCTCGACCTGTGGCTGGCAATGACCGCGCTCGCGTTGGCCGGCGCGGCGAAGCGGGCGGTTGAGATCGGCGTTGACTACGCCAAACAACGACACGCCTTCGGCGCCGCAATCGGTTCCTTCCAAGCCGTGTCTCACCCGCTGGCCGACAGCGCCACCGCCGCCGATGGGGCTCGGTTGCTCGGCCTGAAGGCGGCCTGCGCCTTCACCGACGAGCCCGACCGCGTACGCGAACTGGCCGCCATGGCCTTCGCCTTCGCCTATGAGACGGCGCGGGACGCGACGCGACATAGCCTGCACACCCACGGCGGATACGGATTCGGTATGGAGGGTGACATCCAGCTGTACTACCGTCGGGTCCGCGGCTGGGCAATGGTTTTCGGCGATCCCGCGACCGCATTGGACCGCGTCGCCGATGCGCGTTACGGGGTGGCCGCCGGCTGACCGGGACCGCGGGACGCCAGGATTGCGAAACTCAGTGTCGCCCGCGCCGCGAGGCGGTCTCGTCCCACGTCCCACACGTCGACACCGACCACGATCATCCGCTTCCCTGCGCGCAGCAGTGTGGCGCTCGCACGCGCGGGGCCCTCGACGATCGGTGCCAGGAAATGGATCGACATGTCGGCGGTGCCCGCACCGCCACCGTCACCGGCATGCTTGACGGCAAGTCGGCCCCCGGCCACGTCGATGAGCGTGGCGACCAACCCCCCTGCAGCGCCCCGCGGTAGTTCACCAGGTCCGGTCGGTTGTGCAGGTCGACGATGACGGACTCGGGTGTGTCGACGACGTCGTAGAACGGCAGCTGGCCAAATAGGTGGCCGGGGATGGTCACCCCCATCGGTTGTGGCGCCGGTTGGTCGGACAAAGACGGGGAGGTCACGCCTCGGACCGGACCTGGTCCTTGACCGCCAGGACAACCGGGGGAGCGGTCCGCCAGTTCGGTACCCCTTGAGCCTCGCCAGCGGTCGGAAGCTTGTCTTCGCGGATCTGCGCCCAATGCGAGTGATTCAGTTGGTGCAACGAGAAACATGATTGCAGCGCGTTGTAGAAGCCCATGTTGTCGACGGACTGGTTCACCGATTCCTTGATCAGCAGGGCCGCCATAGTGGGCACTTTGGTGATGCGTCTTGCCAGCTCGAGTGTGCGCTCGGGCAGTTCGTCGCGTTGGAAGATCTTGCTGACCATGCCGAGGCGATAGGCCTCTTCGATCCCGATCGCGTCGCCGGTCAGCATGAGCTCCTTGGTGCGCCGCGGCCCGAACTCCCAGGGATGGCCGAAGTACTCCATCCCGCACATACCCAACCGGGTACCGACCACATCGGCGAAGCGCACCTCTTCGCTTCCGACGATGAGGTCACATGCCCATATCAGCATGAGTCCCGCCGAGAAGACGTCGCCGCGCACCTGCGCGATGGTGATTTTTCGGAGGTTGCGCCAGCGGAGGTTGTTCTGAAAGAAGTAGTGCCATTCCTGCAGCATGGTCCTTTCCGCACCGTCGCGCGTCCCGCCATTGATGGTCACGGTGGGGTGCTGGGCCGGGCCGGGGCTGAACTCGGCGCGCGCTTGCTTGGAACCGATGTCGTGACCCGATGAGAACATCGGGCCTTCGCCGGCGAGGATGACGACACGGACGGCGTCGTCGGCCTCCGCCCGCGTGAATGCGTCATCGAGTTCGACCAGCATGCCGCGGTTCTGGGCGTTGCGTTGCTCGGGGCGGTTCAGCGAAATCCGGACGATCATGCCGTCATCGAAGGTGTCCCACTTCAAGAATTCGTAATCGTGCAGCACTGGCCCCGCTCCTCATCAAGTCCGGTAATGGTGTTATCTCTCTATGAGAAGATATGTTCTCACGATTTGGGTCGATGACGGCCGGAAGGGGTGCCGATGGCGGCCGATCAACGAAAGCCTCGAGTGATTCTTTGGGGTCCGGGTCAGGTGGGTGTCGGCGCGCTGCGCGCCCTCATCGCGCACCCGGGGCTGGAGTTGGCCGCCGTGGTCGTCCACGCCGAAGTCAAGGACGGCAGGGATGCGGGTGACCTGTGCGGAATGCCGGCGACCGGTGTCATCGCCACGCGGGACGTCGGTGCCGCACTGTCGACGGACGCCGACGTGGTCGCGTATTTCGCCTCCGGAGACTATCGCTACCACGAGGCGGCACAGGACATTGCGCGCTGCCTGCGCTCGGGCAAGGATGTGGTGTGCACCTCGCTGGTGCCGATGTGCTACCCGCCCGCCGCAGACAAGGAAACGGTCAGACTCCTCGAGGAGGCGTGCGCCGAGGGCGGCGCCAGCTTCTTCAACAGCGGTGTCGACCCCGGATGGGCCAACGACGTGATTGCGCTGACCATGACGGGCTTCAGCAGCCGCGTCGACGGCATCACCATGCTCGAGATACTGGACTATGGGCCCATCAACCAACCCGACATCATGTTCGATTTCATGGGTTTCGGTTGCCACCCGGACCATCCGGCGCCGCTGTTCGAGACCGAGCGCCTGGCCGCATTGTGGGCACCAACTGTGCATCTCGTTGCCGACGGCATCGGCCTGCCACTTGATTTCGTCGACACGACCATTGAAAAATGGTTGGCCACAACACGATACGAGGTCGCGTCGGGATGGATCGAACCCGGGACCGTGGGAGGAATGCGATTCAGGCTGGCCGGAATGGTGGGCGGTGAGGAGCGCGTAACCCTCGAACACGTCACTCGCATGGGCGAAGGCGCCGCGCCGGACTGGCCGCGGCACCCCTCACCGCACGGTGGTTACCGAGTCATCGTCGACGGCATGCCGACCTACACCGTCGACATCGAAATGCATGGCCGCGGGAATAACATGCGCGGCCTGACCTACGCGACCGTCATGCGTGAGCTGAACGCGATTCCCGCCGTGATGGTCGCGCCGCCAGGCTTGCTGTCTACCCTTGATCTGCCACTGGTGACCGGCCCGGTGCGCGGCGGAACCTGGCGGGGCGTGCTGCCCGCGAAGGGGGCGCCGTGAGCGAGCGGGACATCGCGCGGACGTCAACCGACGTCTGGGAGGTGATGCGCACCGCGTCGGCGGTCCGGCGCTACCGCGACGAACCCGTCTCCGATGAGGTGATCGAGAGCTGCCTGCGGGCGGCGAGCTGGGCGCCGTCCGGAGGCAATCAGCAGCCGTGGAAGTTCGTCGTGCTGCGATCGAGCAGCTTGCGCGACGTCATCACGGCGGCGGCCCGCAACACGTGGGAAATAATGACCGACTTCTACAGCATTTCCCTGCCCGACGACCGGGCCGACGACCCCAAATCGCGCGTGCTGCGAACGATGGCCGAACACATGACCGTTGGGGGCGCAGCACCCGTTCTAGTGCTGTTCTGTGTCCAGCCGCAGCGTGGAACCACCGAACTCCAGCAGGGCGGGTCCATTTTTCCCGCCGTGCAGAACTTCCTGCTCGCGGCGCGCGCGCAGGGCCTCGGCGCCGCCATCACCCTGTGGCACGGGTCGTGCGAGGATCAATTGCGGTCAATGGTCGGAATCCCCGACGACTGGAAGGTCGCTACCCTGCTGACGGTCGGTTGGCCCAAGGGCGGGCATCATGCGGTGCGGCGAAAGTCGCTGAAAGAGGTTGCGGCGATCGATCGTTGGGACCGGCCTTGGAGTAAGGCAAGGGAGTGACGTTGCGCTATCCGGAAATCTCGCTGTACTTGCGGACCTTTACCGATGGCCCGCAGCATGATTGGCGCCTCACGCTGGCATCGGCACGGGCAATGGATATTGCGGGCATCGACCGTGTCGTCGTCTCCGACCATGTGGTGTTCGGCGAGAACCTGGAGGCATACGCCGATCCCTCGGTGGGCGGTGCGTCCGGCGGCCGCCAACCCACCGGGCCCGACGGCAGCTGGCTGGAACCGCTCATCGTCCTCACGGCGATCGCTGCCACCACCGAGCGCATCCGACTCGGGACATCGATACTGCTGGCCGCCCTGCGGCGGCCCGCGGTCCTGGCCAAACAGCTGGCGACATTGGACGTGCTCTCCGGCGGTCGCGTCGATCTCGGCGTCGGGGTGGGTTGGCAACGAGAGGAATACGAGGCCGCCGGACTGTCATTCGCTCACCGCGGGCGGCTGCTGGATCACACGTTGGAAGTCTGCAAGACGCTGTGGACCGAACGACGCGCGTCCTATGATTCGCCCGAACTGTCCTTCGACGCGATCCACCAAATGCCGAAGCCGGTGCAACCCGGTGGCGTGCCGTGTTGGATCAGCGGGACGGTGAACGACGCGGTCGCCCGGCGAATCGCGCGCTTCGGCAGCGGTTGGATTCCCTGGGGTTCGGCATTTGCCGACCTCCCCGCGGCGATAACGACAATGAAGGACCGGGTATCCGCATTCGGCGGCGAGGTCGGCAATTTACAAGTTCAAGGCGTCGCGCGCGCCGTGCAGGGCGACGGCGGATCGATCGACTACGCCGCATCGGTCGCGTCGATACCGGCACTGGTCGCGGCAGGTGTGACCGACGTCCGCTTCACGGTGGCGGTGCCGGAGGACAGAGAGCAAGCAGTCGAGGTCCTGTCGCCGCTCGTGAAGGCGTTCCACGACATCACGCGCTGATGCACCGACGCCGCCGGATCGAGCGGGAATCGATGGTCCTCCATGCAGTTACGTGATTACGCCGGATCCGCGAAACCCGCTGTGATCCTCTATCCTTCGGGGGCGTTCGTCAGCTTCGCAGACCTCGAAGCCGGAGCGAACAGACTCGCGCACTTCCTGCGACGATCGGGGTTGATCGCCGGGGACACCGTCGCGATCCTGATGGAGAATAACGAGCACGTCCACACAGCGATGTGGGCGGCCAAGCGCAGCGGACTGTACTACACGCTGGTCAACACCAACCTGGGCCACTCCGAGATCGCCTACGTCATGGCAGACAGTGGCGCAAAGGCCATCATCTCCTCGCGGGCGATGCGCGATGTATGCCAGCAGCTGTCCGACCAGCTCCGGGATGGCCTGCCAGCCGTCGCGTTGATCGCCGATGATGATCTCCACGGGTGGCGGCGTTACCCGGACTGCGTGGCCGCCGAACCTTCGACGCCGATCGCCGACGAGTGTGACGGCCAGCTGTTGCAGTATTCCGCCGGCAGCACCGGCCGTCCCAAGGGGATCCGCAGGCCGCTGAAATCGCCGAATTCCGGCGTTTCGAGTTTGTCGACACCCGTCTTCGAGGCGCTTGGCGTAAGCCGTGACTCGGTCTACTTGAGCCCCGCCCCCACCTACCACACGGCGCCGGCCATGTGGACTATGGCCGCCCAAGCCATCGGCGCGACAACGGTTCTCATGCAGAAGTTCGACGCCGAGGGGGCCCTGGAATGCATACAACGTCATGGCGTCACGCATGCGCAATTTGTGCCGACGATGTTCGTCCGGATGCTGCGCCTACCCCAAGAGATCAGGGCGCGTTACAACACATCCACGTTGCGCCGCGTCGTCCATGCCGCCGCGCCATGCCCACCCGAGATCAAGCGACAGATGATCGACTGGTGGGGCCCGATCGTGGACGAGTACTACGGGTCATCCGAAGGCGCGGGCATCTCCTTCATCCGCGCTGACGACTGGCTTGCCCACCCGGGATCGGTCGGCAAGCCGGTGCTCGGCACGCCGCACATCCTCGACGAGGAGGGTCGTGAGCTCGGACCCGGCCAGGTCGGTGAGATCTATTACGAGGGTGGTTATCCGTTCGAGTACCTCAACGATGAAGCGCAGACGGCCGCGGCGCGCAGCGCGCAGGGGTGGGTCACCGTGGGCGATGTCGGCTATCTCGATGAAGAGGGCTACCTATATCTCACCGATCGCCGCAACCACATGATCATCTCCGGCGGGGTGAACATCTACCCTCAAGAGACCGAGAACCATCTCATCAGCCATCCGCTCGTCGTCGATGCCGCCGTGTTCGGTCTGCCCGACCCGGTGATGGGGCAAAAGGTGACCGCCGTGGTGCAACTGTCGGATCCCGCTCTGGCTTCCACGAGACTCGCCGAGGAACTGATCACCTGGCTGCGGAATCGCCTGGCGCACTACAAGTGTCCACGCGGGCTGTACTTCGAGGCGCACCTACCGCGCACTGATGCCGGCAAGCTGTATAAGCGAGAGCTGATCGAGAAGTACACGGCTGTCCCCGAAGAATAGCTTCTGCGTCATGGGCTTACGAAGGTGAAGCACAAGTTTTTCATCTGCGCCGCTGCTATGGGCTGAGAAGCGGCGTTCTGATTTAACGGGAATAATTGTTCTCTTTGAAGAGAGCGGATATTCGCATACAATTGCCCCCGGCGCTGGGCGGGTCGCCGGGAGTCGTCGTTGACCCGCCGCCGCTTCAGTGGCTGCGGGGACAGATCGAATGGGGGCGCCGAATGGTTTCGACACCCCGGTGCCCGCTCAGCCGCTCGATTACCGTGTTGATATCAACTGCGACGTGTTCGCTGTTGAGGGCATATCCGGGCTCTATCGGCTCAGGCGCGGAGCGCTCTGGGGCGATCAGATGCACATACTTCGTGCCTCAACCGTTGTTGAGGCTACGTCAACTCGAACGTTCCCCGGGATGAGGTGCACCTGAGCCGGATCCATCGCGAGATGAATCGCAGCCGTGCCATCCGGGCGGCTCTCGATCGACGCGACCTTGCCAACCTGGATGCCGTGCAGCTCGACCTTCGCATCAGGGTTCATCACCAGACCGGCCCGGTCTGAAATCACCACCAGCGGAACGCTATCGGTGAATTCTCCACGAAACAGGCCAACCGCAACGGAAATAGTGCAGCCAATCGCCGCGACCGTGGCCAATCCAGCGAGCGGACGCGAGGCGCGGCGGATAGACCAACCCAGGTGGACGGTAGCCGCTTCGTCACGCGCTGTGCCGGCGGCATGGCGCGAGTTGCGCACCCTGGCGCGTTGCCTCAAAGCTGCTCCCCCTGCCACATCGCTCTACGAAGCCGCCGATCTTCTTCGGTCCGACCAGCGTTGGCGGCGACCGTCATACCGACGCACGTCTTCTCGCGGCAAGGCGGCCGCGAACTGAGCGTCGTTCGTCAACACGCCGGCGATCCTGCGCGCCAACTTCTCGGGGTGACTGTCAATGAGCACTGCGCACCGTCGACATGCCGTGTTCCTTCCGCACTGTGGCCAGATTGCAGACATTCTACATTCTGTACTGCCAGCGGCTAGAGCAGAGGCCGGTGCATCTGATCCCGGCGAGCGCACGTGTGGACGCGGCCTCAACAACGGTTGAGGCACGAAGTATGTGCATCTGATCGCCCCAGAGCGCTCCGCGCCTGAGCCGATA
>NZ_LZJF01000167.1 GCF_001666835.1 Mycobacterium sp. E3251 | reverse complement strand
TCGTCCCTGATCTCGGTTGGGGCCGGGGCCGATTTGCTCTTCACGGGCCAGCTCTACCAGGACCTGGCGATCAACGTGGCGGATTACTACGGCATTCCGATGGCCACGCTGCATTACATCCCGATGCGGCCGAACGGGCAGCTGATTCCGATGCTGCCGGGGCCGATGGTTCGCACCGGAATGGCGGTGTACGACTGGGTGTGCTGGCGCATGAACAAGAAGGCCGAGGACGCGCAGCGCCGCGCATTCGGTCTGCCGAAGGCAAAAGGTCCCGCGCCGCAACGGATGACGGCCCGCGGCGCGTTGGAGATCCAGGCCTATGACAAAGTGTGCTTTCCCGGGCTGGCCGACGAATGGGCGAAGTGGAGCGGCCAGCGCCCCTTTGTCGGGACGCTGACCATGGAGCTGACCACGGATGTCGACGACGAAGTCGCATCGTGGGTCGCTGCGGGAACACCACCCATCTGCTTCGGCTTCGGCAGCACAACGGTCGATTCGCCGGCCGAGACAATCACCATGATCGGCGAGGCCTGCGCGGAGCTGGGCGAGCGGGCGTTGGTGTGCTCTGGCAAAACCGATTTCAGTGGCGCCGCTCATTCGGACCACGTCAAGGTAGTCAGCGCGGTCAATTACGCAGCGGTCTTTCCCGCTTGCCGGGCCGTGGTACACCATA
This sequence comes from Mycobacterium sp. E3251, assembly GCF_001666835.1. Lineage (GTDB taxonomy): Bacteria > Actinomycetota > Actinomycetes > Mycobacteriales > Mycobacteriaceae > Mycobacterium. Next base: position 88 of record NZ_LZJF01000167.1, on the reverse strand, counting down.
GCGGCGCGGGAACCACGGCAGCGGGCCTGCGCGCCGGAGTGCCCACATTGAGCCTCTGGAGCATGAGCGATCAGAAGATCTGGGCAGG
>NZ_LZJF01000166.1 GCF_001666835.1 Mycobacterium sp. E3251 | reverse complement strand
GCGATCACAGCGTGTTACGCCGGCCCGCCACCGATGCATTGTCCAGAAGCCGGCGCAATACCTTGACCGCGTCCGTCAGCACCTGGCGCTCGACCGGCTCGAGCAACGCGAGTTGCGGTTCGATCGCGGCGGCGCGGTCGGCGCGAACCGCGTTGAGTGTGCGCTTTCCTTGGGGAGTGATGCGGATCCGGACGGCGCGCGCGTCGCCTGGGTCCACGGTCCGGGTGACCAGGCCGGCGTCTTCGAGCCGGCGGACCTGGGTGGTCATGGTCGGTTGCGAGCAGTGATCGACGCCGGCGAGGTCGCCGATCCGGGCCTCGCCGTGCGCTTCGATCGTGGCAAGCAGCCTGGCCTGCGCCGCGGGCAAGGGCATCTGGATCCGCTGAGTGGCCAGCCGGTTGAGCCGCGCCACCACGGCGAGCAAATCCGCGCCCAGCTGTTGGGCCTCGATGTTTGCGGTCTCGACAACTCTGTCCATGTACCCATAGTTCCATAGCTTTGCTAAGCGAGACGAGTGTCGGCCGGTCGAACCGGGTCGGAAGTTACTCAGTGTGATGAAGCGACTTGGCGCCGCGCCCTGGCACAATCAGTGAAGTGAATGCCCGTCGCCCCGTCCGTTCGCGTCGTCGGGGTGGACCTTTACAACCGGCCGAGTTGGCACAGGCGTCGGTCATGGGGGCGCTCTGCGCGGTGATCGCGATCATCGCCGGGGTGATTCCGTTTGCCCAGGGGTTGGCACTGCTGGGCACGGTGCCGATGGGGCTGCTGGCCTACCGTTACCGGCTGCGAGTGCTGCTCGCCGCGACGTTTGCTGCCGGAATGATCGCCTTCCTCATCTCTGGACTGGGCGGTTTTCTGACCGTCGTCAACTGTGCGTATATCGGTGGGTTGACCGGATTCGTCAAACGCAGGGGCCGGGGCACCCCGACGGTGCTCGCCTCGTCCCTTGTTGCCGGAGTCGCCGTCGCGGCCGCCACGGTCGGCATGTTGACGGTGCTGAATCGGCTGCGGCATCTGATCTTTCAGGTGATGACGGCCAACGTCGACGGTGTTGTCGCATTCCTCACCCGGGTGGACCTGCAATGGCTCGGCGCCGACGTGAAGCGGTGCTTCGAATTCGGGCTGCATTACTGGCCGTGGCTGATGCTCGGCTATGTCACCTACGGGGTGATGTTCTCGTCGTTGATCGGTTGGTGGGCGCTTTCGCGCCTGCTGGACCGGATGGGCAACGTTCCGGACGTGCACAAACTCGACGCTCCGGACGAGGCGCCCGGCGCCCCGATCGGGCCGGTACCGGTGCGACTGGACAGGGTGCGGTTCCGCTACCCGCACGCGAAGCAAGACGCGCTGCGCGAAATCAGCCTGGAACTCCAAGTCGGCGAACACATTGCCGTCATCGGCGCCAACGGTTCGGGAAAGACGACGTTGACGCTGATTTTGGCGGGTCGGCAACCGACGTCGGGTACCGTGCAGCGCCCGGGCGCAGTGGGGTTGGGCATGTTGGGCGGCACGGCGCTTGTCCTGCAGCATCCGAAGAGCCAGGTCTTGGGAACCCGGGTCGCCGATGATGTGGTCTGGGGGCTGCCGCCGGGCACCGAGGTCGATGTCGACCACTTGCTCCGCGAAGTGGGTCTCGAGGGTTTTGCCGAGCGCGATACCGGCAGCCTGTCCGGCGGGGAACTGCAGCGCCTCGCTCTGGCCGCGGCGCTCGCCCGGGAACCGGCGCTGCTGATCGCTGACGAGTTCACCAGCATGGTCGATCAGCAGGGCCGTAACGTCCTGTTGAACGTGCTGTCAGGCCTTCCCCAACGGCATCGGACGGCGTTGGTGCACATCACGCATTTCGACAATGAGGCCGCGTCGGCGGACCGGACCATCAACCTCAGCGATTCCTCTGACAACGCCGGCGGTCGAGCCCTCGGCCCCGCCACCGCCCGCTCAGCCCGCGCCCGCAGCCGAGGTACCGGAGCAGAGTGGCCCAGGCCTCATCGAGCGGATGATCACCTCGAAGCTGCGGGTCGCGCGCCCCTCCTTCCGAACCGCGGAGGCGAATGCCACCTATCGCCTGCCGCTCAAAGCCGACGCGCGCACGGTGGGGGTGGTCGCATACCAGCTGAGCCTCGGCATCGAAGGGCGCGAGATCCTCTCCGACATTTCGTTCGCGGCACGCCCGGGCGTATTCACCGCAGTCGTCGGGCCGTCCGCCGCACGCAACTCCGCGCTGCTCGGGCTGCTCGCCGGCACCAGGCAGCTCAGCTCCGGGCGGGTCACCGTCGACGGCCACGACGTGCTCGCCGAGCCGGAGTCCATGCGCACCCGGATCGGCATCGTCTCGTCCGAGGACCGCCTGCATCGCCAGTTGACCGTCGCACAGGCGTTGCGATACGCCGCCGAAATCCGTCTGCCGCAAGATATCTCACGTGAGCAACGCGACCGCGTGGTCAGCCAGGTCCTCGAGGAGCTCGAGCTGACACCACATGCGGCAACCCGGATCGGCAAGCTGTCGCCCGAGGTGCGCCGGTGCGCCGCGCTGGCGGTCGAGCTCATCAGCCGGCCGACACTGCTCGTCGTCGACGAGCCGAGCGCCGGTCTGAATCCGGAGCAACAACGGCACGTGATGGCAATGCTGCGGCGCCAGGCCGACATCGGCTGCGTGGTCGTGGCGGCCGTGTCGTCGCAGACGTGGTCGACGGACCTCAACGTGTGCGACCAAGTGCTGGTTCTCACCTCAGCCGGGACGCCGGCCTTTCTGGGGCCGCCCCAGCAGATCGAGTCCGTGATGGCCACCACCGACTGGTCGAAGGTACTCGAGCGGGTGAGCGCCGACCCCGACGGAACCCACCGCGCCTTCCGCGACCGGCCCCCGGAGTCGGCGGTGACGACACCACCGGAGACCACCGCCCCGGCACCGCCCCCCGCCGAGCTCCCCGTGCCGCGGCAGATCCGGCTGTTGGCCCGCCGCGACGCCCGGCTGATTTTCGCCGACCGCGTCTACTTCGTGCTCTTGGCGATCTTGCCGTTCGTGCTGGCGGGCCTGACCCTGCTGATTCCGGGCGATTCGGGCCTCGCCCGACCCGGGCCGGGGAGTGCTCACCCGCACGAGGCCATCGAGATTCTGGCCGCGCTCAACGTCGCCGCGGTGATCATCGGCACCACGCTGACCATCCGGGCCGTGGTGCGTGAGCAGCGCATCTTCCGGCGCGAACAGGCTCTCGGGCTGTCGAGCGCGGCCTACCTGGCCGCCAAGATCCTGGTGTTCGGCCTGGCCGCGGCCATCCTGACCGCCGTCGTGTTCGCCCTCGTCGTCGCCGAGAGGGGCGGGCCCGCGCGGGGCGCCGTCCTGCTGCACAACGCCACGGTCGAGCTTTATGCCGGCGTGGCGGTGACGGCCATCGTGTCCGCCGTGGTCGGGCTTGCGTTGTCGACGCTCGGCACGTCGCTGCGTGAAGTGCTGCCGCTACTGCTGCCGGTGATCCTGGCGTCCGCGCTGTTCAACGGAAGCCTCGTTCAGCTGGTGAGCAAATGGGGCTTCCAACAGGTCTCCTGGTTCGTCCCGGCCCAATGGGGCTTTGCCGCGTCGGCGTCCACCGTTGACCTGCGCAGGGTCGACGCGTTGGCCGCCAACTCGCAGATGTGGACCCACTACAGCGGCTGGTGGGTGTTCGACATGACGATGCTGGTGCTCTTGGGCGTCGCGGCCGCGGGCTTCGCCCTCTACCGGCTGAGGCCGGTTCCCCACGCGGCTCCTAGACCGTCACATCGCGAACAACAGGAACTGAGTGACCTGTCTCGGTGAGAAATTGTTGTCGCTGACCAGCACCACCGACTGACGACCGTCGGGCAGCTTCGGCCCCAGCGTGATGCCCTCGACGTTGTCGAGGGGCGACAGTCCCGGCGTGGCGGACAAGTCGACCGCCAGGGTCTTGCTCATCGGGGTCACCGCGACGTTCTGCATCGACGGGGTGGCCAAAACGTCCGTAGCCGCGCCGATCTCGGCCCGGTAGATCCGCACGGTCGGCGGCATGGCGGAGGATCGTTCGATCACCAGGAACGCGGTGTCCGACAGCGCGACCAGGTCGGAGAGGCCGTTGACATCGGCGGGCGGCGTGGGCGGCTCCATCGGATACGCGTACTGGGCGGTGGGCTCGCCGGAGGCGACGTCGAACTTGGTGACGCGGGTGAGCACGCGGTGGCCGTCGTCGCTGACCGGCCCGTCGTTGTATCCGGGGTCCTCCATCGCGGCGAACAGCGTTTGGCCGTCGGGCGTCAGCGCCAATCCCTCCAGCGCCTTGTTCCGGCGCGGACCCGTGGGCTGCGCGGACATCGCCAAGTTGGCCGGCAGCGTGAACTGGCCCAGGTAGGCACCGTCGAGCGCGGCCGATCGAACCCATGGGTCGAGCAGCAACGGCCCCGCGGTGCGCCGCTCGCCTTCGGAGGACCAATACAGCCGCTGCCGCCCGGGATCGAAGGCGATGCCCTCGGGGTCGGGGGGAATGACGGGCGGCGTCGCGTCCGCCCTGAGCGGCGGGAACGGCTGGCCGGAGCGGTCCAGCAGCGGCCGGGTGCCGGCGAAGGTGACGTTGTCGATTCCCCTGTCCGACAACGACAATTGCACGGTGTAAAACCGGGCCGGATTCTTCTCCGAACGGTCGTCGCTGATGACGTAATACAGCTGCCGGCCCGCGTCATAGCTGAGTGCCGACAACCCGCCGATGACGGTGCCGTCGAAGGTCGCGTTGAACGGAATCTGTGACTGACCGAGGTAAGTGAGCATCGGCCGCGGCGTGGGCGCCGGAGCGGGCGGGTGCGCGGGCGCGCATCCCCCCAGCAGCAGGGCGAGGCACACGGACGCCACCCGTAGACGGCACATACCCGAGAACGTATCGCCGAGGGTGCACTCAGCGCGAGAATCGGGCCTCGACCTCGCACTGGAGGAACGCTCGGCCCGGTCATCAGGTCGTTATTCCCGCGGCGGGAACCGCAAGATACGGTCGGGTTATGGCGCCAGACACCGCAACCATTGCCGAGCAGCTGCGCAACGCCCTCGACGGGCGTTGGCGGGACACGAGAAACCAGCTGCGATCCACCATGAGCGAGGACCTCTTCCGGCCGCACTACACCCCGAACACGGTGATCGCGCGCACCAAGGTGGCCGAGCAGATGAGAATCATGGCCGCGTTCGGCGCCGCGGCCGACAACTTCCGTAAGGAGCACGGCGGCACCGGCGACATCGGCGCGGCGATCACGATGATCGAGATGCTGGCGATGTCGGACCTGTCGTTGATGGTGAAGGCCGGCGTCCAGTGGGGCCTGTTCGGCGGCGCCGTGGAGAACCTGGGCACCGAGCGTCATCACGAGGCTTACGTGAAGAAGATCATCAGCCTCGAGTTGCGGGGCTGCTTCGCGATGACCGAGACCGGGCACGGCAGCGACGTCCAGTCGCTGGAGACCACTGCGACGTACGATCCCGAGACCGAAGAGTTCGTCATCAACTCCCCCACGCCGACGGCGCGCAAGGACTACATCGGCGGCGCGGCCGAAACCGCCACCATGGCAGCGGTATTCGCCCAACTGATCACGCACGAGGACGGCAAACCGCTCCATCACGGCGTGCACTGCCTGATGGTGCCGATCCGCGACGCCGACGGCAACGACCTGCCCGGGGTGACCACCTCGGACTGTGAATACAAGGGCGGCCTGCCCGGAGTCGACAACGGCCGCATCGTGTTCGACCACGTACGCGTTCCGCGGGTGAACCTGCTGAACAAATACGGCGACGTGGCGCCGGACGGCACCTACAGCTCGCCGATCGAGAACCCGAACCGCCGATTCTTCACCATGCTGGGCACGTTGGTCCGCGGGCGGATCACGGTGGGCGGCAGCGCGGGCGCCGCGGGTCGCGTCGCGCTGGACATCGCCACGCGATACGCGTTGCAACGCAAGCAATTCAGCGCGCCGGATGACGAGTCCGAGGTGCTGATCATGGACTACCTGGTGCATCAGCGCCGGCTGTTCCCGTTGATCGCGAAGTCATACGCGTTGCAGTTCGCCCAGAACGAACTGGTCAGTAAATGTCACGACATCCAGACCGCGGACGCCGTCGACGCCGACGAGCAGCGTGAATTGGAGGCGCGCGCCGCCGGGCTGAAGGCGGCCAACACGTGGCACGCGTCCCGGGCGATTCAGGAGGCGCGGGAGGCTTGCGGTGGCGCGGGCTACATGGCCGAGAACCGGTTGATCGCGCTGCGCGGCGACACCGACGTCTTCACCACATTCGAGGGCGACAACCACGTGCTGACGCAATTGGTGGCCAAGGAGCTGCTGACGGCTTACGCCGACGACATCCGCAGCATGAGCCCGGTCGAATGGGTGCGTTTCGCCGCCAACACCGTCGGCGAGCGCGTCGTCAAACGCACTGCGGCCGAGACGATTATCCAAACCATCGTGGACTCTCGGCAGGACAGCGAGGAAGAGGGCAGCCTCTTCAACCGCGGCACCCAGATCAAGATGTTCGAGGACCGTGAGGAATACCTGCTGGCGAGCGTTGCGCGTCGACTGCAGGCCAAATCCAAGGAGATGTCGGAATTCGACGCGTTCAACGCGGTGCAGGATCACGTGCTGCACGCCGCTTCCGCGCACATCGACCGGGTGGTGCTCGAAGCGTTCGTCGCCGGCATCGAGGCGTGTCCGCACGAGGAAGCCCGCGAACTGCTCGGCATTCTTTGTGATCTCTACGCGCTGTCGGTGATCGAGGACGACAAGGCCTGGTACATCGAGCATCGATACCTGTCCACCGAACGGGCCAAGGCCGTCACCCGCGGCATCAACGATCGGTGCCGCGCGCTGCGCCCTTACGCGGAAACGCTCGTCGACGGCTTCGGGATTCCGGAGCAACTGCGCTACGCCGAGATGCTGCACCCGGAAAACTTGGCGGACCAGGTCACAAACTGACGGTCCGGTTGATCACGTTGTAACGCAACGTCATTGATTCGGGATTTTGCCGAGCGCCTTCAGCTTGCCGTCCGGGCCGATCTCGAACTTCACCGTGCCAACGCCGGTGGGACAGCAGGGCTGATCGTTGCCCTTCAGCCATTGGTACTGGACCGCGACGGCGTCATCCAAGGGTGGCAGAACCGTGATGTACGGCTTGGGATTTGGGGTCGGAGAACCCAGCGTGGTGTTGTGATCGAAGAACAGCAGCTGCTGGCCGGTGGATTCACTGGCGATCGTCGGGATGATCTGCACCCAGTACAAGCGGCACTTCTTGGCATGACCGCGAGCGATTTCCACCCACGTCGTACCGGGGACGGCGATGGGGACCAAGGCGATGGCCCGCTGCACCGTGGCGGGTGTCGGCCCGTCGGAATCCTTGCACTTGTCGGGTGACGCCGGCGGCGAACCGGCTTGCTTCGACCCGCAACCGGAGACCAGCAGGATCAGCAGGATCACAATCAGCCGACGCACTCGGTGAGCTTAGCGAAGGCTGTGAATGTCCCATCTGTTTGGTCGGAGACCCTGTTCTGACAGGTAATCCGCCCGGCCCCGCCGGTAGCCTTGAGCGCAGTCGGCGGGTCGACGATGACCCATCCTGAACTGGGGGTATGCGGCTTTTCCACGACATCACGCGGGCGCTTTGGCCGGTGAGAGGAAGCCGTAAAGCGGGGGAAACTCCGGATATCCGGTGCCGAAACATCCTCGTCGCACCATTCAACGTAAGCCCGTTGCGCTCAAAGGAGGAAGTGCGTGACCAGGGAGTCCATGGCGTCACACCGCGATGCCGTGAACACCATGTGCGCATACTGCGGCGTCGGCTGCGGAATGGTGCTGCAGGTCACAACCGATCCGGAGAGCGGTCGTCGTCACATCACGAAGTCTGTTGGAAACAAAGAACATCCAGCCAACTTCGGCCGGTTGTGCACCAAGGGTGCCACCACTTCCGACCTGCTTGCTGCGCCCGGGCGGATGGAGTCCGCGCACGTCCGCACCGACCGCGGTGAGCCCGTCGAGCCCGTCGATATGGACCGGGCAATCGCCCAGTGCGCGAACCGGTTACGGGCGACCATCGACACCCACGGCCCGGATTCCTTCGCGATGTACGTGTCGGGTCAGATGTCCATCGAGGCGCAGTATTTGGCGAACAAGCTCACCAAGGGCTTCATCGGCACCAACCAGATCGAGTCGAACTCGCGGCTGTGCATGGCCAGCGCGGGTTCCGGCTACAAGCTCTCCCTGGGCGCCGACGGACCACCCGGCTCATATCAAGACTTCGAGCACGCCGACGTCTTCTTCGTCATCGGCGCCAACATGGCCGACTGTCACCCCATCTTGTTCTTGCGGATGATGGACCGCGTCAAGGCCGGCGCAAAACTCATCGTCGTCGATCCGCGCCGCACCGCGACCGCCGACAAGGCCGACCTGTTCCTGCAAATCTCCCCCGGCTCCGATCTCGCACTGCTCAACGGGTTGCTGCAGCAGATCGTTGAAAACGGGCACACCGATTCCGACTTCATCGCCGAGTTCACCGAGGGTTGGGAGGTGATGCCCAGCTTCCTGGAGCAGTACACCCCCGACAAGGTGAGCGAAATCACCGGCATTCCCGACGAACACATCCGCGCTGCGGCCCGGATGATCGGCGAGGCAGAGAATTTCGTGAGCTGCTGGACCATGGGGCTCAACCAGAGCACCCACGGCACCTGGAACACCAACGCCCTCTGCAACCTTCACCTGGCCACCGGCGCGATCTGCAAACCCGGCAGCGGACCCTTCTCGCTCACCGGACAGCCCAACGCGATGGGCGGCCGCGAAATGGGTTACATGGGGCCGGGGTTGCCGGGTCAGCGCTCGGTGCTATCCGCGGAGGACCGCGCCTTCACCGAAGACCAGTGGGGCATCCCCCGCGGGACGCTCCGCACCGAGGTCGGCACCGGCACAATCGACATGTTCTCCCGGATGGCCGGCGGTGAAATCAAAGCGTGCTGGATCGTGTGCACCAACCCCGTTGCCTCCGTTGCCAATCGGAGGACCGTGCTGGCCGGCCTGGAGCGGGCCGACTTGGTTATCACCCAGGACGCCTTCCTCGAAACGGAGACCAACGAATACGCCGATGTGCTGCTGCCGGCGGCGCTGTGGTCGGAGGCCGAGGGCGTGATGGTCAATTCCGAGCGCAACATGACGCTGTTTCAGCCGGCCGTCACCGCGCCGGGTGACGCGATGCCCGACTGGCAGATCATCGCCCGGATCGCCTGCGAGATGGGTTTTTCGGACGCTTTCAGCTATGGCTCCGCCGAAGAGGTCTTCGAAGAGATCAAACGGTTCTCGAACCCGAAAACCGGCTACGACCTGCGGGGCGTCAGCTACGAACGGCTGCGCCAGGGCCCGCTGCAATGGCCGTGCGCACCCGAAAGCACGGCCGACCGCAATCCCATTCGTTACCTCAACGACGGTGTCAGCCAGGCCAGGCTGGTCCGCGAGGACGGCAGCGCTCCCCGGCTGGCCTTTCCCACCGCGAACGGTCGTGCGGTGTTCTTCGCCCGCCCGCACCTGCCGCCCGAGGAAATGCCGGACGACGACTACCCGTTTCTGCTGAACACCGGTCGCCTGCCGCACCAGTGGCACACGATGACCAAAACCGGCAAGGTCGCCAAGCTCAACAAGCTCAACCCGGGGCCGTTCGTGGAAATTCACCCGGACGACGCCGCACGGCTGCAGATCGTCGACGGCGACGCGATCGAAATCGCTTCCCGCCGCGGCCGCGCCGTGCTGCCCGCCGCGATCAGCGACCGGGTGCGCCCCGGCAACTGCTTCGCCCCGTTCCACTGGAACGACGTGTTCGGCGAATACCTGGCGATCAACGCGGTCACCAACGACGCGGTGGACCCGATCTCAAACCAGCCGGAATTCAAGGCGTGCGCCGTCACGTTGGCCAAAGTCTCTGCGGCCGCCGCGGATCCGAGCGCCGAAACACCAGAACCCGCGCCGGTGGAGGTACCGGAAATCAGCGCTTCACACGTCGACGCCCTCGCCGACTTGCTCGGCGTCGCAACCAAACCCGCGCCGGAATTCGACGAGCTGGGCCGCTCCTACCTTGCCGGGATGTTGACCGCACTGCGGTCGGACGCGGGCCGGCGCACCGCCGGGGTGCCGACCCTGCCGCAAAGCGCTCCCTTCGATCCCGGAACCCGGCTTTGGGTGGATGGACTGCTCGCAGGCCTGTTCTCGCGCGAAGAGGCCCCGCGGCCGGCGACGGTGGCCAACGAACCGAGGCTCCGGCCACCCGGAGCCAAGCCCGCCAAACGGGCCCCCGTGGTGGTGCTGTGGGCATCGCAAACCGGGAACGCCGAAGAGCTCGCCGCCGACATCGCCGCCCGGCTGGGCAATGCCGACGTGCCGGTCTCGTTGCGTGCGATGGACGACTTCCCGGTGGCTGAACTGGCGACCACTCGGGAGCTGCTACTGGTCACCAGCACCACCGGTGACGGTGAACCGCCGGACAACGGGGCCGCCTTCTGGCGCGCGTTGACAGCCGACGGCGCAACGAAATTCACCGACACCCGCTACGCCGTGCTCGCACTCGGCGACTCCAACTACGACGACTTCTGCGGCCATGGCCGCAAACTCGACGAGCGTCTGGCCGAGTTGGGGGCAACTCGCATCGTCGACCGGGTGGACTGCGAACCGGACTACGACGACGCCGCGGGCAAGTGGCTGAGCGGTGTCATCCGGGCGCTGTCGCGCACGCCCGCGCCCGTGGGCCGGGATGGCGGTGCGGGGGTCACCGCCGCGGCCGCCGCGCCGGTTCGACCGGCCAACGGGACCGGGGCGGTCGGCTACACCAAGAAACACCCGCTGATCACGGACATGGTCCGCAACACCGTGTTGAGTCGGCCGACATCGAGCAAAGACGTGCGGCATCTGGTTTTCAGCCTGCCGGAGGAAGCCGTGAGCTACGAGGCCGGTGACGCGCTCGGGGTCTGGCCCCGCAACAGCGACCGATTGGTGGACGAATGGCTGGCCGTCACCGGACTGGACGGACAGACGCCCGTCGAGGTCGGCGAACACGGTCTGATGTCGTTGCGCTCCGCGCTCACCGAGCGCATCGAGATCGCCCACATCAGCCGGGACCTGGTGCGGTTCGTGCAGGAGCGCACCGGCGACGCGACACTCGCGGAACTGCTGAAGCCGGAAAACAAGCGTGCACTGTCGGATTGGTCGTGGGGGCGCCAGTCGATCGACCTGCTGGCACAGCACCCGGTATGGGCGTCGGCCCACGAGTGGCTGAGGGTGCTCAAACGCCTACAGCCGCGCCTGTACTCGATCTCGTCGAGTCCCAAAGAGTGCCCCGGGGAAGTTCACCTGACGGTCTCGCCGGTGCGCTACAACTTTCAGGGCGTCCCGCGTCGCGGGGTGTGCTCGACCTACCTGGCCGACCGCTCACCCGGTGATCGGGTGGCCGTCTACCTGCAGCCATCGAGCAACTTCCGACCACCCCGCGAGTCAGATACGCCGATGATCATGATCGGTCCCGGTACCGGAATCGCGCCCTTCCGCGGTTTCCTGCAGGAGCGTCGCGCGCTCGGGCACACCGGACCCAACTGGCTGTTCTTCGGCGAGCAGCACGCCGCCACCGATTACTACTACCGCGACGAACTCGAGCAGATGCGTGACGACGGTTTCCTCACCGAACTGGACCTCGCGTTCTCCCGGGACCAGCAGCAGAAGGTCTACGTGCAGCATCTGATGCGCACCCGTGGATCCGAGTTGTGGCGCTGGCTGCAAGACGGCGCCCAGCTGTACGTCTGCGGTACGGCGGACCCCATGGCCAAGGACGTCGACCGCGCGCTCTGCGAGATCGCGGCCGAACACGGCAACCTCGACGCCGACGGGGCAAAGGAGTACGTCCAGTCGCTGAGCGCGGACAAGCGCTACCACCGCGACGTCTACTGAGCCTCCCGCCTCGTCCCACTCGTAATACGACGGAAACGTCGCGCGCCTGTCGCTGAAACAAGCTCGCTGCAACATTCAGTCATTGGTTGCGTCGAGGAGGGACGTAGGCGTGGCTCTGGACTTTGACGGGCCCCTCGAAGACAGCGTGCGGGTCTGCCCATTGCAGTGCCGGCTGCGGAGCGCCGCGGACGATGATCGGGTCGATTGGGCCGGGCTGCCGATCAACTTGGACTTGGCATTCTCGCCGCAGCAGCGCGACAAGGTCTACACGCAGCACCTGATGCTCAAGCGCGGCACGCAACTTCGGCGAAGGCTGCAGGACCGGGGTCAGTGGTGCGCCTGCGAAGAAATCGCCAAGGACGGCCGCGGCACCTCGGACGGGTCCGACCCCCTCTCCAGCCGTTAGCGCCGCCCGGCCGCCCCAAACCGGCCCATATTCGGCCCAAAGGAATCACCGGGGTTTCAATCGGCGCGGACATCCGCTTGCCCGGTAGTTTGCCGAAGCCAGTGGTCGCGGGTGTCGTCTCGCGGGCCGTTGAGCGGCGCTTACTCCGCCCTCCCAACGAAATCGGGAGTGCCCGGCTGTCAACCCATGCCTCTGGCGAGCCCGTCGACACCGGGCGCTGCCATTTGCTGGCCATTAGCTTGGAGACGTCGGGGTCGACGGGTGCTGATGGGGCGGTCTAGCGATGGTGGACGTATCGATTATCGAAACCTCGGGGTTGGGCGACCGCAGTTACCTGGTGAGCGATGGCGAGGTGGCGGTCGCGATCGACCCACAGCGTGATATCGACCGGGTGCTGCAACTGGCCGGTGGCCTGCGCATCACCCACGTGCTGGAGACCCACATCCACAACGATTACGTCACCGGTGGCCTGGCGCTCGCGGAAGCCACCGGTGCCCAATACGTGTTGCCCGCCGGGGAGGACGTCGACTTCCCGCATCAGCCCATCAGCGACGGCGATCGGATCGCCACCGGCGGCGTGCACCTCGAGGCCCTGTCCACACCCGGGCACACCCACCACCACGTCAGCTATGCGCTCCGGGACGACTCCGGCCGAACCGTCGGGGTGTTCACCGGCGGATCGATGCTCTTCGGCAGCACCGGAAGGACCGACCTGGCCGGTGCGGAACATGCCGCGGAATTGACGCGCCTGCAATACCATTCGGTCCGTCGCCTCGCCGATGAGCTGCCCGCGACGACGGCCGTCTACCCCACCCATGGCTTTGGCAGCTTCTGTTCGGCCGCCCCCACCGACAGCGACGAGTCCACGATCGGCGACGAGCTGCACACGAATCCGGCGCTGACCCAGGACGAGCAGGATTACGTCGACGGACTATTGGCCGAACTTTCGACATACCCCGCCTACTACACGCACATGGGCGTGCTCAACAGGGCCGGCCCGACGGCGGCGGACTTGTCCCCCATCGAACCGGTGAGACCCGATGAACTTCGTGCCCGGATCGACGCGGGCCAGTGGGTGGTCGACTTGCGGCATCGAACCGCGTTCGCGGCCGGGCACCTCGCCGGCAGCTACGGGTTCGAGCTGTCCGGCTCCTTCGTCAATTACCTTGGCTGGCTTTACGCCTGGGGCGCGCCGCTGACGTTGATCGGTGAGGACACCGACCAGGTGGCCGATGCCCAGCGCGAACTGGCCCGCATCGGCGTCGACCGGCTCACCGGCAGCGGCACGGGCGACATCCGGGCGCTCGCCGCGGAATCCGAGCTGCGAAGCTACCGTGTGGCAGCCTTCGAGGATCTCGTCGATGCGCTGGACGACAGGCGCGTCCTCGTCCTCGACGTCCGCCAAACCGGCGAGTTCGACGATGGACACGTGCGTGGCGCGGTCAACATCGCGTTGCACGAGGTGACCCAGCGCTTCGCCGAGATCCCCCCGGACCGCGAGGTGTGGGTTCACTGCGCGAGCGGCTACCGCGCCTCGATCGCCG